>JAOAHZ010000004.1:240582-240880 GCA_026414975.1 Bacteroidia bacterium
TACATTGGTGCGATTTTCACTCGTCGTAGGAAAAACAAGATCTTCTAAGTCTCCCTTATTTCAATCCCACATTGGTGCGATTTTCACGCGGTATAACATAGCGACCTCCTTAGGAGTGTAGCGATTTCAATCCCACATTGGTGCGATTTTCACGCAGCATCCGTCCCCCAGAGCGCCTGCTGGAACGTGTGATTTCAATCCCACATTGGTGCGATTTTCACTTGTATCATTCATCACTGACCTAATCAAGAAAAGTAATTTCAATCCCACATTGGTGCGATTTTCACAACTACACGCA
>JAOAHZ010000004.1:240890-280107 GCA_026414975.1 Bacteroidia bacterium
ACGCACTACATCGGCAAAGTCCTCCGCATCATTTCAATCCCAAATTGGTGCGATTTTAAATCACTGCGGAGGTGGAAAACTTCCTCATGCGACACGCATTTCAATCCCACATTGGTGCGATTTTCACTTTTCGCCCCGTCCAAACGAAGTATCGCCCACCCATTGATTTCAATCCCACATTGGTGCGATTTTCACATTGTAACCTATCCAAAGCGCCGTAAGCGATGAAACATTTCAATCCCACATTGGTGCGATTTTCACGTAGATGATGTTATCTTTCTCACGAAATCATTTACAATTTCAATCCCACATTGGTGCGATTTTCACCTGGTACGTTCGGGGCAAAGTCAAAGCTTTGATTACGATTTCAATCCCACATTGGTGCGATTTTCACCCATGCCAACAAACAGAAATAAAAAGCCCCCTCCATTATTTCAATCCCACATTGGTGCGATTTTCACGTACCTCACCACCACCTTCTTCACTGCATCAGAGAGATTTCAATCCCACATTGGTGCGATTTTCACTCTATTTTGTGACGCTCACTTTTCCTGCTGACTACTATTTCAATCCCACATTGGTGCGATTTTCACACCTCGCGCTCTACTTCACCCGTGTAGTCACGCTCAATTTCAATCCCACATTGGTGCGATTTTCACTTCTTCATCTGATTTTCTTATCTCTGTTGAATCCGCATTTCAATCCCACATTGGTGCGATTTTCACCACTTGCAAATGCGAAAAAAGTCGTATATTCGCAAAGATTTCAATCCCACATTGGTGCGATTTTCACCAGCTGACGAACGCAAGCGCAGATGATTTTGCAGCTTAATTTCAATCCCACATTGGTGCGATTTTCACAACTACGTGTCGCAGGGGACTATTTACTATCACGCCGATTTCAATCCCACATTGGTGCGATTTTCACGCCTTACTTCCCTACGCCGCAGGATATAGATATAACGATTTCAATCCCACATTGGTGCGATTTTCACTTACCTTTCCCACCGCGGCGTGGGAGTGGCTGCGAGATTTCAATCCCACATTGGTGCGATTTTCACAGTTCCAGCAGCAGGCGGGACAGGCAGGCGGCGCTCATTTCAATCCCACATTGGTGCGATTTTCACAGTCAGCCCCACGGACCCTTCTCTCTGGACGAAATTTATTTCAATCCCACATTGGTGCGATTTTCACGACGCAGAGCTACAAAGAAAACAAGAAGAACTCAAGATTTCAATCCCACATTGGTGCGATTTTCACGATTTTGGAGCTTGAGCTGAAAGCCCTGCAAAAAACATTTCAATCCCACATTGGTGCGATTTTCACTCTATGGTCTCCGCCTCCTTACGGGGTAGATTTTCCGATTTCAATCCCACATTGGTGCGATTTTCACACAACTAAGAGCACCAAGAGCCGACGAATAGCCGTAATTTCAATCCCACATTGGTGCGATTTTCACATGCGCTCGGGCACGAGCGCGCACTCAGGCAACCCGAATTTCAATCCCACATTGGTGCGATTTTCACTCGCAGAGCGTGCGGTGGTATGCAGACAAAGCCGCCGATTTCAATCCCACATTGGTGCGATTTTCACGAAACCCAGCAGAGAGACTTTCACCCTTTTCAACGTATTTCAATCCCACATTGGTGCGATTTTCACTTATCGTCGTCCTTTTGCTGAATTCCCTATGCAAGATTTCAATCCCACATTGGTGCGATTTTCACTGCGGCAATGCGGTAGCTTTCTTCGTGTGCTTGCCGCATTTCAATCCCACATTGGTGCGATTTTCACAAGGTTTATATCATTTTCCACGAAATAGCTCACTTGATTTCAATCCCACATTGGTGCGATTTTCACGACGCAGAGCTGCAAAGAAGGCAAGAAGAACTCAAGATTTCAATCCCACATTGGTGCGATTTTCACGATTAGTGGCTAAGAATACTATATGCGTAGGAGAAAATTTCAATCCCACATTGGTGCGATTTTCACCCCTCCAGATGGAGGGGGCGACTCGCAAGGTATGTAATTTCAATCCCACATTGGTGCGATTTTCACGGAGTACCGCTATTAAACAAGTGTCCCCCGCCCACAATTTCAATCCCACATTGGTGCGATTTTCACCCTTTGGAGGCATCAGCGTCCCTGATGGTAAAGCTGATTTCAATCCCACATTGGTGCGATTTTCACAGCTGCGCAAGCAAATCCGCCAGAGCCTTTTTCCTCATTTCAATCCCACATTGGTGCGATTTTCACCATATACTTCTCCGCCACCTCGGGCGCCTCTGCCCGCATTTCAATCCCACATTGGTGCGATTTTCACGAGCTGCGGGCGGCGGCAGCGAGCGAACGAGCGGCGGATTTCAATCCCACATTGGTGCGATTTTCACTGCCCGCCCAGTAGCTCAAAAACTCTGCTACCTCTGATTTCAATCCCACATTGGTGCGATTTTCACGGTGGGCAGTTTGCCGCACGGCTACTGCTTACCCCGATTTCAATCCCACATTGGTGCGATTTTCACCCGCCCATTTTCCCGTATGCCCTCCATAGGTTACACAATTTCAATCCCACATTGGTGCGATTTTCACGAACGCTTCGTTCCAGTTGGGAAAGTACATAACCTCATTTCAATCCCACATTGGTGCGATTTTCACAACAGATATCTCGTATCTTTCCTCAATCAAAGAGAAAATTTCAATCCCACATTGGTGCGATTTTCACTTCAGAGGATGCGGACCGCATTCGCATGCAGCTAGACGATTTCAATCCCACATTGGTGCGATTTTCACGCGTGCCACGCCACACGTCGCTCCGTCCCCTCCGCCGATTTCAATCCCACATTGGTGCGATTTTCACCCTCCAATGGCGGCAAAGTATAAGCGTTACGCCCTCTGATTTCAATCCCACATTGGTGCGATTTTCACTCTTCTACAAGCCTGAGAAAAATAATCAGAATAAAAATTTCAATCCCACATTGGTGCGATTTTCACGATGAAGTAAGGCTAAAAACAAGACCTTCAG
This sequence comes from Bacteroidia bacterium, assembly GCA_026414975.1. Lineage (GTDB taxonomy): Bacteria > Bacteroidota > Bacteroidia > SpSt-205 > SpSt-205 > SpSt-205. Next base: position 243,909 of record JAOAHZ010000004.1, read on the forward strand.
AAGAAATTTCAATCCCACATTGGTGCGATTTTCACCGCTATTTACAGAAGAAGCAGCTACAAGCCTACACCGATTTCAATCCCACATTGGTGCGATTTTCACGCCCGCTGAACGAGGATGCACAGCTGCAGTCGCAAGATTTCAATCCCACATTGGTGCGATTTTCACCCCCTACTCGCCTCAGGCGAAAGAGACACAGTAGGAAGGCTCGGCAAATATACCGACTTTCCTCCAAATATCTCCAAACATATCCCCCCTTCAGCGAAAAGTATTCACCCCCCTTCTACACCCCTTGCCGTCGACCCTTAGTCATGTACCGGTTCAGCCTCATCGACGGCAGCCTAAAAAATACCTAACTTTCTCCTATGTACATCGTCCTCACCTATGATGTAGCTCAAGAACGAGTCGCTAAAGTGTGTCGCTACCTGCGCCGTTACCTTCATTGGGTGCAGAATAGTGTCTTTGAGGGTGAAATCACCGAAGGACGCTACGCCGAGCTCCTTGCCGGTCTGCGCAAAATCATCCGCTCCGACTATGACAGTATCTATATCTTTCACTGGCCAGCAGCCCATCTGGTCCAAAAGACCTCCTTGGGGCAGGAGCGAGGGCACACCGACTGGCTCATAGAGTAGCTTTAGCGTTCTTCATAGCGCAGGTCTGCCCCTGCTGGGGCGAGCTCATAGAGTAGCTTTAGCCGTCTCCTCGTGGGTGCTGGGGCCGCTCTGGCTGCATCTGCTGGGGCGAGCTCATAGAGTAGCTTTAGCCCCAGCACAGCTCTGCGTAAGCACATCGCTTACACAACCCCTTATATGGCACCACAGGGGGATGAGGCAACTCCTCCACCGATCGAATGCCCTCTATGACTTTCTCTACCTCTGCTTCTGCCTGAGGGGTCAGTTCGACTCGCTCTTTGCGACGCTCTCGGGGATAACGTATTTCACCCGCTATGGGAAACGCCTCACCTTCCGACCACCCGACATATTTCTTGAGTAGATATAGATAGAATAAAAGCTGATAGCGTGCTACACGAGGCAAACGACGAGAGCGCTTTATCTCTACCAAGAGCCCCCCCTCTGTGTGGTCTAGCCGTACTAAACCCCCTAACCACTGCTCTTTACGAAGCGATCGTTCGTAAGCATCACGGTGTAATAGCCGACCTTCTTCCACCAGCCCATGTCCTCGCTCCATGGTAATATGCCGAGAAAAAAGCCACAGCTTCCGATGACACACTAAAAAGTAATGTACTTTCGTTCCTGTGATGCGCCAGGCTTGTATATCTGCGAATTCCATATGTTCTTTACCACCAGGCTCGAAAGGCTCTGTAAGGCTCTATGCCCAAAAGATGACGCATAAGCTTATAAGCCTCTAGTCGGAGAAGCTGCCGATATGACACCGAACGTTTGAGGCGACGATGCTGAACCGTGGTACTTAGCTGCTCCACAAAAGCCCGAACTACTTTCTTGCGGGCTTCCTCCTTGAGAAAAACCCCTGAGAGAGAGCCCACGTCTTCTAAGTCGGATTCGGAAAGCTCTCGCCGATTGAGAAGCCGAAAAACCAGCCTGTCCACTAAGAGGGGCTTGAAAGGTTCGCTCAGGTCTAAAGCCAGTGAAAATCGCCGAGCGCGAGGTTCATGGAGAAAACTTACCGCCGGATGAAGCGGCGTGTGATAAAGCTCGGACAAGACATGCGTATAAAGGAGCATGTTGAGAAACGATACGAGAGCATTCGGTAGCGTCGTAGGAGGTCGGCGACGACGAACAAACGGCTCTTGTTCTCCCAGTATAGCCTGCCATGCACTATAATAGGCCTGCCGTACCTTTCCTTCTTCACCCATGAGGTCTGAAATAGAAGCCGCCTGTTCTATAAGGCCCAGACGCTCCTCTATGAAAGCAAGCTGCTTAGAAAAGTCCTGCCCTCGGTGATGGTAGTAAAGAAGGTTTTTCCGTATTTGCTGAACCGCTCCCTGGACCAGCTCGCGCGCAATGACAAGCCGCTTAGAGAGAACTTTCGCATGCTCTACTTGAGCGATAAACAGCTCTCCGCTAATCCGAGTGGGCCGAGGCAAAAAAGACCCCGCATAGGTACCATGATGATGAAACACATGAAGAGGAACTCCTTGCTTGCCTAAGAAGCGGAGAGTATGCGTATAAAGCCGCAGGGGCGCCATCACATAGATGTCGCTAATATCGGCAATCGGTAAGAATCGTTTCTCCCCCAAGGTATCTACAAAAAGGAGCGTATGCTGCTGGCGGCGCAGGGTTCCAGCCCGAAAAAGATATAAGGGTCGTCCCATCTACTCAATGATAAGAAAATCCTCAGACCTAGGCTGCTTAGGCCCCTCGCTGGGCTCAGCCTCAGGCAAACGAAGTGAAAGACCTACCTCTTCATCGTAAGGAGCCTCTACTTCATAGATATGATACGCCAGATTGTACTGCGCCCTGCCTTCTCTCTTGAGCTGCTGTATCACCCTGTAAGGCAAGGAGAGCCAGTACAATTGAGCCTCTAAATAGCACCCCTGGCTCACTTGCCTCTCGTAGTCCTCTTTCAGCGATCGAGGTAGAGCAACAACCCCATCAAAGAGGGCCTCATACCCCTCTATCACCTCTTGAGGAGCCGTCTCTAAGGGGAGAACCGTATGCTCCAAAAGCTCCTTGGCATCCCTATATCCCTCCTCAAGTCTCTCAAGAAGAGAATGGGCAAGAGTTCCGTAGCTCTTCTGAACGAGCTGAGGGAGCCTCTCCTCGCGAAGGCGATGCCCATGCTGGGCCCGTAGAATGTATCGCACTCGCCGAAGCACCCGACGCAAGCGATAGGGATAGTCCCATGAAACAGGGCGGCTCAAAACATACACGGGCTTCCAAGGGAAGCGGCGCTGCCGATTGATCCGTCCAAATCGCTGAAGGAGAGCCTCCATCGGTGCCAGCTCCGTATATAACTCATCAAAACTCACATCCAGACTTACCTCCACCACCTGCGTCGCTACGACCACGAGTCCTCCCTCGGATTTCACTGACTCCAACAGAGCCTTTTCCTTCTCCAAACGATGCTTAGCACAAAAACGGCTATGCAGCAGCAGAAGAGACAACGACGAGCTTCCCCTCAGACGCTTGAGATTCTCGTAAATTCTCTGAGCAGTGTCAATGGTATTGACTGCGAGAAGAACCTTCCGTCCTTGCTGAGCTTTCTCTAAGGCTTCCCTAAGGATCACCTCATCTGTGATTCGCCCTCGCTTGAGAAAGAGCCTATGGCGAGAAAACTCGCAAAGGAAGCTCCTTGGGGGCCTCACTTTCTGTAAGGGAAGCATGCGAGAAAATGCATTCTCCATCCAGCGAGGCAGGGTCGCTGTCATGATACAGAGGTGGGCCCGATTTTCCGTGATGAGCTTCTCAAAGAGGGCCAGCATAAGGCCGACCCGACGAGGAGCATAAGCGTGGATTTCATCAGCGATAAGCAGCGCTCGGTAAGTGTGGGTACGGAGGCATTCATGCCCTGGCAGTCCAAATACAACCTTGAGAAGTTGGTAGGGCGTCGTAAGAAAAATAGGCGGGTAGAAAAGACGGCTCATCTCATGTAGCGCATAAGCCTGAGCTTCGGCTCCTTCTTTTTCTCTAAGCTCATGATACAGAGCCATGAGGTTACGACTATGCCATAAGGCCAGGTATTCCCGTGGCACTCCGTATCGCTCTACAAATCGGTGCCACATAGCGTTGAGATTAGCTTGATAGGGAAGGATATAGTACAGGATTCTCTCAGGAGCATCCCGGGCTAAGCGACAGGCCCAGAGGAGAGCTGCTTCGGTTTTCCCACTACCTGTAGGGGCGATAAGAAGAAGGTGGTCGCCCGAAGCCTCGGCCTCGCTCTGATGAGGATGACGCTCAGTGGGGAAGCTGCGCTGGATCATTTCCCATGGTACAGAGGGGAGAGCTTTACCCCCAGCGCTGGCAAGCCGATCAGCTAAGAGTAGAAAGCCTCGGCTCTGAAATAAAGCCAGTTTAGCTTTCTCCGAAGACCCTTTGAATTCTTTGTCGTCGGTGAATCTCTTCTCAAGTTGCCTGAGAAGGTGCTGAACGGCCTCGTACGCTTTTTCTGGCCACTTCTCTGTGCAGGTAGGGACCTCTGTCCAACCCCAGAAAGACTCACCCGTTTTTTGCTCCCACCATGACGGGAAAGTATGCTCGGTCCAGCGAGCAAGCTCTTCTATAGGGACAACTGAATTGCGTGGAGGATCAAGTTTAGCTCTGCGCAACTTTTCGGTAGCTTCAGGAGAGTCAAACCTTATCGGCTTGCATAACTTGTCAAAAAGCGGCTGACTGGCCGAGGACCAATCCTCCGGATGCCCAGGCGGATAACGCTCTAAGAGAATCTTAAGGTCCTTATGATGCGTTAGGATCGCTGCAGCAGCCCAAAAGGCTTTAGGGCTGTCTAAGGGGAAAAACCATCGTACAAACGCTACCGAGAGCAGTTCGTGGCGGTGTCCCCACCGCTGACCTTGAACCCGAATAAGCTGTCTCTGAAACGCCGGATGCACTTTGCCAAAGTCGTGGAGAAAGGCAGCGGTAGCGAGAGCCTGAAGCAAACAAGGAGAATTCTCAGAGCCGCATCGCCCCCAAAATTCCCAAAAACGATCCCACACCGCACGAGTGTGGGACTCTAAGCTTTCCGGCGGGTCTGATTTGGCTAAAAAAGGTAGGCTCGTTGAGAGGTTAACTTTCATGAGGTCATCTTCACCCAACTCAAAGGATCAAGACGCCAGAGATGAATGAGATAAGACCGTCCTCCTCTGGAAGATACTACATAGCCATCGGGAGGGAGTATGCGCAAGGGTTGACTCCGGGTGACTTGGAGGAAATGTGCCCAAAGGACAGGACTGCGCTCCCCGATAGGCATATACACAGGCATACGCTCAGCTCTGTAATACCCAGCGAAGTAGGGTCGCCAGCTTAGAGGATACAGACTGGGTCCCCCCCACAACGGCCCGCTCCCCGTATAAGCCTCAACTGAATGAGCTTCTACCTCTTCAATACACTCTAAGCTCACCATCTCCTGCGAGCGTCCCAGCGTGAGCCAATAGGCAGGCCTGAAGAAGGCCATGCGCCAACTCTCCAGATCAGGCGCTTGCACATACAGCTCCAAGGTAAAAGCTGTGCGCAGCTCCCGCCGCACGACATTGCTTTTTATCTCTTCAATAGGGCTGCCGCGTCCCCCTGTCTCGCGGGCCTTCAGGTACCATAAGCGTTCCGTATCGTAGCTCGATGCAGCCTCAGTATGAAAAAAGTAACCTATCCGTAAGTCCTTCAACGGGCATTCATCGCCCCAAGCTGCACATAGAAGCCCATACAAGGTGGAAAGTGGAGGCAAGGGATAGCTAAGCTGCCGACCTACTGTAATGAAGGGATAACGAAAGGACGCTACTGGTCCTGAAAGGCGCACATATAAGAGGGGTAAAGAGCCTGCCATAGGAGGTGAGACCTACTTCTGGAGGCTCTCCTCGGCTTTCCACCAATCAGGATGCGCCTCTAAGTCCTCTATGAGCTTTTGAAAAACTTTTCGCGGGTGATCCCAAACGACGCGGCTAATCTTCGTTAGGAGGGCATTCCTGATAGAAGAGGCATCTTCTTTGGCATCCCTTGGATAGCCCTCCGTCCAACCTATGTATAACGGAGAGAGCATATAGTCTTGCCATACCCTGTACAATTCCTCTAAGGCTGGAACCGCTATGGTAGCATTTCCTTGGGGGTCAGCATGAATGACATGCCAGAAAGGATTGACGCCGCCCTGAAAGACCGCCATAACAACAATCACTGGCGTCACATCCGAAGCATGAAGAGTTTGTTTAGCTCCCCCTTCCACAACTGGAAAAGCCTCTAAAACCGCCTTTATGCGTTTCCATCGGACCTCATCAGGCAAGACGTAAGCTCTTCCACCACCTACTATTTCAGCACCAACTTTCTTTGCTTGTTCAGCGCGAACATCGTCTAAGTTTTGAAAGCCCGTGCGCGATACCACCGTAAATACCCCCACGCGTCCTAAGTCTAACCCAAAAAGACCCCGAAGAGGCCCCGTGTAAAACTCGTGTTCATGAGGCACGGGATTGCCCTCATGTCGGCTCATAGTTCCATAGTCTGTAACAATAGAAGATGTAAGACTCACGAGGGTACCCATCCGCAAAGGAGACACTCGAGTCAAAGTATTGGCCTTTTCACTACCTCTACTACTCGGCGCTCGCATGTACCCGAACACGTCATCGTCATCGTAGTCAATCGGATTGGCCTCTGTATAAGCGATTTTCTCTTCTCGGAAGATAGGTGAGGGCTTCCAGTCATTTCGCTCTGCAAGCGTTTGCCGCAGCCAATAACGCCAAGCTTGAGCTGAAACATAAGGATAGACTCGATTTCCTTCACGCAGTTTCTTGACGGTTACTTTGTTCTCGGCCATATCCCCTGAGTCTATGCCAGCGTTATTGAGTGCAGAAGCTGGCGCATAAATCACTTGAATACCTGATAGAAATGCCATAGGCTATAGGATTTCGGTTTCGTCTTCAGTGTGATTAGAGAGCTGCTCCAGAGCCGCCTTATCTTTCTCAAAGTAGCCCTGCTTATACAGCTCCTCTATGAGAGCTATCTGGAGAAGGTCTCGGGCGAGTTTCCAGTTGCGTTCGGGATACCCTTCCGCTGTCTCAAAGAGGGTGAGGTATTCATCCAGCGAGAAAAGGAGCTTCCCCTCACTGGATAAAGCTTTCCGCAAGAGCCGAATGAGAAGCACTCGCCAAACGTCATACCGGCTCACTTGAGACCCTCCAAGCCCTAAAAGTTTTTTGTGGGCTCTCGGCTCGCGTCCAGTTGTGACAAGGCTTGCTAAATCAGCCGCAAGCCGTTTGATGATATCTATCTGCTCCTGGGTCATACTCGGAAGAAATACTTCTACAAAAAGCTCCACGACTTCCCAGATAGGCTTGTAATCTAAATGAGGCAAGGCAAGACTCCCTCCATAAGCTACCCTTCGGTACCCCCGAACCAGATTAAGGCTGCGGTAAGCATACCCCTTGAAAAAGAAGCGGATAAATAGGGGCGCTGCCTCAGGAAGATCAGGCAGGACTTCATAAATAAGATTGCGGCTCTGATGCGCAGAAATACTTTTAGAACTGGTTTGCTTCTCGGGCGGTAGGGATTCTCTCACTTGCTCAGGAACAGTAAGGCCACCCCGTTTCTCCTCCACCACCCAGAAGCTGTGGAGAAAAGCTCGCCAGGCTGGGTAGTATCGCTCAGCACGGACCCGACGCAAGAAAGTCTGAACCGCGCTTACGTACCAGTAAATCTCCGCATCGGGGTCCTGACCGCTATTGGAGAAATAAAAAGCCTGGATAGGAAAGCCCTCATCTCCCTCCTCTGAGACGGACAAAATCTCCTCCAAGACCTCTCCAAAGCGAGAGAGGGGATTTTTTATCTCCAGCTTCCCACCCTCGCGAGCCATCTTGATAAGAAGACTCACATACTTATGGTACAGCGCCTCAGCTGCCCGTAAGAGGAGCTGTGGCTCTAAAGAAGCAGGCACAAGAAGCCGACCACTTATCAAAGGCGCTACATAAATGAATCCCAAAATACATCCTAATGCCCATTGCGATACAGGGAGGTAACCGCTACCATTGAGGGTGAAATTGAGACTGCGGCGCTCAGGAAGCAGAGGAAACCGGTCACGACCGATGAGAATGACAGCTGGCTCGTCTTCGTAAAAAGCACACTTCACCTCAGGTAAAGGACGCGGCTCCGAGCTAGCCCCTTTGTAGTTTTTACCCTCTTTTGCTAAACCGAATATTTCGCTAATCTTTACCTCGCGGCCTCCCCCACTCTTCCAACTGGGATTATTGAAACCATTTTGCGTGAAAGCCACACTGAGAAGCCTATCCACAAATCCTCCTTTATAGTCATCCTCTATTTTCGTCAGCCAAGCTCTCCAGTCCTCCTCTGTAATAAGCTTTGGGTCTCTCTTGTTTGAATGAATAAGCAAGTAGGCTAATCCAGCGTCTAAAAGAGGTTCCCCCAACCAACGAAGCGGAGTACCCATTCCCAGCAAATTTAGGTAAAGGGCTCTATCTATCTACAATCTCTATCATGCCAAAGCCTTGGCCGCTCCGCTCACCGAAGCCCGCTTGGTATCCGACTCGAAAAAGGCTTAGGGGACCTTCATATAAAAATAGCCCTTCGTAGGCTCGGACTTGGGTGCCATGGACGTGTACTAAGCGCGAGCGCACCCGAAGGGGTAAAAAGACAACCTCATCCGATACAGAGATAGAGAGGCCCAGCACTTGCGCTTTTCGGCGCAGATTTTCCCCGAGGATGCGACTGAAAGCGCTGTCTTGCGGGGTGAGAAAGACCTTACGCCCCTTAGACCAACTTTCCTGCATCTCTACGGTAGAAATGGTGATGGGAGATAAAGTGCGCACACGAACAGGGCTTCGGTCGGGGAGAGGCTCAGGAAGCACTTCAACGGTTTCTACCTGAAGGGGCATGCGTCCTAAGGTTACCTTGGGGTCTCTCCATATGCCCTGCGTGAATGCCTCTATAAGCGCCGAAACAGGAGAGCTAACCTGCCAGTAAAGGGGTGGCGTCAGACGGAGACCTGCTGTCTCCGCTTGGAGCGCTTTGGCTTGGAGCCAGGAGAACGTATACAGCTTATACCGATGGCCCTCAGCTACCCATCCCCGCGCATGAAGCTGCATCCCTAAGGCGAGATTAGCTTGATTGAGCCAGCGATAAAAGAGCCCCATGAGCAGTTCTGGATAACGCCATGGCAAAAAAAGAGGGTGCTTAGCCGAAAAACCTATCTGAAGCCGCATACTAAGCGAAGATACACCGAGGCACCTCCTGACTTGATAAGCCTCCCCTTAGTGCCTTTGCCACTGGATTAGACAGATTATTCCCTACAAGCTTGGAGTAGCGGCGGTTTCGGTCGGGCTGTTTTTGACTCTCCTACCGCAGCCTAACTTCATAGGGGCCAATGAGAACGAGTCTTAGAAGCCTTGACCAGCCCATTCACCTCTATCCTCTAGGGAACCCATGTCTCTTGAATGAGCTCACCCCCTTCCCCCGTGTATTCCCAAACGAGAAGGTTATCAGAAAGCTGAATGATTTCGCGGGTCATGAAGAAGCCCTGCCCTTCCACAATCAGAAAGCGATTACCATTGGAGAAGCTCCACTGGGCGTTTAAGCTGGGCGGGTCATTAGGGTCGTTAGAGCTACAAAGAGTAGGATTTTGAAGAGAAGCCCCTTTGTCAGAACGAAAGGTCCAGCGATCGTCGGCTCGGCAAGGGGGTATAGGCTGGCTACTTCCTGCACGAGTTAGAGCCTGCAGCCGCCAAGTTCGACTACCCCCTCCTGTGAGTAACTCTTCAGCTGCCGGAGAAGAAGTATTAGGAGCTGGTTTATCGGGCTGACACCCCCAGAGCATCACTAGCAGCGCTAAGCCAAGCCAACGCATAGTCCAAAGATACCAACCGCAACTCAACTTGAAAGCTAAATGAGAGTTACAACCGGGTGCAGCCTTTCCCGTGGGCGGCTTTAGACAAGTAGGCATGGTCTTTCCAGAGTTACTCGCTGAAATGTGGGGTGACGAAAGTAGAGCTCAGACCGTGAGCTGGAGCTTTGAAGGGGTGTATCGTGCCTCTCTCGCAAAGTTTTGTTGAAGGCGCGCTATATGCCTTCTCCCACCAGTTGGACTGGTTGTCCTTCATTGAGCAAAGCAGCGCCAGTCGTGGCAATTGTATCACCTTCTTTTACGCCTCCACTTATGGCTGCTTCGCCACTATCAGTAGCCAACACCTTCACCCGAGTGCGTTTGGCTATATGGCCCTTCACTACGAACACATAAGCTATGGTGTCTTGAAACTGTATCGCGTCTATGGGAACAACTAGTGCATTATACGAACGACTTTGGGGGAGACGAAGGTAAGCGATTAGGTTGGGCCGAAGAAGCGTAGCAGCTTGGGGAGGAATCTCACGCACAATAGCGGTCAAAGTTCGGCTGAGGGGATTGATATTCTTACTCACAGCGGAGAGACGACTTCGGAAAGACAGATTGAGATCAGGTATGAAGACCTCGACTTCCTGCCCGACCGCGGCTAAGGACAAGAAACTTTCAGGAATTTCCGCTTTCACCTCCCACTGACCTGCACTGATCAGACGGATAGCTGGAACGCCAGGGGAGAGGAGCTCACCAACCCGAGCGAAGATAGCGTCTATCTGTCCTGCAAAGGGAGCTCGTAGCTGAGCGTTCCGCAATTGCTCTTCTACCGCAGCGATGGAAGCCTCTAAAGACTCCTTGTTATTTTTCGCTGTGAGATACTGGACTTCAGAGCCTATACCTTCCTCGTAGAGCTTTTTTTGCTTTTCGTACAGCGTGCGAGCAAGCTCTAAGCGGGTACGCAGCTCGGCTAGGTTTTTGCGTAGAACCTCGGCTTCTTGCTCCAAAAGAAGTTGTCCAGCAGCAACCATTTGCCCCTCTTGAACATAGATGCGGGTAACCGGGGCGAGAATCTTAGCTGTCAAGGTCACCACCTGGCGATTGTCTACGCTACCTTGAAACTGGAGGTAAGAGGCAAAGGGTTTGGGTTTCAGAATTACATACCCGACTGGTACGCGTCGGGATACGCTGAATGTACTGTCTTCCGCTTGGATGGCCTGCTCCAGCTCGGCAATCTGAGTCTGGAGTTTTAGAAGGTCCTGCCGAAGGCTCTCTAATCGCTTCTTTTTCTCCTCCAAAGAGGGAGGGTACATACTCCGAGAGGCAGATTGACAGCCGATAAAGGCAGCTGCCCCTAATCCGCATAAGATGATGATTAGACGATGCATAAGGCTATTCTATTGGAAGGGTACCGATGGCTTTTTGCCAGTCTATGTAGGTCAAGTATGCCTCCAGAAGAGCGGTGCTGTAGTTTGTTTGGGCTTGATCATAGCTGGTCTGAGCTTGAAGCAGTTCTACCATGGAACCCACCCCGAGTTCTTGCTTGCGACGAGCTGTTTTGAGAACCTCCTCAGCCAAAGCCAGATTGCGCTGTTGGATACTAAGAGTTCGGAGGCTATTCAATAGCTGGCGACGAGTCGTCTCAGCTTCTAAGGTTAGCGCCTGACGAAGCTGAAACAGATCATTTTGATTTTTCTGGAGCTCTAAGCGTGCTTGGCTGATTTGACTCGCTCGTCGGAGCCCATCAAACACGGGTATCTGTATCTGCACGCCGATAAAAGCAATAGGAAACCAGCGTTTCTTAGGGTCAAAAAAGTCAAATTCATTGCGCTGAGCCTGCGTAGCCAAGTTGCCCACTGCAACGAGAGACGGAAGATAACTCACCTGATAGCGGCGTAGATTCAGTTCTAAAGCTCGCCGCTGCCGGAGTAAGATTTGGTATTCCCAACGACGGCTGACATCAAAGCGGCTCTCTGTGAGCGTATCAGGCAGAAGCGACAAAAGGTCTGTAGGAGCCAAAGTGTCAGCTAATGCAATAGGGGTTTCCAGAGGCATGCCCATTTGCAGTTTGAGGGCAAGATAGGAGAGGGCCACAAGCTCAGCAACCTTACTTTGCTCTGTGCGCAGATTATTCAAGCTAACCTCTAAACGCTGATAGTCCAGTTTTTCTGCGAAGCCTGACTCATACAGAGCTTTTGTCTGCTGCGTAAGAATCTCTAACTGCTGGATATTCTGAGACAGAAGGCGGAGGCGCTCTTGGCTCACGAGAGCCGTATAATACGCCTTGGTAACAGCGACAACAGTCTCTGTGCGCGAACGCTGATAGCTGCGATAGGCGATGTCCTTAACCACTTTAGCTGCCTGTAGGCCAACAAAGTAGGTCCCGTCAAAAAGTAGCTGGGTGCCAGTTAGGCTAAACTCCAAGTTATACGGCACGCCAAAGCGTACTGCAATGAAGGTGCCTCGAGGCGCCCCAAAAAACTCACCCGGCACAAGGGAGGTGGGGATTTCTACGAAGTATCGAAACGAGCCGGCGGCATTAATTTGAGGCAGTCCAGCCGCCCGCACCTCAGCGATTTTCTGGCGAGCTGAGAGATAGTCTAAATAGGCATTCTGAATGGAGGGTGCATGAGTTAGAGCATACTGAATGCAATCTCTCAGACTCAGCGATTGAGGCCCCTGGGCTAAGGCTAAGCCAGCCATTAGATATACTCTACCGAACATATATCTGAAAAATCTGAGACTTGTAATTTTCCAACAACCGCCGACCCGCTTCTGTTGTAAAACTATACAAAAGCAGGAGTATGGTCTCCGCATAGATTTCAGCGATGCTTTTTCGGGCCTGCTCGGCTAAGGCGGGATTCAGGACGACTTGAACGATCACAAAGCTCATCCACAAGGGTAATATATCCATCGGTAGGTCTTGGCGAAAGAGACCCTCCTTTACAGCTTGGGCGACGGATAGAGCGAGCTGCCGCTGGACGATAGACTGAATGCGAGGGAGAACCTGAGCCCGAGCATGGGGTATGACACGCCTCAACTCGGTGTAAAGAATGGGATTGAGCGAAGTGAGAAGGGTGTAGATGTAGTTCGCCGTAGCTATCATGGGTAGGAGAGCATTCTCGGTATGGGTCTGGCGGATTTCACATAGCTTTCGCTCTATCTGGGTCAGAAATGCATCGGCACAAGCCTCCACTAATCCATCTTTGGAGGCGAAGTGTTCGTAGAGCGTCTTCTTAGAAATGCCCAGAGCCTCCGCAATCTGGTCCATCGTCGTGGCGCGAACCCCTTGCTGGATGATAAGTCGCTGGGCTACCTCCACAATAGCTTCCCGCACGGAATAGGAAACGCAATAAACTTTGAGAAAGTTCCCAGTTCCCATAGTTTTGCTGCATGGATACTCTGCGGATAGGCTGGGTCCAGATGGACATCGCTTGGGAAGCTCCTTTGTCCAACATAACCCGTGTGGAGCGGCTAATCCAAGGCAAGCAAGCTGATCTGTGGGTTTTACCCGAGATGTGGAGTACGGGCTTCAGTATGGAGACGGACAAAGCTGAGCCCGAAGGAGGCGTAGCTTACCAAGCTATGAGGGAATGGGCGGAGAAGTATCAAGCCCTCCTGCTTGGAAGTCTTCAAGTCCGGATTGAAAACCGGGCCCGTAACCGAGCTTATGCTATCTTGCCTGACGGCCGAACCTACTTCTACGATAAGCGACATTTATTCCGCATAGCTGGAGAGTCGTTGCATTATGAAGCGGGTGATAGGCACTTAGTTGTTGAATGGAAGGGTTGGCACATAGCTCCCCTTATTTGCTATGATCTACGATTTCCTGTATGGAGTCGGAGGCGACCTGACTATGACTATGATCTACTGGTGTACATAGCCAACTGGCCCGAGAGCCGTCACGCCCACTGGAGCGCTTTGCTACCTGCCCGAGCCATAGAAAACCAGGCTTATGTTCTCGGTGTCAATCGTATCGGCGTTGATGGAAATCAGCACCATTACCTTGGGGGCAGTATGCTCTTAGATTACAAAGGGGAAATGCTCTTACATGCTGGAAACACCGAGGGAGCCTTTGTTGCAGAGATCCGTAAAAGTCCGCTGGTCGCTTATAGAGAAAGGTTTCCCGTCTGGCGAGATTCAGATAGCTTCCAGTTTTCACCCGAACCCTTCTGGGGATAGCCAACTTTCCACACCCGCCGCTCAAGTCAGGTAAAGGAAAGTTCTTTGGGAGACTTACCCGCCGCCGGTGTCTATGTCTATAGAAATTAGAGGGGAGCGACTTTTGTGGACTACTGCTGTCCTGCTGGGAGCGATAGGGCTGCTAGTAGTCTATAGTGCTTCAGTGGGGTTAGTTTTTCTTCATCACCCTCAGATGCCCGAATACTACCTTGTCAAACAAGGGCTGATGCTGATTTTAGCATTATTTGTGGCTTATGCGGTTCATTTCACCGACTACCGAAAGTGGGGCCCGCTTTTTGAATGGATGTGGCTCGTCTCTGTGGTGCTGCTATCTTATACCTTCTTCAGAGGCAGTGGGGCTCAGCGATGGATATATATCGGTGGTATTTCCTTACAGCCCTCAGAGATCGGACGATTCACCTTGATGGGAGTTTTAGCTTACAGAATGGCTCTAAATCCCGACGCCTTGCAAAGTTGGCAAGGACTAATGCCTCTCTTGTTACGGATAGGGATTACTTTCGCTTTGATTGCACCGCTGAATCTCAGCAACGGCCTTATACTGCTGTTTATCAGTTCTGTTTTTCTGTACATCGGCGGTCTGCCTCTGAAGAAGCTGATTCGGCTGGGCTTCATAGGAAGCCTGGGAGTGATTTTTTTATTCTTCACGGCGTCTCGTGCCCAAGTCTGGCAGCAGCGCCTCCTGAGCTATTGGAAACGAGATGCTCTCTATGCTTCTCAAACAGCCGACGACTATCAGCGAGCCCACGCTTCTCTGGCTGTATATTCAGGGGGGTTATGGGGAAAAGGACCCGGACGCAGTACCCAACGCTACTACCTACCTCAATCTTATTCGGACTTCGCCTTTTCTATCTTGATCGAAGAGTACGGACTGCTCGGAGGAATATCCATCTTAGCTCTGTACGGCCTCTTTCTGTGGCGCATAGCCAGCTTAGCTACGGTGGCTGAGGGATTTGGCCAGCTTCTCCTAATAGGAAACTTTCTTCAAGTAGTTCTTCAAGTGATCGTGCATGTAGGCGTCAGCTTAGAACTGCTCCCCATCACGGGCGTACCCCTACCTTGGATTAGCTTGGGAGGTAGCTCCTTGCTGATACAGGCGCTCATTTTAGGCCTTTCGGCTTCGGTAAGTTGGAGAATCCTAAGGTCATAGGCGTTTCATGGCGTTAGTTATAGCGGCTGGAGGAACCGGAGGACATGTATTTCCAGCTTTAGCGGTAGCGGAAGCCTGGCGTCGTCGCTGGAGGGAAGACCCGATTTATTGGGTTGGCGTGCGGGGAGGACGAGAGGAAAAATGGGTCTCGGATGCTCAGTTTCCGTTCTATGGGATACCTGCCGCTGGATGGCAACCCCGCTTCATCTGGCGTAACTTATCTTTGCTCTACCGCTTACCCCAAGGCTTTTGGGCGCTGGAGCGGCTCATGCGACACCTCAAGCCCCAAGCTATCCTTTCTACGGGGGGTTATCCCGGTTTTTTGCCGGGTCTGTGGGCTATCTTACATCGTCGTCCGCTGTACCTTTTAGAACTCAATCGGCATGCAGGACGCACGGTGCGTTGGCTTGGTCGGTTCGCTGCTCATATATTCGCTTCCTTCCCGCAGACAGAGGGCATCACAGCTGAATGGATAGGCGCTCCAGTGCGATTCTCCGAGGAAGATCGCCATCGCTATACTCCTCACCAAGCCAAAACCCTATGGGGTCTGCCCGCTGAGCAACCGACCATTCTTGTTTTAGGAGGCAGTCAAGGCTCCTCAACGCTAAATAAGGCCGTTTTCGCCAGCTTACCCTCGTGGATTCAGGCGGGAGCTTCGGTATTGTGGCAAGTTGGCCGTGATGCCCCTGAAGCACCTTACCCTCAAGTACGAACCGTTTCGTTTATAGAAGACATGGCGCGAGCCTACGCAGCTGCTGATATTGTCGTAAGCCGGGCAGGGGGCTCTACCTTAGGTGAGTTGGCTTGGTGGGGAAAAGCCGTCGTTCTCGTCCCATCCCCCTACGTAGCGGAAGATCACCAGCGAAAAAACGCCAGCTTTTGGGCCTCTCATCATGCCGCTCTGGTGGTCCAGGAAAGCCATCCTTCCCAGCTCACTCAGGCTGTACTCGAGCTTCTTCACCAGCCAGACCAACGGGAAAAACTTGCCCAAGCCGCCCACGCTTTGAGTCGTCCGCATGCAGCCGAAGCCTTAGCTGAATACCTTCACCAAGCTCTGTATGGCTCTGCCTAAGAAACTTCGCCTCTGGGGTATCGGAGGAGTTGGCATGAGCGCCATCGCTCAACACCTCCATCTATCAGGACACTTGATCACAGGATACGACCGAGAACCTTCGCCTTTCACCAAACGAGTAGAATCTTTGGGCATCTTCATTGATTATGCTCCTAATCCAGCGGCATCCGAGCAAGCAGAAGGAGTTATTTACACCCCCGCTATATCTGCAGAGTTTCCAGAGTGGGAGGTGGTCAAGGCTTTAGGCTTACCCACTTGGCGTAGGGGCGAAGTCTTAGCTGAGTTAGTAGGTTCCTATGATACCTTAGCGGTAGCTGGAGCTCACGGCAAAACAACCACCGCCGCTATCCTATCCTGGCTGCTACATGCCATAGGAGAATCACCGGTGGCATTCGTGGGAGGGCTCATGCGAAACTTTGATAACAACTATCTCTCCGGCTCGGGTCCTTGGGCTGTCGTGGAAGCAGACGAGTACGACCGAGCCATGCTGCATTTGCGCCCCGCCCATGCTATCGTACAAAGCACCGACCCCGATCATTTAGAGATATATGGCACCCCTGAAGGCGTGGAAGCGGCTTACAGAGCCTTCGTCCAGCAGGTGAAAGGGCTGGTAGTTGTAGGTCCTACTGTACCTTCCTTTGGTTGTCCGGTTATTCGGTATGCCCTTGAACAATACGAAGTGGATGGGACTCAAGTACGCTTCCGCTATCGTTGGAATACCCACCAACGGGAAGCCCAGTGGTTCCAAATCGGTCGCCATTTAGCGGAGAATGCCGCCGCCGCCCTCACCCTCTTAGAAGCCATAGGATTTGATTTTAGCTCTATGCAAAAAGCTCTGAGAGACTTCAAGGGCGTATGGCGGCGCATGGAAGTGTCTGTCGTGGGTAAGCATATTATCGTAGATGACTACGCTCACCACCCAACGGAGATTCGGCGTACCTTGCAAGCCCTCCGCGAATCTTTCCCTAAGCATAAACTTTTAGCTTTATTTCAGCCGCATCTATACAGCCGCACGGCTTTTTTTGCTAAGGACTTTTCTGAAGCCCTGAGCTTAGCTGACTATGTCTTGCTTTTCCCCATTTATGCCGCTCGGGAGCCTTCCACATCGCAAGTTACGAGTAAGTTAATCTCTCAACATTTGCATGTTCCTTACACAGAGGTCATACCTTTGGATTCGGATATGACCTGGCTTGAGTCTCTCCTATCCAATGATCCAAGTATTTACGCCTTTTTAGGGGCAGGCGATATTTACCGCTGGATTCCTGCTATCTATGCCTGTATAACAAAAAATCCATGAGCTTGCGCGTAGTTTGGAGGGGACTTCTAATGGTGGGTTTCCCCGTCAGTTGGATATGGGGGGATAGCTATTATACCGAAATGCGTAAGCAGGGCCGGTGGCGAATCCGAGGTGAGGGGGCCCTGTGGGACTCTTCTTGGGTTTTGCGACGCATTCAAGCTGTAGAAGTAGAATCTCCATCGGAATGGATCTGGGCGGTTTGCCAGACGCTGCATAGCGAACGACTATTCCGGTCTCTACGATTTTCCTATACAGGTAAGGGGGAGGGACGCATCCAGGCTCAGACCTGGGAACCCGTAGCGCGGGTGCGCTTAGCTCTCCGTCAATATTACACCGATGCCCAAGGTCATCGCCTCCCTTTTGTTCGTCCTTTAGACCTTCCCCTTATAGAAGCTCCTACATGGGACAGTATAGCTCTGGGCACGCTTCTGCAGCACTGGCAGACCTATCCCCTTCACCATAAGCTCATGAGCTACATCTACAAAGATTCTGAGGGTATATGGCGAGCCTACTTAGAGACCAGCACAGAGACCTTTACCTTGGGACGGACGGAACATTTAGCAGTCGGATTGAGGCAGCTTGATATTTATTTGCGCTATTTGACACCTATTATAGGAGGTCATACTTGCAAAGTCGTTTTGCTTCATATACCAAACCAGATTGTATGTCAATGAATGGATGACTATGAAAGAGATATATGGCGTTGTTGATATAGGAACGCAACAAGTACGCGTTCTCGTTGGACAGCCTGATAATGGAAGCCGGGTGAGTATTCTGGGCGTTGGTACCGCTCCCGCCGATGGCATAGACGAGAACGGCATAGCCAACATAGAACGCTTAGTGGAGTCTATTCAGAAAGCGCTATATCAAGCGGTACAACAGTCGGGTACGGCTCTGTCTCGGGTTTGGGTCGTGATTAATCATGCTTATCTGCGTGGCATTCAGAGCGAGGCTATTGTAACCTTTCCGGATCCAGAGCATGAGATTTCCTTGAGTGATTTAGAACGGCTACGGCAGCAGGCGGTTCAGCGTCCCCCTCTTCCTGAAATGGAATTGATTCATGTGATACCTCAATATTACAGCTTAGACCATCGCAGCTTTGTCCGAGACCCCTTAGGAATGACAGGCATTCGCTTAGAGGGGTATTTTTTCCTCATTTATGCTCCGCAGATACATCTGAACATGCTGCGGCGCTGCTTCCAGCGTCTCAAGGTAGACATAGAAGGGTTTGTAGCACGGCCTTTGGCAGCAGCTGAGGTTCTGCTTTCCCGAGAACATAAATCCTCGGGAAGTGCTCTATTGTACTTAGGTACTCACACGACAGGCATCGTGATCTATCAAGACGGCATCCTCAGTAGTTTTTCTGTTTTACCATTGGGAGGGCATCAGGTTACGATGGATATTCGGGAGATGCTGAAATACATTCTGATGCCCCAAGCCGAAGAGCTCAAGATTAGTCAAGGTGCCGCTTTTGCTGCCCATGTACCCGAAGATGAGATTTTACGACTGCGTTTGACGACTCATTCTGAGCCGATCGAGATATCCAGAAGGCTTTTGGCACAGGTCATCCAAACCCGATTAGAGGAGACTTTGGTCTTCGTTGCGCGAGAGATAGAACGCGCAGGCCTGTTAGGCAAACTCTATGGAGGGATACATTTAGCCGGTGGAGGAGCCTTGATGCGGGACATGGAGGCGCTTACAGAGTATGTACTGGGGGAACGGACTTACACAGTGCAGATAAAACCCCTTTTGGGACGCGGAATGGGAGAACGGGTAAGTTCGCCTCGAATGGCTGGTGCTGTAGCAGCACTTTATTTGGCTCCTATCTTACGGGAGTTTATGCCGCCCTTGCCTGCCTTGACCAAAGAAGCGCCGCAAGCCCCCAAGCAGCGTTCTTTGCTCTTTCAAAAAGTACGAGCCTTTTTAGAAAACAGCCTGAAGCTGCCTCAAGACCTCATAAACTGAAAAAACCTAAACCGAGATAGATAATGAGCCTCTCGTTTCCGACCGAGTCTGCCCCCCCGATTATCACTGTGTTGGGCATAGGGGGCGCTGGCTGTAACGCCGTATCTAATATGTTTCGTCTAGGTATTCACGGCGTGGATTTCGTAGTCTGTAACACAGATAGCCAAGTATTAGGACGCAGCCCTGTTCCGCGCCGCTTATTGATTGGTCAGAAGCTCACAGGGGGTTTAGGCTGTGGAGCCGACCCCGAACGAGGCAGACAAGCCGCCGAGGAAAGCATAGACGACATTCGGAATCTTTTCCCTACCCATACTCGCATGGTATTCTTAACGGCTGGTTTGGGAGGAGGCACCGGCACAGGAGCGATTCCGGTCATTGCAGAACTGTGTCAAGAGCTCAAACTGCTCACCGTAGCTGTCGTATCCTTGCCATTTGGATTTGAAGGAGAGCCCCGCCGACGAAACGCCCTCCGTGGCCTGAGTCTCCTTGAAAGTCATGTGGATGCTCTCGTCGTCATCCATAACAACAACATCCTCACCGCCGCCTCTAAGAATATGCGCCAAAAAGATGCCTTCCTCATGGCTGATCAAGTACTCTACCGAGCCGTACGAGGTATCGCCGAGGTCATCACTAAGCCAGGCTACATCAACGTGGATTTTGCGGACGTGCGAACCGTGATGGAAAAGGGAGGATATGCTTTGCTTGGCATGTCTACACAGCGAGGTGAGAACCGCGCTATCATGGCCGTAGAAGAGGCGCTCAGCTCCCCCCTCTTGGATAATGTAGATATCCGAGGAGCTAAGGGCATACTCGTCAATATCACCGCCTCAGAGGATACCCTGACCATTCATGAAACCGAGCAGATTATGAACCATATCCACAGCGCTTTAGGCGAGGTGGAAGCTCATATCATCATGGGACAAGTTTTTGATGAGCAGGCCGGTGAAGACCTCAGTCTCACTATCATTGCAACGGGTCTCATGCGTCCTGAGAGTATTCAATCTATCTCTACCTCAACTCCTAAGCAGACAACGCTGCGAATGACTCCGCCCTTAGAGCCAGAAATTCCCTTTGACCCTCTGCCCAAAACTACTCCTCCAGCACCTCCACCTCCCATAGACTTGAGAGAACGCATCCGACAAATAGACCAAGATAACCGAGCGATTGAGCGAGCTCGCTCTTCACCAGCTTTCTCCCGCTATGGTATCACGCCCTCTCCACCACCTCTTTCGTCTACTCGGATAGAACCCCTATCTGACGACACCGCCCCACCCTTACGCCGTAATAACCCTCGCCTGTATGAAAACGCCGATTGAATGACCCTAAGGAGACAGGCTGATTCTTATACTTACTTAGCCACAGCCGCTAAGCCATGAAGGGGCTCTGGCTGCGATATTTGCGCC
The DNA here is from genome assembly GCA_026414975.1 of Bacteroidia bacterium. Taxonomy (GTDB): domain Bacteria; phylum Bacteroidota; class Bacteroidia; order SpSt-205; family SpSt-205; genus SpSt-205. Next base: position 264,452 of record JAOAHZ010000004.1, read on the forward strand.
TGTGGAGCGTCAGTTTAGAAGCAAGATTGGAAATCCTCCTAAGTCGCTGGGCCGCTCGACTCGTAGGTCTGATAGTGATTGTCGCAGCAGGGGGAATCACCCTCCTCCTTCTAACAGCTGCTCTGATTGCCTGGGCAGCTGGAACCACCACCTGGTCGTTTGCCTTCCTCGCTGGTTCGGGTTTATGGGGAGCGATCCTAATCGTGTCGCTTGTTCTTGGACGCCAGTGGATAAAGCGCCTACTCTTCCCTCGAGAAGCCCTTTATCGGCTACAGCTCGCTCAATCTGGACTGCGATTGATAGAGAAATCATTGGTCAAATCTCAAACGGCTCCAGCTATAACTTCAATCATCTATCGGTATTTGGGCCAAATTGCTTGGGGAGCCGTTCGGAAATGGCTTAGGAAATGGATACCCTTCCTATGACCCTATACGAGACATGGAAGCAAGCTAACCCTCAACCCCTCTGGCTGATAGACCCGGATAAGATGCCGATAGAACGTTATCCAGCTATTGCTGAAGCTTACTTAGAAGCGGGAGGCTCGTGGGCCCTCGTAGGGGGCAGTTTCTTATCCGACGTCAGCCTTGCCGAATGGTGCGCCGAAGCTCGCTCCATGGCTCCTCTCCCTCTAATCCTTTTCCCTGGAAGTTCGCTTCAAGTGAATACAGCCGTGGATGCCGTCCTATTTCTTTTCCTCGCCAGCGGACGCAATCCTCACTATCTCATTGGTGCTCATGTAGAAGCAGCTCCTTCGTTATACCGTTGGGGTGGCGAAGTTATTCCCACTACTTACATCTTAGTAGGTGAAACCATTCGTACGGTGCATTACATCTCTCAAACCTTGCCTATTCCTTCGGACAAGCCTGAGTTAGTGCAAGCTACGGCTTTAGCTGGGTGGTATTTAGGACAGAAGCTCCTCTACATTGATGCAGGGAGCGGGGCGAGAAAGCCGCCGTCTTCTGAGATCATTTGCGCTGTAAAATCAGTGGTGCCTTCGCCTATACTCGTGGGAGGAGGTATTCGGCGACCTACTGAAGCAGCTCCGCTTTTTGAAGCGGGAGCTCATTTTGTCGTTATCGGCACAGCAGCGGAAAAAGCTCTCTCCGCTCGCTCCTTCTGGAATGAGTTTTTCAGCGTATGCCCATCATAATCCTACTCTACGCCATCTTGGGGGGGATAGACTTTTCACAAGGCGAATGGAGCCTGATCGGCGTTAGTGTCCCCAATTATGCCCCTCACCCCCTCCAGCGACAATTCTCCGCCTTTATCGTTCAAGATAACGCCATCCTCAGACAAATGCAGGAACTCTGGCAAGGCCACAGCTTCTACGAGGATTACTGCGATTACCATTATGTGCTCAAGCTTTACCAGGGGCGCCGACTTGTCAAGACCCTCAAGGTTAATCTACGGTGTGGGTACATCACGGAAGGGGTTTTCTCCTACACTTTCTCGGCTGACTGGTTAGACCGATTTGCAGGGAGTTTCCGCCCTATACACTGGTCTCGAGTCTGGTTCCGCCAGAATGAAAACCTACGCCGAGCCGTCCAAGCTCTCAAAGATGCTCCAGATGTCTATTTTTACGAAGAGCCAGAGCCATACCTTTACGGCGGCCGCTTCATTATAGCTCTGGATAGCGTACATTGGCGAACCAATAGGGATTCTCTTTACAAAACCGTGAAGGCGCAAGTGGAGGAGGCCTTCCCAGCTGGCAAAGCTTACGTCAGGCCTTACTTTTTCTTCATGGATGATAAATCGCTCTTGTACTTTCGGTTCGAGGTGTTTTGTGATCAATCGGACTACGAGAGGTACGGACGCCGGCTGTCTGTTTCGGTAGGCTGGCAGCCCCATATCGGACCGAACGAAGCCAAGCGGCTTATTCTGATTGGAGTGAATCGGGAGCGATTTTTCGCCTATGTACGCGCTTGGCTGCAGCGCCACGGCGCAACCACCGAGATACCTGATTGATAGCCCAGAGCCCTATAGCCGACGCCCCACCCATCCAGATAATACTGACATACCCTGTGAATCCACCTAATCCCCATTCCATGACGATAGACAAGGCCGATAGCAAAGGCAAAGCCCATGCTACAAAGGGATATTCACCGCGTCTCACCATGCGCGAGAAAACGAATAAACCCAGAAGGGGGCCATAAGTATAGCCTGAAAACCGCAGAAATAGTCCAAGGATGTGCTTCTCCTGCGGAAGCATCCTATAAACCAGCATAAGCATCCAGAATACCACTGTCCATGCGAACAGAATCAAGTTTTTCATGCGGGAATGCTCGTAGCGAGATGGTAGGAGATTTCGGAGCACAGCGGTCGTAAGGGCCGTAAGGCTCCCATCAGCACTGGAAAGCGCAGCAGCACTCACCCCCAACACAAAAAGAGTCTCAAGCAAAAACCCTTCACGCTGAGCCACTTGAACGTACAGAGTGTCTGGCGTCGGGTTTAGACCGCACCAGTCCGCATACGCCCAAAGGAGACTCCCTAACCACAGAAAAAGCCCATTCACGGGAAAGAGCAAAGCCCCATACACTAATAGATTTCTTTGAGCAAGTCGGAGAGAGGGTAGGCTCAGATTTTTCTGCATTTGGTCTTGGTCCAATCCAGTCATAGCCAGAGCGATGAGGGCGCCCGACAGCACGTCTTTGAGCCAAAAGTGGGCTGCCTGAGGCGAAAGCTCTATTATCTTAGGCAAGTCTGAAAGGGAAAGGGGGTGTTCGCTCAAATGAAGGGCTGTCAGCAAGGCGGCCCATAGAAACACGCTCGTCTGAAAGAAGTCCGTGTATATCAGCGCTGCAACCCCACTGCGAAAAGTGTAGAGCCAGATAAGGACCAGTGCTCCCATACTCAAGAGAGGAAAAGGCACTTCCGGGAAAAAAGGCTGAAGCACCCACAGAGCTAAGAAGAGCCGCAAGCTACTCCCTATACTACGGGATAAGAGAAAAAAGAGAGCCGCTATTTTTTCACCATGGGACCCAATCTGATAGCGAAAATACTCATACACTGAAGCCCGAGCGTGTCTATAGTACAGCGGCAGCAGAACAAACGCCACAACCCCATACCCAATAAAATAGCCGAGAACAACTTGAAGGTAGGTCCAGCCATCACTTCGGACGCTACCGGGGACGGAGAGAAAGGTAATGGCCGATAGCGCTGTGCCGACCATACTGTAGCTAACCCACAGCCAGTGCGCCCGCCGGCGGGCCACATAGAAAGCCTCTAAAGATGTAGCTTCCCGCCCCCGTCCTACGACCCAGCTAATCCCCCAGAGCGCCACTACATAAGCCAGCGCCAGCCACCCCACCTCAGTATATAAGCTGGCTCATACCTAAGCCAACCAGCTCCACTTTGTTAGTAACAGCTTGCAGAAAGAGTATCGCATCAATAATCTGTTTCTTATCCGCATAAGGCGTAATCGTGGATAGGCTGCTCTCCGCCGCCTTAATGTAATCCCTCAAAGCCTCTTCTAAGGTTTTCATAGCTTTATCGTTCGCCTGAACCGAGGGAATCTTTAGATCATTCGGGCCCTTGGGGTCCAGCTTTGCGAAGGGTAGATACTGCAAAATGCGATAGAGGCGAGTAACCTTGGCGATGTAAATGCGAGTCAGCTCTATTTTATCCATTTTTTCCAAATCACCCAGCGAATAAATAATGGTTGCGCCACCTGATAGCTGGGTCGCTGGAGTTTGGGGGGAAGCTGAGGCTTCCTGGGCAGGCAGTATCCACAGCGGCGCCACAATCAAACATACATAAAGGCTACGCGTCATATGACTAATCAGTTTTTCTTCTGCTGAAGGTTATTCTTTTTGCGGAGGTATTCCTGGGCCTTGTCCTCCATGCCTAAGTAGGTGGTTACCTGAATAAGGCTCTGCAAGAGAGCCATATCCTCGGGAAGCTGCTCATGCGCCTTTTCTAAGTGAGGCAAAGCCGAACGAAAATGCTCTTGCATTTGGGCAAAGTATTTCTGCTGGAGCTTCTCGTCTCGCGTTTCATTGTATTTGGCGCTTAGTTCGGCTGCCTGGTTGATGTAATACGCACCGAGGTTATAACGGGCATTGAGATTATTAGGGTTGATATCCAACACACGCTGATAGTAAAAAGCGGCGGAGTCGGGATTCACCCGCTCCCATAGCTGGGCGTAGATGAGCAGGTAAGTTTCATTTTTAGGGTCATTTTGAAGTTCGCGACGAAACCGTTCTAATGCTTTCTCTTGAAGAGAGGGATGCTGCAAATAAAGATTGAGCTCGGCGCGACGGATATTCTCGTCCGTTGGAAACTTGTTTCTACCCTCGCTTGCTACACTGAGAGCCTTATCTAGATCGCCCTTACCGCCATAAGCTCCGATTAGAGAGGAATACACAAAAGGTAGAACCTGGTCTCCTTGAATAGGCTTTTGAGCCGCCAGACTGCGGGCCCTTTCTAAATCTTGGATGGCAGGTAGGGTATCCTTGAGTTGGAGATTTACAATACCGCGCAGTGCATGGGGAGGATAAAAGTCTTTCTGTCCTATGAGATCATAAAGCTCTATCGCCCAAGTGAGATGCTGACGAGCCTCAGACAGCTTCTCTTTCTGAAAGAGCTCAAAACCCTTCAGATAGAGCACACTGGCCGCTTGAGCTGAGACAAACTTGATATCATTCTCAAACTCCTTGGCCGAATCGTACTCACGACATTTGCGAATGGACAACATCACCTCCTCAAAAAGGGTGGGATACTTATTCAGCACCCCTTGAGGGTCCTTACTACCTACTAAGAGACCCATGTAAGCTTTCGCCCGAAGCATATAAGCCTTAGCCATATCTTTCGTCTTGAGCAAATCTGGAGAAGCCAAAGCCTCCTTCACTAAGCTCAGAGCCTTTTCGTAATCACCGTCTTGGACAGCAAGGGCTGCTGCGGTGACTTTGCTTTTTTGAGCCCATAAAAAAGGCAATAGGAATCCCAGCACCCATATTCGCATAGGGCAAACATACATAGAAACTTTCAGCTATGTCGGTGCAAAGAGTGTTGATTACCTTTGACCTATGCGGAAAGCGTTATACATCACTGGGGGGGGTCTGCTGCTTCTATTCCTTCTGATGCTCCTACTCCCTCTTCTTTTCCGAGATAAAATAGACGCTCTATTGAAAGCTCAGGTCAATCGGTCCTTGAATGCTCAGGTAGAGTACGAGCGGCTGGGCCTTTCCTTATTTCGGCACTTTCCCGCTCTGACGGTGCGTTTAGAAGGGCTCAAAGTCGTCAACAAGGAACCTTTTGCGGGGGACACACTCTTGAGCTGTGCCGCTCTGGACATAGGGGTGCATTTACTCAAAGCTATCCGAGGGGACATAGAGGTTACCCGATTTTATCTGATTCAGCCGCGCATCCATGTGCAAGTACGCAAGGATGGTCGAGCCAGCTGGGATATCACGCTGCCAGACACGACCGCCCCCGAAAAGCCCTCTCAGGATACCACGCCCTCTAAGTTTAAGTTAGGCTTGAGGCGATACGAGATACGAGAAGCCAACCTTATCTATTGGGACTCCTCGCTGGGGATTTATACCCGCCTTCAGGGACTGAACCATATAGGAAAAGGGGATTTCACGCAGGATGAAATGGGCTTAGAGACGGAGACGCGCATAGACCAGCTTTTTTTCGCTTACGGTGACCTAAAGTATCTTCAGGGGCAGTCCCTTCAAGCAGGCATAGATTTAGATATTAGCTTCCCCGCCGGACGCTATACTCTCAAGCGAGGCGAGATTCGTCTGAATGACCTCCCTCTGAATGTAACCGGTACAGTAACCCTTCCCGATACACAACGCATTCTACTAAATGTACGGTTCTCTGCGCCCAAGGCCTCTCTCAAGGAGCTCTTGTCTCTCGTACCCGCAGTTTTCCGAAAAGGCTATGAGAGTTTATCCACAGACGGCACGCTGAGCTTAGACGGATATGTCCAAGGCGAACTGGTAGATAGCTTATTGCCAGCATTTGGGCTTAAGCTATCAGTGGAGCGGGGTCGCATCCGATATAAGGATTTACCTAAACCCGTGGAAGACTTGGAAATACGCCTAAAAGTGGAGAGCCTCGCTTCTACGCTGGAAAGCCTCCAGGTGCGGTTAGACACGTTGATGCTTAGAGCGGGGGGCACAAGCCTTCGCGCTCGAGTGGCTACGGCAGGCCTTCGAGTCATGCGACTTAACGCCGCTCTTTCTGGTCAGGGCAACCTTGCCGAGTTTGCCAGTGCGCTCCCCTTGGGCTACGAGCTGCGAGGGACCTTTGATGTAGACATCCGAGCCCAAGGCTTATACGCAGAAAATCGCCTCCCCTCCATAGAGGGTAAGTTTCTGCTGCGAGATGGGTATGTGAAAGCCGCTGAATTTCCTACACCCTTAGAAAGCATAGAAATAGACTTTACCGCTGAAAGTCCAGAAGGAACCCCAGCCCGCACGACCGCTAACCTCCGTCAGTTATACGCTGTCGTAGCAGGCGAGCCCATAGAAGCGTCCCTACTTGTCCAAAACCTTGAAGCACTGAACTACAGTCTCACGGCTCGTGGTAGCGCTGATCTAAGCGCCTGGACCAAAATCTTTCCCATTGACAGCACCGAGATAACGGGCAAAGTTAGCTTAGACCTGACCACCCGAGGTAGCCGCGAAGCTCTGGAAAAGCATGATTATAATCGCCTTCCTACCCAAGGTACCCTTACCATCCGAAATCTTTCCTATCGCAGCCCTACCCTACCCCAAGGTCTAACCATAGCCCAAGCTAATCTCACCTTTACCCCTCAATACGCCGTACTCTCTGGATATAAAGGCACGCTGGGCCGGTCTGACCTCGCCTTAGAAGGCAAACTAGAGAACTATCTGGGTTATGTCCTGAAAGATGAGAAAATAATCGGTTCTCTCGCCCTTACCAGTAATCGGTTAGACCTAAATGAGTGGATGCGCGCCGATACGAGCCAACAGGCCGCTGCCTCCACCGACACCAGTAGTACTCTGGAAGTAGTCGTCCTACCCGCTAATATAGATTTCACTTTTCAGGCTCAAGTGGGCGAGCTTTTATACGAGAATATGAGTTTCCGCAACGCTCGAGGAAAGGTTATTCTGAGAGATCAGAAGCTACGATTAGAAGGTTTTGAGATGGAGGGCTTAGGGGGACGCTTCGCTTTAGCTGGCACTTATGCTGCACCGGATAAGACCTCCGCTCGGTGGGATATGCAGTTTACGCTTCAGAATGTTCAAATAGAAGAAGTGGCCAAGCATTTTACGACCATGAGACGATTGGCTCCGATTGTCCGGAGTACTCAAGGACGCGTCAATCTCTCTCTCTCGGCTGCCAGCACCCTACGCCCAGACTTTATGCCTGAGTTGAGTACGCTCTCGGGAAAGGGTACGGCTGAAATACTCCAAGCGGTGATTCAGGGTTCAGCCTCTTTGGCTGCTCTCTCTTCCGCCGCTCGGATGCCTCAGCTGAATACCCTCCGACTTGCTGGGACAACGATCCGCTTCAAAATACAAAACGGCGAATTGATTGTAGAACCTTTTAGCTTCACGGCCGGTGAGACGAAAATGGATGTGCAAGGGACGACCCGATTAGACCAAACCATTGCCTACTCGCTGGGTATAGAAGTACCCGGAGGGTGGGCTCAGAGCTTCCTTCAAGCTGCTAACCTCCCCCTAAAAGCCCCCACCACAATACGGCTCATAGCCGACTTAGGAGGAACAGTCAGTCAACCTAAGGTGCTGGGTATTCGTCCCGAGAAAGGAGGAGCTTCGGTACAAGAGGCTGTCTCTAACCGAGTGGAAGAGGAAAAGGCCCGATTAGAAGCCGAGGCGCGCCGCAAAAAAGACAGCGTAGAAGCCGCCTTGCGAGCTAAAGAAGATAGCATCCGCCGAGCTTTAGAAGAGCGCCGCCGACAAGAAGAAGAGCGACTCCGCCGAGAAGCCGAAGAACGACGGCGACAAGAAGAAGAGCGACTCCGTCGTCAACTGGAAGAAGAACGCAAAAAACGAGAAGAAGAACTCAAGAAAAAGCTGCCTTTCCCCCGATAGACGCAATCCACCAGGGCTAACCTCAAGGGATGGCTCCAATCTCACTAAAGATGCGGTATAAAGGACACTTGCGACAGCAAAGCAAGCCCCCCACATCCCCTCCCCATTTGCTCTAAAGAGCCTTCCCTAACCCCAACCCTATCCCCTTGGATTTCTCATAGAAGGTCCGTCAAAATCTTGACGCACTCAATCTTGTTAGTTTTAGTCAAATTTACAGGTGCATCGGGCTATTTTCGGAATCCCCCGCTTTTCTTCTGAGAATGTAGTCTAACTTTGGTCAAAAGTGTTTGCTATGACTCGTTTGGGTGGCTTTCGGGTAACTCTATGGCTTTCAGGGCTTCTATGGAGTCAAATTAGTGGCCCTTGGAAGGACTCTTTGGATAGATATGAAAGCCAAGGCCGATACGATCAAGTAGTCAGACTCGTCCGACAACTTCGTGAAGGCTTTTACGGCGACTCTATGCAGATTGGGTGGTTGTACTACACCGAAGGTAGCGCTATGTATAGGTTGGGGCGTCCTCATGAGGCGGCATATCTTTTAGACATGGCTCTCCGTTACATTACCTCTATCAGCGCGCTTCAAGCAGAAATTCTCATATTCTCAGCCGCAGCCGCCGTAGACCAAGGGCAATTATCCAAAGCAGACTCTGCCCTAAAACGAGCTCTGAACCTTGCAGAGAGCCTGCGTGATACTCCTCTTTATCAGAAGATTTTGACAGCTCTGGCTTATCACGCCTACTATGCAGAAGATTTTCATGCAATGCTGGATTACTCTAAGAAGCTAATCAGCCTTTTAGACCAAGGTAAGGCAAGACCATCCGATCTTTACTACGCTGCTGCAGTTAATTGCGGTTTGGCTTTATCGGCGCTGGGACGCCCTCAGGAAGCTGAAGGCTATCTGAGAGAGGCTTACGCTAAAGCAGCCCAGTTTCCCCCTCCGCCTTATATCCGAGCAAGGCTGATAGAAAACTTAGGCCTTACCTACAACGAAATGGACCGTCAGGAGGAGGCTCTCCAGCTATATACGGAAGCAGAGGCTTTATATCATGAGATAGGGGACTCCTTGGCTTTAGCTCATTTATACAACAACATAGGCAAGCTGCTGATTGAAATAGGAGATAAAAGAGCGGCTCGCAAGATTTTGGAGAAGGCAGCTTATTACGCAGAGCAGCACGCTGGCAAAATGTCCATGATTCTGCCTAATATCTACCTAAACCTGGCTGATATAACGCTCCGAGACGGAGAGGTAGAGAAAGCCAGCTATCTGCTGCAGCAAGCCAAATCTTTCCTAAACTTAGTAGGTCCATCTACTTTGGCCGCTTATGTATATTTCGTGGAAGGAGATATCCTGAGACGACAAAATCGCCTCCAAGCAGCCCGTGAAGCCTACACCACAGCTTTATCCTTGACCGACAGCTTACTGGAAACGGGGAATGCGCTGTATATCCATCTATTGAGCCGACTGGGCCTGATTGCCATCCAGGAAGGTCAGTTCACAGAAGCCGAACATTTGCTTTCTGAAGCGGGCTATCGGTACGAACGATATGTTCATACCAGCGTTAGTCCCTATAGCCCAGAGGTACTTAGCTATTGGGCAGTGCTGTCGGCTTTATTAGAGCGCCAAAACCAACTGCGAGCAAGTGACAGCCTGGCTGTAGAAACCCTGCGGCGAGCCTTGACACGAATGCAATTATTCCTACCCATCTTATGTATGGGACGGAAACCCGATGCCATGCGAGATTATCTCTATCCCTACTATCAAGACGTCCAACGCCGAGCTGGGCTGCGCTCAGACTCAGCTTTGATAGTCGCCAGCCTATGGGCTAACTACGTGATAGAGGTTTTGGAAAACTTCCCTTCCCACGACTCTCTTTTAAAGATCAAGCCAGCGATCAGAACTCTCATGCAGCGCTGGAAGGAGAGCTTTTACAGTTATCACAAAGCTGAACGAGAAGGCAATATCGCTCGGGCAGAGTCTCTTTCAGCTCAAGCCCAGGCCTATCAAGAAGAGCTGTGGAAAATGTTAGGGTTTCCCTCTTTGAAAGAGGCAGATTTCCTCGGCGCCCTCCGCCAAAAACTAGCTAAAAAAACTGCCTTAGTGAAAGTGATTCCTTACTCGGTTGAGGGTGACCCTACTCACATCGTGTATGTCGTCTATCGGCATCGACGCCGTCTCATCATCCACAAGCAGAGAGTCCATGTGAAAGACAACCCAGCTCAAGTTTGGGAGAAGCTGACAAAAAATATACTAAGCACTCTGAAGGGTAGAGTTAATCGGTTGCAGTTATTCTCCGCCAGCGAGATACCAGAGACAGTCTCGCAGCTGCTAAAGTCTTCGGCGATAGAACCCATTACGCACACAGGTGAGTCTGTCTGGAGCTGGCTTGCAAGCCGGCGATAGACCTAAGGTAAAGGAGGGCGCCGATCAAACCCATCTGGGGGCGAGGGGTATTAGCACCCTTGACGAGACCCAAAGTAGAAACTAAGCGCACCCGGGAGGATTCGAACCCCCAACCGCCAGATCCGTAGTCTGGTGCTCTATCCAGATTGAGCTACGGGTGCTCAGGCTATACAAAGGTACAACCTTTATCTCAATCTATGCAAACGATAGGCTTCACCCCCGCTTTACAAATGGGTTGGTATATTTGCGATAGTGATGCGGTGGAGCTGCCTTCTGGGTCTCCTTTGGGCTCAGCCAAGTTTTGTTGAGAAGCAAGCTAATCAGGGTAACTTCCGAGTTACTGTCAATAACCTCGGAATGATAGGCAATAGTTTCAAAGGCAGCTACCTCGTCCAAGGCTTCAAGTCGGCTGAATACCCCAAGGGTTCCAGTATAGAACATGTGTTTGAGGGGGGGCTATGGATAGGGGCTAAAAAAGGCAACACAGTGGTAGTCTCCACTGGCGCCGTAGACGATCCTTCGGGGTATGTAACGGGCAAAGCTGGATTTGAATTCTCCGCTGAGCCCGGCGCAACCCTTTTAGAACGCAGCTCTCTACCTGATCAGGTTAACTATTCGGTAGATGCTGTGTCACACCAAGATTTTGTATCTGACTTTACAGACCGCTATACGATCGTACCCGGTACTCAGATACCTATACAAGGCTTAGAAAACGGGCCCCTCGGCGCCGATGTCCACTTTGAGGCGTATAACTGGAACTACTCCTTCGCAAATTTTTTCCTTCTGTACAACTTCACCATCCGAAATGTCAGTTCAGAGGTTTGGGATTCAGTATATGTGGGCTACTGGGTGGATGCGGTCATTCGGAATACGAACATCACACCAGCGGGAGCTGGTGGTACTCAGTTTTACAACCGAGGTGGAAACGGATATTTAGACACCCTCTTCACTGCTTATGAGTTTGATGTATCAGGCAACCCTGGCTTTACAGACACTTACTTCGGACTAAAATTCTTAGGGAGCGAGTATCGAGGGGAGTTTTTCCATCCTGCTCGTCGCCCTACTCCTCCGCCGGGTTTTGAAACGAACTTCCACAGTTGGACTTTCCGCGACTTTACGGGTCAGTTCCGCTCCCCCCAGAATGACAATGACCGCTGGATAAAGATGAGTACTTCTCTAACTGAGCGTAGCGACTGGGCTACCCTAGTGGTACCGGCTCTGCGAATCGCCGGAAATCGTTCTGTATTGGTCTCAGCCGGCCCGTTTCTGAATGTTCAACCCGGTGATAGCATACAAATAGCTTTTGCGTTTGTCTTTGCTCGCAAGACGGCTGATGGTAATCCCAACTCAGCCGATACCCCTCAGCAGAAGGAGGAATTCATTCGGCATCTACGCTGGGCCCAAGCTGCGTACGACGGCGAAGACGCTAATTTCGATGGCACATTAGACCCTGGTGAGGACCTCAACGGAGATGGGCGCCTGACGAGATTTCTCCTCCCTAGCCCCCCAAGCCCACCCCGTATTCGTTATGAAATAGAGTCTAACACCATACGTCTCTACTGGGACGCTTCGGCCGAAGAAAGCATAGACCCTATTTCCCGAAAGAAGGACTTTGAAGGCTACCGCCTCTATAAAACAACGCTCAGGTTTGATGTGAAGGATGTGGTAGATGTGCTGAAGGAGCTAAAACTGATAGCGCAGTTTGACCGTCCAGGGAATGGAATAGGCTACGACAACGGTTTTGGTCGCGCCAAACTCCCTGAGCCGAAGTACTTTCCCAATGATCCCACGCCTTATGTCTATATGTATGAAATCAGAGATGTAGCGAATGGCTGGCAGCATGCGATAGCCCTTACGGCCTTCGATGAGGGTGATGCACTCCGAAACTTAGAATCCTTGGAGAGCAGCAAACAAGCGACCCTGCGTCGGGTCTTCGCAGGAGCTCCGCCCAATCGGGGATTTGCCCTTGGGGATCCGTATGTGTATCCCAATCCCTACTACGAACGGGCTGCTTGGGAGGGCGCATCTCAAGCCCACGAAGACCGACGAATTATGTTCGCCAATCTCCCACCCCACTGCGAGGTGTCTATTTATACCGTTGCTGGGGATTTAGTCTATCGCTTTGAACATCATGCCAGTCATCCCGCCGCTCAAGTCCAGAATAGCCGCTGGTTTGAGACTTACGCTGATCCTAACCAGCTCGTGACAAGTGGGGGCGAACATGGCTGGAACCTCCTGTCTCGTACAGGGCAGATCATCGCCCGAGGCTTATACGTGTTTGCCGTGAAAGACTTAGAGACAGGAGAGACGCGGACAGGTAAGTTTGTCATCATCCGATAGCATTATGCGGGTAAGACCGATAACCATAGGCTTGATGATGGGGTGGCTTTCAGCCCAAACCCCACCACCTCTTGTAACCATCAGTCAAATTCAGACTCCCCAGAACTTAGCCACTGGGAACGATTCTTCCGTGCTTCACGGCCAGTATGTACGAGTACGAGGCGTCGTGGCAACCGAATGCGCCTGGCATCGGCACTTCGGCGTAAGTGGTGGCCCTACCAGCAAGCGCTGTAGCATCTGGCTCCTAGATACCAACCCCCCCTATCGGGGCCTTCAAATCCGTCGGCAAAATGTATCCAACCTTCCAAGTGGCTTTACCGAACTTGTGCAAGGCCAGTTTGTAGAGATTCGGGGAACAGTAGGCTACTTCCAGGGGGAAATACAGCTTAATGTGGATACAAACTTCTCACCCCTCATCTTAAACATTGGCGTGCCTCTACCACCCTCTACAGAGATTGAGCTGGACGATATAAACTTCCCCAATGGGTCTCACAATATGCTGTCAGGGGAGCAGTGGCAAGGTAGCTTCGTGAAGGTTCGTAATCTTACGGTAACCGGAGTACAAACAAACCCCCTCCGCATCAGCGTAGTAGATGCCAACGGCAATCAGGGACTTATTTTTGGTGAGTTCAAGGGCTTGAGTAATAACTATCCTGTCGGCACCCGATTGGATTCCGTGAAAGGTATCGTTTTACACTTCAGACCCTCCTCTGGAACTCCCATGTATGAGATTTGTCCATGGGCTGATAGCCTAATGTTTGTAGGCAACCCTGTGCCCTCCGTATCTAATCTCAGACGCAATCCAGTATGTCCAAACGCCACAGCTTCCGTTACCGTCCAGGTCGATGTCGCCGGAAGTAGTTCGGACCCCATTACAGAAGTCAAGCTATACTGGTCCACAGGTGCGAGTACGACTTATACGTCTATTGTGATGAGCCAAGTAGCCTCTACTTCCACTTACCAGGCGACCCTTCCTGCACAGCCACAGGGGACTTATGTCCACTATTTCGTGGTCGCTAAAGATCAGAGCGGAGACACCGTCAAGTTTCCCCGTTTTGAGCCGCAAAGCTACCGAGTGAACAACGATGGTTGTCGCATCACTGATATTCAATATGTCATACCCTCAGTCTTATACGCCTATAACCCTTCTGGACGGCGAGATTATTTAGGTAGCGGATACAACAGGCTGGATGTGGCCAATGTACCAGGCGTAGTAACCGCTTCTGAAAATGACTTGGGATACATTCACATTCAGCAGCCTGGCGCCTCCGAATGGGCAGGTATTTGGGTCGTAACTACAAGCCAGATGCCTAATCTCCAGATTGGAGATAGCGTGGTAGTTACCAGCGCAGTAGTGGATGAATACTTCGGTTTGACCCGACTCCGCGATGCCCAAGTATCCCGAATCGGTCCTGCCTCAGCTCCGATCTCGCCCACTTTACTCCCTCTGAACTTAGTGTATGGAGATACTCAGTACGCTGCCACCGAACCATATGAAAGTATGCTTGTAAGATTCAGACACAGCAATACCTCTCAACGCCTGACTGTAGTCCAGCGTCAAGTAAGCACTCAATCCCCCCACCAGGGTGATTATCGGGTCGGCATGGATGCCAGCGACCCCCTCAAAGGCATCCGAGTACTGGCTGGACGGCAAACCTCAAATATCTTCTCTTCCCTAAAAGTCTCGTATGTGAATGATAGCTCATGGGCAACTACGGATGGATTAATAGACCCTTTAATTCCTCTGTGTGTAGTTTATGACCCGACGACCCAGTTAGATAGCTTACAAGGGATTTTGACCTATCAGTGGAACTTCATCAAGCTACTGCCCCGATACAGCCCAGATTTATTCAATGTAACGGGCAGCTCATGCGACTTATCCTCCTCTATGCTAACTGACAATGCTCTCCCTATGTGGGTAGGACCTAATCCGACTTCAGGGCTTCTACGCTTAGACGCCCCTGTTGAGCTCGGACCAGTAAAAGTCAGCCTCTATACCCTACAAGGACAGCGTCTAATAGAAGAGACTTTTACTACCTCCCGAGAATGGGATTTATCCACCCTACCAGCAGGGACCTATTTACTGAAAGCTAATACAGATAGGCTCCTCGGATTTTGGCGAGTCATAAAGCTCTGATCGAGGTGCTTATTGCTCTGTCTAAGGGGGAGGCTAATCAGCCTCCCCTTTTTTGTTTAGACCTGTAGCCATTAGCGCACATAATCAGAAGGGTTACATCCAGATTCAACTCAAAGTAGAGTTTGGCTTTTTGCATGATGGGACACTTAGATTCAAAGGGTCGTTTAGGTGAATGACCAAGAACTATCGCCTTGAGAAGATTATTGAGGGCTGATTGAGTGTGAATGGTCAGCCGTCTCTATGGCTCATCTCTATGCTTGGGGCTTCACAGAGAAACGGAAAAATCATAAAAAAGAGATTGTGAGACAAGTCAAACCAGCTCATACCGCCGCAGTATCTCGGCCAGGTCGGGATGAGTGCGAGCGTATTCTCGTAGAGATTGAACCAGGCGGCTGAGTTTGATTGAATCTTTTTGTAGTTCGCTCACTTCCTTCTCTACGGGTTCTAAGGCCTTTCGCCTATCCCAGAGTATGAATCCAATGAGGCCTGCGATAGAGGCTAACATAAGCCCTATCAAGCTCAGCAAGGTGTAAAACTGCGCATCTGAACGGCTCTCCATACGGGCAAGCTGGGAGCGTAGCTCTGCCATCTCCTGCCGATATTGCTCTCGGAAAGCAGTCATTTCCTGCCGATACTGCTCCCGAAAGAGAGTCAGTTCCTTCTCCACGCCGGCTACCCGTTCTTCCAAGCGGACAAGTCTATCCCTATCTGCCAGCGTGTAGGGCACGGGCTGGTTAGCTGGCTCCTG
>JAOAHZ010000042.1 GCA_026414975.1 Bacteroidia bacterium
CAGTCAGGGCTTCCGCCTGCTGGGTACTTGTTTCCACTCCACAGAGGGCCGATAAAAACGCTGCGGGGACCGTGGCAGAATACGTAGCCGCGGGGAAGTTTCCACTCCACAGAGGGCCGATAAAAACCGTGGGACTGCGGCGAGTGGATATCCCCACCGCCTTGTTTCCACTCCACAGAGGGCCGATAAAAACCCTCCGCCCGTAGGCGCTTTGTATCCACGCTCTGCGGTTTCCACTCCACAGAGGGCCGATAAAAACGATATTTTGCCTTCTACTACAGCTCTAACTAAAGCGTGTTTCCACTCCACAGAGGGCCGATAAAAACTTTCAACTTTTCCAAACTATTTTGATTATGTTAAGTCGTTTCCACTCCACAGAGGGCCGATAAAAACTTTGGGCTTCGGTTTTGTTGTTGTATGTCTTGTTTTGTTTCCACTCCACAGAGGGCCGATAAAAACTGACGGGGACGCCCTTCCAAAACAGTCCCGTGGAGCGTTTCCACTCCACAGAGGGCCGATAAAAACACTGGCGGAGCCCGAACCGCCCACGTTCGCTATGCGGGTTTCCACTCCACAGAGGGCCGATAAAAACTGCCAGCATATATTCGGAAGGCTTCCCCTCTTATTAGTTTCCACTCCACAGAGGGCCGAT
>JAOAHZ010000043.1 GCA_026414975.1 Bacteroidia bacterium
TATAAGAGACAGCCACTCCACAGAGGGCCGATAAAAACCAGCCTGCTGCGTACTCGCCTGCATAACAGAGTTTGTGTTTCCACTCCACAGAGGGCCGATAAAAACTGCATATAAAACTATCCCCCCAAAAATGTTTGCTCTGTTTCCACTCCACAGAGGGCCGATAAAAACACCTTCAGCAACTTCCTCTATTTGTTTTGCATAATTTGTTTCCACTCCACAGAGGGCCGATAAAAACGACCGCGGAGAGTGGGGCGAGATGCATGTGCTTTTCTGTTTCCACTCCACAGAGGGCCGATAAAAACCGTATCTACCACGCAAAGCGTGGATACAAAACGCCTGGTTTCCACTCCACAGAGGGCCGATAAAAACAACATCTGCGCTACGGCGCAGGTGACGGGTATCGGTAGTTTCCACTCCACAGAGGGCCGATAAAAACTGCGTCCCCTTAGAGGTACTTTTTGATGCTCCGCGCGTTTCCACTCCACAGAGGGCCGATAAAAACAAAACTGCAAAAGGGCTGAAACTCAGAGCGTTATGACGTTTCCACTCCACAGAGGGCCGATAAAAACCCGGTAGCCCCCCCCTTCATCACGGGCTTTTTCCGAGTTTCCACTCCACAGAGGGC
>JAOAHZ010000044.1:0-271 GCA_026414975.1 Bacteroidia bacterium
CTTTGTTTCGCTCGCCTGCATGCGCTCCGTCAGGAGCCGCTGTGTCTGCGAAAGCGTCGTGATCAGGTCGCCGTATGCCCGTGCGTTGCGCACCGCGGCCTCCAGCTCCACAGGCGGCGTTGTGCTAAGCACAGCAAGCGCATTTTGTACCATCGTCGCAAGTTCGTCTATGCGAGCGGCGATTTCCTGCATCTTCTGCTCAAACTCCGCCCGCGTGATGTATTCCGCGGGGTCTTGTGCGTTTATCCTGTCTCTTATACACATCTCCGAG
>JAOAHZ010000044.1:281-608 GCA_026414975.1 Bacteroidia bacterium
ATCTTCTCCGTTGCCATAATCGTATATTTTGTCTGTCTGTACGCTGGGGAATCAGTAAGAGAAATCTCGTAAATGTAGAGCGCCTTTACATCCTTTCCGTCTGTTACATACGCCCCGCCTACGGACACGCCCTTTGCGGCGGGTGTGTCTGCCGCAACCTGCGCCGCAAAGCGTACGCCGTCCTCTGCTTCCCAGATGCGGAGGACTTTGCCGATGTAAAAGCTGTAATCGTGCTCCCAGAAAAGGGGCTTCTCCAAATCCGTCGCTACAAGGACCCCCCGAGGGAACGCGGGATGTTCTGGGGTAGCGCCTTGCGTGTTGTAAGGT
>JAOAHZ010000045.1:0-272 GCA_026414975.1 Bacteroidia bacterium
CTATAAGCATGTACGGACAATACAAATAGTGGAAGATGGAAGCGTTACCCCTAAAGCCAGCATAAACCCCAAGGAGGGTATTATATACCTCAATCCAGACTTTTTTTCCAACCTTCCATGGCTCTGGAAGGTTTATATCATTTTCCACGAAATAGCTCACTTGTGGATGCATACAGAACCTGAAACCGATCTTTGGGCAAGCTACCTTTATGTGAAAGCTGGCTATCCACCCTCTCAAGCAGCTATGTGCCTCAAATACACGCTTTCAGATA
>JAOAHZ010000045.1:282-599 GCA_026414975.1 Bacteroidia bacterium
AATCATGCCCGCGCTTAAAGAGCCTCAAGTCAAACTACCCGTTTTTGGAAAAGTAGGACTTGTCAGCTTATCCATCGCCGTGCTTGTAACCTTTCTGATCTTTCGCTATCTGGGCAGACAAGCAGGCATAAGAATACCCATATCACCACCAACTCCTCCGCCGCCGCCACCACCTCCATCTGGACCAAGCACAGGAATACCTACACAGCCTGCACCCGTAAGTAAGTACCAAGCCGCTATGAACCCAACATTTTGGCGACAGTATAGCACAAGTAGCCGACTCATATCACAAGCACAAGCCCGAGAGCTCGCTGAAA
>JAOAHZ010000046.1:0-159 GCA_026414975.1 Bacteroidia bacterium
TTTTTAGCCATTCTATACGGCATGTTAGAGAAGGAAGGGCTTAAGGTGGACTGGAGCTTTTTTGACAGAGTGAACCATCCCATATGGTATAGCCTTACAGACACAAGATTTTTCACTCCAGTCTTGTCAAGGAGTGGCTCTACGAGGTTGTATACCCGT
>JAOAHZ010000046.1:169-448 GCA_026414975.1 Bacteroidia bacterium
AACGTGCGCGTCGGCTACGAAGTGGTTAACGGAAGAAGTATAGAAATCCGCAAGGACTTCTACCTAAGCCCTAACGCCAAGCACGACAACGGACACACGCACTACCAAAACTTTAGAGAGTTTTTAGCCCTTCTATACGGCATGTTAGAGAAGGAAGGGCTTAAGGTAGACTGGAGCTTTTTTGACAGAGTGAACCACCCCATTTGGTATAGCACCGTAGACGACAAGTTCTTTAAGCCAGTTCTATCAAAAGACGGAGCGGTAAGGTCTGTCTCTTAT
>JAOAHZ010000046.1:458-587 GCA_026414975.1 Bacteroidia bacterium
AACGTGCGCGTCGGCTACGAAGTGGTTAACGGAAGAAGTATAGAAATCCGCAAGGACTTCTACCTAAGCCCTAACGCCAAGCACGACAACGGACACACGCACTACCAAAACTTTAGAGAGTTTTTAGCC
>JAOAHZ010000047.1 GCA_026414975.1 Bacteroidia bacterium
GCTCTGGCCTGGTAGGAGTGCTCTATATCTTAGACGAGCCGAGCATCGGGCTGCACCAGCGGGACAACCAAAGACTCTTAAACACGCTCAAAGGGCTGCGCGACTTGGGGAACACCGTGATCGTCGTGGAGCACGACGAGGAGACGATACGCACCGCGGACTTTATCGTGGACATCGGGCCGGGCGCGGGCAAGCACGGTGGCTCTATCGTTGCGACGGGGAGTGTCGAAGATATTTGCGCTCATCCCGACTCGATCACGGGGCAATTTTTGAGCGGCAGACGAACAATTGCCGTGCCCACGCGACGCCGCACGCCCACAGGCTTTCTCACCATCGTCGGCGCGCGCCAACACAATCTCAAAAACCTCACGGTCAGAATCCCGTTGGGGGTTTTCGTCTGCGTGACGGGGGTGTCGGGATCGGGCAAGAGCACGCTGATTGACGAGATTCTCTATCGCGGCGCCGCTCAGAGGTTGGGCTACGTCGTCGAGCGCCCCGGCGAGCACGACGCGATCTTGGGCTTAGAGCAGATAGATAAAATTATCGAGATAGACCAATCGCCCATCGGGCGCACGC
>JAOAHZ010000048.1:0-280 GCA_026414975.1 Bacteroidia bacterium
CTTTTCCCTATATCTTCTCATAGCCATAGGGTTACACGGTGGCTACGAGCTTTCCAAGAGCGGTATAACCGCCGATGTCTTAAAAGTGCTCCTGCTTGCTATGCTTATGGCAACTGCTGTGCCAATTTATGCTTTTTTCATACTGAGGCTAAAGTTAGATGTTTACAACGCGGTAGCCATAGCGGCCACCTACGGCTCTATAAGTGCGGTAACCTTTATAACTGCTGGGTCTTTCCTAAATACCCTGGGGCAAAGTTATGGTGGTTATATGGTAGCGGCC
>JAOAHZ010000048.1:290-566 GCA_026414975.1 Bacteroidia bacterium
CTTTTCTCTTTATCTTCTCATAGCTATAGGGTTACACGGTGGCTACGAGCTTTCCAAGAGCGGTATAACCGCCGATGTCTTAAAAGTGCTCCTGCTTGCTATGCTTATGGCAATTGCGGTGCCCATTTATGCTTTTTTCATACTGAGGCTAAAGCTAGATGTTTACAACGCGGTAGCCATAGCGGCCACCTACGGCTCTATAAGCGCGGTAACCTTTATAACTGCCGGGTCTTTCTTAAATAGCCTGGGGCAAAGTTATGGTGGTTATATGGTAGC
>JAOAHZ010000049.1 GCA_026414975.1 Bacteroidia bacterium
CTATATTCTCGTGTTTCCACTCCACAGAGGGCCGATAAAAACCTTAGATACAGGACATTACATTGTAACATCTACTTTGTTTCCACTCCACAGAGGGCCGATAAAAACATGCGATACATAGCGTGTTGTAGTATATTTGCAGTAGTTTCCACTCCACAGAGGGCCGATAAAAACGAGGTAAGTACGTAATGCCCTGCGCCCAAACGGGTTTTTTTCCACTCCACAGAGGGCCGATAAAAACTCTTCCCTTGCATTCAAAATTTGCCTGTAAAAGATAAAGCACATCTCATGTGCCTGGGCAAAGGTAGAAAAAAATCGCGACTCCAAACTTTCTCCCGAAATGAGAAAGGACTCGCCAATCGTCTACCCTTGTTGTTCAGTTATACTTCTACCTTCGACGAAAGGCCTATAAGATGCTACCAGTATCGCCTTTTTCTCTTCCTAACATAGTGCGTTCTACCCATCTTTCTTGTCTAAACTTGAAAACTATAACACTATCTTCGTCCTCTATGAGACGATTCAGCTCATAAAGGAGCTGTTGCAGCTGAACCTCAGTGAGCTCACC
>JAOAHZ010000050.1 GCA_026414975.1 Bacteroidia bacterium
GGGCGGCATAGACCTACTCCCCGCACCTGTGGAGTTTGTGGAACTGAAACAAAAGCTTGCAGACTATAGGTTTGAAACGCTTACGACACAGCTTGTACGGGAGTTGTGCAACCTGTTTGGGCTGGATAGCAGTCTGCTAAACGACCCCGAAAACAAGACGTATAGCAATAAAACGGAAGCGCAAAAGGCACTTTTTGTGAATGTTATTATACCGCAAAGCGAACTTTTTGCAGAGTACTTCAACATCGCCCTCTCCGCTCGGCAGGTGGATTTGCGGCTGCGCTTTGACAGCAGCCGCATAGAAAGCCTCGCGGAGGAACGGGAGCGGCAACACAGGTGGCTGTTAGAGCTGTACAAAGCAAAGGCGATTAGCTTAGAGGAGCTGCGGGAAGGGCTGGGGTACTCAAAACGCTAACCGCACAAAAAAACCCCGCAGGAAA
Organism: Bacteroidia bacterium; assembly: GCA_026414975.1. GTDB lineage: Bacteria > Bacteroidota > Bacteroidia > SpSt-205 > SpSt-205 > SpSt-205. The sequence continues at coordinate 441 of JAOAHZ010000050.1, forward strand.
CCTGCGGGGTGTGAGTCGAGAGGTGTGATATGTTACGGTAGGGGTAGGAGGCGCCAGCGGGTAAAGCGACACTCCGATACCTTGCGCCCGTCCGGGAGGTCCTGAACCAAGCGTTCGCTAGTGG
>JAOAHZ010000051.1 GCA_026414975.1 Bacteroidia bacterium
CGCATAAACCATGCGATTATGCCTCGCTGATTTCAATCCCACATTGGTGCGATTTTCACCCTTCCCGTAGTTTCTTGATAGTATTCTTCCATAAGATTTCAATCCCACATTGGTGCGATTTTCACCTATTCGTATCAACGAGCGCACATGTATATATCTAGAATTTCAATCCCACATTGGTGCGATTTTCACAAAGCTACAAAACCTGCAAAAACACAAAGACGATGCATTTCAATCCCACATTGGTGCGATTTTCACCAGCGTAAGCACTTGTTGTGTGTGCGTGTGTCTTTTATTTCAATCCCACATTGGTGCGATTTTCACCTCAGCCCCACGGACCCCTCCCTCTGGACAAAGTTCATTTCAATCCCACATTGGTGCGATTTTCACGCGAAAAGTGTGTTTTGATACATCTTGCCACTCTTAATTTCAATCCCACATTGGTGCGATTTTCACTGTTTTGCAGGTATGATTCTGTTGAAGGTTTAGAGGATTTCAATCCCACATTGGTGCGATTTTCACTTGGTCGTTATTACTATAGGGC
>JAOAHZ010000005.1 GCA_026414975.1 Bacteroidia bacterium
ATGTGTATAAGAGACAGGCGCATAAGTTACTTTGTTTGAGTGGTTTTTGACGACTCTATGCGGTAGAGGCTGCGTGTCTCTGTACCCGCTGCGCGCAGCACTTCATAGATATCCGAGAGCGGCATCTCTGGGTCCGTGCTGAGGCGCACCTTGAGCTGCTGCCCTTCTGTAGCAACCAGCTGTGCATCATAAATGCCGACCTTAGACAGGATAAGCCTCTGAATGCGTTCCCAGTGAGGAGATGGGTCTGTACCGGGTTTGTAATCTCGGGGGAGGAGGACCGCTTCGTAATGGACTACCTTTTCCGCTGGCACAGGAGAGGATTTCTGTGCCAGTGCCCAGCCGAGTAGCAAGCCTAAGAGAAGGCGAATGATAGTATGCATTCTGGCAAAATTAAGAAAAAATGAGAAAAGATGATTATGGGTAGGGAATGACGCTTCCTTCTAACAAGTTTCATCCTTGCTTATCTGTAGTAAAGTCCGTGACTATCCACTATGCGACGGTACACCGTGCCATTAAAGTACTCTCTCGGGCAGAGCGAATCTCCCTCGCTTATGAAGACAGCTTCTCGGTGTAGCAGCTTCTCTACCAAAATGGAGAGCTCTGGCCAGAAACAGCTCCAAAATCATTAGGGAACAGACACTCAAAGGAAGTTTTTCACTGGGATGGACATAGACGGGCAATGCGATGACGGCGAGGACGATAAAAATCAACTACCCTCGTGCCCTCAAAAACCTTTCTTCTCGGAAGGCAGTAGCAGAGCGCCCGATGCTCTGGGTAAAGATTGCCTGCCGTGGTAGTTACAGCGCTCAGGTAGCCCGCCCCTTCTACCATCTTCACTTCTCGCATAGAGAAAGTATTTGGTGATCCATACGGGTAAGCAAAATGCCGTACTGGTATGCCTAAATTCTGCTCTAAGAGGGATTTGCTTTGAGAGATTTCCTGCCAAGCACGCGCTTCAGGTAAAGCAGAGAGATAGGGATGGGTAAGGGTATGCGCACCGATACTACACAGCGGATTGCTCGCTAAACGCTTCAGCTCCTCCCAGCTCAACATGGCTTGATAGTAAGGCTGAGGGTCTATGCCGGCTTTGCGTAAAGATTCCTCTACGATAGCACAGGCCTCCTCTGGAAGTTTCTGAATAAGTTCAGCTTTGAGCTGGAGAAAGAGCTTGCTCCGCTGATGCCAAGCGATCGGTCGGTAAAAGGTAGAGCCTAATATAAACCCTTCACCTTGGCGTATCAAATCCTCTAAGGCTAACCACCAGGGAAAAAGGCTCCGCTGTATATAAGCTACCACCACATAGACAGTGAAGGGAATCTGCCACCTCTCAAAGATGGGCAGAGCATGAGTTAGGTTATCTGCGTATCCATCGTCCAGCGTGAAGCAAATCAAGCGCTGAGGTGAAGAGGGAGCAGAAAGACCAGATAAAAGCTGGTCTAGGGATGCAGGGGTATAGCCTTTTGAAAGAGCGGCTTGGATAAGCTTTTCCAGCTGAGTGGGAGAAGTGCGTAGGGAATCGGCCCGAGTGCCTCTTCCATGGGGAGAAGCATAAAGCCATTCTGTCTAAGGCGCTCAATAGGCCTGCGCCAAGAAGGTAAAGCAGGCCAGGCGTCTCGTACTAAGGGCTGCACCTGGTGAAGGGCCAAAATGGTACCAATTCCCTCATAGTAGCGTCTCACATAGGGGATATACGCTAACCCCCGTGCACCTTTGATTATAACCGAATGCAACATATCTCAGAAAAAATGTCCCTACCTAAAAGCTGAGCAAGGTAATAAATCCATGCAGGAGATAACTCTATCCCAGAATAACCCTGATAGAAGTACGGAGATTATTAGGGACCCGCTTATGAAAGGGCTTGCTGCATAAGCGGTAAAGCCCTGCTAACACCTTTTGGCAGAACCGTACTAAAACTCTCTCTCAGAGAATACGAGAAGCCACGATTTGGGCAGTTCAGCTCTAAAGGACCTCTTAGAAGCCATAATGAAACGCACCTTAGCCGCCATCCTCATAGACCCAAAAACTGCACTTATGAAAGCCGACTTTAGACAGGATAAGCCTCTGAATGCATCCCCAGTGGGGAGAAGGGTCTGTGCTGGGTTTGTAACCATCCAGGAGAATGACCGCTTCGTAATGGACTACCTTTTCTGCTGGCACAGGAGAGGGTTTCTGGGCCAGTGCTCAGCCGAGTAGCAAGCTTAGAAGGAGTTGGGTGACTTTAGACATTCTGCAGACTTACAAACTTTTGTTATTGCCCCAAAAGAGTCTAAGCCAGATCTCTTATGAAAAGTGCGCCGAGCCGAAGGGCTCGACGCACTAAGTGAGGAGAAAATAGGCCTTACTATAGGTTTTGAGGGGCTTTTGTGGCGCTTTGGGTGGGGTTTTAGTTTAGCACAACGAGCTGCTGGCGCAGCGTGTGGCCCTCAGCCGAAATTTGCACGATATACACGCCGGCAGGGAGGGAGAGGGTATACTCTGACTCACCAGCTGGCCGATTTCCTACGACTTCGTGGAATACGGTTTGTCCAGTGGGCATATGTACATGGAGCTCTACTGTACTCGGGCGGGCAAGCGTATACCGCAGGGTGGCTGTGCCCCAAGCGGGGTTAGGATACACCTTCAATCCGCTAAGCGGGGAGGCGGAAAAGGAAGAGGGAATGCCTACTACTCGTACAGCATATGAGGTTTGTACATCAGCCCATAGATTATTGCCGGCGAGACTAGGCATCAGGTTAGTTGTGTCTTTGTTATTGATGTCTTGGCCGCCAGGAGTGGGGAAAAAGCTTATGCTGTTTGGATCTATGAAGCCGCGTAATAGAATGCGCAGCGTGTCTGCCGTGGGAGTAGGGGCAATTCCTCGTATGCAGGCTCGCACGCAGCCCCGAGGCGGGGTGGGGTTAGAGGGGGAGCCTCCTCCAGGATTTTGATATACCATTACATTTTCATGAGTAGGGGAGGTATTGCGCACTTGCTTATATCGGTGGTTATCGTGAAATCTTAAGGCCCCATTCGCAGGGTTAGAGCTATTATAGGTAGGGGGTATAGATGGCTGATAGTGCAGGGAGACGTAGGTGTTGCCTCCATCCATTTTTAGGCTATCCACGAATATGGCGAAGTTTGGATAAACAACGAGCTGACCGAATGGGGAGGAAACCTGTACAGTTTCCGGCAGAGCGAATTGGATCACTACATCCATGTCGCTTCCTGCATTCACTGTCAGGAAAGGCGGATCGAAGGTTCTAGGCGGCAGGGTGTTGTTTATGGTACATAAGCCGCAGCTTGCTTGGGCCCATAAGCGGGCGCCGACCACAAATCCGAGTAGGATTCTTAACGGTTTCATACCCAAAACAAAGGTAGCGAAATCAGCGAGACTTTGGATGTTTTTAGTGATTGAGTACAATTTTTCCTATTTGGGTGCCTCTCCAAAGCTGAGTCAAAGCTTCGGGTAGAGCGGATAGGGGCAGGGTCGTTTCTACGAATGGCTTGATCTTCTTTTCCTGGATGAAGCGAAGCAAGGCGTGGAAATCAGAGGGGCTGCCCATGGTGGAGCCGATTATATAGACTTGTTTCCAGAAAAGGCGCCGCAGGTCTAAGGTAGGGGGATTGCCCCGGGTCGCTCCGTACACTACGATCCGTCCGCCAGGGGCTATGAGCTGCTGATAGAGGGGGAAAAATTCGCCCCCCACCCCATCCACGATCAGGTGGAAGGATCCAGCCCGACGGCTCAGTTCGGTTGTCCAGTCTGCTTGGGTGTAAAGGATGCCACCGGCGGCTCCGAGCTGTTGAGCTTTTTCCAACTTGTGGGGCGAGCTGGAGGTTACCCATACTTCTGCGCCGGCGGCCACCGCCAGCTGGAGGACCCATACCGCTACGCCTCCACCTATGCCAGGAATCAGAACTTTTTCACCGCTTTGAAGATGGCCTTGAGTAAAAGTAGCCCGATAAGCCGTCAATCCAGCCAAGGGTACTGCAGCCGCCTCCGTATCCGATAAATGTTCAGGCACTGGATGAAGGTTGCTTACAGGAATATCCACAAACTCAGCAAAGGTGCCCCAACTCGGCATGCCTAATATCTCGTACGAATCACTCTGGACTCGCTCATCATTCCCCCAGTTGAGGCTTGGGTTGAGGAGGACACGCTGTCCCTTCCATTTTGAAGCTGACTCGTGATTCACTTCCACGACTTCTCCACAGCCATCTGATCCTAAAATAGCTGGATACCGAATCCCTGGATACAAGCCCAATCCTATCCACAAGTCTCGCCGATTTAGGGCAGAGGAACGCAGTTTTACTCGCACATAGCCGGAAGGAAGGGGAGGTGGATCTACTTTTTCCCACTTAAGTACATCTGCCCACACTTTATCCCCTGTGGGTTGAGCTGTTTTAGGGAGGGAAGCATGCAATCGCCATGCGTACATGCTGGCAAGTTGGTATTTTTGCTCTAAATGGAGATTAGCGCCCTTGAGAAGGAGATAATGGAGGCTGATCTTAGCACTCAAGAGGCTCAGCAGCGTTTTAAGCAGCGCTTTTTGAAGCGAGGGGGGGTGTTAGATGAGCTATTGGCCCAACTTCGGTTCCTCACGCCTGAGGAGAGGAAGGTTCGTGGCAGCTCCATTAATCGTCTGCGCGAACTAGCTCTGCAGCGTTTAGAGGCGGTGGCTTCCTCCCACTCCTCGGCTGAAGGGGCTACTTTAGGGGACCCTACGTTTCCTTCTCTTGTCATTCAGCCGGGGGGCCGACATCCTCTCTCTATGGTAGAAGACCGAATCATCCGAATCTTCCAGCGCATGGGATACAATCTGGCAGACGGGCCTGAGATAGAGGATGATTGGCATAACTTCACAGCCCTCAATTTTGAGCCGGATCATCCAGCGCGGGACATGCAGGATACATTTTTTATAGACCCTGCTGCTGGTATCCTGCTTCGAACGCATACATCTACCGTTCAAGTGCGGGTTATGGAGCGGCAGAGCCCTCCTATTCGCATCTTAGCCCCCGGACGGGTTTACCGGAACGAAACCATCTCGGCTCGCGCCCACGTATATTTTCATCAGATAGAGGGGCTCTATGTGGATGAAGGGGTTAGCGCTGCGGACCTCAAGGCTACGCTGGGGTATTTTATTCGCAGCTTTTTTAGTCCTCATACAAAGACTCGTTGGCGTGCGTCATACTTTCCTTTCACAGAAATGAGCGCTGAGGTGGATATTGAGTGCCTCATTTGCGCTGGCGAAGGCTGTTCCGTATGCAAGCATACGGGCTGGGTGGAGGTATTAGGCTGTGGCATGGTAGACCCTCAGGTACTCAGGGCTTGTGGGATAGACCCTGAGCGGTTTTCAGGCTTTGCTTTTGGGTTAGGGGTGGAACGATTGACTCAACTGCTTTTTGGAATTCCAGACCTGCGCCTCTTTGGGCAGAATGATATTCGATTCTTGCAGTCTTTCCGCAGGTATGGCTGCTTCACCTAATACGACCACCCTCCCTACTCCATTATGGGAGCAGGTACAGAAGTTTTATCCCCATCTCACGCCATCCCCCGACTATATCCCTCTCATAGAAGCCCTAGACCGATTCCATCAAGATTATCATCCTGAGCTGCTCATCGTAGAAACGGATTTGCAGGGGATCATTACCTATGTGAATGAAGGGTTTGCCCGAATGGCAGGCTATACGACAGCGGAGCTTTTGGGGCAGAATATCAATATCCTTCGCAGCGATGCTAATGAGGAAGGTTACTTTCGCTATCTCTGGAATACCATCACGGGGGGCAATCCTTGGCGCGGTCGCATCAAGAACCGTACCCGAGACTATGAACTGTATGAAATAGACATGGTCATTCTACCTATTGTAGGGCCAGACGGAAGTGTATATCGGTATTTAGCTTTCGCCTATGATACGACCAGCCGATTAGAGACAGAGAAGCAGTTTATTCAGCTCAAAACCGACTTTGAGGAAGGCTTACGGTACGCTCGCCGTATCCAGCGGGCCATATTCCCAACCAAAGTCAATGCTCTGCAGAAATTTTTTCCAGAAAGCTTTCTTCTGTCCAACGGACGCGACATCGTGAGTGGAGATTTCTGTTGGGCGGCTCGGTCGCCGATGGGGAACCGCATCTTTCTCGCTGTAGCTGATTGCACGGGGCATGGCATTCCCGGTGGACTGCTCACTGTGATCGGGTATAATCTACTCAATCAGATCGTGCTCTACAGAAGCATAAACGTACCTCATCAAATTCTGGCGGAGATGCATAGGGGCTTGCGGGAGTATTTCCTACAGGAGGATTCTGAAGATACTCGTCTGGTGAAAGATGGCATGGATATTATCCTCTGCAGCTTTGATTATGGCATGACGGAGGTACAATTTGCTGGGGCCAATCGTCCCCTTTGGCTCGTGCGGAATGGCGAACTCCATGAATTCAAGACGGATAAACAACCCATAGGTGGGGAAAACTTAGCAGAGGATATAGAGTTCCATATATTTACGCAGGAGTTAGAGCCGGATGACCGGATTTACCTTTTCACCGATGGTATCACAGATCAGTTCGGGGGTCCGGAGAATAAGCGGTTTGGTACGCCTCGCCTGCGTCAGGCTATTCTCAGCATTTGGCAAGAGCCTAACATGGCGAAGCAGCGCGCCTTATTCAACAGCATATGGAAGCGCGACTGGATGGGGGATAATCCACCCACAGATGATGCGACGTTGGTGGGTATTCGGATTGTGGATTAGTTTGGCCTGGGGGCAAGCTGAAGCGTTCCGAGCTCCTGCCCCGCCTTTCGAAGGCGTCATTATCTACAAAGTCAAGGCTCGGGGAGAAAAAGCTGATATCCTCAAGGAGAACGACCCCCCGACTGAAATGCATTTATACATCCACAAAAATCGCTTTCTTGTCAACGAAACGGGGGGCAGCTTTCCAGTAAGCCGATTGTATGAGCCGGATTCGGATAGGGTGTATGTTTTGGATCCACCTAACCGTCGTGCGTTCAAGTACGAGAAATACCGCAAACGCGCTAAAAACTATCCTGCTACTTTTGTAGGAGACAGCCTCAAGATACTGGGGGAGTGGTGCTACGCTTTCCAGGTCAAAAAGCCCGATGAGGAGATTATCTATTTCGTCAGTCCCAAATATCGGGTAGATGTTAGCCTCTTTGCAGGAAAGAAAAACGCCCAGGCATTCTTCCTGAACGAGGGGTTGTATGGAGCCATCCCTCTCAAAATGATTCGGAAGCGCGAGGGCATTACCATAGAGGTAACCGCTGTCAAGATTCAGCCGATGCGGTTAGACCCAAAAAGCATGCAAATACCCGAGGGTTATGAGGTATGGGGGTACGACTATCGGCGCTGATAAAGTTGGATGCCGGGGAGGGTTGTATCGCATAGAGTGAAAGGAGCGGTCCGATAAGGGATGAAATAACGGGCTTCTGACCATAATCCTGCCGCATCGTAGATGAAGGAAGGATTTCCCCATCGGTCATAAATGGCACTCCAATCGGGCCGTTGGGTGGCCAGCTTCCATCGGAAGGGTACCGTCCAGTCACAAGCATAAGGGGATTGCAAACGCACATAGCAGAGGGGCTCTCCCCATAGGCAGCTACGAGCGGATAAGACGAGCCGACAATCTGGACGGGAAACGATTGTCTCGGCCCAGCGGAGGCCTTGAAGAAGAGGGAGCAGAAGGCTCCCATAACGAAGAATAAGACTCCCCCGACTCTCCATGAGCAAAGACAGCCAGAGAGGAATGTTAGCTGAGGTTGGAATCGTCGCAAGGCTTGCCCAGAGTCGGTCCCGAAAAAGGCGCCTCTCTGCATATGGTTGTCGGAAATATTCTTGTCCTCGGGCTATCAACAGGAGAAGGCCCGCCAATCTTAGAACCCAATCTGTATAAGGGACCTGCTGAATATCCTGCCACGAAGCAAACCAAAAGGCTTGACTGTAAGCCTTGAGTAGCCCTACGGTATGCGTGGCTGCAGCTATACCCAAGCTGCTCCATATTAATCCTGCGCTCCAAAGCCAAAGAGCTTGTCCTGCTCGCTCTTCCAGTCGGCGGTAAGTTATCCATATAGCTGCTAAGCTGCTTATTGGATAGAGCCCGATGCCTACGCCAGATACTACGCCTCGCAAAAAGGGCTGATGAGCTGGGCGATTTATAAGAAGAAGCAGCCAGAGCATAGGCTCGCCCACTTCTATCGCTGTCCTCCATGGGAGAAGAAGGTAAGCCCCCAAAGCTACGCTAGCCCATAGTAGACCAGCTAACCTGAGAGTGGATTGAGTGTAGATTTTCCAGAAAAAGGCGGCTAAGGCGATGCCTCCCATGGCTTTCCATCCTCGCAGGAGCCACGCTGTCCTTTCGCCGAAAGCTATGTGGGCATAGAGAAATAGAGCGTCTAATGGCGCGCGTAACTCTTGATAAGGATTGGCGCTCTGGAGGACTCGGTCGGCCGTAAGCATGTAAGCTGCCTCTAATGCAGGGGTACCGGCTGGCAAGAGGAGCCCTCCGACAATAGCTCCTGCTACGATCAGCCCCGCTACGACTTTCAAAAGCCGAACCGATACCTTCGGTCCTCTATGCCTAAGCGCTCCTTCTGGGCCTCTAAGAAGCGTCCTGTGAGGAGGTTGGCTTGAGTAGTGGTTTGACCGGCGGCATAGCTACGGGCTGTGGCATCGGTCGCAGGCTCAGGGGCTTTTTTGTTGATTAGTTGGAGTACATAGACGCCGTTAGTGCCTTCTATGAGGGAGCTGATTTGATTAGGCTGCATGGCAGCAGCGACTCCTAATACCTTAGGCTCTATCCCTATGCCCGGCACCGCTACCCCTCCATAAAGAGCATTGTCGGCCCGACTAATGTAAGCTCCCGGACCGTAGGCTTCCTTGAGGGATTCTAAAGAGCCGCTTTTCCCCTCTATGCGACGGCGTATGTATTCAGCTTTGAGCAGGTTGCGTGCCTTGGGTTCTATTTGATCTCGCACCTCTTCCCACCGCTTGTAGGGAGGCTCAGAGGCAGAGAGGATTTGGGCGACAACGAACGCATTCGTAGCTTCTAAAACCCCGGATAGATCACCTGCTTTGTGGTCAAAGGCCCACTGGACGATCTCTCGAGCCCCTACAAGGGCTGGAATAGCAGGCGCAGAGGGGCGAATCGTCGGACTGACCCGTGGGCTAAGGCCGGCCTTCTGGGCCGCCTCATCTAAGCTCGTTTGAGCTTCCCGTGCTAACTGCTGGGCCCGTTGGCGCAGTTGAGCTAAAGTCTGAGAGCTTGGAGCGATTTCTTTGATTATGATGGCGAGCCGAGCTTGGCGTTCCTCCCGTTCTTGAACTTCCACGATATGGTACCCTTGATCTGAGGAGATGACTCCATACAGTCGTCCCACTGGAGCTTTCGCTAGGCCCTCGTAGAAGGTTCGCCCAAATCGTCCACTGGAGGTGTACCAGCCGAGCTCCCCGCTTGCAAACTTAGTCTGCCAGTCGTCAGAGAACTGGTTGGCTGCCTCAGCGAACTTCTCAGGGCGCAAGACTCGGTAAAGGCTGTCCGCCCGCTTACGGGCTGCGACGCTATCCAGCCCTTTGGCTATCATGATGTGCCGTAGGCGATAAACGGGCTGCGTATCTCGTAGGATGGTATCCACTTTAGCTATGGCATATCCCTTGTCGCTTAAGTAGGGACCTATCAGTTGCCCTACCGAAGTTATAGAATCTCGCACCTCATTAGGTAAATCTGGCCATCGCTTGAAGGAAAAATCCACGGGAAAATCGCTGTTAGCTGCTGCAAAGGCCGAGTCATCTTCTGCCCGAGCGAAAGCCTCCTTGAGTGAAGATAGACTTTCGTAGGTGGTGGCGGTATCGGCTGCCGAAGGTTCCTTGAAAAGAACTACGTAGCGAAGCACGCGTTCGGGCTCTGAAAGAGCGTACTCAGCCTTGTGTTTCTCGTAGTACCGCTTGATGTCTCGCTCTGAGATAGGGACGAGGGAGTCTGCTACGGCGCTGTAGCTAACGGCTAAGTAAGAGAAAGTAAGGCTGGTGTTGTCTAAGGCATTTTGGTAAGCAGCTAAGGGGGCTGGGACGTACGCTGCGGCCTTGAGAAGGGCTTCATACTTTTCTCGGAGGCGTACTTGGACCAGGTAATCTTCAAACTCACGGAGCTGCTTGGCAAACTCCGGGTTCGTCTCGGCTTGACGCAGGATTTGTTTGACGCGCTCTTTCTCGTAGGTCTGGTCGCCCTGTGAAAAAACCTGCATTACAAGCGGATGGGGGTTATCCGAAACAAACATTTCATACACTTCGGCATCTGAGACCTGTAGGCCTGCGAGCTCGGCTTCCTTTTGATACAAGCGATCGGATAGGAGCTGCTGCCAAACAGCTCCGCGGATTTGTTCTTCGGCAAAGGGGTCATTAGTCTCTCCTTGGTTACGACGGGCGCGTTCATAGAGCTGGTTGTATTCAGCGTACCGAATCTCTTCCCCTCCAATTCGGGCTACGACGTCGCTCTGACCCCAAAGGGACTCACGAATGAAGGCGTTACTTTGGAGCAGGTCGGTCAAGATAAAAATCAATAGCGAGAGGCCGATTAGTAGGACGGCTAACCCCGCCTTGTCGCGTATTTTTTGGATGATACCCGCCATGTCGGCGCAAACTTAGGCGAAAAAACTCTATCCCCATGGCGGGGTATCTAACCTCGTCGGGGAGGCGGGATTTGAACCCACGACCCCTAGTCCCCTAAACTAGTGCTCTACCGGGCTGAGCTACTCCCCGAAGTGGGGACAAAAATACATCAATTTGGACTTATGTTGGGTTGCGCCCAGCGTAAAGCTCGCTGAATAGCTTGGCGCCACCGCTCTAAGGAGCCTCTCTTAGCTTGGGGAGTCCAACGCTGCTCTACTGGTAAATCCTTTATGGAAAGACCAGCCATCCGCCCAGCCAAGGCCGCAGCACCCCAGGCTGTTACCTCTCCGTGGATGGGACGCACGATAGGCTTCTGAATCAAGTCAGCCTGAAGCTGCATCAGATGCGCATTGACGCTTACGCCTCCATCTACATGAAGCTCCTCTATAAAGCCGAAACTTTCCAGAGCATCTGCACTTTGATAAGCCATCGCCTCTAAGGCCGCTAAAAGGAGGCTTTCTCGGCTTGTCTCTCGGGTCAAACCGATGATCAACCCTCGAGCGTAAGGGTCCCAATAAGGAGCTCCCAACCCCGTGAAAGCTGGGACGAAAAATACCTCTCCAGGAGCACCCTTGAGGGTATCTAACTCAGCGTAACTGGACAAGATGCCTATAGATTCCAACCACTGGAGGGCGGCGGCTGCGCTAAAGATAGCCGCTTCCCACGCATAAACAGGGGCTTGGCCCTCTATTTGCCATGCAATAGTGGTAAGAAGTCCAGCTGGGGCGGGTTGAGGGGTCGAGCCGATATTCTTCAGTAAGAAGCACCCCGTTCCATAAGTATTTTTAGCAGTCCCGGGGGCATGAGCGCCATGTCCGTATAAGGAGGCCTGCTGGTCGCCTATGACCGCATAAATCGGTATCGCTGTCCCCCCTAAGCGCGTCTCACCGTAAAAACTCCCGCTGGGACGCACTGGAGGCAGATGTATCCCGTCTAAGTCAAATACTTGCATTAGCTCTCTCTCCCATCGCAGGGTATGGATGTCAAAGAGAAGGGTGCGCGAGGCGTTGGACACGTCCGTTTGAGCCTTACCTGTGAGCTTGAGTAGAAGCCATGCATCTACGGTACCAAACTGCGCTGTACGGGGCACACCTCCCTCTTTTAGAAGCCAAGCCATTTTACTGGCAGAAAAGTAGGGGTCTATGACAAGCCCTGTGCGCTGACGCAGAAAATCCCCCTGCGAACTTAGAGCCTCGCAGAGCGAAGCTGTGCGCCGGTCCTGCCATACGATAGCCCTGCCATAGGGGCGCCCAGTTTGAGGGTTCCATGCTATGGTGGTTTCTCGTTGATTGGTAATGCCAATCGCTGCAATGTCCGAAGGAGCTACCCCAGCGGTCTGTAGGGCTTCAGAGATAGCTTCATATTGAGCTTCCCATATCTCCTCGGGGTCTTGTTCTACCCAGCCTGGCTGGGGATAGTACAGAGGGATCGGGTGGCGACCCAAGCCGAGAATATCACCTCTAAGGGAAAACACAATAGCCCGCGCTGAGCTAGTCCCCTCATCTATGGCCAGTAGGACTTGACTCATAGCGCTGGTACTTTCTGCTCCATCAGGTAGCGGATGATTCGCTCAGGTGAAACCCCCTCAGCTTCAGCTTGATAAGAGAGTACCATCCGATGGCGCAATACAGGGATAGCTACATACTGAACGTCCTCTACATCAGGAGCGTACTTGCCGGAGAGGAGAGCATGAGCTTTAGCCGCTAAGATAAGAAACTGAGCCGCCCGAGGTCCAACGCCCCAACTCACATTTTCGCGAATGAAAGGGTCTTTTGTCTCTTGCGGTCGCGTGCTTCGGGCTAAATCCACGGCGTACCGAACTACATTATCAGCGATCGGCATCTGTCGAACGAGCTTCTGAAGATGGAGAATCCTATCGGCTGAGAGCAGCGGCTTTATCTCTGGCTCCCATACCGCTGTCGTGCGCCGCATGATCTCCATCTCTTCCTCTCGAGAGGGATACCCCACATAGATGGCAAACATGAATCGGTCTAGTTGAGCTTCTGGAAGGGGGTAAGTTCCCTCTTGTTCTATAGGATTCTGGGTGGCTAAGACGAAAAAAGGATCAGGGAGCTCGCGTGTCTGGCCCGAGATAGAGACAGAGCGTTCTTGCATGGCTTCCAGGAGAGCTGACTGAGTCTTTGGAGAGGCTCGGTTGATTTCATCCGCTAAGATCACATGCGCGAATATGGGTCCGGGTGTGAAGCGGAAGTATCGCTGTCCAGTTTCAGGGTCTATCTGAAGGATTTCGGTGCCCAGTATATCAGCTGGCATGAGGTCTGGTGTGAACTGAATACGATGAAAGCTCAGGCCCATGGCTTGAGCTAAGCTACTTACCATGAGTGTTTTAGCTACTCCCGGAGGACCGATGAGTAGGGCATGGCCGCGACCGAAGAGACTTAGAGCAAGAAAGTGTAACGGTTCTTCTTGTCCGACTATTATGGTGGCGAGACTCTTTCGTAGATGCTGATACACGGAGCGGAAGGCCTCGGCCTCTCGTTGGAGTGTTTCTCTGTCCATTGACACAAAGATGCTTAGGAAATGCGTTCCTTCGTATATGCGAATAGCTGGCGTGGTGGCTACGCTGGGTATCACAGTCGCTCTCCTCTTAGGGTTTTGGTTGCCTCTCCCGCCTATACCCGGCTTAGGGTGGACTGATCGGAACCTCTTTTTCCATGTACCGATGTGGTTTACCATGTATGCTCTCATGGGAATCTCGTTTTACTGGAGCGCACGATACCTACTGAAGGAGAAGGATGAGGCTGACTTGTGCGCCCGAGAAGCTGCATGGACGGCTATGTTTTTTGGGGTTTTGGGACTTCTCACGGGCATACTTTGGTCGCGAGTTACTTGGGCGGAAACGCTTCCAGACACGGACTTTCAAGCGTGGTGGGGATGGGACCCAAAGCAGACATTTGCCTTGATAGCCCTGCTAATGTATGGAGCTTACTTTATCTTACGCCAAAGTGTACGGGCTCCCCGCCTCAAAGCCCGATTAGCGGCGGTTTATAACATCGCAGCCACGATTTTGGTGTTGCCTCTAACTTTCTTCTTGCCTCGGTATTTGGGGGGTCTTCATCCAGGCGCTGAAGGCACACCGGCCTTTCGCTCTGAGGACATTAGCCTTATGCATAGGGTAGTTTTTTATACGGCAGTGCTGGGTTTCATGGCCTTGGGTGTGTGGCTCTGGCAGCTTCGGACTCGGATAGCTCGACTCCAAGAGAAGTATGAGTCGGAGGCTCTGCAGGTCTGAGTACGGGTGGAAGTAGATGAAGGTAAGTCCGGCCTGTTGTGATTCTTGGGTGATTGTTTTAGGTGGAGCTAAGGGGGGGGCGCGCCAGCGCCTTCGGCGCTGGCGCGCCCCCCCCTACTTACCACTAAACCCTAATCAAACCCCCTCCCCAACCTCCAAATCTTGCCTAATGCAGCATAACCCACAGCGGCATAGCAAATCCAACTTAGGGCTGTACTCCACGAAGACTCTCTGATGCGTCTCGCCCTCTGCTCAAGATTTACGGCCTGTAAACTCCAGTAAAACCGTTACAGGCCCATCATTGGTCAAATGCACTTTCATCATGGCTCCAAAGCGCCCTGTTTGAACTGATACATCTGGAGCTTGCCGTCGTAGCTCAGCTAAGAAGGCCTCATAAAGGGAGTGAGCTACATCTCCCGGGGCTGCTTCTATAAAAGACGGGCGAAAACCTTTCTCTAAGCGCCCGTATAGCGTAAACTGCGATACAATCAGAAGGGAGCCGCTCACCTCGCGTACTGAGCGATTCATTTTTCCAGCTTCGTCGGAGAAAATGCGCAGATTTAGAAGTTTATGGGCAGCTTGTGGTAGGAGGTCAAGGGTATCCTCTTTATGGAAGCCAATCAGCACAAGTAGTCCCCGCTGGATAGCTCCGATAATCTGACCGTCCACTTCTACAGAGGCCTGAGCGACGCGCTGTACGAGGAGGCGCATTAAACGGTTTCAGACTTGAGCTCGTTAAGCATAGATAGGTAAGTGTGATAACGGGAGGTCGCAATCTCCTTTCGGCGTACAGCCTCTATCACAGCGCAGCCCGGCTCGTCTAAGTGGAGACAATTATTGAAGCGACAGGCACTCAGACGAATCCGCATTTCAGGGAAGTAGTGCGAAAGCTCTTGAGGAGCGAAATCTCTCGTCCGAAACTCTCCAAAGCCGGGGGAGTCTATGATTTCACCTCCTTCGGGCAGGTCATAAAGCGCAGTATAGGTCGTTGTATGGCGTCCCCGCTGCGTTTGGCGCACCAAAGGTTGGGTCGCCAGGTTGAGGCTAGGGATTAGCCGATTGATGAGCGACGATTTTCCGACTCCACTCAGTCCTGTAAGAAAAGTACGAGCTCCTTGAAGGAACGACTTGACAGCCTCTATGCCTTCGCCCGTATAGGTAGAAATGGAAAAAACGGGATAGCGTATGTCGGCATAAAGACGCATCAGTTCCTCTCGCTTACTTTGAGAGCGGGGGCGTAGCTTGAGGTCTGCCTTGGTGAAACCCAAAGCAGCCTTTACGCCATAAGCCTCACATAATACAAGAAATCCATCCACATATCTTAGGGGAGTGAATGGAGCTTCTACGGTTACCAAGAGCAGGGCTTGGTCTATATTACAAGCCAAAATCTGGCTGCGATAGGGGTGACTTGGGTCGGTCCGTACAAGCCAGTTCCGGCGAGGAAGAATTTCTTCAATGACCGCTATACCCTCCTCTAACCGAATCCGAACCTCATCCCCCACAGCTATCGGTGTAGTAAAGTTGTGCTCCTCCAGTCTGAACTTGCCTCTCAGCGTAGCTGGGAATACGGCGCCTTCAGAAGTGCGTACTTGGACATACTCACCTGCTGTTCTGACTACTGTAGCTTGCATTACCTTTGAATGCAAATATGCGAATTCTCCTCACTGGAGCGGCGGGCTTTATTGGAAGCTATACCGCCGAGAAACTTCTCCAAATGAGGTACGAGGTGATAGGCATTGACAATCTAAACGACTATTATGCCCCCTCCCTCAAGAAGTATCGTCTTGCCCGCCTTCTTGAATATCCGAACTTTACGTTTCATGCCGTAGATATAGCTGACTGGCATAGTTTATCGGCTCTATTTGAGCTTATTGCTCCGATAGATGCGGTTATTAACTTGGCGGCTCGAGCTGGGGTTCGAGCTAGCTTACGAGACCCCCTGGTGTATCATCATACGAATGCCACGGGAAGTTTATATCTGCTGGAACTGATGCGTCGGTACAGTGTGGGACGCTATGTGCTGGCTTCTACTTCTTCTCTGTATGCAGGGACCGCGCTCCCTTTCACCGAAGACTGTCCAGTCAATACGCCCATTTCCCCTTACGCTGCCTCTAAGAAGGCTGCCGAAGTGCTCGCTTACACATATGCTTATCAGTTTGGTATCCATGCAGCTGTCCTTCGCTACTTTACTGTTTACGGACCGGCGGGACGCCCCGACATGAGCATTTTTCGCTTCATTGAATGGATTTACAGAGGTCAGCCGCTTCAGTTATATGGAGATGGAAAGCAGTCCAGAGATTTCACTTATGTGGAGGATGTAGCGGCGGGAACTGTAGCCGCTTTGTCTGTCCAAGGGTATGAAGTATTCAATATCGGGGGGGGACAAGCCCCAACCTCCCTTACCGATGTGATTGTGCATATAGAAGAGCGTCTGGGCAAAAAAGCTCAGATTGTTCAGCATCCCTTCCCTAAAGCTGACCTTCTTCACACTCAGGCGGATATTCAGAAAGCTCAAAGACACTTGGGCTGGACGCCCCAAGTAGATTTTTGGACAGGCCTAAACAGAACGATAGAATGGCACCTTGCGCACCGCTCGCTTTTAGACAACTTAGAGCTGCCATGAGAGAGCAGGTATTTGTTTTCCTCAGCAGTATGGCTATGCTCCAAGCCCAAGCTGCATCCGATTTCTACGAAGATAGTTTCTACAAGCGAGGTCAGAAACTTTACTTCTTAGCTGTGCAGTCTGAGCTGTACATGGAAGAAGCTGAAAAAACTTTCGAGTCTTTGATACGGAAGTATGGTCCGCAGACGCCGCTGCAGATGTATATATACGGCCTAACCGCCCTCAAGGCCCGATACGCTTCAAACCCTTTCCGTAAGCGCGATTACTTCTTTCAAGCGGTGAGTCAAATGGATGCAGCAGTTGATCGAAGCCCTGACGATGTAGAGGTACGATTTCTGCGGGGTAGCTTTTATTATCACCTCCCCTTCTTTCTGGGCAAGCGCCGCGCCGCTGAGGAAGACCTCCGTGCCCTAACGCGTCTCCTTTTGAGGGATTCAGCCCTCTACCGAAAGCGCTACACCTCTGAAGTCTTGAGAGGAATTGTAGGATTCTTAGAGCAGACAGGCTGGATAAGTCCTAAAGATATAGCGGAACTCAAACGGCTCTACCTTAGGGAATAGGTACCTTTGAGCATGCATCCAACAGAATGGATAAAGCAGCGATCGCCCCAGCTTATACAAGACCTGTTTGCCTTTTTGAGCTTTCCCAGTGTCAGCGCTCAAACCCAGCATCGTCCAGACCTAAAAGCCACCGCTCAATGGCTTAAGGCCTACTTAGAAAAGCTGGGCTTTTGGGTAGAGTTATGGGGGGAACCGCCTATAGTTCATGCTTATCGTGCAGGGCCTTCGGGGGCACCTACGGCTCTATTTTATGGGCATTATGATGTACAGCCGCCTGAGCCGTTGGAGCTTTGGCACAGTCCGCCTTTTTCTCCCCGCATAGCTGATGAATGTATCTACGCCCGGGGAGCCTCCGATGATAAAGGGCAGGTTTTTATTCACCTTGCGGCATGGCAGTACCTCATAGAGCGGTATGGGGACTTGCCGTTGTCTATCCATGCTGTCATAGAAGGCGAGGAGGAGACAGGCAGCGAAACCTTGTACGGTATGCTTCGGCAGCATGGGAAGGCGTGGCAGAGTGATGTAGTGGTGGTATCGGATACCGCTTTTTTTGCTGAAGGGGTACCCACTTTGACGGTAGGGCTTCGGGGTCTGGTTTATACGGAAATAACCGTGCGCGGACCGCAGCGCGACCTTCATTCAGGGAGTTTTGGGGGAGTGGCGCCCAATCCAGCTTTAGCCCTAGCCACCTTGCTGGCCCGGCTCAAAAGCGAAGATGGACGCATCCAGATACCGGGGTTTTATGACCGGGTGCGTGCTCCCGATGAGAAGCAGCGTCGCCTCTGGCGCAGGCTTCCCGCTACCGACGAGCACTATCAGCGTCTTATGGGGGTGTCTGCCCTCTCAGGTGAAGTGGGTTTTGCTCCCATAGAGCGCATTAGTATCCGCCCGACTTTGGATGTAAATGGGTTACTGAGCGGCTACACGGGCGAAGGGGCTAAGACGATCATTCCGGCGCAGGCGACGGCGAAAGTATCCATGCGTCTCGTGCCCGATCAAGACCCTCAAGCTATATGGGAATCCTTTCGCCAGTACATCTCTCAGCTTGCGCCTGCGGGTGTAGAAGTAGAGGTGCGCCTCCTTCATGAGCCGGCTCCTGCTTTCGAGACTCCGACCGACTCGCCTTATTATCAAGCTGCCGAGCAAGCCCTAACCGAAGCCTTCGGCTCGGTCCCTATTCCTGTGCGAGAGGGTGGTTCTATCCCTATCCTCTCCCATCTCCAAAGAGCCGTGGGCCATCCACCCGTTATTCTTATGGGTTTTGGGCTGCCCACAGACGCCGTCCATAGTCCCAATGAGTGCTTCCGCCTGCGGCAGCTTTGGGGTGGTCTTCATGCCACCATCCGATTTTATGAGAGCTTGTCAGGTAGAAAAAACGCCACCTGACCTCTGTAAGTTTCGTGGATGGATACGGTATTCATGACCTTGTTCTGGGGTGTATGGACGGCCTACGCCTATATCTTATGGCGATGGGGTAGAGTCAGGCTAAAGGTCTTTCATGATTCCCAAGGCAGGGGATTTCCTTCCGTCTCGGTTCTTATCCCGGCGCGAAATGAAGCGCTCCATCTGTCGGCTTGTTTAGAGTCGCTTTTGCGTCAGACGCATCCACCCGACGAGATCATCGTCATAGATGACCATAGCGAGGATGAGACGCATGCGATAGCTCTCCGATATGCTTCGGCTAAGGTCCGAGCGCTTCGGCTGCTGCCTGGACAGGAGGGAAAAAAAGCGGCCCTACGCTTGGGTATAGAAACAGCTCGGGGTGAGGTTATTCTTACGACGGACGCGGATACAGTTCATCTCCCAGACACGGTGGAGAAAATGCTCCGTCCTTTCCACTGCTCTGGCGTGCAGGTCGTAGGGGGCTGGATTCGGTTCCCTCCTCTGGAGAACTGGCTGATTGAGTTTCAGCGGATAGAATTGTCGGGCGTTCTTGTTCTCACGGCAGGTAGTTGGCAGCAAGGGGAACCACTTACCGCTAATGGCGCTCTTTTAGCGTATAGGCGTTCTGCGTTTGAGAAAGTGATGGGTTGGGGCGCAGCGGGTGCCCACCCCAGTGGAGATGATGACCTTCTCGTACAGCGTATTTGCTTGGCGTTTGGTCCGCAGGCTCTGGTATTCAGTGAAGCGGTGGTGCAGACGCAGCCGGCCTTTACTTGGCGAGCTTTGGTTCAGCAGCGCTTACGCTGGCTCTCCAAACGGCATCTATATCCTGCCCCATGGACTAAGGTAGGATTGGGGCTTTTAGCGGGGGCGCAGGTATGCCTCGTCATAGCAACCCTTTATAAACCCGCCCAGGCTATATGGGCATGGGCCATCCTAAGCAGCCTTCAGGCATGGATAGCTTGGAAGGGCTTTTCCTATACCCAGAGCCCTCCTCCTAAGCTCAAGTACTGGGTGGTGTCGGCTCTCCTTTACCCTTTCTACCAAGTGGTGATGCTGGGATGGCTTCTGCTGCGTCCAGGATTTGAATGGAAAGGTAGACGGTACTCAGAGAGTGTAGCGTACTTGAAGTAGGCCTTCTAAGGTTCGTCGGAAAAGCAGGTCTGCCGGAGGGCGAAATAGATTTTGTCCTACTCGTAGCCATAGAGTCCAGTTGGAGCTGGGCCGCCATCGCAGGAGAACGTAAAATCGCTGACCCTCGCCGTAGTAGCCCGGAATAAAGAAGGTTGTTGGTGGCATGGCTTCGTAGGTATAAATCCGCGCATCATAATGGGTAATGCGATAGACAGTCCATCGGACGCTTACGCTCCATCTCAGATTAGGTTGCCATCGTAGGTCTTGATAGAGTAGGTATCCGCCACTGAGTTCCTCTCGCCGGTAGTGGCTAATTTCTATGCGGGCTTGATAGCGCCAGAAAGGATTGATTTCATACAAGCCGTGTAAGCGGACATGGGTGCGTTGATGAGTAATAAGCCTGTGAAAGACAGCTTCTTCAGCTGAGGTGAAACGGAGGTTGTATGGCTTGCTCTCGTGTCGGATGCGTAAGTACAGCATCAGGCGCCGACGAATCGTATAGGTAACTTGAACGAGACTCTCATGCCCTTCAGAGGGGGCCGAAGCCAGGTATCGGTACCAAGGGAAGCGATATAAGTCATGGAAAGCGGAGAATTCCCAGTGAGAAGAGGGTCTTATACGAATACCGAAATAAACACCTTGTTCGTTTTGTACGGCGAAGGGACGCTCAGCGAAAGTGTAGGCATAGAACGAATGAAAGTTGGGGTCAAAGTGGCGCATTTGAAGGGCGATATCTAAGGTGGTATGGAGCGGGGCGATGCATGAAGCGGTAAGGGCGCGTCCCCCCGAGCGGCTTTGGGCGACTTCGCCGAAGGTATTGAATGGACCCAGCGTGATGTCCCAAAACACGCTACCGACGAGGTTCTCTGAGCCTACGAAACTGAAGTAGCGATAGGGCCGTTCGCCTGCCAGGTTGAGAGGAGGCGTGAATCGCTGATAGAGGAGGGTGGCGCCAGCCGTGTGCCATTTTTTCCGCCAAGTGAGAAGGCCGCCAGCTGCGTCGTGTCGGAGATTTCGACGGCGCGCCATTTCACTGGGCGTACGATGTAAGCCCGAGGAGAGGAGGGTCTGGATGAAGGGCTCGGTTTCCGTCGTAGTATCCTGCGGGGCGGGTGTGCCGTCTTGATGTAGTCGCGATACGATTCCCGTCAAGGACCACTGCTCAGAGAAGCGAAGCGTTGCAGCTGCACCCCGCCAAAACTGGTATTCATTCACCGATGAGTATGGTACAAGGCCCAATGAGGGCTGCTTTAGCGTAAGGATAGGGTCCCCTCCTTTGCCAAACCCCAGTCCTCGGGCAAATACCAATCCTTGCCCTATTTGGAGGATGTAGTCGCCCAGAATCAGCCGTTCAAGCGTCCCGATTTGCCCAATAGCAACATGCCCGCTCAGAAAGTCTAAGCCGTGATAGCGTCGTTGTACAGCCCATTGGAGGGGTTCATATGGGTCTTTTTCCGCTATAATCGCCGCTGAAAGGTAAGAGTTGGCTTGAAGCCATGCCCGAGTGTAAAGCCGATAGGGGTCGCCCAAAGCTCCACGTAATGTTTCAGGAGCCCAGCGTCCTTGATCATAGGTGGTTCGCCACGACCGCTGCAGGCGCTGAATGATTGTAAGTCGAGCGGCTGAACGAATCTGGGCCCATGTAGGTGCTCGGGGGCTACCCCGGCCCAAGTCTAACTCCGTCGCCGGACGAACCGTTATGTAAGGACGTAAGGTCCGATACACCGACTCAGTAAATCCAGGGATAGCTTGTAGCTCGTACAAGGAGAGAAGCGGACCATAGCGAACTTGGTGAGCTCGCAGTGCCCGTACAAGCTGGGGCGTCATCCCCGGCACTCGGAGAAGCTCTTCATCTGAAGCCTGATTCAAATCTATCGGATGCCGTACCAAGTCTTCGTATAAGTCTGCTACCTGGGTCCAGTCTATGCCTTCAGGGCTATGCTCGGCTTGGTCTTCTAACTGAAGTTCCCATCGTACCGCATCTATGGAGTCGGGTAGGACCTGAGCGGAAAGAATACTCAACCCTAAGACTGCCAAGATTTGGGCCAAACCAGTCATGCTAAGCTGAGAACCCACCGCATCAGCTCCTTGCATGCCTTACTCCAAAACATACAAAATCACCCCGAATGGAGGCATCAGAAGGAGCGGCTTTCGTACCTTTGACCAAATGGCGAAGGTGGAGATGGAGATAGCGGGTCTTAGCCGCTCTCCGACCGAACCTTATAGTGCGTTTGTGATTATGCTTCGGGAGCGATATGGCAGTCGGCGCCTCCCGATTGTCATAGGGTTTCCTGAGGCTCATGCCATCAACATTGAGTTAGAAAATATCAAGCATCCTCGTCCGCTCACTCACGATCTATTCATCAATACCCTGCGAGAACTGGGGGTCTCTCTAGTTGAAGTCATCATAGATCGGCTCCAAGACTCTACCTTTTACGCTCACCTAATCTTGGATAGCGGGGGTCAGGAGGTAGTAGTGGATTGTCGTCCCAGCGATGGGATAGCCTTAGCGCTTCGGGCTCGGGCACCGATTTATTGTGAAGAGGATGTACTGGAGCAGGCGGGTCAGCCTGTCGTGGAAGAGGAAGAGGAGCGAGAAGAACGCCAAACCCCGCCTTCAAGAGGGACTCGCCGCTCCAGCAACCTCACTCGAGAAGAACTCAAGCGACTATTAGAAGAAGCCTTAGCTAACGAAGATTACGAGACAGCTGCTCGGTTGCGTGATGAGCTGCGCAAACTTGGCCCTGCTGAAGAGGAGAGCGATAACTAATGCAGGGACTTTTGGGCATACCTATATTGTTGCTCCTGGCGTGGCTAGCCGCCGAACGCCGCCGCCCCTTCATGGGACGAGTGGTGCTGGGGGGGCTGCTTCTGCAGGCGTCTATTGGCTGGCTGATTCTAAAGGTGCCCATAGTACGCTCAGCCTTTGAGTATCTCAGCCGAGCTTTTGTCCGAGTCTTGGATTTCTCCCACACAGGGGCAGAGTTCTTGTTCGGTAACTTAGTCCGACCGGAGTATAGTCAGACGTTTGGGTATATCTTCGTTCTACAAGTTCTACCCACGGTGATTTTTTTCTCGGCGCTTACTTCGGCGCTTTACCATTTGGGTATCCTTCAAGCTATTGTAAGAGCGGTAGCATGGGTCATGCGGCGAAGTTTAGGTACCTCGGGCCCCGAGAGTTTATGCGTCGCCTCTAACATCTTTTTGGGTCAAACGGAAGCCCCTCTACTTATTCGCCCCTTCTTAGGAGGCTTATCGCGTTCGGAGCTATTGGCTATCATGGTAGGGGGGATGGCGACCTTAGCGGGTGGGGTACTGGCAGCTTATGTGGGATTCTTAGGGGGGAACGACCCCCTCTTGCGCCAGAAGTTCGCTCTTCATCTCATGGCGGCTTCGGTGATGAATGCTCCAGCGGCCTTAGTTTTCGCCAAACTGCTTCTACCGGAGACGGATTCTACTGCTTCTACGAAACCGCTGACCCTTCCTCCAATGGCTCGAGCGGCTAACCTTTTGGAAGCTCTGGCTCAGGGCGCCTCGGATGGCTTGCGCTTGGCAGCTAATATCGCCGCTATGCTCTTGGCTTTTATCGCTGCCCTGGCTCTCCTCAACTATCTCCTGCTGCGAATCGGGGACCTTCTCCACATCAATACCTGGATTCAGCACAGTTCAAAGGGCATGTATGCAGGGCTATCCTTAGAGTGGGCATTGGGCCAAGTTTTTCGTCCTATTGCTTGGCTATTGGGGGTAGATTGGCGGGAGAGCTTAGCGGTTGGGGCTCTCATCGGCCAAAAAATCGTCATCAACGAGTTTATTGCCTACACCCGTTTGGCTGCTATGCCTGAACTGAGCGATACCGCCCGTCTAATAGCGACTTATGCTCTTAGTGGTTTCGCCAACTTCAGCTCCATTGCTATACAGCTTGGGGGGATCGGTAGCTTAGTCCCGGAGCGCCGAAGTGAACTGGCCCAGTTAGGTCTGCGGGCTGTGCTGGGAGGGGCTTTAGCCTCTCTACTCTCAGCTTGTTGGGCTGGGCTTTTCTTGTAGGTCTCTCTACTGAGCCTTAGATTAGGTACGGGAGCATTTTGTTAGGTTTGCCGTATGACTAAGGTGTCCCTTAGCCAGCAAGCTCAGCCCACTTTCTTTCCTAAGCATCAGCTTGCCCTGTACAAACGCTTAGAAGATAAGCATACCCTCGTAGAGGTAGATGAGTCAGACCCGCTAAGCACGCGGGTTATCTTGAACATGGGGCCTCAACATCCTGCTACTCATGGCGTCCTTCGGGCTGTGCTCATGCTGGATGGCGAGCGCATCGTGAAAGCCGTTATAGATATTGGCTATCTCCATCGCGGCATAGAGAAAATCGCCGAGTATAAAACGCCTCAAGAGTTTATGCCTTACACTGACCGAATGGACTACCTCTCTCCGTATTCTAACAATGTAGCTTTCTGCTTAGCCGTAGAAAAGCTGATAGGGATACAAGCTCCTCTCCGGGCACAATACATTCGTACAATTGCTTGTGAGCTGGCTCGTATTTCTTCCCACCTCCTTTGGCTCGGTACCATGATAATGGATGCTGGGGCGGTATCTATGTTTCTCTGGACCTTTCGCGAGCGAGAGAAAATCTATTCCATTTTTGACAAGCTGGCGGGGGTTCGATTCACGGTAAGCCACTGCCGAATCGGTGGAGTACAATACGATATAACGGAGGAAACTTTAGATATGATTCGCCGTTTCATCAAGGACTTCTACCCCGAGCTGCGCAGTTGGCGTAGGCTTTTGGATAAAAACCCTATTTTCCTTCGTCGGGTAGAAGGTATCGGGGCCATCTCTAAGGAGGAAGCTATTGCCTATGGATTTACAGGGCCTAATCTGCGGGCTTGTGGGGTTCCGTATGATATTCGGTACTACGAGCCCTATCTTGTGTATGACGAAGTAGATTTTGAAGTTCCCATCCGGGAGGAAGGAGATATATTGGCTCGTTATCACGTGCGTATGGATGAGATGGAGCAAAGCGCTCGCATCGTAGAGCAGTGCATCGCCCAACTTCCTAAAGGGGAGATTCGATTGGATAACGCCAAAGCAGCCTATCCCTCTAAGCATGAGGTTTATTTTTCCATGGAGGGCATGATCCATGACTTTATGATGACAGATGTAGGGCCTTTGGCTCCGCCTGATACCGAGGTCTACCACGCTATAGAGGCACCGAAAGGCGAGTTAGGCTTTTACATTTACTCCGATGGGACCGGTATCCCTTGGCGGGTGAAGATCAAGTCTCCCTCCTTTGCCAACCTACAAGTTTTAGAGAAGCTCTTGGAGGGGGCTATGGTTTCGGATGCGGTTTTATTGATTGGGTCTGTTGACCCTGTCTTAGGCGAAGCGGATAAGTAAGCGCTGGTGTGCGGTTTTGCAGGGTACTTTCTGTGGAAGGAGGGAGCGCCGCCCCCTCTTCATCGTGCCCTTGAGCTACTGCGACATCGGGGGCCAGACGCTGCCCGTTTTTGGCAGTCTGCCGAGGGGCAGGTGGGCCTAGCTCATACGCGTCTCAGTATTTTAGACTTATCTGAGGCTGCGCATCAGCCTCTCCAGCTTGACTCGGCTTGGATAGTCTACAACGGCGAGGTCTATAACTTTCGCGCTTTAGCCGAGGTCAATCGCTTTTGTCCTCGTACTCATAGCGATACCGAAGTTCTTTTGTGGGCTTACAAGCGGTGGGGGGAAAAGTTTGTAGAAAAGCTGGAAGGGATGTTTGCCCTGGCGCTCTACGATGAGGGGAAAAAGGAGCTTTTTTTGGCGCGAGATGCCTTTGGTATAAAGCCTTTGTGGGTAGCGGTTTTACCAGAAGGGATATACTTTGCTTCTGAACTGAAAGTTCTGCGGGTATGGCTACCTAAGCTGCAGAGACGACCCGAGGCCGTAGCTGAATTTTTGCATTTGGGGTTCATTCCTGCCCCGCTGAGCTGGTATGAGAACGTGTATAAAGTTTTGCCAGGAGAACTGTGGCGGATTTCATCGGATGGATTTCAGCGCTATTTGTACTACGACCGACAGCGGCTTTGGCAAATGCCGAAGCTAACTTTATCCCATGCTGATCTCAAAGATGCCTTAAGAGCCGAACTACGCCGAGCCGTACGCGAACACTTGGTGAGCGATGTGCCCGTTGGACTTTTCCTGAGTGGGGGAACTGATTCCTCCCTGATAGCGGCTTTGGCCGCTGAAGCAGGGTATAAACTGAAGGCTTTTTCCATCGGTTTTGCTGAACAGACGCATAACGAGCTACCCTATGCCCAAGCGGTAGCTCAACATTTAGGCTTACCGATAGACTACGAGATACTGGGGCCGCAGGAGGCGCTGTCGCTTTTGCCGACCCTGCATAGCTGGTACGATGAGCCTTTCGGCGATGTATCGGCTATTCCTACCTATCTGGTTTCCCGACTGGCGGCTCGATCCGTCAAGGTTGTATTGGCAGGTGACGGGGGAGATGAGCTGTATTGGGGCTATGGACGCTACCGATGGGCGAGACGACTGAGCTTAGTGCCAGGATTCTGGCGCCGAAGCGCTTCCTTAGTAGCTTTAGCGCCCAACCCTCGCTATAAGCGGGTCAGCGAGCTTCTCCGTCTCCCGACTCAGGCTGTTCCCGAGCATATCTTTTCGCAAGAGCAATATACCTTCAGTTGGAGGGAGGTAAAAGAGCTCTTGCCTGAGGTGATGGGTCCGTGGCGGACGCCTTATACCCTTCCTTCACTCGCCCCCGAAGCGCAAGCGGCTTGGGATTTTCTTCACTACCTCCCTGATGACCTTCTTACCAAAGTAGATCGGGCTTCTATGCAGCACAGCTTAGAAGTGCGAGTTCCCCTGTTAGATAAGCGGGCCGTGGCCCTTGCTTGGCAGATCCCACCTCGGTACAAATACCCTCGCCCGGGCGCTGAGGTTCAGTACAAGCCTTTTCTGAGAGATATATTGAAAGACTACCTGCCAGCTTCGCTCGTTGAACGCAAAAAGTGGGGTTTTACGGTTCCTTTGGCTCAATGGCTGAGAGGCCCTTTGCGAGATTGGGCTTATGCCTACGCTGAGCCTTGTTTCTTGAGCCAGGCCTACGGAATGCGCCCCGAACCAGTCAAGCGGTTATGGAGCCGGTTTGATCAGGGGGAGAGCTTTTTGGCGACACGCCTGTGGCTTCTGACTCAAATAGGTGTGGCAGCGGGTGTATTGTGAGGTAGGCTGGCCTTGCGCACGGTATTTCACAGTTTCGGGCATGACAGAGGAGAGAACCTGGTTTGTGGGCGCTTTATACCTGTCCTGAGAGCGTCTTTATTGGAATAGCCGTTCCAGTGCTTCTTCTGTGAGGAGGAAGCGAATGCGGCGTCCTGTGGGGCTATACTCGGGCTGCGCGCAGCGCTGAAGGTCCTGCCATAAGGCCTCTACGGCTTCTGGCGATAAGGGATAAGGGGGACGAGCCACGCTATGGCGGGCCATATGCTGAGCTATCCGTTCTCGCCAATCAGGAGGGAGCGCTTCAGCTAATCGGAGTATTTCCTGTAGGACTGGTAAAGCGGCTGCGGGTGAAAGCCCTGCTGGTACGCTATGGAGTACGGCTTCACGACCTTCTCGTATTTCTATCCGTAATCCCGCTCGCTCTAAAGCCGGTATAAGCTCAGTCAGATGGGCAGCTTGAATGGGCGTAACGGAAGCGTGGACGGGAAAAAGCAGACCTTGAGGGGATACGGGAATGCCCTGGACATACCTTTCATACAAGATGCGTTGATGAGCTCCAAACAAATCGAGCAGCCACACCTCTCCTGCTCGGCGCAGTACTAAGAATCGCCCAAAGAGTAATAGATAATCAGGCAGCTCTCGTCCAGTAGGATTAGGAAGAGGCAAGATAGTTGACGAGTTCGGCTGAGAGGGGGGCGGGGGAGCTGAGGGAGGCGGCGGCAGCTTAGCGGTGCTTTTTTCTATCCAGTCGGTGGGTAGCGCCAGACGGGCTACAGCCAAAATACGCCGAACTATACTCTGAAGCATCGCCCGAACCTCCATCTCATGGAGCAGGCACACCTCGGTCTTAGAGGGCGTTATGTTGATGTCTATCTGAGCGGGGTCTATTTCCAAAAAAAGCCAGTACAAAGGGCGCTGCTCTTCCCGTAAAAGCGGCTTATATACCTGGTAAATGGACTGCTGAAGACCCGCATGGCGGATGTAGCGTCGATTGATGAATAAAAACCCCTCTCGGTTTTGGGGGGGCGTAGCCTCGGGTAATACGAGAAAACCTTGGGCAGAGAAGAAGGGGGTAGTGTCTTCTACGCTGACGAGGTCTTCGGTTCGGAGCTCCGGATGCAAAGCTAAGATGCGGTTTAGGGGAGAGGTGGGAGGTAAGTCATAAAGAAGGGTGTCGTTGTGGTAGAAGCGAAATAGCCGTTCAGGGTGGGGATAAGCTAAACGAAAAAACTCTTGGAGATTGTGGCGGTGCTCGGTGGCATCGGAGCGCAGGGATTTTCGTCGGACTGGGAGTTTATGAAAAAGCTTTTGTACGATGAGAGTGGTGCCGGGGGCACAGCGAGTTGGCTCTACCAGCAGCTTTTTGCCGAAGGCTATTTGAACATGAGTTCCTATCTTGTCTTGAGGGCGGCGTGTGAAAAGCTCTACTTCAGCTACGGCTGCAATACTAGCTAAAGCCTCTCCTCGAAATCCTTTCGTTAGGAGGCGACTCAGGTCTTTGGCGGATGATATTTTAGAGGTGGCATGTCGCTCAAAGCACAGCTCAGCGTCTATGGGAGACATGCCTATTCCATCGTCTGTTACTTGGATGCGCTTCTTTCCTCCCTGCTCAGTCCAAATAGAGATGGAAAAAGCCTCGGCATCTATGGCATTTTCTCCCAGTTCCTTTATGACGGAGGCAGGACGCAGAACAACCTCACCGGCTGCTATCTGATTGATGACCGATTCTGGCAGAATATGAATGCGCTGTTCAAGGGCGCCTGTAATCATACCTAAATGCGCTCAAGTCAGGGAAGTAAGGACGCTTGCGGGTGGTCTCATATCGGTAAATAACCCATCCCAGCTCTCTTAAAAACCGGAGGCCAAGGCTCCATGGATACCCTTGAGCCGGCGGAAAGCCTAAATAACCCTCTCCCACATAAATCACCGCCGACAGAAAAAACTCAACGCCTAAGTCAAAATCCACGATATACGCTACGTCCGACAGATACCCATAAGCCATACCGACTTTATTGAAAATGCGTATGCGGGCTGGGAGGGGAACGCTATCACTGGCCCCCATTAAGAAGTACTTTCGGACACCGTCGTGATACTCTTTGAGATTGTAGTCGGGGTCGCGTGCTTCAGAAGGATACATAGACAAATACCGACGAATAAGATGATAGGCCTCGCTGCTAAGCTGAAATCGTTCAGAAGGGCGCATTGTCTGAGGGAAAATCAAGCTCATTAGAATGGCATGGGCATCCTTGAGGCTTAGAGCGTTAGAGTAAGGGGTGAAAAGGTAGGGGTGCTTGCTATAAGGATGAGGCGGAGGCTCTTGAATACAGGTGGGAGGGAGAGTATAAGCAGGCGCTTTGTCTCGCAAAAAGACGATCCGTTCTACGCAAAAGTTCTCCTGGGTATTACAGCTACGGCTCAGCCGGTGTCCAAAATAAGCGGAAGTATAGCCTCGTTGATGCAAAGTATGCGTGGCGTGGACCGGTCCGACTAAGGCATACAAATAGTCAAAGGTGGGATTATCACTGAATACGAGCTGGCGGCGAATGCAATCCACCACGCTATACAGCTGCTTAGGTAGCTGGGTGAAGCACCCCGAGTGAAAGGGACTTTCTAATACAAAAGGCGTATAAGGGGTGATGCCCTGTCCCTTGAGCCGTTCTAATCGTTCTAAGGCAAGGGCGGATAGGGGCAGTTTGACTAAGCTGGCGGGATAGAAGTATTCAGTCGTATCTAACCGAAAAGCGTAATGTTTTAGGATGGGCCGATTTTGAGCGTCGCGATTGACTTGAGTATAGAGGATTTGGATGCGATAAGTCTTGGCGGCATGAAGGTAGGGCTGAAGATGAGGAGCCTTTTCGGCTAAAAGGCGAGGTAGAAAGTTCGTATCGGGGGCAGAAAGGCTATTGACCTGAGGGCGATAGGGCTGAGGCGAAATAAGCCCTACGGAGCTAAAAATAAATCCAAGCCACACGAAGCGCAGACCTCTCATAAACAAGGGCGGGGAAGGGTGTTTTTATAGCTACAAAGATACTCATTGCCCAGCGTGATCGCCGTATAAGCACTTCCCAGTGGGGGTCTAAGCTGAGTAGCCAGCGGCGGTATTCTCGCGCTTCAATCAGGCTTTTGGGCTCTCGTCCGTACCCCCCTAACAACCCTCTGGCTCCATGCCCAATCGCTATCCCTACGGGTAGCGAGGCGTGCATGATCACTAGCCAGTAAGTTTGTCCATTATAGTCCTTGAGGATTTGGGCTAAACCCCGTCCCAATAGGTCAGGACGTTGAGCAGCGTAGGGGGAGGGAAAAAATGAAAACCTCACGTCTATTCGCCAGGGACGTAGATAATCCGCTATCCAGAAAAGTCCCGTGCCCATCGTATTAGCTACTACATCCCAGAAGGAAGCACCCCATTTTGGAAAAAACCCATCCGCTATTTCTATGCTATTCTGAAAGCTCCAAGCTAATAGAGCTGCTAATATGCGAGCCTTATCCGAGGGATAGCCGCAAGATTCAGCCCATGTACGGTATATCCAGCTCAAATGATAAGTCGTCCATACATGCCCTAACTTGTCCATCTGTTTCCACTCACCTCCATCGTCAAAGAAGCGCCAACCTCGGGCCGTGGACCAGTCGTACCAAAGGAACATAGGAACTCCATAAACCCCTGCGTAGCTAAGGGCTGTCCCTATCCAAAAGCGTTTGGGCAGTCTCGTCGTGTCAGCGTATGTAAGCGCTGACAGGAGTAGCAGCTTAGTAATCAAACTCAGTCTCGGCTGCAAGCCATCTCAGATACTCTGGCAGCCCCTGTGCAATAGGTAGCAAAAGGATAGCTGGCACCTTATAGGAGTGGTGGGTTCGGATGAGATTCTCTATGGCTTGGTAATAAGTGTAAGGGGCCTTAAGGAGCAGGAGGGTTTCGGAGTCCTCTTGCAGCTTGCCTTCCCACCAATAGAGCGAATGGATAGAAGGGACGATATTCGCACAAGCAGCCAGTCGCCGCTCTAAGGTCAGTTGAGCTAAGCGCTTAGCCTCTTCTAAGTGGGCGCATACAACATACACCAGTCCAAACTCTGGCTGCTCCATATAGCGAAGGTATGAATAAACTTATCTACCACCGTGAAACTCCTCGTCAAAGCGAGGTAGTCTCCACTGTTCTATGACCTCCTGAAGGGGAGGAGTGAAAGCAGCCGAAGGAAGGGGGGTTCTCAAAATAAAGGCTAAAGTAGAAGCGATAGCTGTAATGGGGACTCGTGTATAGATGCTTCCGCCTCGTATGCCTCCACCCCACCAGATAAGGGGTATGTGCGTATCGTAGGTCCAAATAGAGCCGTGAGTTGTACCGACGGCATACCCTTCAGCTTCTATCCACCCTGGGGCATAAACAACTATGAGGTCCCCGCTGCGGGCTGGTAGAAATCCTGCCTGTAGCATTTGAAAAGCATAGCTGCTACCGCCTGGTCCAGCTAAATCCTCAGCGGTATAAACATGGGTGATGTGAGCTCGTCTCAGGAGCCAATGCTTGAGGAGAGTCGCCGCCTCGTGCCGCTGAGCAGGAGACAGGCCCTGAGCGAAGTAAAAACTCTGATTTAGGAAGGCCTCAATAGGACGCAAGGTGTCTGGAAGGAACATCATAGAGCGCAAGTAAGCCTGAGCCTCGGCAAGAAGCGCTTTTTCAGGATAACGCCCTGCGTTCCATCCTTTCTCCACTAAGGCTTCTGGAGTCGGGGCCGCACCATGGTCGGCCGTGAGAAATACCAATACCTCCTCTCGCCGAAATCGCCAAGTTAGGTAGTTCAAAAACTCTCCGAGCTGCCTATCCAACACTTGATACATCTCTTCTATTTCGCAGCTCTCTGTACCGAAGATATGACCCACCAAGTCAGGACTGGATAAACTGATTGCCAAGAAGTCCGTAATGCCCTGACGCTGCCCGAGCTTTTCGGCTTCTATGGCGATTTGAGCTAAGCGGAAAGTGAGCCAGTTCCCTGCGGGAGTCATAACAAGCTCTTCGTAGCTTGTAGGCTGATGAGGAAACGAAGTCGTGCCTCCTATTGAACCTTCGTGAGGACTCTCATCCGAGCAAGCCCGAGTATGCTGCAGGCGCCAAGGTAACCTTAAGAGGCTGTCGGGATACCGCTGAGCGTTGAACTGTTCTACCCAGGAGGGAAGGGTGTCAGTATAATAAGAGCTGGTTATCCATGCACCCGCCCTGCTATCAAACCAAAGGGCTAAGTTTCCTGCGCGTCCAGCGGGAAGGATAGCGGCTCGGTCCTTTAGAGCAATCCCAATCACTTTACTCCGAAACTGAGAGGCGTATCGTAACTCGTCCGTGATAGTGCTAGCCCAAAGCGTGCGAGGGGATCGCTGGCCCACTGGGTATGAAGTGCCTACAGAACGCACTGTCGTATCTGCGACGCAGTAGTAGAGGCGACCTAAGCTGCGTTCGTACCATGTATTCGCTACAATGCCATGATAGGCTGGGGTTGTGCCCGTGTAAATAGAACTATGACCGGGTCCCGTATAAGTGGGGAAGTAAGTGTAGTGGCAGTTCCAATAGACTAGCCCTTCCTCCATGAGTCGGCGAAAGCCACCTGTGCGCTTGTAGGAAAAGCGTCTCAAATAATCTGCTCGCATTTGATCTATGACAATACCGATAACGAGACGAGGCGTATGAGCCGTTGGCGGGGAGCACAGCCCCCCTCCGATAAGTCCCCCTATGAGGCAGACTCGCAGAAGCGTATAGTCAAGCCCAAATCTATACCGTCCATTGCCTGAGGGATTAGCCCTAAATTTAGCATTCGGGCTTTTGTCAGCAGAGGAGAAGAGGCCTGGATGGATTCCAGATAGGCTGGGCATGGTCAAAAATGCTTCGCTTCTATCAACTGCTCATGAATGAGACCGCACGAAAAATGTACCTACCTGCTTGTCGCCGAAGAAGACATGGAGGGTATCCTCGCGCTGAACAGGACCTACGCCTGCTGGCGTACCTGTAAAGAGCACATCGCCGGGTTCCAGGGTGAAAAACCGAGAAGCTGCAGCGATAATTTCGCCGAGAGAGAATAGGAGGTCGCGGCCGTATCCTACTTGGAGCAAGATAGAGTCGCGGTAAAGTTTGAAAGGTACATCCTCCCATCCATCTGGTATAGGTAGCCAAGCCCCCCACCAGGCTGATCCATCAAAGGCCTTAGCCATTTCCCAGGGCAATCCTTTGGATTTGAGCTCAGATTGAAGGTCTCGAGCGGTTAGGTCTAAGCCCACCGTGATGGCATCTACATACTCCACTGCTTGTTGAGGCTGTAAGTGAGCCCCACTTCGGGCTACGCGGAATACCAACTCTGTTTCATACTCCAACCGCTGCGTAAAGGCTGGATAGATGATTTCGCCACTGACCGCCCAGGCGCTCCGAGGCTTGAGGAAGAAGATAGGCTTTTCAGGAGGGAGGGCACCCATCTCTTGGGCATGAAGGGGGTAGCTGCGAGCTACACAGATAATCTTCATAAGCTCATAACCCACTCTTGCCCTGCTGTAATGAGAGCCTCTGCTCGTTCGGCCGTCTCCGCTTCTGAGTAAATGCGCAGGATAGGCTCTGTGCCCGAGGCTCTAAACATGATGGCTTCACCGCCCTCCAAAAGGAGCTTATAACCGTCAGTTCGGTCGATCGCCTGGATGGCTTTCCCTGCAAAGGCGGCCGGGGGTCTCTCTTCAAGCTGATGCAGAGCTTTCCGTTTCCGATCCTCCTCCACGGACCAATCCAGCCGATCTACCGCAAAAGGACCGACAACCTCGTAAATTTCTTTCAGCAGCATCTCTAAACTTTTACCTGTTTCGGCAAGCATCTGAAGGATCATAAGGGCTACGAAAGTCCCATCCCGCTCAGGAATATGAGACGGAATCGCGACACCGCCAGACTCCTCTGCTCCCAGAAGCGTATCAGGATTCGTTTGCATGCGTTCGGCTATGTACTTAAAGCCTACTGGTGTGATTTCCACGGGCAGTCCCTGTCGCCGAGCATACTCTCCTACGCGAGTTGCGCAGCTCAGGCTCAAGATCACTCGTCCTCTTTCTCCTCGGTAGCGTACAAGATAGTGTAGAACAAGCAAAATAATGTGATGGGCATCTATGTATTTCCCCCCTGGACCCATCATGCCGATCCGATCCGCATCGCCATCTAAAATAAACCCCAAGTCCAGCCCTCGGTCCCGCATAAACATGGCAAAGTCGGATAAGTTTTTAGGGATAGGCTCGGGATTAATCCCACCAAAGCTCGGGTTGATTTCACAACGGAAACTCT
This sequence comes from Bacteroidia bacterium, assembly GCA_026414975.1. Taxonomy (GTDB): domain Bacteria; phylum Bacteroidota; class Bacteroidia; order SpSt-205; family SpSt-205; genus SpSt-205. Next base: position 34,107 of record JAOAHZ010000005.1, read on the forward strand.
CTATGGAGGGCAGGAGCTTAGGGAAGATACGCTGTCCTGCCCCATACATAGCGTCAAAGCCGATTCTATAGGGTAGCTTAGCCAAAGCCTTGAGGTCAAATCGGCTTTTGATGTAGTTGTAATACAGGGCTTCCATGTCGTAGATTTCTAACTGACGCTCTTGCAATAGAACTTCCCACTTATCTGGAACTTCCACGGGGTCAGGTGGGATGAGAGCTTCTATCTCTTGAAGGATAGACACCGGGGCTGGACCACCATATGAAGCCTTGAGCTTGTAGCCAGAGTACTCAGGAGGATTATGGGAAGCTGTGATGACGATACCCAAATGACACTGATGCTGCATGGTGGCAAAAGAGACCATGGGCGTCGTGGCAAAGGAAGGGCTTAGATAGACTTTGATACCTTTTTGAGCTAACTGCTGGGCGACGGCCTCTGCAAACTTATCGGAAAGAAAGCGGCAATCGTACCCTATCATGACCTTGGGCTGAGTGTGGCGACGCTGAAGCCATTGAGCAGTAGCTTCAGTGATACGACTAAGATTGTCAAAGGTGAAGTCTTTAGCGATAATAGCGCGCCAGCCGTCGGTCCCAAAGCGAATAGGTCTCATGCCGCAAAGTTAGGGGTGTGTCAAAAGGTGACCATATAGAGCCTCCATGTCTCTGAGAAGGCGCTCGTAACTGTATTGGGCGCGGATATAGGATTTAGCTGCCTTGGCTCGCTGGCGAGCTTCAGGTAGGTTATTTAGAAAGGTTTCTAAGCTATCTGCCAAGGGTTCTTGCAATAGAGTCCCCCATCGTCCTTCCTCCAGTAAGTCTGGTATGCCTCCCACGGGCGTAGCTGCCACGGGTGTGCCACAGGCCAAAGCCTCTATAAGGACCACGGGGGTGCCTTCATTATCGGAGGTTAGGACGACTGCATCCACAGCCCGTAGGATGACGGGTATATCCCATCGCATACCAGCCCATATCGCAGAGACACCGATCGAATGGGCAAGTACCTTCCACGCTTGGTACTGCGGTCCATCCCCTACCAAGACCAGTTGAAACCGCATCCCTCTCTTTTTTAGCTCGGCTGCAGCGTGCAGCAGTCGGTCTACTCGCTTGATAGGCACCATTCGCCCTATCCATGCGATGATAGGAGTAGATTCACTTCCCAGCCACTGGGTTCGTAGGGCGCAAACCGCTGCTTCTTCGTACTCGTCTAGCCGACTGAGGTCAAATCCCAAGGGAATAACGACTACCTTTTGAGGGGAAGCTATGTGGAATCGCTCTACTAAGTCAGTTTTTTGCCGCTCGCTGAGGACTATGATACGATGCGAGAGCCGAGATAAGAACCGTTCTATGAGCCGATAGAGGTAGGAGACGAAAGGAGAAAAATACCCCTCTAAGGAGTGCCCGTGAAAGGTATGGATGCGTATGGGAGCTCCGGCAAGCCATCCCGCTACTCGGCCTAATGCGCCGGCTTTGGCTGTGTGGGTGTCCACTATTTGAGGTTTCCAGCGGCGCATCAGCTTCCACAGCCACCATAGCGTTTGAAGGTCCTTCCAAAGGGAGGGTTCCCTCTCCAATGTCGGTATATAGTACACTGAAACCCCGTGCCTTTCTATCCAAGCCTTGGCCCGCAGCTCGCCTGACGGCTCGCGACCCGCTACAAGGAGGATTTCATGACCTTGTTCTATTTGCTTTTGTGTAAGCGTAAGTACATGGTGAGCTGGACCCCCGACATTCAGTCGGCTGATAAGGCGCAGAATCCGAACCTTATGCTGGGGGCTAACAGGGGAAGGTTCTAAAGCTGAGCCCTCTTTCATTCAGAGGGGACTAAATAACGCCTTGGCTTCCATTTTTGTATAGTCTTCAGTCGCTCTACAACTCAAAAGCCTATGGAGGGAGCTTCGGTCACAGCTTGCGATCAATCTTCTTCGGCGCTTACTTTCGCCCGAATGGATATTTTCTTACGGGGCGTTCGCACACATAATCTCAAGGATATCACCGTAGCCTTCCCGCGATACAGCTTTATCGTGGTTACGGGGGTGAGTGGTTCAGGTAAGAGCTCTCTTGTTTATGATACGCTTTATGCGGAGGGCCAGCGGCGGTATGCGGAGACCTTTTCGGTGTATGCTCGTCAGTTTCTCCAGACGATGGAGCGGCCAGACTTAGACGGCTTAGAAGGGCTTAGCCCCGTCATCGCAATGGACCAGCACCGCTACACCCATAATCCTCGCTCCACAGTGGGTACCACGACTCAGATATACGATTATCTTAGACTGCTCTATACACGGATAGCTGAGCCGCATAGCTTAGTTACGGGCGAAAGATTGGAGCGCTACACCGAGGAGCAACTTGTGGCTTCTCTGCGGGAATGGTTTGGGGGAAAGGTCATCCAGATATTGGCACCTATTGTTCGGGCTCGAAAAGGACATTATAGAGAGGAACTTCAACGCCTCCTCAAGAAGGGATTTGAACACGTGCGTATTGATGGTGAGTGGCGAGATCTCACCGAGGGCATTCCTCATTTAGACCGGTCCAAAATACACGACATAGAAGTGCTTATAGATACCCTTGACCCCGCTATCTCTCCCGAGGCGCTAAGGCGTACCGTACAGATTGCCCTCAAGATGGGCAAGCGTACGCTGTATGTAGCTCAGAAGGGACGAGCGGAGATTCGGGCTTATTCATTGGATTACATAGACCCAGCGACAGGTACTGGAGTGGATGAGCCGCAGCCTAATACGTTTTCCCACAACAGCAAATACGGTGCTTGTCCGACCTGCCGCGGGATGGGTACGGTACGGACTCTCCATGTAGAGGCCCTCTTCCCCGACCCTATGTTACCTGTTCAGGAGGCCCTTACGCCTGCAAGGGAGGACTCGTTTGTACTCGTTTTTTGGCGGGAGCTGCTGAAACGCCATAAAGTCTCTCCTAATCAATCCTGGGGAGACCTTCCTCTTGCTAAACAGCATGCTCTCATTTGGGGGGAGGCTCCAGCTGGACAGTTTATCGCTGAGCGGGAAAGTGAAGTGGAAGAGATGCCCCTGGGTACTTGGCATCGCCCCAGTTCCCTATGGGAATACATTCAGTCCGCTTACTATCAGGACCGTCCTCCAGCGTGGACCGAGAAGTATCTCCTATCTGTATCCTGTCCTGCCTGCGAAGGAAAGCGATTGCGAAAGGAGTCTCTTGCCTTCCTCATAGATGGGCTATCCATTGGGGACTTGGGGCTAATGGAGCTCTCCGCATTGGGGAGCTGGTTAGACACGCTTCCCTCAAAACTCTCTCCTATGGCGCAGGCCGTCGGAGCGGATCTCATTCGGGAGATTCGGAAGCGTATTGGGTTTTTAGAGCGGGTAGGGTTAGGATATCTTTCTCTTTTCAGACCCATGCACACTTTATCGGGTGGAGAAGGGCAGCGGGTACGATTAGCAGCCCAACTCGGCGTAGGGCTCACGGAGGTATTGTACATTTTGGATGAACCAAGCATTGGGCTTCATCCCCGAGATAACCGTTTCCTCCTCAAGGCCCTTCAAGGTCTGCGCGATCAAGGCAGCACCGTAATTGTGATAGAACATGATGAAGAAACCATGCGAGCGGCGGATTGGCTTGTGGAGATAGGACCAGTCGGAGGAAAAAAAGGCGGTTACCTTGTGGCTCAAGGTCCCTATGAAGAGTTTATAGCTCGTCCAAGCCTTACTTCAGACTACCTCAGCAGGCGGCGCCAAATCCCTACGTACGCTTCCCGACCTCATAATCAAGGATATATTACACTTAGGGGGGCTCGGGGTCATAATCTGAAAGATTTAGATGTGGCGTTTCCTTTGAGCACGCTAATAGTCGTGGCTGGCGTGAGCGGCTCGGGTAAAAGCAGTTTAGTTTTAGATACGCTGTATCCTGCTCTTTTGCGAGCTCGTCGCGATAGATATATTCCAGGGCTTCCGTATGAAGCCATAGAAGGCGCTGAAAAAATAGACAAAGTGATCCTGGTGGATCAGGACCCCATTGGTCGTACCCCTCGCAGCAATCCCGCTACTTACACGGGCGTGATGGATGAGATTCGGCGGTGGTATGCCGAACTGCCTTTATCGCGAGCCAGAGGCTACAAGCCTGGACGATTTTCATTCAATGTCAAGAACGCAGGTCGATGCGAAACCTGCCAAGGCGCTGGCGTGCAAACCATAGAAATGGGATTCCTACCTCCTGTGTATGTAACCTGTCCTACTTGTCATGGTCAGCGCTACAACCCTGAGACCTTAGAGGTGCGGTACCGAGGGAAAAATATCAGTGACGTTTTGCGGATGACAGTCAGTGAGGCTTGTGAGTTTTTCTCGGCACATCCAAAAATTTACCGTTATCTGCGAGCGATGGAGGAAATAGGATTGGGTTATGTACCGCTGGGGCAGCCTTCTCCTACCCTTTCGGGTGGGGAGGCGCAGCGCATCAAGCTCGCTGAGCAGCTCGCTCGTCCTGATACAAAGCGTACCTTATACATCTTGGATGAGCCTACAACCGGGCTCCACATGGATGACATAGCGAAACTCTTAGAAGCCCTTCATCGGCTCGTGGATAGGGGTAATACAGTGATTATCATAGAACACAACTTGGATGTGATTCAGCGAGCCGACTGGGTTATAGAGCTTGGTCCTGAGGGCGGAGAAAAAGGAGGTTACCTCCTTGCAGCAGGGACTCCAGCGGAGGTGGCTCGGTGTGATACCCCAACCGGCTTAGTGCTGCAGGAGGCTCTGCGGAAGGGCTCTTCCGCAGGCGTCCCATCCTAACTCTCTCTCCTCGTGCGCGCTTTGGACGAGAGACGCTATTATTAGAGGACAGGCTCTTCACGAAAGCGATAGAGCTGGTCTCGCAGACGGGGCTCAAATCCAGCTTCTCGTATGACTCGCTGCATTTCCTCAGCTGTGAAGCGATAACGCGCTCCGGCAGCCGATACGACGTTTTCTTCTATCATGATAGAGCCCATGTCATTGGCGCCAGCGTGCAGGCACACCTGAGCTGTTTCAGGGCCTACTGTGAGCCACGATACTTGGATATTAGGGATATTCGGGAGCATAAGCCGAGCAATCGCCAGCATCCTTACGTATTCATGGGGTGTGACCTGATTGCGCACACCTCTGACTTTTTTGAGTTTCGTCCCCTCATCTTGGAAGGGCCATAAAATGAAGGCCGTGAAGCCGTAGCTACCTGCAGGTTTTTCGGACTGTAACTGGCGAATCTTTACCAGATGTTCCATGCGCTCTTCAATCGTCTCTACATGCCCAAACATCATAGTGGCGCTCGTGGGTATATTGAGTCGGTGGGCGGTACGCATGACTTCTAGCCACTGGTCGGCGGTACATTTACCCGCCGAGATAAGCCGCCGTACCCGGTCTATAAGGATTTCAGCGCCCGCTCCCGGTAAGGAATCCATTCCTGCGGCTCGCAGTCGCAGAAGAGCCTCTTCATAAGTAAGACCATCCCTTTCGCAAATATGCACAATCTCCGAAGGGCTGAGCGCATGAAGGCGCAATCCAGGATACCAGCTTTTGAGCTTCCGGAACAGCGTTTCGTAGTATTCTATGCCCAAGTCTGGATGATGTCCTCCTTGTAGGAGCAGTTGATCGCCACCCAGAGATAGGGTTTCTTCTATCTTTCGGCGGTAAGTTTCATCATCGGTAACATAGCCTTCGGGGTGGCCAGGTGGACGGAAAAAGTTGCAGAATTTGCAGTTAGCGATGCAAATGTTGGTAGTGTTGACATTCCTATCTATTTGCCATGTAACGATGTGAGGGGTATCAGCTTTCAGTTTTAGGCGAAGGGCATGGGCATAAGCCATGAGTGAAGGGAGAGGGGCTTCATAATAGAGTCTTGCGCCGTCTTCTACTGAGAGGTGACGGCCTGCCAGAGCGTCTCGTAAGATAGCTTCTATAGAGGACACCTTAGGGGCAACAATATTAGCTCGGATTTCGTTTTCGGAGATAGGTACAGCACCACTGAGATGCTTAGGCTTAGAACCTCCACCGCACCTAGTCTTTACCCTTCTGAGGAAGAGGGATTTCCAAGCCCTACCGCTCTAAAAACACGATTATTGAGGGCCAATCGTTGCGGGGGTGGGATTCGAACCCACGACCTTCGGGTTATGAGCCCGACGAGCTACCACTGCTCTACCCCGCGGTGTGGTGCAAAGGTACAACTTTTCTGAATAAGTCAAGTCTCTACCTCCAAAAGCTGTACCTTAGCGTCCATGCTAGCCTACATTTTGATAGGGCTGGTGGTGCTCCTCCTTCTCTCCAGCCTCAAAGTCCTCCCTGAGTATCAGCGGCTCGTCGTATTGAGACTGGGGCGGGCGCTTCCTCAAGCCAAAGGACCAGGCCTCGTAGTTGTAATTCCAGTCATAGACACGCCTATACGCGTAGACCTGAGAGAACGCATAATGGAGATTCCTAAGCAGACCTGCATCACACGGGACAACGCCCCTATATCCATAGACTTTCTGATTTACTTGCAGATTGTAGATCCCTTGGCTTCGGTCGTAAATGTGCAGAATGTCTTTCAAGCTACAGAAGGTTTAGCAACGACGACGCTGCGGGCTGTGATTGGAGATATCGCTCTGGACGATGTGTTGTCTAAACGGGATGAAATCAATCAGAAGCTGCGTGTAAAGTTGGATGAAGTTACGCATCGCTGGGGCGTTCAGGTAAATGCTGTGGAAATCAAGGAGATTCTACCGCCGGCTGAGGTTCAAGAATCCATGACCAAGCAAATGGCGGCCGAGCGTAACCGCCGAGCCATGGTTACCGAAGCTGAAGGGGCCAAACAGTCCCAAATCCTTCGTGCAGAGGGAGAAAAGACAGCGCGCATTTTAGAAGCCGAGGCCCAGAAAGAATCGCTAATCCTTCAAGCTGAGGCCCAGCGTCAAGCTCAGCTTCTTGCCGCGGAAGGCTATGCGTTGGCCCTTCAAAAGATTAGTGAAGCCGCTCGTTTGGCTGACTCCAACACCATGCTTATTCAATACTTGGAAGCGCTCAAGAACCTAGGCCAGTCTCCTTCAGCTAAATGGATTTTACCAGTAGAGATTACAAGCCTGGCTCGCCAGGTAGGTGAAGTGATGAAAGACCGTTCACCCTCTCCATAAGAGTGCTGCCGATTCGTGATATTAACCGTTCTCGCTCGTTTCCCCTTCTGACCGCTCTAATCATAGGGGCTAATATCTGGTTCTTTGTGCAGAACTACGACTCGGGGGAAGGGTTAGCTGAAGCTTTATTGACGCTGGGCTATATACCCTCGGACCCTTTTTCGGTAGAGAAGGCTTTCACCTCTATGTTTATGCATGGTAGCTGGGCTCATCTTCTTTTCAATATGTGGGCTTTGTGGGTATTTGGAGACAATGTAGAAGATGTTTTGGGCAAAGTGGCGTATGGTCTCTTGTATTTAGGCTCAGGATTGGGGGCTCTTTTCACGCATATTCTTCTGTACCCCTTATCGGAAGTACCTGTGGTGGGGGCTTCAGGGGCTATTTCGGGGGTTATGGGGGCTTATCTTGTTCTCTTTCCGCATGCAAAAATCTGGACTTACATTCCTCCCTTCTTCTTTACGAGCTTGTCGGCTCGGGTGTTTCTGGTTATGTGGTTTGTCATCCAGGTAGCGCACGGGATCGTAGATAAACTGACGGACTGGATAGTGGGTGTAGCAGGGGGGATTGCCTTTTGGGCCCATATAGGAGGATTTGCTGTAGGATGGCTCGCAGCCCTTCTGTTGCGTCCTAAGGACCCTTATGAGTCGGGTTGGACCTATCTGTCCTGAGCGCCTCCTCCTACTTTTGTGGTGGTGAAAGCCCTGCTCCTAACGGGTCCCAGTGGATCCGGCAAAACCACTCTGGCCCAGCTCTTAGTGGAGAAATACGAGGGCTTAGCTTTTTCTATATCGGCTACGACGCGTCCCCCTCGCCCCGGAGAGGTCCATGGACGCGACTACTACTTTCTTTCCGAAGTGGAGTTTGATATGGAGTTAGCTCAGGGGGGGTTCGTTGAATGGGAAAGGCTGTTTTCAGGCTATCGATACGGCACGCTGCGCCGAGAGCTGGAGCGCATACAAAGCCTGGGAAAATGGGCTCTTTTCGTCAAGGATGTAAGGGGGGCCCTTTCTCTCAAACGGGAGTTAGCGGATCGCCTGACGACGGTCTTCTTAGTGCCTCCCTCCATAGAAGCTCTGCGCGAGCGGCTATTAGCTCGGGCTCCCCATACCCCCGAAGACTTAGCCGAAAGACTGGCTCGGGCTGAGGAGGAGCTGCGAATGGTGAGTCAGTTTGATTATGTGCTGTATAACGACGACCTCAAGCGGGCTTTGGAACGGCTGGAGCGACTTCTTCACCGGCTTGTATGAAGGTAGGGTTGTTTTTTGGCTCCTTCAATCCTATGCATATGGGGCATCTGCTGTTAGCCCGCTATTGGCTCAATGAGACAGACCTCCAACAAATCTGGTTTGTCGTCTCGCCGCAAAACCCCCACAAAGCAGCCGAATCTTTAGCTTCTATAGAGCATCGCTTAGCGATGGCCAGACTTAGTGTGGCGGAAGAGCCAGCTTGCCAAGTAAGCGATGTAGAACTTCACTTACCCCTCCCGTCTTATACAATCCAGACGCTTCATTTCCTCCGGTCGGCTTATCCTCAGATGCGGTGGGTGATTTTACTGGGTGCGGATACAGCTGCATCGTTACCGACCTGGCGAGAAGGGGAACGCCTCTTGCGTGAATGGTCTATCTGGGTATATCCTCGCCGGGGTACCTCATGGGAAGATATACCCGAAGGCCCTTTCATGAGAAAGTTTCCTGAAGCCCCACGAATAGACCTCTCTGCCAATCAAATCCGAGCTTATATCGGTGCAGGTAAATCCATTCGCTATCTCGTGCCTCCTGCTGTGGAGCGTTACATCTACGAGAAAAGGCTCTATGCGAGTTAGTTTCCTGCTACCCAACTTTCTGACGCTAAGCAACCTTGCTCTGGGGATTGTGGCGATTACCTTGAGTTACCAGGCTGAGTGGCTTTACTTTGCGGCGGCTTTGGGGGGGGCTATAGTGTGTGACTGGTTAGATGGATGGATGGCGCGTCTTTTGAAAGCAGAGTCTGCCTTAGGAAAGGAGTTGGATGCCCTGGCGGATTTAGTGAGCTTCGGGATCGCCCCCACTTTTGCGCTTTACAACTACCTCAAGCTCTTTCTCCCCCTTCTACCTTACAGCACTGAAGTGCGGTTTTGGATGGTAGCGACTCCCTTTGGGCTTCCCTTGTTGGCCGCTTGGCGTCTGGCCCGCTTCAATGTCAGTCCCTCTCCCAATCCAAGGTTTTTTGAAGGGCTGCCCACGCCTGCTCAGGGAGCTATCTGGGCGCTCTGGCTTCTCACCGCTCCCGAGGGAATGGGACTTCATCCTGCTTTTTGGATTGGGCAGATTCTTCTTGTAGGGGGGCTCATGGTGAGTCGCTTACCTTTTCTCTCCCTCAAAAGCTCTCGTAATCTTCCATGGATGGGTTTGGTGGTTTTAGGTGGAGTTGGGCTTGGGCTATGCATTCCTTCGGCCCTTTGGGTAAGTGCTGGGGTGCTGGTGTATTTAGGGGTCAGTTATGCAGCCCTCCGATTCGTCTCATGAGGTGGGTGTTATCTGGCGAGTGCCCCAGGATACGCCTCGCCTACGCTTTGTCCTTCGGGTGCTGTGTGAAATCTGGACGCCTCTGCCCTATAAGATTGTACCGGCAGACCAGTGGAAGCCCGCAGAAGTACCCACAGGATGGCGGGTCATAGACTACGGCATCCCTGATTTAGGGGCCTCTCACCTGCGCTTGCCCTATTCGGGGTTTATCGCCCAGACAGGTACCTCCTTTCTCTCAGTTTCTTGGGACTTAGGCGGCTTCTTTCCCGGAGAAGGTGACTTTGGCTGGGACCTACCAGCGATGGCTTTTTACGTACTCACGCTTTATCCTTTATACGACTGGAGGTACGGATACGATGAATGGGGCTTATATGCTTGGCACCAAGCCCCCTTTTATGGGGCTCCCTTTTGGCGAGAGCCTTTTCTACTGCAGCGCTGGTATGAGTTATTGGAGCGGTTAGAGATACGCCTACCCCACCCTCCCTTTACTTGGGAGATCGGATGGGATATTGATCACCTATACGCCTGGAAGGGGAGAGGAGGTCTGCGATGGTGGTTAGGAGGGGTATGGCATCGAGACCTTCATAAGCGGCTAAGCGTTCGCTTTGGTAAAAACAGAGACCCCTATGATACCATAGAAGAGATTGTCTCTAACTTTTCCCCTGAGCGAGCTCGATTCTTTTTTTTGCTTTCCAATCGCCATCGGCGCGATAGTCTTGTATCGCCCCACCACCCCGATGTAAGGCGTACCATTCAAATGCTCCTAAGTAAGGGCTATGCAGTGGGTTTGCATCCTTCTTTTGAGAGCCGAGATGCTCCTCAGCGGCTTCTTGCCGAAAAAGGTCTTTTAGAACAGTTTGCAGGGCGTCCTATCACGCAGAGCCGTCAGCATTACTTGCGATTTCGCTGGCCAGATACTTTTCAGGAGCTCAGCAACGCTGGGATTCGGGAGGACTTTACGTTAGCGTTTCCTAAGCGAAGCGGTTTTCTCTTAGGTACTACGCTACCTGTGCCTTTTTACCGAGTGGATAAGGAAAGAGAACTACCCCTTTGGCTTTGGGGGCCCGGGCTCATGGATCGGGCTTACATAGCGGTGGCCCCCCCTGAAGAGGTGGAACAAGAAGTTAGACGCCTTTTGCAGGTTGGACGTCAAGTGGGGGGGCGGCTTCATTTCATTTGGCACAACTCTACGTGGCCTTTTTTGCCTTTGCCGGTCTTTACAGAATAGGAACCTGCTCCCGAGCGTAGATGTTTAGGGCAGCGCGTAAAATCTCCACAGCCTGCTCCAAGTAAGGCGTGTCTAATACATAAGCGATTCTAACAAGCGATTTCCCTTGCTCGGGTTGGGAGAAGAATCCTGTGCCGGGTGCTACCATGACTGTCACCCCATCTATGTCAAATCGCTCCAAAAGCCACTGAGCGAACGCATCGCTATCGGAAATAGGGAGCTTGGGCATAAGATAGAAGGCCCCTTGGACGGTTGCTACCGTTACACCCGGGATAGTACGCAGCCCCTCTATAAGCACATCGCGACGCTTTTGAAAGGTCTCTTGGATGAGACTATAATATGAACTTGGAAGGGACAGAAGAGCAAGTCCTCCTATCTGGCCGAGGGTAGGCGGAGCTAATCGGGCTTGAGCCCACTTGAGAGCCGCTTGAATGACTTCTGCATTGCGGGAGATTAAGGCGCCGATACGCGCTCCGCAGACGGAGTATCGCTTGGAAAGGGTATCTATCACGACGACAAATGACTCGGCTCCCTTTACTTCTAACGCAGAGAAAAACCGTTTTCCGTCATAGCAGTAGTCCCGGTAAGACTCATCACTTAGAAGAAACAGTCCATAGCGATGGCATATCTCGGCGATTTGGCGCACTTCAGTCTCTGAATAGAGCTTCCCAGTAGGATTGGAGGGGTTACATAAGAGAATGCCTCGGGTCCGGGATGTAATAGCGTCTTCCAAAACATCAGGGGCAGGAAGTGCAAAGTCTTCCTTTATATGGCTTTGGACGGGTCTCAGGGTTATCCCTGTTGCCCAGCCTAGCCCAATGTAGTTGGCGTAAGTGGGCTCTATGACAATCACTTCATCGCCAGGGGAGAAAAGGGTGAGTAAAGCGAATAGCAAAGCTTCGGAGCCGCCGGTTGTGGTGAGCACCTGATCAGGCTCTAAGGGAATGCCATATATCTCCTTGTAGAACCGAGCATAGGCCTCTCGGAAGGCAGGCATGCCGGCGGATTCGGTGTAGTCTAGAACTTTTATCTGAGCGGTTCGGAGAGCTTCCCAAAACTCAGGGGGAGTGGGTAGGTCAGGTTGGCCAATATTGAGGTGCAGGACCTTTTTACCTTGAGCCTTAGCAGCGTTGGCGTAAGGTACGAGCTTTCGGATGGGCGAGGGGGGCACGAGCTGAGCCCGTTCTGAGATCGCTGGCATGAGGCGAAGGTAAGAGAAAATTTACATTATGGTGGCTTTGAGGTTATGGGGCTGTCTCTTATACACATCT
>JAOAHZ010000006.1 GCA_026414975.1 Bacteroidia bacterium
GGGGGGGGGGGGGGGGGCCGGCCCCCCCCCCCCCCCGCCTCTACCCCCAACTAAGCAAGCCAAGGGTTGGAGTTTATCTTTGCGGCATGAGTACAGGTGGACGCCTCATGGCGCGCCTTTTGAGGGATATGGGCATGACCCATCTCTTCACTCTATCGGGCGGACACATTATGGAGATTTACGAAGGGTGTGCGGATGCCGGTGTGCCCGTGATAGACTTCCGGCATGAACAGGCCGCTGGCTTTGCTGCCGAAGCTGCAGCGCGGCTCACGCAAAAAATCGGTGTCTGCGCTGTAACGGCCGGCCCTGGTGTGATGAATGTCGTTACCGCCGTAGCTAATGCTTGGCGGTCTCAAACCCCTATGATAGTTATCGGGGGTCAGGCAGCCCAGCCTACCCTTGGTATGGGTGCCCTTCAAGAAATGGATCATGTCTCTGTCCTCAAGCCGATCACAAAATGGTCTGTGCAGGTTCCATCTCCCAAAGCTATACCCGACTACCTCAAACGAGCCTTCACAGCAGCAACTACGGGCGTAATGGGGCCTGTGTTTTTAGAGTGCCCCATGGATATTCTTTTTGACAAGGCCAGCACCACTGAGGAGGAGATGCCCACCGATATAGAACCGTTTTCAGTAGGTGAGGCCGAAGTCAAAGCGGCGGCCGAGCTGCTCCGAGGCGCAGAACGCCCCGTTCTTCTCCTCGGAAGTCAAATCCTCTTCTCTCCTTATGCCCATCAAATACGCCATGTAGTAGATTCGCTTTCTATTCCCACCTTCATGAATGGCATGGCTCGAGGCGCCCTTGGAGCCGAGCATCCGTTATTTTTCCTCCATGCCAGAAAGTTTGCCCTCAGTCATGCCGATGTGGTAATACTGGCGGGTGTGCCCTTAGATTTTCGCTTAAACTATGGAAGCTCCATTTCAGACAAGGCTCAGCTTATTCGGGTAGACCGGGACGCCTCGGAGCTCAAGCGTAACCGTTTGGCGACCGTATCCAGTTGGGGTGATCCGGGGGACTTTCTGGCTAAGTTGTCGCGTCTATTCTCCCCGCCTAATCATACATGGACGGAATGGAAAAATCTCCTTCGGCAAGAAGAGCAAATGCGGCAAGCCCACGTAGAGGCAGAAGCAAGCGCCTCTTCGCGCCCTGTAAATCCCCTGAGACTGGGCTTAGAGGTCAATAAATGCCTCTCCCCCAAGAGTATCGTTATTGGGGATGGAGGCGACATTGTAGGCAGCGCAGCATACACGGTGCGTCCTCGGGGCCTGGGTCAATGGCTAGATGCGGGGCCTTTGGGCACGCTGGGAGCCGGGGCTCCTTATGCTATAGCAGCCAAGCTAATTTATCCAGACAGCGATGTATGGGTGATTTTCGGGGACGGGGCATTCGGGCTCAACGGCATGGAATACGATACGGCCGTCCGATTTCAGCTTCCTTTCGTAGGGGTGATAGGCAATGACGCAGCTTGGACTCAAATCAAACGCGCTCAACTCCCCTTCTACGGGCGGGCTATTGCTACAGACCTCCGTCTTACCCGGTATGACAAGATGGTAGAAGCTCTGGGAGGATGGGGCACTTTCGTAGAAGATACCGCCGACCTGCCTGGCGCCCTGCAAGCCGCCTTGTCCGCCGGTAAGCCGGCCCTCGTCAATGTTCATATTAGCGAAACCGATTTCCGAAAGGGTTCTATCTCTATGTAGAAATGGCTTTCTTTTCGGTATAGGACTGGTATCTTTGTCTCATGGAGACCCCTGCAGAGGAAAATTACCTCAAGGCTTTGTGGTATTTAGGCGGGACAGAGAAGGAAGTATCCCTACAAGCTTTAGCCCAAAGAATGGGTACTACGCCCGGCGCTGTTACAGACATGGTCAAAAAACTCGCCGAGAAGGGGTACATCGCCTATCGTCCTTACTATGGAGTGAGCTTGACAGAAAAGGGTAGTGGTGTGGCTTTGAGGGTAATCCGACGACATCGGATATGGGAAACTTTTGTCTCCGAGCGGCTTGGTTACACCGGAGAAAAAATCCACGCCCTGGCGGAGCGTTTAGAGCATTTGTGCGATGATGAGTTTATAGATCGGCTCTACACTTATTTAGGACGGCCAGCGTTGGATCCGCATGGTGATGAAATACCCGCTCTAACTCCTAAGGTATATCCTCTGAGTCGCTTACGCGGAGGACAGCGTGGGCGGATTCAAAGCTATCTAAACCATCCGACTATTGCCGAATCCCTTAGTTTGTTGGGGCTTCAAGTGGGGGATATCGTAGAAGTGCTCGGTCCCTTTCCGGTGGATGGGGCGCTTTGGGTACGATGTGGCGAGCGAGAATATGCCTTACCGCCTACTATAGCGGAAAACTTGTTTGTAGATATTGTTTAGGTAGATGTGCGCTTAATCGGAGAGTGGAGTTTACCTGGACACAGCGGCCCTGTTTACGCTCTAACTTGTGATTACGTCCATAGGACGCTTTTTTCGGCGGGGTCAGATGGATATATCGCTCAGTGGCGCTGCTCCAGCGGAAAGCATGCCTACGCAGTCGCTCGCACCCCCAACGCCATCTATTCGCTGCATTTTATCCCATCCAACCAAAATCTGTATGTCGGCGAGAGTTCAGGAACAGTGTATGTCTTAGACCTTGAGCATAAAAAGCTTAAGCGCTGCATGCGCGCCCATGAAAATGGGGTATTCGGTTTAGGCTCTCATCCTTCAGACCCAGAAGGCTGGAGCTCAGGCCGAGATGGGTATTTTTTATTTTGGGACATAGAGCAAAGCGAACCCTTCGCTGCTATCCGAGTAAGTTCCGAAGGCCTTCGGGGGTTTGCTTTATCGGCCCAGACGAATAGCTTTTTCTGTGCCGGTCGGGATGGATATCTTTATGAAATCGCCCGTTCGGAGAGAGGGGTTAGACGAAAAGTTCAAGCTGATCCCCATTTTGTCCTAACGGTTCAGACTTGCCCTACAAATGATTGGGTGGCTTCGGGGGGAAAGTCTGGGGCTCTCAAGCTTTGGACGCTTGATCTTGAGCTGGTTTGGGAGCAGCCTGCCCACACTCTCACGCTTAATACCATTGCTTGGCATCCCAGTGGAAAGTACATCGCCACAGGTGGACGAGACAGACTTATTCATATCTGGAAAGCCGATTCGGGTGAGAAACTTTTGACTTTACCAGGGCATCTACGCAGCGTGAATGCCCTTATCTGGATTAGCCCAGACACCTTGGCTTCGGGTGGAGACGATGGTCTGGTCAAGATATGGCATTTGGAGGGCCTACCCGAAAAATAACTCCGCCCGGTTTTTGGGCTATCCAGCCCTCTATTTCCATTTGCATGAGTGCCCAACTAATCTCGGATATGGAGCGTCCCATGGCGGCACAGAGTTCATCCACGTGCCTCAAGCCCTTCTCTAAAAGGGCGTAAATCTGTGCATGAAGGGGATCAGAGGGTTTGGGTTGTTCTACCGGAGGGGGAGGCGAAGCTGAAAGCGGTAGCTGCTGGGTCTGCCAACGAAGCTCCTCCAAAAGAAGGCGCGGTTCATAGGCTATCTGAGCGACTTGCTCGGCAATGAGATTATGAGTACCTTCTGAAGCAGGTGAGAAGATATCCCCTGGCACAGCGAATACAGGACGATTCATGGCAAAGGCGGCTCGCGCCGTAAAAAGAGCACCTCCTCTCTGCCTGGATTCTATCACCAGCGTCAGGTGGGCCAGCCCTGCAATAACGCGGTTTCGATAGGGAAAGTGAAGCGGGTGTAACTTGACGCCCGGAGGATACTCGCTTAGCCATGCCCCCCCTTCCAATATAGCCTCAGCTAAAGACCGATGGGCAGGAGGATAAATGCGCTCTAATCCATGAGCAAGCACAGCGATAGTTTTCCCTCCTTTTTCTAAAGTCGCCCGGTGCGCCTGCGCATCAATTCCGTAGGCTAAACCGCTCACAATCCCTACACCAGCTTCTACGAGCTTCTCCACAAAGTAATCCGTGACCCGAAGACCATAAGCGGTAGGCTTACGAGTTCCCACCACAGCTACCAGGGGTTGTCCTATAAGGGGATGAGGACCTTTCTTGAAAAGCAATGCTGGAGGGGGTGATGCAGCTTCCAGCAAGGGAGGGAAGGCTTGACTGTAATAGGGTATGAGCTGGATGCCCAAAGTCTCGCAGCGGCGCAAGGTAGCTTCGGCTGATTTACGAAGGGCAGCTAAGTGAGAGACCTGACCGCGCAAAGGGGAGGGCAGAGGCGCCGTGTCCTGATAGCTCCATAACACCTCTAAGCTGCCCCATGCCTCCCGTAGCTTTCGGATTTGGCGCCCGCCGATGCCTTCTTGGGCTAAAAGCGCTAGAAGCGCCAAAAGCTCCTCCATTTAGTTAGGGAAAGGCTTTACAGCTAAAGAGAAAGCATGGGCAGCGGCTTGACGGAAAAACAGAACATACCCGTAATCTAACTGCCATTTTCGTCCGCCAAAGCTCGCACCGAAGCTGACCCCTCCAAGAGCAGACGACCCCACGGGATTGAGTTCGCGGCGCCGCTGTACATGATAGGCAGCTCGTAGGCGAAATGCCCCTTCTGGAAAAAGCTCCACTCCTGCTACGATATGCCGAAAGAGGTGTTCAGTCCATTTGGGTGAAGGTGGTGGAAGGGGATTGCCTAATAAATCATAGCGCACCGGCTGAAGCGGATCATTGTAAGCCATGCGCCATCGCTCCAGGTGTATCGCTCCAATATGTACCCGAAAAGGGGCGTGCGGCACCCGATGGCTAAAAGTCATCTGGAGAGAAGTTGGGAAGGGCTGAGCGAAGGGCCGCCCTGCAGGACGAGATAGTTCTGCCCCTAAGCTGCGTAGGAGGACAGAAAACCCCAACCCTCCGACACTATCTTCATACCCTATGCCTATATCCGTTGCAATTCCGAAGCGGCGATATCTATCTACCGAAATCACTGAGAAAGGGAGCTTAATATTCATCCCAGCATGCCATCGTCCAAAATGACGCGCAGCTCCTGCCATCCAAGCACCCTCATAAGCGTGGAAGTTGCCTAAGGCATTTCCTAACTCATCTGTTTGCCGTATAGCACCATAGTTGACGTATAAGAGCCCCGTCCAAAAAGTACCAATGTCCCGCCAGTGGTAAGCATACGATAGCTGGCTGATGAAGATATCAGCGAGGTAGGGTTGTACGGTCAGATGAAATGTCTGATGGTAGATAGGCCGCAGCAGAGCAGGGTTTTGAGCGACTGCATTGAGGTCCCTGCCGCCTTCCCAGGCTAAGCCTCCCAAAGAAGCACTACGAGCAGATGGAGCCATGTTCAGGAAATCATAACTCCATCCACCCGCTATCTGTCCCCAGAGTAGCCCTCCGAAGACACTACTGAGCCACCATCGTCGCAAAGTGCGCCTCTATATGAGACTTCACTTTCTCCATCAGCCACTGGGGGGTGGAAGTAGCCCCAGCTATACCTATCTTTTCCGCTCCTTCTAACCAGGCCCATACAATCTCTTCTGGAGAAGAGATGTAATAACTCCGAGGGTTAGCCGCTTGACATACAGAGAAAAGGGATTTGCCATTGGAGCTTTTTTTACCGGCGACGAAAAGGACGACATCTTGACTCCGAGCGAACGCTTCCAGGTGGGGCTCTCGATTGGAAACCTGGCGACACAACGTGTCGGCTATGATAGAGTCGGGACAGCGTTGCAGCAGTCGCTCAGCCACTGCGGCAAAAAGAGCCGGCGACTTCGTGGTCTGACTGAATAAGTAAGTAACTTTACGAGGCTCTAAGGGTAGGGTATCTACCTCTTCTGGTGAGGACACCACGAATAGCTTGGCTTTTTCAAGCTGACCTACTAAACCTATAATCTCAGGGTGTCCCAGCTTTCCTAAAAGCACAATCTGGACATCAGGACGGTCTATCTCGCGTAAACGATTCTGTAGCTTGAGGACTACGGGGCATGAGGCATCCAAAAGCCGAATCCCATATCGTAAGGCCAACTCATATGTTTCTGGCGGTTCTCCGTGAGCTCGAATCAAAACAGTTTCTCCGGCTAAGTTGGGCAAGTCAGAATGGCTGATGATTCGCAGACCTTTCTGCTTGAGCCGCTGTACTTCCTCATCATTGTGCACGATATCACCCAAGCAATAGAGGTAAGGGTGATGAGCGAGGTAAGACTCGGCCATCTCCACGGCATAGACGACTCCAAAGCAAAAACCTGAGTTAGAACTGATGGTTACAGTGGGCATGCTAATCCGAAGGTAATAACTTTTTACGAAGGGGAGGGTGCATAGATAAGGACCTCAGCCCACTTCGTGACGATAGCGATTTGTTCAGGGATAGTTAGGTGGCTTGTGTCCAATATACGAGCATCGGGAGCACGCCGCAGAGGACTGATTGGGCGAGTTTCGTCTCGCTGGTCTCTCTCCAAGAGCTCTTTCTCTACAGCTTCACGCGTAGTAGGGATGCCTTGAGCGATTAGCTCTTTGTACCGGCGCTCTACTCGGGCCTGGATATCAGCCTGCATAAACACCTTTAGATCAGCTTGGGGAAATACAACTGTACCGATGTCTCGCCCATCCATAACAATCCCCCCCTTCTCTCCCAAACGTCGCTGTTCCCGAATAAGCCGTTCTCTCAGCCACGCTATACCACTTACCTCACTAGCAAGAATCCCTATCTCAGGTTGGCGTAGTTCATCCCGCAAGAGCTTTCCATTCACATAGATTAGCATTTCTGTGCCTCGCCTCTCCATATCGAGAGAAAAGCTACTCATAAGCTCGGGAAGATTTTCTTCGTCTATGTGTCGTACCTGTTTCTGTAGTAGATACCAAGCTGCAGCTCTATACATCGCACCAGAATCTATATGTAGATATCCAAGCAGTTCTGCTACCCCTTGAGCTGTAGTGCTTTTCCCAGTAGCGGCATATCCGTCTATGGCTATCACTATTGGACGCACAAGGCTCAAATATAAGTCTATCTGGTTTGATTAGCCGTACAGCGTATGATCTAACTTTTTACCTTTGTCTTGTGCAGCGTGAGAAGCTCCTCTGGATTCCCGCCCACTTGCTTCTATACGTGAAGGTGTGGAGGCAATCTCTCCCTTGGATAATAGGATTCACACTCCTTGTAGCTACGATAGTAGGTATTTGGCAATACCTTCAACCCAATCAGTATCTCTGTGAGGTTGAGTTCGTTCCTCCCTCAACTTTTCATCTCTCTACCCACCCCCCCCAAGTTGTTCCCGGCTCAACGATAGATTTGGAGAGATTCTATACCTATCTCCAATCTCCTGTCTTATGGGGAGCTGTAGTGGATAGCTTTAGGCTTATAGAGCACTACAACTTAGCCAAAATCAAAGATCCACTAAAGCTTGAGAAGGCTCTCAGGCGAGAGTTATCTCGCCGGTCCTCATACCGCATCACAAATAATTCTACTTTGTATCTTTCTTTCTTGGATGAGAATCCGGACTATGCCTATAGAATTGTCAATTTTATCTTGGATAAGATTAAAGAAGAGCTGGATGTTTTCACTCATGAATCTAAAATCAAGCAAGGAGTTTTATTAGAAGAAGAAGTTGCTGTGGATAAGCGACTGCGTGAAGTTCAGGAGCAATTAGCTGCACTGCGCCGGATGTATAAATACCTACCAGTACTCGAGTCAAATACTGGACGCATAAATCTGGCTCCTCAGGGGCTTTTATATAGGGATGAAATGCTAACCGAATATCTTGCTCACTACGATGAGATGATAACGTTAGAGAGAGAGCTTCACAATCTTACTCAACTAAAAATCAGGTTCTCCAACTATCGCACCGAACGTTCTTACTATCTCTCCATATACAAGGAGAAGCTATGGCTAATCGTGAGGCCTACCCGTCCCACTGCCCCCGCATACCCTCGACCTCTGCGGTGGATAGTACTAAGCGGGCTATTCGCCTTTACCTTATCATCACTGCTGGTTATCTATCTCTATCACATGCGTCGTCTTTCTGAAAAAGAACTATTTGAGAAAGTTTCCTGAGAAGCGTGTATCCTCTCACCTTGGCTGGTAAGGTCCAGCTCTTTTTAGATGCGCTTGCTCTATACTGGAGAGGTGTATTGGTTTTTTCGGTTGTAGTAACCTCTATATTTTCTTATATAGTCCTCTCGGCTCCCGACCTATATGTGTGCGAAGTAGAATTTGTCCCACCTGATTTCAGCATGGCGTCCCCTCTGCTTGAGCATGCGGCTCTCATACCTGGCAACTCAGCTGATTTAGAGCGCACTTATAGCTACCTCCAGTCCTATTCACTAAGGCAGGAGCTAATAGATACCTTCAAACTATACTCTCACTACGGTCTGGATAAGATAGAAGATCCTCGTCGTCGCGGTAAAAAGCTAAAATCTATGATTGAGGAAAGCATTCATATTCGTATTACGAAAAACGCTACTATTCTTATTCAGATTACCGACCCTAACCCTGAGTTTGCCTACAAGGTGGCTGGCTTCTTTCAGAGAAAGGTTGAATCTTTCTGCAGAAGCGCCATTGGTATGGATAAAGCCCTTGCCGAAACAGAACAACAGCTTCAGGAGCTGCTGAGTGAAATAAAAAATTTAGAACAAACTTTATCAGAGCTGAGGGTTAGATACAAAATTATTACTTCGGGACCGTCAGCCTTAGGTATGCCTCAGGTACCGTCTCCGGAGGCATTCGCAGAATACGATAAAGTACTTAGCTTAGAAAGCCGGCTGGTTGAGCTACAAAAGGCTTATACTGGCCTTCTTGAAGAGAGAGGGCGAAGGAAAGATTTTGTGCGAGTCTACCCTAGTCCCATTTTCGTGATACAACCCCCATACAAACCCATATATCCAATTAACACCAACCCCTATCTACTCATTGGATTGGCTTTTCTAAGTAGCTTTGGATTTGCAGTTGCAGTAACAGCATACGCTTATCACATAGGGCTTTTTAGAAGAAACACCAAAGCAGAAGTGTCAGAAGTTTATTCTGTGTCTTAGTCCCGCAAGAGGGCTATTAGAGCCAACTCATACCCTAACCATCCTAAACCACTGATTACCCCGCGGCATGCTTGTGCAGTGATGAGGCGCTGGCGAAATCGCTCTCGCTGATGTATAGGACTGTAATGCACCTCTATACATGGTTTTCCACATCCGAGAAGGGCGTCGTATAAGGCGTAACTTGTATGAGCCAAAGCTCCTGGATTAAGGATGAGGGCATCGTACTGGTCTGTCTCCCATATCCAGTCTACGAGTTGGCCTTCGTAAGAGCTCTCTAAGTAGGTGAGTTCAGCTTGATGGGCGTAGGTATTGCGTAGGTATCCCCAGAAATCCGACCAAGGCTGACTTCCATACCACATAGGCTCGCGTCCACTGCCAATCTGCGCTACATTTGGGCCATGAAGGATTCGGATTCGTTTCACCTCACCAAAGATATCTTGACTGAGTGGCTTCAGTACCTTCAGATAGAAAGAGGACTTCGTTCAGCCACTCTCCAAGCGTATGCAAGGGATATAAAGCCTTTTGTAGATGATCGGCTGAGCCAAACTCATCTTCAAGAAAAGCTGAGCCTTCTGTCTCGGACCAACGAATGGCAGGCTATCACTGTAGCTCGTAAGCTTGCGGCTTTACGCAGTCTACTGCGATTTTTGTACGAAGCCGGATATGTCTCTACGGATTGGTCAGACTTTTGGGAGAATCCGCGTTTCTGGCGAAAGGTGCCTACTTACCTCACTCCACAGGAAGCTCAAAAGCTGATAGATACCTATCCAACAGACCGACGCCATGGCTGGCGAAATAGACTTTTGTTGGAACTTCTGTATGGAGCAGGACTTCGCGTGAGTGAAGCATGTCAACTTCGCTTAGAGGATATAGAAACAACCGAGGAGGTGCTGCGGGTAGAAGGTAAAGGTGGAAAGGTACGCTGGGTGCCTTATGGGTCGGGGGTTCGAGTCGCTCTGGAGGCTTATTGGCCTTTACGAGCGAGCTACCCTTCTCGGGGTACGACCATTTTACTACTGAGTCAAAAAGGTGGGCCGCTAACTCGCGTACAGGCCTTCACTATCGTAAGACAAGCGGCCATTCTAACGGGCATAGGACGACCTATCAGTCCCCATGCCTTAAGGCATAGCTATGCTACCCACTTATTGCTTAGTGGGATGGATATAGCCTATCTCCAGAGGCTTCTGGGGCACGCTTCCCTTACGACGACGCAGCACTATCTTCAGCTTTTGCCTGGGGAGTTGTCTCAGATCCTAAGGCACTACCACCCCCGCGCAAAAGAAGTCCCAAAATAAGCCCGTATATCATTCCTAATACTCCTAACACCTTCATTCTATCTATCACAACCTTATCTAAATGGGCTTGACGGGCTCTGTATGCCCGATAAAGTTCTATCTGCTGGTTTATCAATCGCTCCTGCTGCTCTACCGGCACGTCCACGCGTCCGCTTTCCGACTGAGCTCTGAAGTAAGCTCGTAGAGCTGCCGCGCGCTTTTCTGGGTAAGCTTCATAGGCTTCTCTCAAGAGAGGCTCTATCAGTCTCTCGCCCAGAGCTTTGAGAGGAGCGCTTAGAAGACTCACGCCTAAAACCCAGAGAATGATGCGTACGGGGTCTAAATAGCCCCATCGGCGCATACGCAGCAGGGCTAAGGCCAAGACCATCAAAAGCCAGATGCCTCCTACTAGCAACAGAAGCTGACCTGCCATAACATCATACACAACTCCACTTTGCCAAACTGCGTAATCTATCCCCAAAGCCCCCATCACATGCAAAAGTGTCGCCCATAGAGCTGTTTGTATCCAGACCCTAAGAGGTAATAAATGAGCTTCCATATCGGCTTAGATAGAGAAGGGCATAATTCATTATGTCAAACAGATTATCTGCAATAGAGGTTGCATACTGCTGGGGATTCATATCCATTTGCTTTAAGCGAGCCAGCTTCATGAGAATGAATTCAATAAAAGTAAGAGGACGCATGTCTTGCCATGCATCCCCATAGTCTAGGTTTTTTTTTATCAAAAGGGTTTGAGCTTCGGTGTATATGTCAGACAAGGCTTTATCTGGAGAGATACCTCTTAGCTTAGTCAAAGCGAGAGCCGAGTAGTTAGCTAAGGCAAGCCAATCATGTAAGATGGCTTCCCCCGTAGCGGGTTCCCGGCTCTCCGTGAGAAGGGTCCGAATGCGGCTGGCCTTAATGTGCAGCATGTCTATAAGAGAGGGCAGAGATAGCTCTTTCCAGCTCTCGCCGTATTGGCTGCGCTTCTGAGCGAAAATGTCAAGAGCTTGCTGACGCCAAAAGGAATAGTTGGGGGGAAGCACGGAGCTAACTCGTAGTGTTAGAGTGCCGAAGGTGGGACTCGAACCCACACGGGAAACCCCACACGCCCCTGAAACGTGCGCGTCTACCAGTTCCGCCACTTCGGCTGGGTTAGGGCAAAAGTACGAGAAAAAATCTGAGCTACCGCTCAAGATCACTCTCCTGAGGGGTGGCCTCTAAGATGGGAGAGCCTTTGCCTCAAACCGAGCAAGCAAAAAGCAAATGGGTCGGTCAGCTCCTTATTTTTTCCCTTCAAGGGTTCTGCTTCTTAGGCTCTTTATACCCGCTCTAAAGGATTACGAAGGTCTTCTGTTTCGTAGAGAGGTGGAGATGAGAGTACTTGGGGCCGCTTTTATTGCCAAAGAGGAACTACTATCTAACAGTTCGCTGCCTCATGACCTCCAGATGGCATGGGCGATTTTGTCAGCGATAGCTCCTAATAGGGCGCGGTCTGATTCGTCAAATGCTCCCACCTGGTTGCCATCTATGTCAATTTGACCAATGATGTCGCCGCTCTCAGGATGATAAATCAGTACGACTATCTCTGAGAGCGTTTCTGGGTTGCAGGCAAGGTAGTTAGTACAAGTCCGGACATCAGCGACTATCTGGTCTTTTCTCTCTGCCACAGCTGTACCGCACACACCGCGTCCCACGGGAATGCATGTATGCTCGGTTGGCGGACCGGCATAAGGGCCTAACTTGAGTTCCTCCCCTTCCAGCCAGTAGATACCCACCCAGTAAGCATGAGGTATGCGATCATGTAAAAACTGCATAAGATCCGACAACCGATTTTCTATAGGGCGCTCTGCTTGGGCTAATATGGCCTCGCTCTCCGATAAGATGGTCTTTGCCACCCCTTCGCTTATCATGGCTCAAAGGTAACAAAGCATTTCTGAGGTTCGAGCCTTCTTACGGTACAAGTATGCGCAGAACTTGTGCCTCCATGCGTACAATGTAAGGGCCGGGCGGGAGAGGGACTGGTTGCTCGCCTGGCGTCATGTTTGTCTTCCAGACAAGTTGGCCTGCTGGATTGAAGGCTTCTAGGGTAGCGGTGTATCCATTTGGAGCTGAAAGGATTAGGGTGCTCCGAGTCGCATCGTAGATCAAGCGCGGGGTAGAGGGTAGAGGCAGCAGTTCTATGGTGTTAGAGTAGGTGGCCTGACCTCCATCCTCGTCTGTACGGAGGCGATAAAACCAGCGCTCTGTTGAGGGAGGATATCTATCCTCGTAAACGTAGAGAGAGTTCTGGCCTTTAGCTGGCGTGTAACCAATGGGTATAAATCGGCCTTCCTCGGTGGCCCGCTCTATCCAGTAGCCCTTTACGCCCGCCTCTACAGCGACTGCCCACTCTAAGAGGTTATAGCCTTCATACACTTTTCCTCGTATGGGGGCGGCCCAGACGATCGGTAGGACGGTGCAGAATAGGGTGCTTTGATCGCGGCAATAAGGATACCTGGATGAGACGGCCGTGACTTGAAAAGTGATATTCACAGCGTTTCCATTCTGGACTACGGGAAAAGTGAGAATAACCTCAGTCCACTGAGGGTCGCTGGTATTTATCACGGTATCTATGGCTGGACCTAAAAGCCCAGCTGGGGTTGTACTGACAGACCATGAGACGGATGAAAAGGGTATCTCGTGCCAAAAACGGAGCTGAACCTCCACGCCATTTGGTCCCGTGCAACTTAGAATTTGAGAGAAGACACGCCATTTAGCGGAGTCTACGTCCATGACAAAAGTATGTTGTTCAGTGTTGGTATACCACCAGGTATTGATGACTTCAGGGTTCTGGTTATTAACGCCTCGGTTTTGCCACCTATGGCATCCGAAGGTAGGGGTAGGCTGGCAGCCGGGCGATAAGTTCTGGACCCCATCTAAGGAGTTTGCAGGGTCTGTGAGTAGGATGTCATCCCAGTAGACTCGGGGGTCAGGTAACGGTGTGTTGTTGGGTCTCAGCGTAGGTCTTACAAGGAATACGCGAAATCCATTATTGTGGTGCTCTACGTCTACCAGCGGTAGATGGGTTAGCCCAGTGAAAAACTCAAGTTGGGCATTCACTAAGGTCTGGTTGGGAATTAGGGTTCCATTGCCATCTCGCCCATCCCAGGGGATGCAATTGGGGCCAGCGTTTAAGTTCTCAATAAAGGTGCGAGGCACATAAGGAGGAGGGAAATTAAGGGTTACGGAAACTTGCCCTGGCTTGGTGAGGGAAACGTAGATACAATAGCTCTCTCGCGTACAAGGGATGACAGAAAAGGAATCTACGCTGCCTATAATCCCTGTAGGGTAGTACTCATGGTCGGGATCGTTGAGAAAGACAGGATATTCAGGGGCAGCGGGTATTCCGCCTGCGTTGATAATATTTTGTCGGTAATCCGAGCGGCGGCGCTGCTGAGGCGTTCCTACTGTAGAGGCTCCAAAGGAGTTACAGCTTACCTCAAATCCCCATGGTCGCATTCCGTTGAAGTTGAAGCTCGTTACAACGGAGTCCAGGGAATAGGTATAGAGGGTTCCGACGAAAGGGTTATTCCCGCCCCGAGTCGTAAAATCCCACTTACGGCTCCAGAGCCGCCCTGGTTTCGGTATCCACCCCGTGCCGTTCCAACGAGCCACAGTAATATCGAACCATCTAAAAACCCGCTTTACATATTGGGTAGGGTTGTTATTGACAGCGAACTCTATATAGTAGTTCCCCCCTGAGCCTGAAGGTACATTGTATATGAGGGGATTATATCCGCCTGCGTAGAGCGGAGCCGGTCCTATGAGAGCCTGATTACAGGTAGTAATCCAGCCGGCTCCCATACCACTTGTGAGCTGTATGGGGCCCATGACGATGTTGCCATTGGGATCGCGCAATCGCATCCATACGTCGTTAGCGATCGTGTTGGGGTCTGAGCCCGCGTCAGTTACTATATGAAAGCCCATATAAATACGCTCGCCGCCAGCTACTCGGATATAAAGGCGGGAGTACTCAGGACAGCTGTAGGTGGCAAAGGTCCGGAGAGGATCTGCGTTGTCCCAGATTTGAATGTAACCGTGATTGGCGCAGTTATTGTTCATAAGCTGTCTGGTGCCCTCCGCATACAGAAGGGAGAGACATAGTATGGTTCCTATAAGGAGGAATTGCATCATAGAATACATACGCAAGATGAGAGGATGCAGTTGCCCAAAGCCCAGCCAGAGAGAGACGGACTTCGGTCTCCTCTTCATAACACCCCTAAGTAAAACAAAACTGATGAAATTTCCAAAAGTTTGTCCTTTGCTCCATGGATGACTTTTACGCTATTCATACGACAAAGCATAGCTTGAGCCTTTATATCTATGGGTGAAGGTCGGACGGATTTCTCTCCGATGCTTTAGGTTATTTTACGCATATTTGGACGATATGTATCCACCTTCTCCTTTAGAGCGAGCCATACGGGCCTTAGATGAGCATATTGCTCGGAAAGGTCTGAGAAGGACCGAGGAGCGCTACGAGATTTTGCGAGCTATATACTCCGAGCTCACTCACTTCAACGCTGAAACTTTGCATCGGCATCTTATAGGTAAGGGACTGCGTGTTAGCCGAGCTACGGTTTATAATACACTGGATTTACTCACAGAATGTGGGTTGGTCAAGCGATATAGCTTCGGAAGCGGTTATACTCTATATGAACGCAGCTTGGGACGCAGGCAACATGACCACCTTCTCTGCGTAGAGTGTGGGCATATCCAAGAGTTTTGCGATCCTCAGTTAGGCTCCATTGTCGAGAGTGTAGGGGCTCTTTTTCAAATGCGTCCTATCCGTCATGAGCTGGTCATTCATGCAGAGTGCACTCAGCCTGAATGTCCTCATCGGAGAGAAAGCGCTACCTTTGCTGAAAAATGAGCTTCAATCCAGACCTTCATATGACATATACGCAGGAGACCAAGGGTAAGGTGATTATATTTCGTTTGGAGGGCAGCCTTATGGGCGATTCTACTCAGCAACAGTTTAAGGATGCCCTATTGAGCCAGCTGGATGCAGGCCAAAAACATTTTATCTTAGACCTCTCGGCGGTTCGAAACGTCAATAGCTCAGGCTTAGGTTCTCTCATCACTCTTTTCTCTCGGACTCGGTCGGCGGGGGGTGATTTCATTTTGGCTTCTGTTCCGGCTAATGTGCGTAATCTCTTGCATATCACGCGTTTAGACACTGTTTTCCCTGTACGAGAGACGGTACAGGAGGCTCTCCAAGCGATTCAGTGAAGGCTCTCCGAGTAGATGCTGTTTTAGGGCTTCAGTGGGGTGATGAGGGAAAAGGGAAGGTTGTAGATACCCTAGCTTGCCGCTACTCTGTGGTGGCCCGCTTTCAGGGAGGGCCTAACGCAGGACATACTCTCTACCACCGAGGGCATAAGGTAGTCCTTCATCAAATCCCCTCAGGTATATTCCACGAAGGGGTATATTGCCTGATTGGGGATGGAGTGGTTTTAGACCCAGAGGTTCTTTTGCGCGAAGTGGAAGGGCTTCGGATGTTAGGGATTGACCCTCTGGAACGCCTCGTGATTGGGGAAAATGTTCATCTTATTCTGCCCGTTCATATTTGGCTGGAGGAAGTCTCGGCGGAGGGAGAAAAGATTGGGACGACTCGTCGGGGGATTGGTCCGGCGTATGCCGACCGATACGCTCGTCGGGGTATCCCCGTTGCTTGGCTTGATCGGTCGGACTTTCGTCAGCGAATAGAAGAGCTGACGGCTTATCATGTGGCTCGATTCCCTGGGGCCCCTCCACCTATCTTTTCAGAGTCGTTTTGGATGGGTATAGAGCTTCTTCGGGAGCTTCCACGCGTTCGTCTCAGTGAATGGCTTATTCAGTTTGATAGCGTATTAGCTGAGGGCTCTCAGGGCACAATGCTAGATATTTTTGCTGGCACTTACCCCTATGTAACTTCCTCGCATACGACTATAGCGGGTGTTTTGGCGGGATTAGCTGTGCCGCCCCAAGCTATCCGAGAGGTCTATGGGGTAACTAAGGCTTATGCGACGCGGGTCGGGGAGGGGGCTTTTCCAACGGAGGTTTTTGGGGAAGAAGCTCAGTGGCTGCAAACCCGCGGCAGCGAACGCGGCTCTACCACGGGTCGCTTAAGGCGATGTGGATGGCTAGACCTTGTGGCGCTTCGTTATGCGATAGAGATAAATGGCGTCAGTCGACTCACCCTCACCAAAGCCGATGTGCTCTGCGGGCTACCCCAGGTCAAGGTGCGAACCGGCGGCTCCGATACCCACCCAGAATATACCATTCTTCCGGGCTGGCAAACTTTAGAGGATGCAAGTTTTGAAGAATTCATCCGATTCATAGAAGGATTTACAGGGGTTTCTGTTTGGGGTGTTTCTACGGGGCCTTCTCGGGAAGATTGGTATGAGCGGATAGCTGTTTAATGGACCGGGCTTAGTCCGAGTCGAGGGGTATCTGGTTAGAGGGCCCCGGAGGGTTTGGATTGAGGATAGCGGGACATTCAGGTTACCCTTTCAGGGCCATGGTGCGCAGCTCTTGGAGTCGAAAGAGGGCTTCTATAGGCGTGATAGCATTAGGGTCTATTTCCAAGAGGCGGCGTTGTAACTCTTTTTCTGTGTTTGATGAGGAGTCAAAGAGCGTGGGTTCGGTAATAGTAGGGGTTAGGGGCTCCTGCTTCTCAAAATGGCGTAATAGTTCATAGGCTCGGGCCAAGAGAGGGCCGGGCAGCCCGGCTTTTTCAGCGACAGCTAATCCAAAGCTTTTTCGGATAGGTCCGCGACGAAGTTGATGGAGGAAGATGATTTTCTCACCTTGCTGCTCCACAGCCAAATGATAGTTAGCTAAGCGGGGTAGAACCTTTTCTAACTGGGTGAGCTCGTGGTAATGGGTCGCAAATAGCGTCCAAGGGCGGCAGTTCGGGTGATGGTGGAGGTATTCTAGTAGAGCCCAAGCAATAGCTAACCCATCGTAGGTGCTAGTGCCGCGCCCTACTTCATCTAAAATCACGAAGCTGCGGGAAGTAGCTGAGTGCAGAATATAGGCCGTTTCCCCCATCTCCACTAAAAACGTGCTCTGGCCTGCTGCGAGGTTATCGGAGGCGCCTACACGACTAAAGATTTGATCTACGGGGCATATTTCAGCTTCTTCCGCCGGCACAAAGCTGCCTATCTGGGCCAGTAGGATAATCAAAGCGTTTTGACGCATGTAAGCCGACTTTCCGGCCATATTAGGTCCTGTAAGCAGAAGTATGCGGGTCTCGGGCGTCAAGAGCAAGTCATTAGGCTGATAGGGCAGATGGGGTGGCAGAAATCGTTCTATGACTGGATGACGACCTCCTTTGATATAAAGGCGAGGTTGCTCGGTAAAACGAGGACGACAATACCTATAGCGACGAGCCGCTATAGCCAAAGCTAAATGGACATCTACCTCAGCTACCCAACGCGCTAACTGCTGAAGGGCAGGAACAAAGGCCTGCAGCTCTTGTAAAAGAGCCTGGTAAACTCGGCTCTCCCACTCCTCTACGACTTCTTGAGCTGAGGCGATTTCGGCGTTGAGTTTATCTAACTCATCGCTGCTATAACGGGCGGCTCCTTGAGCTAACTGTTGCCTCAGGCGATACTCAGGAGGTACCTTGGGTAGGTGAGAAGCCGTTATGTGAAAGACATATCCGAGCTGGCGATTAGCTTGAATCTTGAGTGTGGGAATGCCTAATCGGGTGCGCTCCTTCTCTTCTAAGCGCTCCAGCTCTTCCTCTGCGTGATGGAGTAGGTAGCGAGCTCGATCTAAGGCCTCGTTTACCCCTTCTCGGATGACTTTACCTTCTCCGGGCTTGTCCCCTATCCCGTCAAGTATAAGGTAAGTACTTAGGCACAGAAGAAGGGGCTGGATGCGAGACAGCGCCTCCGGAACCTCATAAGCTGAGGGTAAAGCTTGCTGAAGCTGGATACAACCTTTCAAGGCTTGATATAGCTGCACCAGTTCTCGGGGAGAAGTGCGGCGAGCACTAAGCCGTGCTGTTCTCCGCTCCAAATCCCCGATGCTCTGGAGAATAGCTTGCCAGTTAGCATGAGCCTCGGGATGATCGTATAGAATCTGCACCTTGTTCAATCGTTCTTCTATCGCCCCTATGTCCCATAGCGGCATGGACAAGCGATGACGCAAAAGTCGCCCTCCTGAGGGGGTTGCTGTGAGCCGAAGGATTTCTAAGAGGCTCTTCCCCTCTCGTTGCAGGGGTTCTAAGACCTCTAAGTTTCTAAGGGTGGCAGGATGCAGAAAAAAAGCCTTATCTATCAAGAGACGGTGAGGAAAGTTGAGATGTGTTAGGCTAGTTTGCTTGAGTTCCTTTAGGTAGTTCAGGAGAGCTGCGAAGGCTCGACTTACTTCTACGCTCAGGGGGATGCTTTTAGGGTAAGGGTAGCCATAAACTTCCCTAAAGGAAGCTTCCAAGGTCTCGGTATCAAAATACCCCTCCGGTAAAGCCTCTATGCGTTGAACACTCGTGCATAGAGCCTGCCAGATAGACTCCTGTCTTGGGAAGACCAGAGTTTCTGAAGGGGTTAGAGCGGCTACAATCCTTTCTATGTCTGAGAGAGCTCCTTCGTGGTAGAAAATCCGACCTGAACTGGTGATGTCAGCTAACAAGAGTACGGCTTCGGTTGGACTGTAGGCTCGAAAAACGGTAAGGTAGCTTGTTCCAAGGTCTCCCTCCTGAAACCACATAACACCAGGGGTAATCACTTGAGTGACATCCCGCTTGACGATCTTTTTAGACTTCTTGGGGTCCTCTACTTGGTCGCAGATGGCAACCCGATATCCTGCCTCTATAAGCTGCCGCACATAGGTATCTACGGCCCGAATGGGGAAGCCTGCCATGGGTACCTCTTCGGCCTTGCCATTATTCCGTCGGGTGAGGGTCAATCCTAAGATGGACGCCAAGAGCTGAGCATCTTCTTCAAAAGCCTCGTAGAAATCACCTACTTGGAATAAGAGAAGGGTACCAGGGTATTTAGCCTTCATGGCGTAATACTGCTCCATCAACGCGGTCGTCTCAGACATAAGGCATGTCTTTTAGGAGGGCTACCATGAGGGCTTTGACTCGTTCGGCCTCACCATGTAGTTGAAACCATCGCTCTCGGGGACGGCTGCTGAGCTGATCATAGGAAAGTCGAGGGAAGTAAAGAATGGAACGCAAGCTAAATTTCGGAATGCGTGTCAGGCGAGTAGGTAGGTTGAGTATGGGATTTTTCATGAGAGGCCTTATGTAGGCAGGCTCTATGCGTCGAACCCACCGAAGCATCCAGCTGGGAATGTAGAAATCCTTGCCCCACTCTTCCGCTCCCCGATGTACCGTAACAAGGATAGGCGCATTAGCTGCAATCGCTAACTCCACGAACTTTGGCGAACGGAAAGGACGAATCTCATACACATCGCCTAATATGCAGTTATCGCCTTCAGGAAACACTGCTATATCATTAATAGGCCCGTTCTTGAAGACTTCTACCACTTGTGCGAAAGTGGGGGGCTCCATACTTTGAAATACGGTCCGAAGCACCCAACGACTTAAGGTGAAGCGATAGAGGCCTCTGTGAAAGATACCCAGAGCTTTGCGATGATGTCCCCCCTCTAAGAGGGCTACGCGCAGCAGAGAGAGGATCGCCGGTATCCAACCCAGCGTGCCGGCATGGCTGATGGCATGGACAACCTTGGGATAACGGCTCATAATCTCGCGAAAAGGCGGGGTAGAGCGTACGATGATCTCATCAAAGAGCAGAGGGTATAGCCAGCCGATTCGGTTGTATAGCTCTGGAAGCGCTAAAGGAATTCCGGCTTGCTGCATATGGCAAAAATAAAAAAGAGCGGGAGGGCGGTCTCCGTCCTCCCACTGTTAGATTTTTAGTACAGGAGTGTCTCTATTCGCTTACACTTGCTGCTGTACGAGCGACGCGCTGAGACAGCTCGTCTCGTAGGGTCACATAGCCATCTGCACCCGCTTCCAGGGTGGCAGCTTGGTTATATGCATTCCATGCATACCCGTACAGACCATTCTGCTCATAAAAGGCACCCAGAGCGGCATAGTCTAAAGCGGAGTTGGGGTCCATGGAACGGCGTAGGGCTTCCTCTTCTTTCTTGAGAGCAGCGGCACGATCAGCAGGTAGCACTCGGAAACAAGAATTGTTAGAGTGTAAAGTGGGATGGCGGCGGGTGCTGACTCGCCAATAGTAGCAAGGACCAGCCTTGACTTTACCCTCCAGATTAAGCTCTAAGGAGGTCTGCTCAGCCGCTACCTCTTGGCTCAGTAGCACTTGTCCAGCGTCGTCTAACACTTGTACGATGTAGCCTTCCGAGCCTGGGACTCTATCCCAGTTGAACTGAACTCTGTCTGCATAAAATGAGCTTTGTATAGGGGTTCGAGGCAAAGGAGCCATGGTAGAGCGGGTTACAGCTCCGAGAGTCTTGCCCGAGGCGCGTCCAGCTCCTGAGACGACTGCTTGATTGAGTACATAACCTGTGTACTTAGATGCGTAAGGGTTGTCGTCAGAAGCAGCTTTCTGAGATAGGAGCTGACTAAGGGTATAAGTCCCAGGCTGACGAAGCTCTCGTGCCTTATTTCCGGGGAAAACTAAAGCGATATAAGACTGCTGCCCGACACGGACTTTTTGCTGCTCAGAGAGCTTCATGCCTGCAGTGGCCCTAATCCAGTTACCTCCTGCCTGCTCTACTTGGACATCTCCGCGAGTGGCTAACACAGTTATGCTCTGAGCATACACTATGGAGAGTAGAATCCCTCCAATAAAACTTTTGCTTAGGCCTGAGTAACGCATGGTAGGCCTATACACAAACTTTATGCCAGTGGGCGAGGCGGAGCTATTCGCCATAGATCTACCTCCCCTCCTATAAGGACGGCCCACAAAACGGGTTCTACTTCAAGCCACCAGCCCTGTGTCCCTAAATAGATAGTCAGTTCAATCGCAGCCCAGAGAAGGCCTATCTGTAGAGTTCGCACGAGAGCGCTGCGCCCTATACCTGGGCGAAGAAAAAACCCCGGTATGGAGATAAGAAGGTAAGTTGTACCGAGGAGTCCGAGGACCCAGAGCAAAGAAACTTCCTTGAAGAAACTCCGATGAAGAAGCATGGCTGCTACATTCGCATGAATCAGGACCCCATACATATCGGGAAAACTCCGTCGTAGGAAGGCTTCATTTAGCGGACTAAAGAAAATGTCCTCCATGGTTCGGTACAAGGGGTCCGCCAGGCCTAGTAAAAGAATCCGTCCCCGAAGCCAACCTAAAGGAATGTTCTCTTGAAGCACCTCCTCCCCGCTGACAAAATAAAAGTGCGACAGTCCTCCTCTATAACGAATGTGAAATCGGGAAGGTAAAAAAGAAAGTGTATCCAGGAGAGCTGGATCAGCGGCTAAAGCAGCTCGCAAGCCCAGAGAGAATGCTGTATCTTTCCCTGATACGGTATAGAGCTGATACTCTCGTACAATGCGAGCGGTGGTATCGTATAGAATCAAGTTGGCGAATGCCTGCTCCACGCAGCCAGTGAATAGAGGATGGCTAATGGGTACTTGAGGAGCTTGTTCCATGGGATAAGAGAGGTCTAAGGTAGAGACTAAACAGACAGGCAGCTTTTGGGCTACAGTGCATAATGCTGCTTGCCATAAGCTATCGTCTTGGATTCTGAAAGGGGCCTGAAATACAGCGTCTATGCCGATAAAGCTGGGCTGAGCCTCACCAAGTTTGAGGAGAAGGGAGGCTAATCTTGGACGCTCCAACTGAGCAATGTCTACGATAACGATCTGTGTATCGGG
Source organism: Bacteroidia bacterium (assembly GCA_026414975.1). GTDB lineage: Bacteria > Bacteroidota > Bacteroidia > SpSt-205 > SpSt-205 > SpSt-205. Next base: position 22,084 of record JAOAHZ010000006.1, read on the forward strand.
AGGAGATTGGGGTAAGCGGCGGTAAATCAGGTCTTGTATGCGCCAGCTCCACTCTCGCGCTGGAAGATAACTGTCTATGAGCAGAGCTAAGGCGCTAACTAAAGCCAGGCGGAATGTCCACCCCAGTAGGGCAGGTAGATTCATACAAGAAGAGCTTGCTTATAGCGGCGTAGCGTTTCAGCAATACCGTTGTATAAAGCATCAGCTATGAGGGCGTGTCCTATGGAAACCTCAGCAAGGTTGGGAAGGTTTAGGCGCAGGAATCGTAAGTTATGAAGATTCAGGTCATGACCAGCGTGTAAGCGCAAGCCTAAGGCTTCGGCCTTTTGAGCAGCAGGAATGTAGGGAGCTATGGCCTCTTCAGGGGATTGCATGAAGCGGTGGGCATAGGGGCCTGTATAAAGCTCTATACAGTCAGCTCCAAGTTGAGCTGCAGCTTGTACTTGCTCTGGATCAGGGTCTATAAAGAGGCTTACCCGAATCCCCCATGCCTTGAGCTGGGCAACGATAGGCTGCAGAAAGTCTCTTTGACTAATCACATCCCACCCCCGATCCGACGTAAGAGCATGAGGGGGGTCTGGAACAAGAGTAGCTTGAGTAGGGCGAACTTGCTCCATGAGCTGAAGGTAGCTTGGAGAGGGGAATCCTTCTACATTCAGCTCGACCTGAAGAGCATCCCGCAAAGCATATACATCGGCTCGTCGGATATGTCGCTCGTCGGGACGGGGGTGGACGGTGATCCCGTCAGCGCCGAGTCGTTCACAGGTCTGGGCAAAAGCTATCACATCAGGAATAGACCCGCCCCGAGCGTTTCTTAGTAGGGCAACCTTGTTGATATTGACACTTAGGCGCGTCATTCGGGAACATCTGTAAAGTCAAGGGGATAGTCCAATACAGCCTTCCATGGTAGTCCGGCTTCAGGCAGCCGCTCTAATAAAGGTTCTGGATCAAGCTGCTCTACATTCCAGACACCTGCTTTTTTCCATACACCAGAAACAATAAGCTCGGCCGCTACGGCAGGAGGGACGCCCGCTGTGTAAGCGATGGCTTGGGAACCACAATCGGCGTATGCCCATTCGTGCCGAATGTTTGTATAAAGGAAAGCGGTTCGAGGCGCTCCATCTTTTATACCCCTCAGTTGTACTCCTATGGATACCCATCCTTTATAATTGGGAGCCAAACTGGCAGGGTCTGGTAAAAGTTTCTGTAGGAACTTGATAGGTACTACTTTGCATCCGTTGTAATCTACCTCATCAATCCGAGTGAGTCCTGCATTCATGAAAGCTCGCAGATGCATCAGGTAGTTGTCAGAAAAAGTCATCCAAAAACGAGCTCGCCTTATGGTCGGAAAGTGCTTCACGAGGGATTCAAGTTCCTCGTGAAAGATAAGGTAGGCTTTGCGCACTCCGATCTCAGGGAATCGGACATCTTGGGAGATAGAAAGGGGGGGTACTTCTATTAGCTGGCCATCTTGATAGTAGCGACCGTTTTGAGTAATCTCTCTCAGATTGATTTCTAAGTTAAAGTTTGTGGCGAAGGGGTGCCCGTGATCACCTGCGTTGCAGTCTACGATGTCTAAGTAGTGGATTTCATCAAAGAAGTGCTTGGCAGCATAAGCCACCATGGCATTGGTAACCCCCGGATCAAAGCCAATCCCTAAAACAGCGGTTATGCGAGCTTTTTGATAGCGCTCGTGGTAAGCCCACTGATACTTGTACTCATACAAAGGGAGGTCAGGTGGTTCATAAGAAGCCGTATCTAAGTAATCTACCCCTGCCTCCAAGCAGGCCTCCATTAGAGCGAGGTCTTGATAGGGTAGGGCCAGATTTAGAAGGAGTGCGGGTTTGTGTTTTTTGAGGAGAGCGACGGTTTCGCTGACATGGTCAGCGTCGAGGGGTTCTGGAATAATGCGTGCCTGAGGGTACCTCTCAGCGAGGGCCTTACATTTAGACAGAGTACGGCTGGCGAGGACAATCTCTGGAAACAGGTCTGGGCGGCGAGCTAACTTACAAAGAGTTACTTGAGCCACGGCACCTGCTCCTACCACCATTACCTTTGGCATGCTGCAAAGATACAAAAGCCACGAAGGGGGGGTATTGCGAGGAAAAGTTTGACTACATACCTTTGCTCTGGTGAAAAGCTTACTTTTATTAGGGCTTGCTATGGCGCAGCCCACCCATCCAAATCGCGCCTACGCTCGCCTAAGTCAAGCTCCCTTCTTGCATGGGGTAGCTTCAGGAGATCCCTTGATAGACCGAGTGATTATATGGACCCGCATTACTCCTCCCCAGAACTGGACAGGGAGCGTCTCAGTTGGATGGGAGGTTTCAGAAAATCCAGCCTTCACTTCGGTTGTGGCTTCAGGTACGACTACCACCGATGCCAGTCGCGACTACACTGTGAAAGTGGATGTTGCAGGGTTGCAGCCCGGACGATGGTATTACTATCGCTTCACCGCTTTTTCAGCGGTTTCTCCTGTTGGACGCACCCGAACCCTGCCGAGTGGTAGTTCTTCTCGCCTGCGCATTGCTGTCGTTTCTTGCTCTGACTATCAAAATGGTTTTTACACGGCCTACGAGAATATCGTCCTTCGCAACGATGTAGACTTGGTTTTACACTTAGGCGACTATATTTACGAGTACGGCCCCTCTCAAAATAGCGTTCGTTCGTCTGAGCCTCCCCGAGAAGTTCTGACCTTGGAAGACTACCGCATTAGGTATTCCCACTACCGACTGGATAGCAGCCTGCAGTGGCTTCACCAAAACTATCCTATGATAGCCGTATGGGATGATCACGAGCTGGCTAACGACGCTTGGACTGGAGGGGCTGAAAATCATAACCCCAGCACAGAGGGACCCTTTATAGAGCGCCGAGCAGCGATGCTGCGCGCTTACCATGAATGGCTCCCCTTTCGTATGCCTGATCCGAATGACTCCCTGCGCTTGTGGCGGAGTTTTACATGGGGAGACTTGGCTGAGCTGATTATGCTGGACACTCGGCACTATGGACGCGACCGGCAAGCAGCCAGTAGTCCAATCAATGTGAATGATCCCAATCTGAATAATCCTAACCGAAATCTTCTTGGTCCGACTCAGCGAACATGGGTGTTTGATCGGCTCAAGTCCTCATCTGCTATGTGGAAAGTCATTGGGCAGCAAGTTATGGTGGCTCCCTTGCGGGCCTCTTTGCTTGGTAACACCGTCGTCTTAAATCCTGACCAGTGGGACGGGTACCCTGCTGAGCGTCGCCGACTTATGGATACGATTATTCAAAACAACATCAATAATGTAGTCATCCTAACTGGTGATATCCATACTTCATGGGGGAATGATCTGCCTTTTGGACCAGGCAGCTATAATAGCTCTACAGGAGCGGGCTCTACCGCCGTAGAGTTTGTTACCCCAAGTATTACCTCAGCTAATGCTGCCTTCTTGGGGAACATTTCTAATCCTTCCATCGTGATTTCCCAGAATCCTCATGTCAAGTATGTGGATTTGTCTCGGCATGGATACCTACTCATAGACGTGACGCCCCAGCGTGTTCAAGGAGACTGGTATTATGCTAATACGATTTCGCAGCCTACACCTGGCGAGGCTCCCGGTCAGAGCTGGTATGTGCAAGCAGGTGAGCGATTCTTGAGGCGAGCCTCTGGACCGACCGTAGCTCCTAATGGATATAATCCTCCTCTCCTTCCTCGTCCGTCTAGTTCCACTTCTGTAGAGTCGGCCAGTGTTTTCCTTTTAGGGGTGTACCCGAATCCTGCCCAGTCTTACACAACCCTTCAGCTCTATACGCCTACTGCTCAAAGTTTAGAGCTTACTCTGCTTACGGCGGAAGGGCGAAAAATAGTTAGCTACACCATACAGACTCCGTCGGCAGGTACGCATTACTATCAGCTTCCTTTGGAGGGGGTCCCGGCGGGGGTCTTCCTACTTCAGATAAAGGGTGCGGGTACGGCTATCTATCGCCTTGTCAAGCAGTAGGTGGTGGTTATGAATAGAGAAGAGCGGGCTCTACGAGCTGAAAAGCTGATTCGGGAACACATGATTGCGGCGATGGGGGCTGGGCTTATTCCTCTTCCGTTCGCCGACTGGGCTACGACTACAGCGGTTCAGCTCAATCTTGTCCGTAAGCTGGCAGAGTTGTATGAGGTGCCTTTCTTCTCGGGGGTAGCTAAGGGTCTGATTGCTAGTCTGGTTGGGGCGACGGCGGTGCGGGGAGGAGCTTCCTTGGTCAAGCTAATACCAGGAGTAGGATGGATGGTAGGAGGGCTGACGGCTTCTATTCTTGCTGCCGCTACGACTTATGCGGTGGGGAAGGTATTTATGAGCCACTTCGCCGGGGGAGGTACCCTTCGTGATTTTGATGTAGATGCTGCCCGAAAAGCCTATGATAGGGCATTCAAAGAGGGGCAAAAAGTCTATTACGAAGAGGTCCAAAAGCAGGCTCCCTCTACGAGCCCTTCGGATCCTTACGAGCAGTTGCGCAAGCTCTATGAGCTTCGTCAGGCAGGCATCTTGACAGAGGAGGAGTATGAAGCGCAGAAACGAAAAGTGTTAGAGAAGTTGTGAGCTTTAGGTTGAGCTACCAGGTGCCTCCGCTTCCCCAACGGTTAGATATTCACAAGCTGCGGGTATACTGGCTTCCGGCCCAGCTGCCTTTGGCTCAGGTGAATTTTATTTGGAATGCTCCTGCTCTCAAGGCCTATCCTGCGGGACTGCGGCGGCTCTTGTTGCGTCTCCTTAGCGAGGAGAATGGCTACTACGCTGGAGGAAAGCTTCGTCAAAACTTGTATCGGCTGGGATGGGAATACAGTTGGCATGCTGATTGGGATGGAATTTATCTTTTTGCCGAAGGTTTAGTTGAAAATCTACCCAAAGCTTTGGAGCTGTTATATGCGATGGTGGCGTATCCTCTTTTATCTGGTCCTTTAGTTAGGCATCACCTAAACCGACTCGTAGAAGCGGAAGCCCGAGCTCGCGCTAATCCCGCCTATCAGGCCGACATGCGGCTGGATACCTACTTATGGGGATTTAGTTATGCCGATATAGGTAGTGTCTCTTTAGAAGCATTCGCTGAGATGGATACCAGCCAGCTTATATCGTATTGCGAGCGATTTCTTTGGAAGGGCCTGTGGGGGGCGGTTTTGCTGGCTCCCTTCGTGCCTCCTCAACTTAGCTCTTGGGCTCGCTGGTGCAAAGGTGTCTATTATCAGTTGCCCATTCCTTTAGACCGCTTATTGGTCTGTGAGACGGTACCCTATGAGGCTCAGCAGGTATCTCTTCGCCTGGCTTACCCTTGGCTTAGTCCCTCTCATCCGAGTTATGCATACTATCGTTTAGCGCTGATGCGATTGGGTGGCTATTTTGGGGCTCAACTCATGCGGTCCGTTCGAGAAGAAGGGGGGCTGACTTATGGCATCTACGCTCGTCCCAGCGTGCATAAGGCAGGGAGCTTCTTTATCATTTCAGCGGAAGTAGCGCGGGAGCGCGCCCAAGAAGCTGTGGGGCGCATCGGAGCTGAAATAGACTCTTGGGCCCAAACCCCTTTTCCTGACGAAGCCAGCTTGGCTGAAGCCCGTAACTATCTCCTCGTACAAAGTATGCCTGAGGGACTGAGCGAGTGGGCTCAGCGGGTTGTCCGAATAGTGAGCGCAGGACTTGAGCCTGAATCCTTTATTCATCAAAATCAGCAGATAGAAGCTATATCCCAACTTTCAGATTTTCCCAAGCTGCCTTTACCTACCCAACCTACGGTGCAAATAGCTGTAGGGACAGAGGCACCTATCTTTGCCGCTGCATGCGCCTGAGAGCTGGTATCGTTGTCTTTCCTGGCAGCAACTGCGACCGAGATTTATACTACGCTCTGGAAAGAGCAGGGTTTATTCCCCGCTACATTTGGCATGCAGAGACAACCCTTCCCTCGTTAGAGGCGGTGTTTTTGCCGGGAGGATTCTCCTACGGTGACTATCTACGCGCTGGGGCAATAGCCCGCTTTGCCCGAATCATGCCAGCTATAGAGGCGTTTTGGCGAAAAGGGGGATTTGTAATGGGGATTTGTAATGGCTTTCAGATTCTTTTAGAGGCGGGATGGCTGCCCGGAGCTTTACGCAAAAACGCCAATGGTCGCTTCATCTGCCGCACTATTTCAGTAACTCTCCGAGGAGGGGGTCCCTTAGAGAGTTATATAGGTCAACGCTCGTATCGCTTGCCTATAGCGCACGCTGAGGGTCGGTATGTGCCGGGTGAGACTCTACCAGCATGGAGTTTGGGTTATGAGCTCGCCCCTGCTCCTAATGGAAGCTACGCCTGTATCGCCGGTATAGGTAATCCGGAAGGCACGGTCTTCGGACTCATGCCCCATCCTGAACGGGCCTGCGACCCTTACCAAGGGCTGGTTGATGGCTTAGACTTTCTACGAGGTATAGCGCGTTATCTGAAGAGTCGTTAGTGCCCCCCTTTTGGATTTTAGGAGCGTTATCTATCGGCTGCGCTGTAGCTTGGTTATTTACGGATGAGCCTCTCCTTCAAGCCTCTCTGGAAATTACCGCAGCGGTCGGCTTGTATATTGCATGGACTCTACCCGTTCTCAGCGCAAAGGGTAGAAAGAGCCATGCTACGCTCTCTCAGTTAGCGGACTCCCACAGGGCGGCTGAACCTTTGGATAGTTCTAACAGCTATTCCACTTGGGGGCCCTTGACCTTGTCTCTCTTGTATGCATGCAGCCTAAGTTTAGCTCTGATAGGCGTAGCCCTTTTTATACAGGCGTCGCATCCGATTCTGCTTTTTGCTGGATGGGAGGCAGTTAGTTTGGCAGGATGGCTCCTAATTGCCTTTGCTCGGGGGATTAGTCGCCGCAGCCTTGAAGCTGCCTTTATAGCCTTTCTCACGAATAGAGTAGGGGATGCGTTTTGGATAGCTGGCGTTTTTTCTGAGGGCAAGTTTGTAATCGGCGTATGGATAGGTATTCTGGTGAAGGCGGGTTTATTTCCATTCACCTTCTGGCTTATTCAAGCGATGTTTGCTCCGGCTGCGGTATCGGCTTTGCTGCATTCGGCGGTAATAGTGGGGTTGGGCGCCTATATGCCCTTGAAGTATCCAAGTCTTACAGGGACTCTCCCGACATGGGGCATCAATGGCTTATGGCTTATGGGAGTTATGGCTGGGATAGGGGCGGTATTCAGTCGCACTCCTAAAAGCATACTGGCATGGACGACTTCGGCGCATTTAGCTGTAGCTCTTTTTCTTAGTCAGCGCAGCTCCGAGTCGGTTTTTTATCTACTTCATCACAGCTATCTCAAAGCTGCGCTTTTTCTTCTATTAGGCCTGGCTCAGAAGCAGGGCGGATTCTCTCCCATCCTCACTGTGGCTTGGATACTAAGTGCGTTTCTCTTAGAGGCAGGCCATTCTAGTATGGATAGTTGGCTTTGGCCAGTGGAGATACTGACGGCTATTGCGTTGGGGCGGGTCTGGTGTCGTACGGGGATTCGTTCTACTCATCAAGGTGTCTCGGCAGCTGTGGTGGTCCCCCTTTTTTTAGGGGGGAGAGTCTTCTTCTTGAATGGTACTACTTTACAGCTTTCAGGAGAAGCTATGCTGGTAGTTGCTGGCTTGGGTTTAGGTCTATTGTATAGGCAGCCAGTGAGATTTCGGTTAGAGGCTGCTGTTCTATCGATTCTCGCTATCTTCCTTCAAGGCTGGCTAAGGTTTGGGCGATGGGTTTCCGATTTAGAAAAGTCCCTGGATATCGCTATGCAGTGCGTTGCAAAGTGGGTAGTAGATTTTGGAAAGGTTTCCGCCGAGAGTGATCGGCGAGCTGCTGGTGAAGGGTGGCGATGGATAGCGGCTCGGGTGAGACAGGGCTTAGGTTTTCTTAGTGGAGCGAATACACCTCTTTCTTACACCCAGGGTTTGAGTTGGGGATTTTTGATAACGCTCATGATAAGCATGCTATGGCGGCTTTTGCGCTAAATCTCCTGTGGCTCTTGCCTGTGACGATGGCTGGAGCGGCTCTTATGCTCAACCGTAAGAGTCTGCGAGTTCTCACCCTTATGCATGCCCTTTGGCAGCTTTTTTTCTGGGGCATTTTATATCGTGAGAAAGGTGCGGGGCTGCAGTGGCTGTGGTTTAGGTTGGGTGGGAAGGCGTTTTTTTATGGATTGGGAGCCCACTCGGCTAATCTTGCTCTGCTTCTCTTAACTATCCTCGTGGGGCATATAGCCCTTTTGTATGGACAGGGGAGCGTAGGACGAGTTCGCTCCTTCTCTGCGCTGCTTTTTCTTGTCATGGGCTTTGCTCAGGGCGTATTCTTAGCCCGGGACCTGCTCCTCTTTTTTGTCTTCTACGAAGCAGCATTGGTGCCGGCTTTTCTCCTTATATATGGCTGGGGAGGTGAGAGACGAAGAGAGGCTGCCGTCAAGTTTGCGCTCTTTACTCTCGGGGGATCGGTCTTCTTCCTTATAGGCATTCTATTAGCGCTACAAGAGATGCCTACGGGCTTACGTGAAGACTGGTCGCCTGAGCGGCTTCCTTCTACTGCGTGGCTCTTGATGACGATAGGATTAGGCGTGAAGCTCCCTTTGGTGCCCTTGCATAGTTGGCTCGGCGAAGCTCACGTGGAAACAGATACCAGTATTTCCATGATACTGGCAAGTATTCTGTTGAAGTTAGGTGGGTATGGGCTGCTTTACTGGGTTTGGCGGGCTCTTTCGGGGGAGGAAGCGCTCCTGCTTAGGATATGGGGGGGCTTGAGCCTTCTATACGCCGCAGCCATAGCTACGGGTGAAATAGACCTTAAGCGACTTATTGCATTTACCTCTATCGGTCACATGGCCTTAGTAGCGCTGGGGGCTGGCTCGCAGAGTCTGTATGGCTTGCAGGGAGCTTATCACCAGCTCTTCACGCACGGGCTAATCAGCGCTGGTTTGTTCGCTTGGGTGGGTACGATAGAGAAAGCCTTTGGCAATCGTCGCATAGACGAGCTTCGGGGCATTTTGAAGGATCGCCCCTTTCAAGCCGTACTCCTCTTTTTTGGGGCTATGGGAGTGCCGGGGATGGCGCTCTTCGTATCTGAACTTATGGTGGTATGGGGTACAGCGGTGGGCGTGGGTTGGTGGTGGGCTCTTATACCCGCTTTGAGTTTGGTGCTGACGGCCATATATTTTCTGCGAGCTTATCGAGAGCTTGCTGCGCCGACGCCTCTGCTCCTAAGTCCGGGGTCTCTTGCCCCATTTTTTAGAGCCGTCGTGTGGTTCTTCATTCTTCTTTCGGTTGGAGTGGGGCTTTATCCCAAGGTATGGTTAGACCTACTGGCTGATGTGGGGTATTGAGTGGCTTTGGCCGGAGCTTATTCTCTTGGGGGCGGGCTTAGGGAATCGCTGGAGGGTCGTGCCACCTGTCTTAATCTTAGGATACGGTATAGCTCTATACACACAGCGGTACGGCGAGGCGCTTCTTCTTAGTTTCACCCCAGAGGCGTGCAGAATGATTCTGCTTTTTTGTGGCCTAAGTTCTTTGGCTTGGATCATGCACCCTCTTAGAGGGGCTGCTGCATGGGCCCTTCTCCTTCAGTTGGGTAGTTATAGCCTTCTCTTACGCAGCCGGCATTTGGCTTTTACATGGACTCTTTTAGAAAGCGGGGCGATTGCTGGGTATTTTTTCGTAGTCGGTGCCAGTAGCTCAGCTCAGAAATGGGCTGCAGGGGTGAGGTATTTCAGTTGGAGTGTGGCGGGTTCGGCCCTGATTCTCATGGGTATTGCTGCTCGGCTGATGGGAGAGGTGCCTTTATCCTATCCCCTTGCCTCTGGGCGAATATGGTCCGACAGTCTTTTATCCATAGGGTGGGCTATCAAGGTGGGCTTCATCCCCTGGCACTTTTGGCTAATGGGTATCTATCGATGCCTGCCCGTTGTATGGGGGGGGTGGTTTGCAGTAGTACCTAAGGGAGCGCTTTTGCTCAATCTTATTTCAGGGATACCTTCTGCGGGGCTTAGCTTAGAGTTGTTCTATATGTGTGGGGCGCTTTCACTTTTGAGCGCCTATGCTTGGGCTTGGAAGGCGGAGTCATTGACGGAAATGGTCTTCTGGGGGAGCTTTGCGCAGGGGGGGTATGTAGTCTTAGCTGCTACGAGAGAAGGAGCAAGCGCAGCCTGGGATTTCTGGGCTGTTTATGGCGGTGCAGGATTTTTAGGGCTTTTGTATGCCGAGGCTCCTTGGCAAGGGCGGGGCGGTTCAAGCATAGGCCTTCTCCTATTAGCGAACTTGGCAGCTCTCCCTCCCGTGTTGGGGTTCTGGGTCAAGTTCCAGCTTTTCTGGGTGGGTTTGAACTACTTGACTGGGGGCCTTCGCTGGCTGCTTATAGGCTCAGCTTTGCTGGCCACCTTAGGAGGCTTCGCAGTCTATGGCAAGGTTCTCTGGCGATTATGGACGGGTGAAGCAGCTCCCGTTCCATCCCTCAGCCGAAAAATCTTATATAGCATAGGTGCCTTAGGGCTATTCGTCTTGGGATTGAATGGACTGTAAGCTAATGAGGTAGAAGGCGATTAGGGCGGGTCTCCCTTATGCGACAGTGTTAGCCCATCCAACCGTATCAGAGCGGCTTAGGAACGCATGCATCCATGCCTCAGCTATACAAATGGTGAGATTGAGAGCAGTCAGTGCAAGCTGCGCCGTCGGGATTCAGTCAGCCTCGGTCATACAATTTTATGCGCCTTAGACCCTTTCATCTCTAAGGCTCTTAGGGCGACGTGAGCTAAAATAGCAGCCCCGATGCTTAGAGCCCTTTCGTCTATATCAAAGTAAGGTGTGTGCACAGGCTGATGAGTTTCTGATACTTCTCCAGCGGTGCCTAAACGGATAAAGCAGGCAGGAATCCGCTGGCTGTAAAATGCAAAATCCTCTGAGCTCAGCCATAGGGGAATCTCTTGAATGCGGTCTTCGTCTATTATCTCCGCTATCCACCGTCGGGTTAGGTCTGTGAGTTGAGGATGATTGTAGAGGACGGGATAACCCGGAGCGAATACAATCTCAGCTTGAAGTCCCCATAACTCAGCGGTTTGCCGGGTCAGGTGTTGGATGAGGTTTTTGGAGCGCGCTCGCCACTCTTCATCAAAAGTGCGAAGGGTACCGGCCAGCTCTACCTGAGTGGGGATGACATTGGGGGCTGTGCCACCCCAGAATCGCCCAAAGGTAAGTACGGTCGGGGAGCGGGGATCTGAGGCCCGACTTACAACCATTTGAAGTTGGGTAAGGAGGGAAGCCGCCACCGCTATAGGGTCGCTCGTAAGGTGAGGATAAGCAGCATGGCCTCCCCTTCCGATGAGTCGGATGTGAATCTCATCGCTGGCCGCCATAAAAGGTCCTGGGCGCAAACCCACTTCTCCAACCTGGAGCTGAGGGGTTACGTGTATGCCCCATATGGCTTGGATGGGTACTTCGTCTAAGATGCCTTCTTTGATGAGGAGAGAAGCCCCGCCTGGGGACTTCTCTTCGCCTGGTTGGAATATAAATCGTATTCCGCCACTCCATTCGCTTCTTCGATAGCTGAGCAGAAAGAGAGAGCCTAAAAGAATCGCCATATGGGCATCATGCCCGCAAGCATGCATATAGCCAGGGCGTTGGGATCGATAAGGGCGGTCGCTTTGCTCGGCTATGGGAAGGGCATCCATATCGGCGCGCAAAGCTATCCATGGACCTTTGGGGTCTGTAATGAGATCGGCGACTATGCCTGTTTGAGCGCTTGCTTTTAGGCGTAAGTCTGGGACAGCCTCAAGCTGGCTAAGTAGATAGCGCTGGGTGTTCCATTCCTCAAAGGAGGGTTCAGGATGCTGATGAAGGTAGCGTCTCCATTCAACGAGCCGAGGTAAGAGAAGCTGAGCAGCTTGTAAGAGATGAGCCACTTTGCAAAAGTGGCTACTTTTGCTCAGTGCGGGAGCTATTGGAGCGATACTTCGCTCGGCACTTTCGCTTAGATGAGGTGTTATCCTTAGAGACCATCACAACCGCTGCACCCGTCCCTCCACTGCGTTTGCGGTACCGAATCATGGCTCGTATTCTTCGGTATGCTCCGCATTTTCTTGGTATCGTGGTGGCTCTCTACCTTGTCCATCAGCGTTGGCCCTTTCTACCCCCAGCTTATGGGGAGTGGTACTATATCGCCTATGTTCTGGCCGTAACAGGTCTCGTGGGATACGGTACAAACTGGTTGGCCATTAAGATGCTCTTTTATCCCCGTAAGCCGCGTCCAATCTGGGGGCAGGGACTGGTACCTGCGTATAAAATGCGTATTGTAGAGCGCTTTTCGGAGGCTATCAGCCGCTATATATTGAATGAAGAAGTGCTGCAGCGAGTCCTTCATGAAGCAGGTGTGGCTCAGAAGCTCGCCAACGCTCTCACCGAAGGTACCTCTAATCTTCTGAATGACCCAGAGTTTCGGGAGGAAGTTACACAGGCGGGGAAAAGAACCCTTCAGCGGCTTGTGGAGGACCCCGTACAGCAGCGGCGCCTTATACAGGTGATCGACGCTCGGCTGCTCCAAATCGTACCTACCGGTATTGCTGGAAGTCTATTTCGGTCTTATCGCCAGCTCAACGAAAAAGGGTATCGGGAAGTATTGGCTCGTACGGTCCTTTCTATTCCAGAGGCGTTTGAGGAAGCCATGCGGGGCCTCAACCTCTCCGAAGCCGACATTCGGGCTAGTATTTTAGCTCATACAGACGAGTTAGAGAGCTTGCTCACTGAAGTCATCCGCTCCATCATTAGCCGCGTACCCTTGTATCCCATTATCTACAATCAACTGGCTGCCTTTGACGAACGACAACTGGAACAGCTTTTTCTATACACCACCAGCGAGCATCTAGAGTTTATCCAGAACCTTGGAGCTCTCTTGGGGGTATTAGCAGGGGTATTTATCATGAACCCCTGGCTCTCGCTGGCTGGCGCTACTTTGACCATTGGGGGACTCTGGATCTTAGACGAGCTGCTCTATCGCTGGCAAAATCGCTCGCGTGCCTGAGCGCTGGGCTCGCTATATCGCTGGGGATCCGGCTTTATTACCTCTTATCCCCTGGGATTGGCGAGAGCCTCCTTGGGAAGCTATCCTTCGCACGCGCCAATCCGCCCTTATAGACAGGCCGACTTTAGTCGAGGCGCTCAGGCGACAAAATGAGGTTTTCTTAGGGGATGACCCAACTCTACGCTCCAATATTGAAGCCCTTCTTTCACTAGATACATTTGTTGTTACGACGGGACAACAGCCAGGATGGCTTTTAGGCCCTCTCTATACTCTTGTAAAGGCTGCTCATACCATTCAGCTTGCGGAGGAACTCAATAAACGGTTCCAGGGTCAGTATCGGTTCGTGCCGCTTTTCTGGATAGCCGCAGAAGACCACGATGCAGACGAGGTGCGAGGGATTGCGCTGGGTTGGGGCTCTCGTTTAGAATACAGAGGCCATTTTCAAGGACCTGTAGGCAGGCATCTTATAGAAGCAGCTTTTCCGCCTGAAGCTGAGGATTTAGCTCTCCAGCGTTATTGGAAGGTCGGAAAAAGATGGGATACGGCTTTTCGCGAGAGCATGCAGGCTCTCTTTCAGGGAACAGGACTCGTCTGGCTATCCTCGGATGATCCTGCTCTTAAGGCCACTGCCATACCCCTTTGGGTGCGAGAAATACAGGATAAGCTCACCTTTCATGCCCATGGTCTGGCCAGACAGTATCTCCGTGCCATAGGCGAAACAGCTTCACTGCACCCCCGACCGATAAATCTTTTTTGGCTTAGTGACACAGAGCGCCGCTATCCCGAGCCTAAAGAGGAGTCAGAACTTCTCCAAGCCGCTTATCGGTTTCCTCAGTCTTTGAGTCCCAATGTTCTACTTCGCCCTGTTTTTCAGGAGTATATCTTGCCGAATGTAGCTTATGTTGCAGGACCAGGGGAGGTTAGGTATTGGCTGGAGCTGCTACCGATTTTTCAGGCGTTTGAGGTGCCGATGCCCGTGATATACCCCAGAGGCCATCTGCGGGTGCTGACAGCCCCGCCGCCCTCCCTTCCAAGGGGCTTGTCTTGGCGAGATATATGGGGCTTATCTCAGAATCGCCTAAGAACCCTTTTAGCTGAGCTGTGGGGGGAATCAACGCTACGGGCTATCCAGGAAGCATGGCTGGCTTATCGCCCGCCAATAGAGAAGCTAGCTGAAGGGTCTTATATGGTTCGGGTGGAACGAGAGCTTCAGCGGCTATGGCGCAAAGGAGCCGAGAGACTTCGGCGAGCTGCCCTGAAAGAACTTCAAAACCGTTTTCAGCCCCACATATCAGAGGTCCTTCGGTACCGAGAAGCCATAGAGCCGGAGGGACAGCTTCAGGAGCGTACCCTAAATATCCATGCGTTTTCAAAAAAACAGCCCGAGGAGTGGCTTAGGAACTTAATGAGAGAGATACGATTCGTTTCGGGTGAGTTCTCGGTTTATCACGCTTGGTCTGCGAGTTAGCTTTAGAGGGATAGGCTTAGGGGGGGTAGGTCTAAGGCTCATGGTCCGTTTATCTTGCGATAGGGGGATGTGGGGCAGACCTTAAGTCTTTGCTCAGAGAATTTGGGGTACCCAGATAACGCCTTCCTCGCCCCTCATACAATCTGCTAAGCCTTTGAGATGGAGCCAGCCCAAAGCCCAGCAGGCTAGGGCGTCCCATTCGTGTACGGAAGCCAGGTTTTCTTTGAAGCCTTCTTGGGCGGCCCATCGTTTTAGGAGGAGGGGATTCTTTTTTTGGCTGCGTTGAGCTCCTAACCACACATACACGCTCCAAGGAAAAGTTTCGCGCCAATCAGCCTCAGCTACCCCTTGACGCAGGCGATTGGCCCTATGGTATAGAGCCTGCATAGACCGCCAGGTGAGAGGCAGAGTATTCAGACCTTTCCTTCGTAGCATTTGGTCGCAGTCTCGGAAAGCCCCTCTTCCCATAGTCAGTGGCGCATCTACCCATATCACCTTCATACCCTTGAGGGCGGCGATTATCTCGTCGTCAGTGTACAGGGTGCTCACCCTTAGCTGTTCCCAGGTCGTCCCTATGGCTAAGGCTGAAGGGCGTTCTGAGATAGCGGCTAAGTCTAAGCCTCCCCACATTTATTGGCCTCGCTCAATCTGCAGAGGTTCCTCCTTTATCTCTACTACTCGAACCGGAGCTATAGCCGGTAAAAGTTCAGATTTGAGAAGAATGCGCTGTCCTTCGGGTCCAGCGGCAAAACTAATAAAGCCTGATCCTAACCCCATTCGTGGTTCGCGGCTCAGGGCATACACATCTCTGGATAGAGGATAGTACCCTGGTCGTAGATACCCCGCATAAGGGTAGTAGTAGGCTTGTTCTTTTCGGCCAGATAGAGCAAAGAGACGGACTGTTTTCAGGAATTTCTGCGTGGTAGAGTCCTCTCGGTCGCATACCCAAGCCGCTCCGATCAAGCCTATAGCACGAGGATTAGCTTGCACATAGGAGATTACGCTTGGGGCGGAGTCCGCTCTGTAAAGGCGAGCTCGGGGCAGCTCACCCCCTAATAGCGAATCCCTCAGATACCGCAGAATGCCGGAGCCTCCCCCCCCCTCTATCACGAAGGTGTAAGGGCAAGCCGGATTGCGCAACCAGGCTATCAGCGTATCTAACTGAAGCGTACTATCTTTCCTACCCGGAAAGCCTATCACAGCAATTCCTTCGCGAACCAGTCGGGTTTTTTTCGGGCGAATCTTCTGCTCTACGAGGGCCAGTGAGTCTTCTGGCGTATAAGTCCTTGGTACAATAACCACTCGGAAGCTGTCTGCCAGAAGTCCCGCTATGGCCTCGGCTTCGGAGGTATAGACTATCTCTACATGGGCTTTGGGGTAGGTGCGATGAAACTGCTCCACTAAGGCATCCAGGGCCGGCTTGAGGCTTACATCAGCCGCAACGCGTACTCGTCCGCTCGTCGGTGTGTCTGCTTCTTGAGATGAGCTATCGGAACCGCAGCCTATAAGGGCGACTTCAGCGAGCAGGAGTAGGCTGAAACTTGCGCCGCTGAGCCAGCCGCTCTCGTATAAGCGCTGATATATCGCTCGCCACATAAATGGTGGAGAAGATGCCTAAAATGAACCCTAAAAGCAAGAGCAGCGAAAACCCTTTTGTATTTTCCCCTCCAATCAGGAGAAGAATAAATACCACCATAGCCGAGGTGAAAGTCGTTAGAATCGTACGGGACAGCACGAGATTGATACTACGGCTATGAAGGTCGGCGATTCTGAGCTCTACTCCGGGCCGCCGACCTTCCTCGCGTATGCGGTCAAAGAGTACGACAGCATCGTTGATCACATAACCTATCACAGTTAGTACGGCAGCGATGGTATCTTGATTAGCTTCTAAGCTAAACGGCAGGAAGTCAGCTCGGCTCAAGACAGCATACAGGCCTAAGAGGACAGCTACGGTGGCTATCAGCGAGATGGCGCTACCTACCGAGTAGGCAATACTTCGGAAGCGAAGCAGTATGTATAGGGCTATGCCAAGTATCCCGAAGATTACAGAAGTAAAAGCGCTGGAGCGTATATCTTCGGCGACTGTCGGGCCGATAAGCGCCGAGCGCACGATTTGCGGGTTGGCTTCAGCGTGATGCTTCTGGAGTCCTTTCAGCAGGGCTGCTTCCACTTGAGGTTGCATGTTGGGCTGGTCGTAAAGATAGCTGGTACTTATGAGCACATCATTTTTGGCACCTACGGTTTTAATGATGGGGGCATTGCCTGAAAAGGCTTCAGTCAGGTCGGCTCGCAAGGCATCTAAGTTAGGCACCTGCGAAAAGGAAACCTGAAACTGATACCCCCCTGTGAACTCCAGCCCTTGGCGAATCCCTACGCCAAAAATTGCCCCTACACCTAAAACTACCAGCCCGAGGACAACCCATCGGCTGCGAGGATAGTGTCGGGCAAAGTTTATTTGGGGGGTGCGCCCAAGTAGCCGTTCCATAGTAGCCGAGCGAAAGCGTAAGTAGGTACTCCACCGAGGCGAAGCGTAGGCGCCCTCCACTATAAGACGCGTGATTATGACACCTGTTAGGAGAGTCCCCACTATCCCGATAATCAGCGTAACAGCAAAGCCCCGAATCGGTCCTATACCAAAGGTATAAAGGATAATCCCCGCAATCAGGGTCGTTAGGTTAGAGTCTACAATCGCCGAAAGTGCATTATTGAAGCCACTCTCTATGGCCCCCTTGATAGACTTGCCTGAGCGCAGCTCCTCTAAGATGCGTTCGTAAATCAGGATGTTCGCATCCACCGCCATCCCCAGCGTAAGGACGATCCCAGCTATCCCTGGCAGCGTAAGAACGACATTCATCGCTGCCATGACACCTAAAATGAAGAGAAGGAGCAAAAGAAGAGCTAAATCAGCTATAATACCGGCTGTACTGTAGAAAAGGCCCATGAACCCCAATATGGAGACAAAAGCTATGCTAAGGGCGATAAGCCCCTGGCGAATAGTAGCTTCTCCAAGAGAAGGTCCGACAATTTCTTCGGCTTCTATGCGGATGGTAGCTGGTAAGCGTCCTGCCTTGAGTACATTCGCTAAGTCTTTGGCCTCCTCAACGGTGAAGTTCCCTGTAATCTGAGAGTTGCCGTTAGCGATGACGCTCTGAACGACGGGGTAGGTATAGACATACCCGTCTAAGACGACGGCGATAGATTTTCCTAAGTAATCGGTGGTCAGCCGCCGCCATATGCGGGAGCCTTCGGCGTTCATCCGCATGGTTACCATGGGACGCCCGTCGTCTGGGTTGAAGTCTTGTCGAGCATCCTCGATTACTTCTCCGGTGAGGGGAGCTTGACGAGTGGGATTTACACGCAGAGCGATAAGCGTAAGTACATCTGAGCCTTCCTGTTCGGGTTTTACCGTCCAAGCGAAGGCTAAGTTGTCAGGGAAAAGGAGCTGAACCTCTGGCTGGCGCAGCATGGCGTTAATAGCAGCCGTATCGGGAATCCGAGCGTACCCCATCACAGGGCTTGTCTCGGGTGGATTTTGAGGTGGCACCAAGACAGAAAAGAGGGGATTCTCAGCTTCAAATCGCTTGCGTTTCTCCTCTTCGGACATAGCTGTGTCTTTCTTGGCGGTATCGGTTGGTGCCTTCCTTTTCCCTAAGAGAAGCTCTTCTGTAGAAAGGGAAGTGCCCCGAGTTGTATCGGCCGCTTGGGTCGTGTCGGAGGAGACTTTGGTAGTGTCGCGGCGTCCTGCTCGGAGGGCGGCTATTTTTTCGTTTGCCCGCTGAAGGAGGGGGAAAACCTCCTTGATAGTATAGGTAGGCCAAAATTCCAGTTGAGCCGTCGTACGTAAAAGCCGTCTCACTCGGTCGCTATCTTTTACCCCCGGCAGTTCTAAGAGAATCCGCCCTGTCCCAGGTTGTCGTTGTATGTTCGGCGATACCACACCAAACTGATCTATCCGCACTCGCAGTATTTTGTAAGTGCGGTCTACGGCGTCTTCTACTTCTTGACGGAGTTTGGATAACACCTCGCTATCCCGAGCATCATAGGCTAATCCTAACTTTGGTCCAGCAAAGAACTGAGCGAGCGTCGTATTGGGACTTTTCTCCCGCAGGACTTGAGCAAATAGGTCCACTAAGTTGCCTTCCCCGCGTCGGTAGCGTCTCACCGCTTCTGTCAGCGTCTCCCGAAAGAGCGTGTCATTGGGCACTTCGCACAAACCGCGTAGAATGTCTTCTACCCCTACTTCCAAGGTTACATACATGCCGCCTTGAAGGTCTAAACCCAGTGTAAAGGCGTTTTCTACAGCGCGGCGATAGTGATCGTAGTTGCTGGGGTCCTTGAGCCAGGCGCTTCGGGCTTCTGGCTTCATGCTGCTTAGCTTCTGCTCTATGCGGAACCGCTCTACGACCCAGTATAGGTTATACAAAACGATCGCAAAGAATATGCCTAAGAGGGTCAGGATGAAAGCTCTATGTCTGAGCATGGAGGAGGCAAAGTTAGCTCTTTCCGATGAAGGAGGCTTTCTACATATAGAAGTCCTGCAACTGATAAGGAGTCGGTGATCCTACCCGTATGGACCCAGTGAATTGCTTCGCGGAGGGGTAGTCGTAGGAGGTCCAAGGCCTCCGTAGATTCAGGGTGGGCTTCCCCTGTTTCAAGCCCCCAAGCCAGGTAGATCAAGGCCAGTTCGTCGGATACACTATTAGAAAGATGCATCCGCAGTAGGAGCTTCCAGTGGTGCGCCTTTAATCCTGTTTCTTCTGAAAGTTCTCTTTGTATCTCTGCGAGGGGATCAGCCCCTATCTTGCCCCCTCCTTCAGGAATCTCCCATGAATACTCGGATAAAGGATAACGATATTGTCCCACGAGATAGGTATAGCCCTCGTTGTCTATGGGAATAGCGCCCAAGGCTAAATTTTTGTAATGTATAACGCCATAAATCCCCGGCCTTCCACTGGGGTCTATGATCTGGTTTTCACGCAGGGCTATCCAGGGGTTCTCATATATCAGCCGAGAAGAAAGCGTTTGCCATGGGTTATCCTTTTTCACATAAGCAAATTTACGCAGTATAAGAGCAGATAATTTCGTACATTAGCATACATGAAAGCCTTAAGTACTACAGCCTTCTTGTCGGTTCTTCTCTACGCTCAGGCTTCTCTCCCTACTCCTCCTAAGTCCATAGATACGAAAGTGGAAAGGGATGTCCGAGGTGGGGAAGGCAACCGAGATTTTATACGCGGCTATGGATTAGCTCAGGAGGGCAAATACGCACAGGCTCTGCAGATGCTGGAGCGCAGCAAGAGTCAAGATCCCCACAATCCCCTGGTATGGTATTGGATTGGGTATTGTCAAGAGCACTTGGGTCAAAACGAGGCAGCTTTGCAATCTTATCGTACAGCCCTGCAGAAAAATCCGCATCTGGTTCAGGCTTGGTGGGGGAAAGGCAGTATCTTATTCAAGGACAAACAATATGAAGAAGCCTATCAAGCTTTTCAGCAGGTTATCCATTACGCTCCTAAGGAGCCAATAGGTTACTTCTACGCTGGAGCTTCTTTGTGGATGATGGAGAGGAAGTTAGAAGCGGTTCCGCTCTGGGAGAGAGCCATAAGCTTGGGACTGGCGGATTCTATCGGTGCTCTGGTTTGGATTGGAGACGCTTACTGGGAGTCTGATAGCTTCAGTCTGGCAGAGGGGTACTACCGGCGAGCAGCATCCCATCCTCAAGCGCCAGCCGAGGCTCTGCTGGGCTGGGGCAAAGCTCGCTTGGCTCAGAACGACCCTCAAGCTGCCCTGCCTCTCCTTAGCCAAGCTGAGAGCCGCCTTCCTGAAGACCCTTCTCCATCTTACTACAAGGGCATGGCTTACAAGCGTATCGGCCTTATGAAGGATGCCCAAGCCGCTTTTCAGGAGGCTCTCCGTCGTAAGCCCGATCACGCTCGCTCACTCTACGAGTTAGGGAAAATCGCCTTGGCCGACAATAAGGTAGACGAGGCGCAGATGTACTACGAAAAGCTCAAATCTATCAATACCCGTCTGGCCCAGCAGCTTCTACAGGAGATTCTCAGTAAGCGCTAATAAAGGACTCAGGGTCCTACGCTCTCCCGCAGCCCATTTTGATTCTGTAAGAGGAGGATTAGGGCGTCGGTTGCATTTACGACCCCATCGCTGTCTAAGTCAGCCCAAGAGAAGCCTGTCGTGACGCCGTTTCTTGGAATGAGGAACTCCCAGTCCGCCGCATTGACCACACCAGCATCGTGGTGAGGTCCTGGGATGAAAGCATTGAATTGATCGGCACAGTTGCCCGTCCAGGCAGCTGCGCGCATACGGGGCGGCGAGACACTACTATCAGCCAAGAGGGTGTAGTGGATATTAGGGATGCCCCTAAGCGCCGATGGATCAGTAAGGTCTAAGCTATCGGCTACACCAGCACCTCGTCCAGGGAGGGAAAGAGACGGGGTGTAAAGCGGGAGATGATTCGGTGTACGCACGACGAGGTATTTGGGAGGGGTCGTGTCACAATGACAAAAGTGTAGCACATCGCCATTATATTGGTCTCCTAAGGGAGCTCTGTAAAAGAATATTCGCCCCACTGTATCTATGAGACCGTAGGTGCTATCCACGCGCATACCAGTCGTGGCGTCATACAGCTCTACGAGTGCTATCTGGGACCAGTTAGGATTGCACCACCAAGTGTTAGGGCTGGGGCATCCTCCTGAGGGTGGATCAAGTAGGCTTAGGTTCCACATTCTAGCCAAGGAGTCGCCTTTGGGACGCGGTAGTTTCCATAAAGAGTCGGCTGTAACTCCACTGGTACGCTCATTGTAGTAACCTATGTTATGGCGATTCAGGAAGGGGTGGGGTCTCATCCATTGCTCGCGCCCCGACTGAGATGCCCAAGGCCCCTCTAAGGCTGCCCGAAGACGCACACGATGACCTCGCCTTATCCGGATAGGATGACGGTCTTTGACTGAATAAAAAAGCCAACGCCACCGCGAGAGGGTCAAAAAAAGCGTATCATGACCTTGGGCGTTAGCTTGCCACTGATGAAAATCCCGTTGGTGGGTAAGGGCAAGGGTAACCTTTCCTACAGCTCGATCTATCGTTCCAAGCCGGCCTCCTACTACGCAGCCCTCTTCCATAGGAAAGTCTCTCCTATCAATAAAGGAGCTAAACCACATGCCTTCACAAACTGTATCTGGTGCTACTATGTTCAGAGCTGTAAAACCTGGAAACTCGTACCGCCCATACCAAAAAGATTTGCCTAGCCAGCTGCCTCCGCACGTACCTATGCTCAAGCGAGTTGAGTCGGTAGAGAGGACGAGATACAGAGTATCTTGACTATAATAGCTGGCTGAGGAGGCTGAAATGGGGCTTTCTGCTCGCAGCGTATCGCCCCACATAAAAATGTTAGCGACAGGGATAATAGCTCTAAGCTCGCTACTTCCGCTTCGGTATATGATGGCCCCCCCTCGTAAAACGACATAGGGAAAGGTAGGAGCGCTTGGCTGCACATAGTCACTCAAGTCATAATCGCAGCAAGAAGACGCTAAACAAGCTAATATTGTATCGCGTCGCCGAGTTTGGAGATCGTACCATAGCATGAGTCGGTCACTCCCTCGGGTCGCATTCATGTAGAAGCCTGGCGAAGGCACAGGACTGAACTGTATGTCGTAGTAGTTTGAAGCTGAGCTCCCGTCAAGCGTATCAATGGTCTGGACCTGATAAATGCGACGCTCAGTGGGGTTAGTAGGCCAAGCTTTTCTCAGAAGGCGCTGAGCATTCAAGCAGCCAGAACCTGCTCGCTCCACCCAGTATAAAGTGTCTCCCCAGCTCGTGATGCGGGAGAAATCACCTGATAGAGTGGCAGCGCCTCCTACACCGTCTTGGGGACAAGGACTATTTCCTCCGCCTACTACGAGGTGAATGCTGTCTCGCTCTGGTGCAATCCGAGCTATGATCCAGCGAGAATCCGTAGAGGTCACCCAGTGTTGACCAAAAAACACCAGGTCTCCGTTTGAGGTGCAGGTAGGCGACCGGACCTGATCCAACCATCTTTGGGAACTGCCGATAGGATAGCCTCCAGTGTGGGTCACGCCAGTAGCTGAAAAGGTAGCGCCCGCTCGGTATAAAAGGAGTGAGTCATCCTTAGCTGCATCGGCGGTATCTAATCGCCAGAAGACCCGATTTTCTGATACGCTCCATAGAGCCCCTCGGACTCCGTCTCCAAAGAGAGAGGCTCCCCTAGACCCCGAGCCCGATACAGGCCATGAGCGCAGCGGCGTGAATAGGCCAGTGCTCAAATCTAACCGATACAGCTTGTAGCTATTAGCGAGAGCCTCTAAGAGATAAATCGCCTCTCGCCCGCCTGTCCATGCTTCCCAAGGGAGATACACGAGGCGGTGTATTGACTCAAATCTGCGCTCCTTTCGGTAAAAAGGTTGAGTGGCTGTAGATGCAGGAGGCAGAAAACCAGAAGCGGGTCCTTCACCCGCATACCGAACCACCATACGATTCCAGCGCAAGGCACCTGCTCGCTGAAGAAAGGGGATGGTCGTGCCGCCTGCATACAGCCAGACGGTATCAGTGATGTCAGCGAAGCGATTTCTCATTACAGGACTTCTCAGGGCGAGGAAATAGCGTCCAGGCGGTAGGCGACCTGGTGCGATGAGAGGCAAATTAGCCGACACAGCCCCCTCCTCAAAAGCTGAAGTCGGCCCAATCGGGTTGGCTGTAATTCTCGCCCATGCATGCTGAGCCCAGTAGGGGCGATCAGCTGGTACCCAAACCAGTTCTCGCTGGATAGAAGGGGCCCAAGTACCAGTTATGATCACAGGTTCACTGAAATGAGTCGTGTCGGGGGTACAAAGACTAAACGGAAGGGCGGATGTGCCATGTTTTATGCGATACAAGTCCAGTCGTCCTATCCACAATCGGGGTGGCTGATTAGAACTGTTTACAGGTCTTATAGTATCAGCAGCTCCACTGCTCCAACGGGGCTCTACCAGCACGCTATCAAGAGCCCAGCCATATAGATAAAGCTGAGGTAGAGTAGGGTGTTGGGCCATACCAGCGCTGACTACGAGATGTCGCAGGGGCTCGGTTGCTAAGCTATAAAGAGGTTTATAGCCTTGGAAACGCCACTGAACCCCTTTCCACCTGACCCCCAAAATAAACCCCGCCTCCGCTCCTATGGGAGAAGCCGGAAGAGTTACACTACCCCCCCCTGCCAAGCCTTGCAAAGTCCAGCTTTGCGTTCGTATGGTACCGCTCAGATACAAATGGGGTTCAGGCCCTATAGGCCCCATTTGAGGCTCTATAGAAAGCCCTGTAAGCGTCAGATTTTGTACGTTGGTACCGATAGGAGCGCTGAAGACCGCTCTGTGACCCGTCAAACCATTACTACTAAGTAAGGCCCGGCATAAGATGAGTCTCGGTCCGTCACTGCGTGTGAAAGTACCAACAAAAGGTAGGAAGTACCATGCCGTGTCAGATACAGCCCAAAAAAGCTCTCCTCCCGATGAACCCGTGCGCTGAAAAGCTACATAGTAGTGAGGTGGTGCAGATTGGGGAATGGGGTTAGGGGGGGTTGCATACATAGCCAAGTTGTTGAATGCAGAGAACACATGAAGTCCCATCGTAGAGGCTCGTATGAGAAGGACTCGCAAACTTGGCTGATCTCCTAAGGCTGTCCCTGAGCTACTACCTACCACTCGGTAGCGTTTATTTCCCTGCTCGCGCAGAGCAACCACCCATCCTACGGTATCCGGACCGTATGCAAAAAGGGCTCGTCCATAACAAGCTGGATGGCTGCCCAAACTAACACTACTCTGTACTACAGAGGCTGAATCTACAGACAGAGAGGCAGGGTCTATCCGTAGTAAGGTAGCTTGCAAGTTGATACCTTCTGTGAGAAGCCCCAAGACTAAATTCAGTAACCCGGTTAGAAGCCCGGGCGAACCGATTCCACTGGGATTAAGGTAGGTCGATCCCGAAGCTGCTCTGTTAGTCTTTACTGTGCCACTAGCCCATAGTTTCCCTTCGTGGAGAAGGAGGGAGAAAAAGTTTGCTTCAAAGTTACTTCCATCACAAAGAGGGGCTGTGAAGCTCGTTCGTCCGCATCCCAATCGTAGCACTGTAACGTCCCCCAAGTTAGAGGGGTGTAGCCGCGCGATGAAGCTAAGAGGGTAGTTATCTAAAGTGCTATTACCTGTGATAGTAGCTGGGTTAAATAGAGGGTTCTGGTCGGTTGCGTAAGCCGCAGCGAGGCTACCCAAACCGCCTGTCGCTTGACCATGTAAAATGGCATACACTGTATGAGATTCGTCTACTAATAGCTCTACCCCTCGGATAGCCGATCCTCCCGCCGGCTGAGGGAAAAAATGCGTAACCCATATAAAAGCACCCGTCTGACGATTATAGGCGGCTATGTAAGCTGAAGTACCCGGCGCATTAAGGCTAATAGGGGGGCCTCCGTTCGGTAGAGCGAGAGAGTCTAAAGGGTTTGTATAAGAAGCTGTACCGAGCGTGTAAACGGTGTCTCCCATGACGACAACTTTTCCAAGAATAGAACGAAAGTTAGGACCATTCTCGCCGATCCAGCCGACTGTAGGGGTAGCTCTTCCGGTAGTGCTATGATGATGCCAGTGCCAGACCCCTGCTGTCTGAGAGAGGACCACGCCATACCCACAAACAAGCCAAAGCGTCCGATAAAACATCTTAGCAAAGATATATCTTTTGAGTTGTGTGTGAGTACAACCTACTCAGTTGGTCCCTCTACGGTTTAGGCGAAGTTGAGTTATTCAGCTAAGGTAGGAGATGGCGCAGAAAGGCATAGGCAAAGCCAAAATACACCATGACTCCGAGAAGGTCCATGATGGAGGTAATCACAGGAGCGCTGAGGATGGCGGGATCAGCCTCTACCTTTTTAGCGGCAAAGGGTAAAATAATACCTATCAAGCTGCCTAGCACGGTAACGGTGATCATACTGAGACTGACGACCAGGAGGACATCACTGGTGAGGTCTTTCGTGATGAAAGCCAATCCCGCTTCTAATGCCCCAATAGCGAGCCCTAAGGTCAAAGCAACGGGAAAGTCGCGCCCGACTATACGCAAAAAGTCTCGCAGCGTAGGACGGACCTGACCCAGAGCCATCGCTCGGATGACTAAGGTCGCCGTTTGACTACCTGTATTCCCGCCCATGTCTATGATAGGAGCGATGAAGGCGGCAAGGATGAGCACGGCTCCAAGCATTTCCTGCTGGGCAGCGATAAAAGTGGAAGTAAAAGCCCCAAAGAAGGTTAGCAGCGCCAGCCACAAAAACCTTCCCATGAAAATGCGACGGAGGGGGTCTCTTAGCATGTCAATATCTTCTCCCTTGGGAGGTATGCCGGGGGTCCCCCCAAAACGCACGATACGGCGCATCTCCCGTTCTTGAATCTCTCGTAGCATCCGTTCAGCGTGTATCACGCCGAGCAATCGTCCCTCTTTGTCTACCATGGGGAGAAGATTGAGACGCTTTTCCACAAACATCTCTGCGACGCGCTCCTCGGGCGCATAGGCAGAGACGGCGACATGAGCTTCCCGCGCCAGTTGGATGAGGCGATGCTGAGGAGGGGCTTTGACCAGGCGGGAAAGCTCCACATACCCTTTGAATAGACGCCTCTCACCCAGGACGAAGACGACTTCTAAATCCTGTGGAGCAAGCGGGGAGAAATGAACTTCATCCAGCGCTTCCCGAGCTGTGACGCTCTCAGGCAGCGCTAAATAAGCGGGGTCCATGAGACGTCCAGCGCTTCCTTCAGGAAAGCCAAGTACCAAACCTACTTGGGTACGAGCCTCTTCGGGCAGCTCACGGAGGACCCGCTTGACAACCTTTGCTGGAAGCTCCTCTAAGAGTTCAGCCTGCCGCTCTCTATCCAACTCCCCCAAAACTCTATGAGCTGCGGGTCCTCCATCGCTCGCACCAGTTCGTTTTGCTCCGCTCGGTCCATCTGCTCGAAGACTTCTAAGGCCTTAGCTTTCTCCAGCAGCCGAAATGTCAGTACTCGCTCGGTCGGAGGCATCTCTCGCAAGCGCATGAGGATACCCTCCACAGAGAGGCGATTGAGGCGTGCTTTTCTTGTGTCCAGTTCTTGCGGCGTGACCATAGACTACATCAGGTTTTAGAATATGTGTTGAAAAGCAAAGAATGTTTGTGTCCCCTCGCGACTGCGAGCAATATCCCAGCGAAGGATGGTACTCTGATTCCAGGCGATACGCAAGCCGCCCCCGGGAGCGCCTATCCAGCCCTCGGTAGACGCTTTGATTTGACGGAGGTGGTCCCAGACACTCCCTGCATCATAAAAGGCCACGGTACCGATAATCCAATCTTGTTTGAGAAAACGAAAGCCATATAGATGGGTGCGAGCTTCTAAGTTGATTTGAGCGACGGCCGGCGCTACGAAGCGACTTTCTCGGAAGCCCCGAACGGAGCGAGCACCGCCTAACACGAGGATACCCCCAGCTTCAGCTTGGCTGGAGATGTCGTACAGCTCTATGAAGTTGATACGAGGGCCCCAGATGTACCCAAACGCCGATAACCCCGCAAAAGTTAGCCTTCCCCACCTTCCCCATCGCAGCGGTGTATGGAAGCCTACCGCCTGCACCATGACTTTATTCTGGCGGAAGTCACCGCCCAACCACGGTGCTTGGAGCTCATGCGAATACTCCAGAAATACCCCATGAGTCGGGTCTGGCTCTAAATCACGAGTATCATACATAACGGCCCAGGCTAAAATGCTGGATACCCACCAGCGGCGGCTTTCTTCATAGCCTGTGAGGTTGAGCTGGGTCCAGGTCCCATCGGCTACCTCTTCATCTAAACGGGTTCGGCGTTGGATGGCTTCCACGACCTGTCCTTGGGGTCCCGATACCCTAAACCGCTTGCCTGCATGGCTGCGAAACCGGGTCAAGTCTACCTCATACCCTATGAAGAGACGAAGCCTGCCTCCCGCTAAAAGCCGCTCAAAAGCCACATTGTAGAGCTGAGACTCCAGCAGCATACGGGTGTAGTTCTCATCCGTGTAATAGGCCCCATCTGGACCTACGAAAACCTCTGCCAGGGCTTCTTCGTAATCCTTGACTCGCCGAAAGGTACGGGGAGCTTCACCTGGCTCCCGAGCCGGGGCTACAAGAGGACGGAAGAGATGCTTTCGTCCGATCCCCCAGTACTGAGCATCGGGGTCCCGAATGATTTCAATGTTGGCGCGCATGCGATAGGGCCCATTCCCTAAAAAGGGTGCATCGTAGTTGCCCACCAGGTGATAACGGGTGTTTTGAAAGACAAAGATGTTCATGTCTATCCGATGCCGATAAGGGCTATAGGCGAAAAAGGGGTCCTTTCGCGTCTTGTTGATGTACAAGAACCCTTCTGCTCCGATGCCAAAGCCGCGTATGGGATCGTATTCCCAGCGAGGCAATCCTGTTACGAAAGTGCCTTCCCGCTTCTCTGCCAGCTCTTTCTCATCCAAGCGCTTGAGTGGATGAATAAAAAACGGCGGTTCGGGATAGGTATCACGGAGAGGCACCGAGGGGGCTTCTGGGGCTTTTTGTCCGAGAAGCTGGGGAGAATATAGGGAGCTCAAGAAGGCAGTAAGCCATATGAGATGCCTTATAGGACGGACCTGCAGGTCTTTCTTCCATAAGCTGTGTGTTCGCCCAGGGCGAACGTCAGAAATTAGTCTAATCTTCATCGTCATAGGAGTTGGTTTGTGTCAGTTTTCAAATGGTTAGGTATGCCTGGGCTAAGCTCAGGCAGAGTCATGGCATGAAGGTCTTTTCTGCGTGTTTAGGAGCGGTAAAGACGGCTCCCTATGGCAAGATAGTACGAGTCAGGCGCGAGACGGCGGGTGTGCTTGCCGCCCGAAATAGCGCATGAGCGAGCCCAGCGTAGAGAGGCTGCGTTCGGTGTAGAAGGCATGAGCTCGCATGGCGCCGCAAAGGTAGGGTTTTTCAGGGCAAATCTCCAAACGCTCTATTACTGTCTATAGGCGCCGCTCTTGAAAAAATCGCTTTAGTAGGGCGAGGGCCTCCTGTTCAAAAGGGCCTTGACGCCATTGGGTTTTAGGGTGCAAGGGAGAAGGTTTATAACGAGAAAAGCCCCGCTCTGGGTCCGAGGCAGCAAAGACGATTTCACCGATCTGCACCCAAGCGAGGGCGCCGGCACACATGGCGCAAGGTTCAAGGGTAATATACATCACAGCTTGCCGTAAATACTTGCTGCGTAGATGAGCTGTAGCTGCTGTCAAGCATAGCATTTCTGCATGAGCTGTGGCATCACAGAGCTGCTCGGTGCGATTGTGGTCGCGGGCAATGAGCTCACCCCCTAAAGTTAGTACCGCTCCCACGGGTACCTCCCCTTCCTCATAGGCTAACTGCGCCTCCTCTATGGCTATCCGCATGAAGTGGTAGTCTCTATCCTGAATCACGGGTCAGCTTGATTAGAGCTTGATGATAGGCAGCGAAAGTGTTTTCATCAAAAGCCACCATGTAGAGAGCATCAAAGTGAGGAGCTTCTTCTAAGAGGACTCGTATGGCTATTGGGGCAGCTGCCTCTACTGGGTAGCCGTAGATGCCTGTGCTGATAGAGGGAAAAGCTACGGTGCGCAGTCCCTGAGATTGAGCGAGGGCGAGACTGCTTCGGTAAGCTTTTTCTAATAGCTTGTCTTCCCCGAAGGTCCCGCCTCGCCAGATGGGGCCGACGGTGTGAATCACATAGCGAGCAGGTAAGCGATACCCCGGAGTGAGGCGGGCTTCACCTGTAGGGCAAGGGGCTACGCGCCGACAGGCTTCTGCTAACTCTGGGCCTGCCGCTCGGTGAATAGCCCCCGAGACACCTCCTCCAGGCAAAAGGGCTTCGTTGGCAGCATTGACAATGACATCTACCTCCATCTTGGTGATATCGCCTCGTATGACCTCTACTTTACCCATACAGCGAAGCTACATAGCTTTGATTAGTGCAGGTATGGCTAACCCGTGAAGTAGCGTTTCATCCGCGAGGGTATTATCGCTTAGCCCTCACTTTAGCCAAACAGCGTAAGGTATCAATCTGGGGGCGACCACTGCCTTCTGTGCACTTGAGAGGTCCCTTGGCTAAAGAGGTACATCCCGTCGTCTGGAACAACCTCACCACTCCTCCTCTCTCACCTGCTACCGTGGAGGTGCATTACCTAACGACAAGCCTCAGCTCGTGGACCCCCAGCTTACTTAGTTCCTCTGAGCCTACCTTTATTTGTAACCCCTCTGACCTCTGGCGAGCTCTCCTGAATCGGTTCGTAATATGGGATGTGTGGGAGGATTACGCCCAAAACTTCAAATACGATCCAGTCTACTCGCCTCTCCAATCCCAATGGCGGCGCTTGCAGTGGTCTCTTTTGTATCCCCTTCGCTGGATGCCCAGAGGCTATATCCTTGCTGAGTATGACTATGCTTCGCTTTTCCCCCTGTGCAAGAGCTGCTTCTTACCTAATGCGTTTGTGGCCGTGGAAAACGAGACGCCCCTGCTTCCGAACCTGGCTGGACAATACACTTTATACACCGGCAATATCACTGAAAGCTGGGGAACCTTTGCGGCCGTGGAAGAAGCCCTCAAGACGCCCGACCGCCCTTTCGTTATAGCGGGCAGCCTCAAATCTTCTTTAGCGGAGACTCGACTTCGCTTGGCTCTGCAGCATCACCGAGCTTGGCTATGGATACAGAGCCCCTTTGTGCCATACCCCGTCATACAGAACCTTCAGCGATATGCTTCGCTTTTATACGCTCCTTACGAGCCCCTCCCCCACCTGAGGCACAAGGTACCAGGTAAGTTTTACGAAGCAGCTGCTCTGGGTATTCCAATAGAATACCCTGTGGGGAAAAGCAAGGTATGGGATGCTTTTTGGCGGCGCTATAGGGGAGCGTCAAATGCGCCGGAGTTGTATTGGAGTCATTATGAAAAAGTCTTGATAGAATGGGTCGGCGAGGTATTAGACGATGCATAGGCAAAGATGAGTAGAGGGGTAAAAGCCGCCTCTGATAGCGAAGGTTCTGAAAAACCCTCTCAACCCCCCCTAATCTCAACTCGTCTTATGCCTGAAAACCCAGCGCTGCGTAGTAGCTCCAAAATAGAGGATGTCTGGTAGCGCAGCTCCTCCCGAATCACCGAGTCTCTGACATAGATGATACATGACCTACCCTGTAAGACTATGCGAGGGGTGGCCTGAGCAATATCGGGTCCCATGAGGCGTTTCCATGTATCCATGAGCTGAGCTTCAAGCGGCTCTTTGTTGGAAAGGCGCCCAGCTAAGAATTGGCTTAGGAGGTCTCCGATGGATTTATACATTTTGGAGAAAGGCATGAAGGAGTTGAGCGCGCCGCTTGCCTATGAGCTGTTGTAAGTCCTCTATCGGAGCGGCTTTGAGCTGCTCCATAGAACCGAATGTACCAAGCAGCTTTTCTGCGAGCTTCTCTCCTATACCCGGAATAGAGAGGAGGGTCGTGCGAAGGGTGGCGGCATCTCGCCGCTGCCGATGAAAGCCCACCGCTGTACGATGGGTTTCGTCTCGGATGCGCTGAAGTAGTTTCAAAACAGGGCTGCGTGTATCTATGTAGATCGGTTCGCTTCTGTCAGGAGCGAAGATTTCCTCCTTTTTCTTTGCCAAAGCGAAGGTGGGTACGCTTAGCCCTATCTCCGCCAGGGCTTGGAGAGCAGCTGAAAGCTGGCCCTTACCGCCATCTATGAGTAAGAGATCCGGCAAGGGCATTCCCTCTCGTAAGCGGCGCTCATAACGCCGACGAATCACGGCTCGCATGGCTGAAAAGTCATCTCCCAGGGCAATATCCTCATGGACATACCGCCGGTATTCGCTGCGTCGGGCTTCCCCTTGTATAAAGACCGTTACGCCTGAGACAAGATGAGCTCCCTGGATATGAGAGTTGTCTATGCACTCAATTCGGGTAGGCGGTTTGGGTAGCTTGAGGAGCTCAGCCAGCTCGCGCAGGACTTTATGGTGTTTAGAATTCGGTTCTGATAGGAAGGCGTTTTTTTGCTCGGCGATAGACTCAGCGGTTTTTCGGCACAGGGCGGCCAAGGCCTGCCATGCAGGGCTATCGGGGAAGAGGTAGGTTATCTCAGTGCTTTCGGGTGGAGAGAAAGAGGCATCCCAGCCATCCAAAAGGATTTGAGGGGCAATGCGACCTTGATCGGCCGCTAACTCTCCTAACACACGTTCCAGCACTTCTGAGGGTCGTTCTGTCCAGTGTGAAGTAGGAAACTGCCACGTGTGACTGGCCACGATTCGTCCCTTTTGGACTGAGAGATGATGAGCTACGGTGGCTTTTACCCCTTGGACGAAGCTCAGCACCTCTACATCGCCCAATCCAGCGTCTGCAACCAGGCTGCGTTGCTGATAGGCTCGCAGTTGTTCTAAGCGCTTTTTGAGTTCATGCGCCCTTTCAAACTCCAAAGCTGCTACCGCCGCTTGCCTCTGCCGATCTATCTCGGTTAGGACGGATTCCCAGTCCCCTTCTAAAAGACGCTGGATTTCCTCAACCACCGATCGGTACGCTTCCTGGGTCTGCTTTCCAATGCAGGGAGCGCTGCAGCGCCCGATATAGTATTCTACGCAAGCCCGAAATCGTCCCGCTGCCACGCTCTCTGGGGTCAGCTTGAGATGACAATCTCTCAGTTTATATAGGTTTCGTAAGAGGTCCATTAGGGTCCTCAACATGCCTCCTCCAGGGAAGGGGCCGTAGTACTTAGCATTGGGGTAGATTTTCTGGCGCACAAAGACAAGCCGAGGGTAGGGTTCCTCTGTGATGCAGAGGTAAGGGTAGGTCTTCCCATCCTTGAGTAAGACATTGTAGCGGGGCGTGTAGTGCTTGATAAGGTTATTTTCTAAAAGGAGAGCATCCCACTCGCTATCTGTAACGATCCATTCAATAGCTGTGGTGTGCCGTACAAGGAGGCGCGTTTTATAGTCTGAGGTGGCATCCTCCGCCCGACTAAAGTAGCTCAGTACGCGACGCCGCAAGTTGCGCGCCTTGCCTACATAGATCACCTCGCCCTTAGCGTTGAGAAACTTATATACGCCGGGAAGGTCTGGTAGGCTCTGCTTGGCCGCCTCGACGTCCATCAAGCCAAAATAACAAATCCCTCTCTGTCCTTATAGACAGACCATAGCAGGACCTTAGAAGGAGGCGAAGTGGCTATAGTCTCCCTGAGACTTCATAAGCGCTATTCCATGGGGGTGCTCAATGTCCTGTGGGGACTTGTGCTCGGCGGGAGATAGCTATCGGTTTAGCATGCCCCACAGCCCTAATCCTATCCAAGTGAGGATAAGTAAGGTTCCGCCAGCAGGAGCGGCAGCCGTAGCCCACCTTATGCCCCCTAAATAGCGTAGATATATCGTTCCTGTAAAAAGGCTCACCCCGATTACGAACCCCATAGCAATTATTAGAGGAAATAGTCCGTACCTTTCCCGGCTTAGCCAGAGTAGGACGGGAGCATGGAAGAGAGCTATGTAGGCTGCCTGAGCCAGAGCGGATACAGGGCGAGCATGGGCATAAAGCGTCGCTCCGATGAGCCCTGAAGCCCCCATAACTCCAGCCACTATTACGAGCCATCGCATACCCCGAAGGTATGGCCTTGACGGGAACTTTTCCCAGCTTATTTGGATTTATTCCAGACAAAACTCTTACCTTAGCAGCCGCCATGAAAGGGACTACAGTTACCTTAGCAGTCCTGTCTGCAGGGCTCATGGGCGTGGCATCCGCCCAATCATTTCGGCGAGATACCGATACTATCGTAATGGGTCAAGGTTATCAGCGACAAGTGTATTACCAGCTCTCCAGTGGTCAGCAAGACACGGCTGGGCGGTGTAGTTGGCACTTAGCTTTTGAGGTGCCTATACGCGGAGCTGCTATTCGAGTCAATCATCCTTGTGGAGTAGTGGTATATAAAACCATTCGGGATACGAGCCAATGGGCTCAGGTTAGCCTAAGCGATACAGTGCATCCTCTGTATGATGACCTTTGTCGCTGGGAAGTAGGGGCCTTCAATACCACGGCTGGGCCTAATCCGTTTGATGTAGGGTGGGGGCTCTACAGCCTCACTGACCATATCACTCGGGGCGACTCCCTCTATATCATTCGGGTCGGAGGTGTGTTCAAGAAGCTCTGGATTCAGCGCTTGCAAGGGACGAACTACTTTATTCGCATCGCTAATCTTGATGGCTCGCAGGACACAAGTTACGCTGTGTCTAAGACGAGGGCGCCGGGCAAAAACTTTGTCTATCTCAACCTGAGCACCCACCAAGTCTTAGACATAGAGCCTACTCCTCAGGGCTGGGACCTGCTCTTCACTCAATACACCAGACTGCTTGCGCCGCCTAATGACCCTAATAATCCTATCCCCTACAATCTGACAGGTGTGCTAATGAATTTGGGGGTGCGAGCGGTGCGCGTCCGCCTCACCTCTCAAGCCAACCCTGATACCTTGACTCCGAGCGCCTATAGCTTAGACTCATGCATCTCTGTCATAGGGGATGACTGGAAGCGCTTTACGGGCTCGGGCTGGGCTTTGGCTGATACACTTTACTTTTTGGTGCGCGATAGAGCGGACAATCTCTGGCGTATCCGATTCATCGGCTTTGGAGGCAGTGCCACGGGGATGATTGTCTTGGAGAAGGTCCTAATCCAGCGCAATACAGCTTTGATAACCGATCGTACGACGGAGGCGATTAGGGTTTATCCCCAGCCAGCTCAAGAGGGTATTTATGTGGTTATGCCTGAGCTTGGCGTAGCTCAGATAGAACTGCTGACCCTGACGGGTGACCAGGCCCTGAAAACCGTCTTGACCAGCGGAGAAGCTGTCTATGTGCCTCGTCCCGCAGGGCTGACTAGCGGCATCTATCTCCTGCGCATCACAACGCCTGTCGGGAGCTGGACCCGACGAGTCTGTTTTGAGTGAGCATGAACAGGCTGATGGCTCTCGTCGGAGGACTGTCTCTCATGTGGAGTCAATCCCTTCGCCTCCTTAGTGAGGAAGGGGAGCCTGTCCCTCGTGCTTTAGTGCGATTAGACCCCTTGCCCACTGGACGGTCGCTGTTTCTTCAGAGTGATAGCTCGGGGGCAGTAGAGGCTCCCCCAGGACTGTATAAAATATGGATATCAGCTGGGGGATTTCTACCTTTCACTAGCCAAGTGAGTCTGCCTGCTACAACCCCGATTGTTTTGGTCCGCCCTACCTACACTCTCAGCGAAAATGTTATCACGGGTAGTTATACACCAATCCAAGAAATACGGAGCTTGTACCCCGTACGGGTCCTCACAGCGGAACGGCTGCAGGCACAAGGGGCTCTGTACCTTCCTCAAGTTCTGATGACAGAGCTCAATGCCCGAGTAGCGCAAGACCCTAATCTGGGAACTTTTGCTAACCTTCAAGGGTTAGGAGGCGAACATGTCAGGATACTCCTGGATGGGGTTCCTGTTATAGGCAGAGTGAGTGGGAGCATAGACTTGGCTCAGTTACCTCTGTCTGAAGTGGAACGGGTAGAAATCGTAGAAGGTCCGATGAGTGTGCTGTATGGGACCGATGCGATGGGAGGGGTAATCAACCTTATCACGCGTACGAGTCGTTGTCAATGGGAGGGGCGTGCGCGTTTTCAGTATGAGGGCGTGGGAGTGTACGATGTGGGTTTCTCTTTGGCTGGCGGACCGGTGAAACATCGGTTGTCCTTAGCGGGAGGGCGTTACTACTTCGATGGCTGGGATCCTAATCCCAGCCGACCCCGTGCCCAGCTCTGGCGCCCCCGTGAGCAATATAACTTCCTTCTGTCCTATCAATTTCGTCCATCCGACCGTCTGCATCTGCGCCTTCAGCTACCGTATAATGATGAGACCTTCTTCAACCTCAAAGAGCCTACTATTACCCCTCGCCGCATTTACGCTTTAGATGAATACTACTACACCCGACGACTCCTTCCTATGGCTAATTTGAGCTATCAACTTTCCCCTAAGCTAAGATGGACTCAGCAGGGAGCCTTTCTGTATTACCGCCGCATTCGAAATGTCGTCTACAAAGATTTGGTGACGCTGCAGGAGACCCTCGTTCCTCTGGAAGGGCAGCAGGATAGCACGCAAGAGTATCAGGCTTGGGCTCGCGGGGGAGTTTCCTACGCTACAGAGCGACTCTCGTTTCAAGCTGGCCATGAGATTCAGTACACAGTTATTACGGGGAGCCGGATTCGGAATGGACGAGCTGAGATGGGCGATTATGCGGTATGGGGTACCGCTGAGTGGCAGCTAAGCCCCACTTTGGCTATTAGTCCGGGTTTCCGCTGGGCCTACAACACTCGCTATCAAACTCCATTTCTTCCTGCGCTTCACCTTCGCTGGAGTCCTACGCCTGAGCTCACGTGGCGAATCGGTTACAGCCGAGGTTTTCGGGCTCCTTCGCTCCGAGAGCAGTTTTTATACTTAGTCTTTACGAACCATAACATCCAGGGTAACCCTGACCTGCGCCCTGAACAGAGTCATCACCTTCATACCAATCTTACCTACACTCACGCTAAAACTTCCCTTCTTTGGCGGCTTCGTCTGTCCGCTTTTTACAACGATGTACGGGACATTATTCAGTTGGTCATCGTGGATCCCATGACGCTTTTCACGACTTACTACAATCTACAACGGTTCCAGACCTTGGGGCTGCAGCCCCGCGTAGAGTTTCGCACTCAGCGTCTCTCTCTGTTAGCTGGAGCGACTTTCACGGAATATCGCAGACAACGCTGGGGCTGGGAAGCGGTGACTCAGATTATCTACAACTGGAAAGGTTTTTCTCTTGGTACCTTCTTCAAATATCAAGGTCGAACCCCTATATTCTTCGGCGAACAGAATGGCGACGTTACTTGGCGCTGGATAGGCGGGTTTCCCTGGTTAGACCTTTCCCTTAGTAAAGCCTTTTGGCGAGAGCACTGGCACATCACCGTCGGATTGCGGAATGCCTTGGGTATCACGAATGTGCAAGCCAACTTGGCTGGAGGCGTCCATGTGGCTGGTGGGTTTAGTTCCCCAGTGGGCATGGGCCGATATCCTTTTATTCGGCTTGATTATCAACTTCGGCGAGGAGAACTATGAGCAGCCGATCGTTTGTAAGACTTTGGCTTATTTCGTTTATAGCCTTAGCGTGTCGTAAGGCTGAGAAACCTTGGAAGCTGCCAGATTATGGGGGGGGCCGCATCATAGAAGCCAAAACAGGGGTGGAATACGATACGGTGGTATGGGCCAGTTTGGAGCTTGGTCAAGTCCAAGGGATTTTGCGGACGAACTGGGACCTTAGGCTTAGAGCCGAGGGAGGGGTCTATCAAGTTTGGCTCAACGCGGCGATGTACGCTTTTGCAGCGGAGGTATCTGAGTCTGAATGGTATGCTCTGACAGAGGCCTCTCGGTCCCTTCCTTGGCGCTGTGACCTTGCTGATACCGCTGCTCTGCTCCCCTTGCGTCGAGGTGAGGTTCGCTACTTCCTCTTAGATAGAGACAGAGGTGAGGTTTTCTATCGCCAGCCTCAAAGGCGATATAGAAAAGTTGCTGTCCGTTGGCAAGGGCCGAATGTGGAAATCGTAGCGGTCCCGCTGGCAGGAGGGGATACAGCTCGCTGGCTCGTACCTGTAGGCACTGAGAGCGCTTTCATCCATGTGGAAAAGCCAGGACAGCTTTTGTCCCTTCAGCCCTCCTGGCGTCCAGAACTCATCGTTACTCGGTATGTGCATCCCTTCTACAACCAGCCTGAAGAGTTTCGTTGGTATCCTGTTTTAGGCGTCCTGTTGGGCGATGCTGTAGAAGCGGCTGTGGTGCGCACCGCTAATGTACCTTACGAGTCCATGGACTATTCTAAGGTAGAACAGCTCGTTTTTACCTCTAAGCGCGACCTGATCGGTTATGATTGGAAGCGGTACGATTTTGGTACAGGTACTTATACGATAGATTTTAGCCGCTATTTCGTCCTGCGCATGGGACCTACGACCTACTATAAGTTGCGCTTTATAGACTTCTACGACGAGCAAGGACGGAAAGGGACTGTAAAGATAGAGTATGAACCCCTTTAGCTTAGAGCTGGATAAGGATAGCTTGCGCAGGGCTAATAAAGGAACTTCTCTTAGCTTCTGCGTGCTGACTCTGTGGCGGTTTGATGGAGAGGTAGGGGAGGTGTAGTTTGGTTAGTGGGGGTGGTGGGGCGCCAGCGCCGACGGCGCTGGCGCCCCACCACCCCCGACTTCCAAGCTAAAACCTACTTTTGCCATCCATGGACTCAGCCGAGAAGAAGGCTACGAACACCGCCTTCACCGAAGCTCAAAACTCTAATATATATCCAGACGGTATCCAGAAAAACTTTTGGCACATAGGCAGAAACAAAACGATACTTCATTACTTGAATCGGTGGCGAGCTGAGCCTCTATTAGAAATAGGGGCCGGTCGGGGCATTCCGCTTGAGGCTCTGCTTCAGCATGGATGGAAGGCTCAAGGCGTAGACTTGACTCTGACTACGCCCATTAGTCCTCAGCTCCCTATTCAGTATGGGGTGGATGTTTTATCCGAGACCTTTTCCCACACATCTCGTTATAGAAGTGTCGCTCTCTTTGATGTGATAGAGCACCTCCCCGATAGGATAGACTTCTTGACTCGGCTAAGGCATCGCTTTGAGAACCTACGCTACCTGTACGTAACCGTGCCTTCTCCCCCCGACCTATGGTCTAACTACGATGAAGCGGCAGGGCATTACCTGCGATACGACCCTCGCACTCTTAAGCAGGAGCTGGAAGCCTCTGGATATCGGGTGATCTTCATGCGCTACTTCTTTCATGGGCTGTATTGGGTCATAAAGCTCACTTTGTCAGCGCGTCAAAAGCGAGCCGAAAGCTTTACCCCTCCAAAAGGTCTATGGATTCTCTTCCACCGAGCGATAGGTGAATACTGTTACTACGAAGCTCGGATTCTACCTGGCAGTTGGCGGGGTAGCTCTATCATCGCTGTTGCCGAGCCGATAAAGTAGGTAGGGTTGCCTTGATGAGAGGAGTCAAAAGCGGAGGACTCTAATGGGTACTCTTGCTTGTATTAGCTTGAATGCGCGGAGGGTGTAAGCTTGAAGA
Organism: Bacteroidia bacterium; assembly: GCA_026414975.1. Lineage (GTDB taxonomy): Bacteria > Bacteroidota > Bacteroidia > SpSt-205 > SpSt-205 > SpSt-205. The sequence continues at coordinate 60,718 of JAOAHZ010000006.1, forward strand.
ATAGATTGCCGTACTCTCGGGACCCTTAGCTTGGTACAGCTTCTTTCTGAGAGAGAGTAGGGAGAGCTGCCAGAGATCGGCGCAATTCATCGGGCGTGCGTGCTTCCATGAGGGAGAGGCGGAGCTTCTTGGCATAAGGCAAGCCTTTGAAGTAACCGGCGTAATGTTTGCGCAGTTCTATCACGACTTTTTGGGGGGACTCGGGCAAGAGTCGCAAGGCATAAGAGAGATGTTTGTCTATCATAGCAATCCGCTCTTCCAGAGAGGGAGGAGGAAGGAGTTGGCCTGTCAGGAAATAGTGCTTGATTTCTCGGAATATCCAAGGGTATCCGATAGCGGCGCGTCCAATCATCATTCCATCGGGACGGTAAGCGTGATAAAACTCCCAGGCGCGCTGAGGGGAATCAATATCGCCGTTTCCAATGATGGGTATATGTAGATTTGGATCGCTCTTAAGCCTACCTATCCATTCCCAGCGGGCATCCCCGGCGTATCCATCGGCTCGGGTGCGGGCGTGCACGGTCAGTGCAGCGATACCAACCGCTTGCAGGCGATGCGCTACCTCCATAATCCGAATGCTGGAAGCATCCCATCCCAAACGCGTCTTTACTGTAACGGGTAGGGCGGTACTTTGAACGATCTCGCGGGTTAGGTGCTCCATTCGGTCAATATCACGGAGGATGCCCGCTCCAGCCCCTTTGCATACAACCTTGCTGACGGGGCAACCATAGTTTATATCCAGCCAGTCTGGACGTACTCTTTCTATGAGGCGGGCCGCTTCACGCATAGAGCTTATGTCTCCTCCGAAAATCTGAATGGCCACGGGTCGCTCCTCATCCCATATACGAGCCTTTTGCCAGCTTTTCTCTATTTGGCGGATCAAGCCTTCGCTGGAAATAAACTCTGTGACGACCGCATCGGCTCCCATCTCTCGGCACAATCGCCGAAAAGCCGCATCACTCACATCCTCCATCGGGGCTAAGAAGAGCGGAGGCATGATCCCCCTCCACTCAACTCGTCCTATGCGCACAGAGGCAAATATATTTGTCGGGTGGCACTCGTCCTCTACAATACCCTTACCCGCCGAAAAGAGCCTTTTTCCCCCCTCAATCCCCCCTATGTGGGCATGTATGTGTGCGGTCCCACTGTATATGGAGATCCGCATTTAGGGCATGCCCGAGCTGCCGTGGTCTTTGATGTTCTTTATCGGTATTTGACCTTTCAGGGCTATAAGGTTCGGTATGTGCGCAACATCACCGATGTAGGGCATTTGGAGGGCGATGCTGATGAGGGGGAGGACAAAATCCTCAAAAAAGCCCGCTTGGAAAAAATAGAACCTATAGAGGTAGCCCAGCGTTACACAGCCTTGTATCATAAGGCGATGGATGCCCTGAATGTGCGGCGTCCTTCTATAGAGCCTACGGCTACGGGCCATATTCCTCAGCAGATCGCTATGGTACAGCGGATACTGGAGCGGGGCTACGCCTATGTCGTGAATGGCTCGGTTTATTTAGATGTAGAGCTCTATCGTCAGGATTTTCCTTATGGAGTTCTATCGGGGCGTCAGGTGGAGGAACTCATAGCGGGGAGTCGTGAGTTAGAGGGCCAGGCCGAGAAGCGGCATCCCTGGGATTTCGCTTTATGGAAACGAGCTGAGCCAACTCATCTCATGCAGTGGGACTCTCCATGGGGACGCGGCTACCCCGGCTGGCATATTGAATGCTCAGCCATGAGCACGCATTACCTTGGAGTGCCATTTGACATTCATGGGGGTGGATTGGATCTGATTTTTCCTCATCATGAAGCTGAAATTGCACAAGCTCACGCTTGTTATGGCGAAGCAGCTCATCATCAAGCTCGCTTTTGGATACACAATAACCTTGTTACCATAGATGGACAGAAAATGAGTAAGTCCCTCGGCAACTTCATCACCATAGAAGAGGTCTTTTCAGGGAACCATCCCAAGCTAAGCCGAGGCTATCCTCCTATGGCTCTGCGCTTTCTCATTCTCCAAGCCCACTACCGAAGCACCTTAGATTTTTCGGAGGAAGCCCTTAGAGCGGCTTATCGCGCCTACTTGCGCCTAATGAATGCCTATCGTCGTCTCTTGCAGGTGCGCCCTCACAGCTATGCTACTTACTCCATAGGAGCTTGGAAGGAAAAAGTATTCGCAGCGTTAGATGATGATCTCAACACGGCAGCTGCTCTGGCTCTTTTCTTTGAGCAAACCGATGATATACTCCGCTTATACCGAAATGAAATTTACCTCTCTCCAGAGGACTTGGATAGCTTAAAGCGCATCTGGCAGGAGGTCTTGTTTGATATTTTAGGGCTTACTCCGATCCATCAAGTCGAGTGGGAGAGGTGGGAGCGGGTGGTAAATCTACTGATTCACTTGCGGCGTCAGGCTCGTTCAGAACGGAACTTTGCCTTAGCTGACTTCCTCCGAGATGAGCTTCAGCGGCTTGGTGTGAGACTTTTGGACTTTCCAGAGGAGACCTTATGGGAGCTGGCCGAGTGAGCCCCCGCTGCTTTTTAGTGGGTTTTTGGGTAGCTGTGTTAGAAACCTTACAGGCTCAACTCCCCTCCATCACGATCGGGGTGATAGGGCGTGATTCTCGGTTTATCTTGCAGAAGCCTTCCCCTCACCAAGTAGATTCCCTTCGGCGAGCTGCCCGAGCGGGAGACCCCTCAGCTCAGATGGCTATGGTGGAGTACTTTCAGCTTATAGACCTGAGGCCTGATAGCGCTCGAGCTTATCTTAGGATGGCGGTCAACAACGGCTTACCTGAAGCCCAATACCTCTTAGGACTGATGTACCTGCGTGGTGTAGAAGGACCCAAGCGCCCCCAAGAAGGTCGTCGCCTCTTAGAGCAAGCCGCTGCCAAAGATCACATCCTGGCTCTGCGGGTGTTATACGAAGCTTTGGAACCCCCTGATAGCATCGGTCCTCTATATGTGCAAGTTTTGCCTCATGACGCTAAAGCGGCCTTTCGTTACGCCCTTAGGGCAGCGGAGTTAGGGGATTACCCCTCCATGGTAAGGGTGGCTCAGTATTACTTCGCTGGAAAAGGCGTAGGGCGCAGCGATTCCTTAGGTGAGCTATGGCTACGTCGTGCAGCAGAGAAGGGGTATATACCCGCTCAGGTCCTTCTCGCTGAGTGGCATGTTAGCTCGCAAGGCTGGAACCCCGAGCGCGCCCGCTTCTGGGCCGAAAAAGTGCTCTCTCACGAATATGCTCTCCCCGAGGAGCAGATTCGGGCGAAGGTCGCTTTATACTACGCCGAGACTTTTCCAAGTTGGATAACTTGGTTTCGTCGGTGGCTAAGCTCGCCCCCTAACCTCTCGCAGAAGATTCCCTAACGTCTGCTTGCTTTGCTCCCAGAAGGGTTTCTCGTACAGAGGTTTTGTAGGCAGGGCATGAAGAAGCTCTATTAGCTCAGATGGGGTGGAATAGAAAAAGCTGGCATCCCTGAGATCCTCCTCATCGGCAAAAGCCGAATGCAGTAAAAGAGGCTTCCGATGAGTAAAGGCCGAAGAAAAGGCGCCCGTGATTTGGTACTGAAGATACTTCTTGAAGTAGGGCGTGCTGGGGTGGATGAGAGGCAGTACTGCGTCACAAGCTCTCAAATAAGCGTGATAATCCCTAAACGAAAGTCCTTGGGGAAAAACCTGAAAGTAGGACAAGATACCTCGGTCCCGGAGATGAAAGGCGACAGTTTTCCAGTCGCTGTAAGGTGCTTCGGCGGGACCGAGAAGAAGAAATCGCCAGGCAGGCATCTTCGACGCTGGCGGAAGCGCCTGAATAAGGTCTAAATAGGCTCGGCGCTTGAGTTCAACCCGCCCCGGAATAGCTATCCACTTTTCATGATTTGGCTTATGAAGGGTAGGCAATCGTGCCCAAAGAGAGGCGGGTAAGTCCGTCAGGTGAAGTACATGGGCTTTAGACCGCCAAATGCCAGGTAGATTGCGGTATAGCTTCTCTCGTAGGACGAAAAAGCCGCTCAAATGCCATGCAATAGACCAGCCCATGAAACTAAGCTGGTGAAGCTTAGCTGTATCATGTACGATACCGATTTGAGGTAACCCTTTTAGCAGCCGGGACAGCCTCAGCGTAAGCCGTCCGTAGGCAGTATTGTGCAATACGAGCTCTATTTTCTCCTCTTGGACCCAGGTCATCATCTCTTCAAGGGAATCCGATAGAGAAAAGTATCGCCTGACCTCGTCTAAAGAGGTATATAGGGACTGATACAAGGAAGGAGCCGCCACAAAAACCTCTATGGGATCAGGCTGCGCTTGAGCGTGCGCAATGAGGGCTAAGAGAGTCTCATGATGATTAAGAGAGGGTTCTATAAGCAGAAGACGCATAAATCAGAGGCTAAAAAACGCCTCTATAAGCCTTAGAGCGGTCTCTGTTTGAGGGACCGGTACCCAAAGGCGAAAAGGCCCCAGGGCAGCATTAGCTGGAACGATTGAGGGCAGTCCCGCTCCAAGCGTATGTTGCATGTGTTCATTCTCCAGCCACACCTGGATTCCTGCTCCCTCTAAATAGCTGCGCAAGAGAGCTGCCCACAATCCATTCGGACACTCCGCTACGATAGCCCAACCGCTCATGGAACGATAAGGGCAGCATCCGTCCGAACGCGATTACTCTCGTGCCCCGCCCGGTCTATTAGGTATATCTCAAAAGCGATGTTTTCCGAAGGGTCGTTGGGGTCTAAGCGGGCCACCGCTGGAACGGTGATTTCTATACTACCTTGAATAGATTGGGGTGGGCCCTCGTAGAATCTTGGCATATTGTATCGTAAAATGCCATCGTATCCTGCCGGGAAGCGGCTGCTATCTCGAAGGTCTATCAGAAATAAATCAGGCGATCCATTCGTTTGCCCTCCTAAGTCCCCGTCTCCATCTTTGTATCGGATGGTAATAACTATCGTACCAAACTCTTGGACCACAGGAGGTGTCAAGCCGACATACTGAATCTGAGGAACGACAGAGAACACAATCGAATCACGCTTACAGGATAAGAGCGCCCCTGCGCTCAAAAAGCACAATACAAGTCTTATCGCCATTTCATTCGGTAGAAAACCTTATTAGTGAAGACTACGATTTCTCTGCAAGCGATGTCTTCGGGCGGCGTCCATAGGACCCTCTGCTGGGTAAGGGCCTCTCTTAAGGCAGCGATGTAAGCCTGCCGCTGTACTAACGGAACCTCGGTTAGCCATGGCAGTTCCTCTACAGGTGTATCAATGCTTTCTATGCTAACTTGAGCTTCTGAAACGCGAGCTATGGTGTCTAAGGCCCGGACCGTTGCCTCCTCCTCTTTACGAATCCGCTCATAGGCGCTGAAGTAAGCAATAGGAATATGTAAAAGGTCTCGGGTACCTTCGGCTTCTATAGGATAGGGCTCTGGAAAAGCCATGCAAATTAGTCCTGTCAGGCCAGCGGTGGTATAATAAGGCAAAAGTAGCCAGTAGCTTCCATTTGACTCAAACCCCACATCTACATCGGGGTAACATACGGCTTGTCGGAGCTTCTCTAAGGCCTCCGTAAGAAAAAAAGGTGGGTCCCACTTAGGCGGAAGGCTTAGGTGGGATTTCTTTCTAGTCCAAGTGGATAGAAGTCTCCAAGTCGTTTCTTCCCTTAGGAAGGCGCCCCCTGCTTCGGCTCGGAAGTATTGAATGGATTGAGCAAGAAGAATGCGTGCCAAACTGCGAAAGCTATCAGGGTTTGCAGTAGCCATAAGCGTAAATAGGTCTATGATAAAGTTTTGTCGCTCACTCTGTTTGGCAAGAAGAAGTTGGGCGCGATGCATTTCTTCCTGCGTAACGGCGAGTTCTTCTAAGTTTTGCCGAAGCTCTTCCTCCCGAGTAATCAGTTCTTGGTTTTGGACCTGAGATCGTTCCAGGAGCGACTGAATGTATCGGCGTGAGCGGATGCTTTGCAGGTAAGCGGCCCATTTGTAGAGAAAGTCTTGCCATTCATCTTGTTTGAATAGGGGAGTCAGGTCTTTTTCGGCAGCTATGCACCACACCCCCTCTACGTGGTCCTGATAGATAAGAGGTATAGCCAGCAAAGTAACTTCTGGAGCCTCCACTATGGCAGAGGTGGCAGGGGAGCCTAACGCTTCACCGGGAAAGCGCTCTCCTAACAGACGCCTTTCTTTCACCACTTGTCCTAAAAAGCCCTCACCTATACGAAACTGCGAGGGGGTTGGCTCTCGGGCTAAGCCGCTCCCTACCTCAAAGCGGTATAAATCGGCATCTAAAGGGTCATCTGTGTATAAAATGCTCGCTACGACACCTAACTCTACACAAAGCTTGGCTTGAAGTCCTTGTAAAAGACCAGGCAGGTCTGTGTCAGAGACGGGTACGAGCAGTTCTTCTAAATCCCTCAGTGTGTTCATACGGATAAAGTTAGACAAAGACCCGTTTCCTGGACTCTTTCAGAATGCGCCACACAATAGGTCCCGTTGTGACGACGATCATGCCCAGCACAATCCATCCATAATACTGCTGTACCCAGGGGATGTTGCCGAGAAAGTACCCCACGCTCACTAATGTAACAGGCCATGCAACTGAGCCCACAGCACTGACGCTAATGAACTTTCGATAAGGCATTTGAATAACGCCAGCTAAGAGGGGCGCAAAAGTCCTCACAACAGGAAGAAACTTCCCCAGAATAAGCACAGCGGCTCCATACTTCTGGTAGAACTTTTTCGTGAGCTGTACGTATTCTGGCCGGAAGATGAGACTTTTCGGTCGGTCGAAGAGAGCTTTTCCAGTGCGCCATCCGATCCAGTATCCGCTTTGATCTCCTAAAAAGGCGGCTAACCCGATGATGCCTATAACGAGCTGCACGGGCAGGTGAATCACCCTGACGGCTGTCAAGAGCCCCGCCGTAAAAAGAAGCGAATCCCCCGGAAACAAGATTCCGATCAGTAAACCTGTTTCGGCAAATACCACTAAGGCTAATAGTCCTATCCCTCCGAAATAAATGATAGTCTTGGGGTTGAAAAGGTCAAGCATAGGAGATCATCTTAGCGTCGCCCCATAACTCCTCTATCCGATAATACGCCCGAGCCTCTGGGGATAAGATATGCACGACGACATCACCAAGGTCTAAGAGAATCCACTGCCCTACTTCATAGCCTTCTACGCGGTAGCCCATGCGTTTACCTTCAGCTTCCTTGAGCTTGTCGGTCAGTGTATCTACGATAGCTTGGGCCTGACGATCAGATTCTGCTGTCGCTACGATGAAGTAATCACATAGTACATAGTTGAGCTCTCTAAGGTCTAAGACAACGATGTTATCGGCTTTTTTGTCGGATAGGACAGACAAAGCTAAGTCCAACCGTTCAGCCGTCGTGAGAGACTTAGCGTGCGCTTTTATCATCTGCAAACAAAGATAACTTTTTTAGAGCGTGTGGAGATGAAGTGAGTGATTACCTCTTTCAAACGCTGTGTGGAAGATATGCGCATATCAACCCAGAGAAGTTCGTTACCTTCGTCCTATGGCGTTTCGGGTGCGAGTTGAGGCCTTACGAGAAGCCCTCGGTCGTGTATTGCCTACGGTGCCTTCACGATCCTTGTATCCTATCACCCAGAATATTCTCCTTCATCAAATGGGGGATACCTTGGAGATACGCGCCACTGATTTAGAGGTAAGTATAAGGACGGTGCTAAATGTGGTTCCAGAAGAAGGCGACGCGGTGAGCCTGGCTCTTCCACCCAAGCCTCTGATGGACCTGCTGAAAGGTTTTGGAGACGACGAAGTCATTAGCGCTACCCAACGCGATACCTTTTTGCAACTCAGCTCGGCCTACGGGAACTATGAGTTTGGAGGGCTGCCTTCTGAAGAGTTCCCCGCGTTTCCCAAGGTGGAGGAGGGGGGAGGAGTCCTCTTTTCCATAGAGCTTTTGGAGGAGGTTATTTCACAGACGGCTTTTGCAGCGGGCAAAGACGATGCCCGACTCTCTTTGACCGGCATTTACTTTGACTTCACTGAAACACATGCCAACTTTGTTGCTACGGATGCGCATACCCTGGTTCGCCTTAAGCGAGAAGACATGCGTCTTTCTTATGCGCCTAAGCTGCTACTGCCTGTACGGGCTCTTCAATCTCTCCAGCAAGCTCTAAGAGGGTTTCCAGCGGGTGATACCCTCACCTTGTATCCAGCTGAGGGTCAAGCCCTCTTTCACCATCCGATGTTAGACATGGTGTGTCGACTCATAGATGCGCGGTATCCCGATTATCAAAGCGTTATACCCCAGAAGCCCCCCTACACAGCTCGGATTAGTACTGATGCCTTCAAGCGAGCACTGCGCCGCCTGATGGTATTGAGCGACAGAACTTCTAACCTTATTCGGATGAGTTTTGAAGGTAATACGCTCACTCTGAGCGCTGAAGACCCCATGCAGAATCGTTCTGGTAGAGAGACTCTGCCTTGCGAATACGAGGGACCAGATTTCAAAATTGCCTTCAGAGGCAGCGTCATAGGGGGAGTGGTAGATCATATTGCTTCAGCTGAGTTTATCCTACGCATGGAGGCACCGGGTAGAGCAGTAGTGATAGAACCTGATCCCCAGGTTCCGCCTTCTGAAGCCTTATTCCTCGCCATGCCTCTCATAATGTGATCCTCTACGGTGGCGGTGATCATGCGCTCGGGCTTTGGGAAACGATCCAACTGCTCGAGCTCCCTTTTCAGGGCTTTTTTGACGATGGGCCGGGCCCCTTTGCCTTACCAGAATCATTTCATTTAGGACCTTACGATCCCACTGTCCATCCGAATGTTCATCTGGTCATCGCTATTACCGATAACGCCATCCGACGGAACTTAGCGCTTCGTGTAAGGCATCCCATTGCGTCTGCCCTTGTTCATCCTACAGCTTATGTATCTCCTTCTGCTAAGTTGTCTCCCGGCGTGACCGTCTTACCAGGGGCCGTGATTCACAGCGCTGTCCAGATCGATGTCCATACGATCATAAATACGGGTGTAGTGGTAGAACATTTCGTGAGAATCGGTGCATTTTGTCATCTCTCCTCTCGTAGTGTAGCGGGCTGCCGCAGTGAAGTTGGCAGTGGCTGCCTAATCGCCACTGGAGCCATCGTAGCTCCTGGCGCTAAAGTAGGCGAAGGCTGCGTAGTGGGGGCAGGCAGCGTAGTGCTCCACGAACTGCCTCCTTTCACGAAAGCGTGGGGCATCCCTGCTAAACCTCAAGCCTCCTCCTTCTCGTCTGAGGAATGAGACTTTCGGAGAGATAAGTTACACTTTACCCGCTTTGGGCTAATATTGATACATTTGTTGCAGTAATCGGCTTACCTTTGCAGACATGGAAGTGACTATCGGCGTCGGACTTGGGCTTCTGGCGGGACTTCTTAGTGGCCTCGTAGGTATAGGAGGAGGCACACTTATTATTCCTCTACTGGTTTTAGGGTTTGGATACAGCCAACATGAGGCGCAAGGCACAGCCCTGATGGCCTTTGCTTTTCCTGTGTTCATCATGGCGGCCTTGACCTACTATCGCCATAAACGGGTACGGGTGCGACTGGCTCTTATCATGGGGTTAGCCTTGGCCATTACGAGTTATCTTGTAGCCTTGTGGGTGCAAGATATAAGTAGTCAATCGTTGAAGCGGATTTTCGCTGTGTTTCTTATAGCGATGAGCTTATATGTCTTTGGAAAGTCGACTCGTCCGATTCAAGCTCAGTCGGCTGCAGCTTCCAGTCAACGTTCAGAAATAGGTGTAGGGCTTCTAATAGGGGGTCTTACGGGCGCAATCAAGGGTCTCACGGGGCTCGGGGGTGGGGTGATAATGGTGCCTCTCCTTGTCTTGTTGGCTAAGTTGGATCAGCACACGGCACAGGGGACCAGTCTATTGACGATGACCTTACCCGTCGCCTTTACAGCAGCGATCCCTTATTGGCAACATGGACATATTCGCTGGATGCTGGTACTTGGCCTTGTGATAGGCGTTCTCATAGGTAGCTTTTTCTCTTCTAAGGTGGCTCAAAGGCTGACAGGCCGCCTTTTAGCTCAGATATTTGCTATAGTCATTGGCAGTATGGGAGTTGTCATGTTGGTGCGGGGATGAGAGGGGGCAGGTACTTCTTGGGAAGCGACTATCCCACGGGTCGCAAAGCTTCTAAAGCCCGGTTCAAATAGGCGAGGGCTATTTGAATATCGGTTTCAGTAGTGAACCGTCCTACGGAGAAGCGGAGGGTACTGCGCGCAAGCTCAGGCGATAGCCCCATCGCCAGTAAGACATGAGAAGGTTCGGGGCGAGCTGAGGTGCAAGCGGACCCTGTCGCAGCTGCTACAAGCGGGGCGCGAGCTAAGATATCAGATGCTTTAGCTCCTGGAAAGCTGATGTTCAAGGTGTTGGGGAGACGAGGAGCGCCTGAGCCGTTTATTTGAGCGAGGGGGTAGAGATGCAATAGTCCTTGAGCCAACTGGTCTCGGATTAAGGCTTGACGAGCTGACTCTTCAACTAAGTCCTTTGATACCTGTTCGTAGGCGGCTTTCATTCCTACGATGAGAGGTACAGGTAGCGTGCCGCTGCGAAGTCCCCGTTCATGTCCCCCACCATATAAAAGCGGTTGTAAGCTCACGCGAGGTTGCCGGCGCCTGATGTATAGAGCTCCAATCCCCTTGGGTCCATAGAACTTATGAGCCGATAATACCGCTAAATCTACCTCTAAATCGGGCAGGTAAACGGGTATTTTGCCTATCGCTTGAGTCGTGTCGCATAAAAAGAGAGCACCTACTTCGTGGGCCATTTTAGCTAAGTGGGCGATGGGCTGGATGACTCCTGTCTCGTTATTAGCAAGCATGATGCAGACTAAAAGCGTATCATCTCGTAGGGCTCGCCTGAGATCATCAAGAGATACGAGACCGTTTTCATCTACGGGGAGTAGTTCAGTGATCCATCCCCGCTTTGATAGGATGCGGAGAGGGTCTAAAATAGCTTTATGTTCGGTTGAGGCGGCGAGGATGCGTCGGCGTCCTGTGGTTATATAGGCTTCGGCGATGCCGAAAAGAGCCTGATTAAGAGCCTCTGTAGCCCCGCTGGTGAATACAATCTCTTGTGAGGTTACGCCGAGGCTGCGAGCGAGAGATTCTCGGGCTTCCTCTACAGCCATCTGAGCGTCCTTCCCCCATAAGTGAGGACTGGCTGCATTCCCAAATCGCTCCGTAAAGTAAGGCAGCATAGCCTCTAAAACTTCCGGAAGGACGGGCGTCGTAGCATTGTAGTCCAAGTATACGCCTTGGCTCATTTGGGGGGAACAGTGCGGCTCAAAAGTGATTCAACAAATTCCTCCAGAGGTTTGAAAGCTAAAGCCACTAGGGCTTTGAGTCCAAAGGAGATGAAATTAGCCCACTGGCTAGTAGCATCTGAAGCGCTCCGCTCTATGTAGTACTCTATGAGCTCTGTAATCATGAATATCACTATAGCACTTAGCCCGAGTACGGTGAGGGCTCGGCGGCGACGCTGGCTTTCTTGGAGAGCGTCTAAGGTTTCTTGAAGCTCTCTGTTCTTTTCACGAAGTTGGAGATTGTAGTGTGCGATCTCTTCATTCTTCTGGGCAAGTTCTTCGTTAGCGGCTCGGAGTTTAGCTTGTAGGCGATCGCCCATGCGGACCAATAGCCGAGCATCCCGCAGTAAGGATTCATAATACACCCGTATCTCCTCTAACCTGAGACGAAACTCAGAGTCATCGGGTAGCTCGTTTATCCAGGTTCGTAGTTTTTCTGCCCCGGCTTCTTCTCGCTCAAAACTAACGCTGATTGGCTGAGTTGCGTCTCGCCGGTCCTTCATTCATTCACCGGAACGAGCTCGAAGGGCACCCGAACGGCCGCTTGATAGTCTAATCCCGCATCTTCCATTTCAGAATCTTCCTTCAGATAAATCCAGCGGATTTGTACGGGCTGACCCTTTTCATGAAGCGACTCAAATAGGCGAAACAAATCCAGCAAAACTTTAGCTGTGCTGGTATTGAAATATTCCAGCTTGACCTCTACTGTAAGTGTATCTGACGAGGGGGTATGCTTACTTGCCCAGTTCTGTACCCACTGCAAGACAGGACCATAAAATTTGAGAGAGTTTTCAGGATAAGAATTGCCTCCTATGAAGAAGTGCCGAGCAGCTGGATCAAACCGAATCTCCGGCGTGGTAAAGGTCGGCTCAATAATCAGCTTCTCAGAAGTTGTCAGATCACTCATAGGCTTAGAGTAGGAAAGTTGCTTTGATAGTGAACCAACTGTATTCCCCTTCAGCAGGCATCAGCTCGTGCTCAAAGGAATCTGATTTGAAGAGTACCTGCACAATCCCCAAGCCCGCTCCTCCAATGTCTGAATAAGAACCTTCAGTCAGTGTGTTGTAGTAGAGCCTCTCTAACTCCTCTCGGGGCATTTGTATTAAGTTACGCAGATAAGCGTGTAGAAAAAACTCTTGGCTACAGTGAATGAGATTTTTAGCGATTAGTACAAAGCCTTGGTCGGAGCGGCTAAGCATAAGGAGGGGGGGATATTTTTCATCTACCGCAGCATATCGGATGATGTTCTGCGCCACTTCTATTAGGGAGGACACAATGCGCCGGCGCAGAGGCGGCTTAGCACCTTCTTTTTGTAGGGCTTTATCAGCCGTATGGACAAGGAGAGGCAAAACCTCCATATCCAGAGGCCCTTCATGCCTAAAAAGAAGGCGATGTTCATAAGACACGGTCATGCAAAGGACGTCCAGAGCAAAGGTATAGAAAAAGTCCTGTCTAAGGCGACACAGCCAATCCATAACCTACGAGAGCAAATTCTCGGATAGCCTCTATCTGAAAGGTAGGGATCTGCAGGACGTATAGCTTGGCGGGAAATCCTGCAATACCCCCTATGTAGTGATGAGGAGGATCTGTTCCTGCTAAGTTTTCAAAGGAAAGTAAAAGCTGCCGCCTTACAGGGTCTGCGCCGATTCCTCTTGGCAGGTGACCAGTCCCATAGATATGTGTTAGGAGTCGTAAGGTATTTACATCTATCACAGCCACAGCGCCAAGTTTATCACCTTGAAGGGCGGGGGCTTGGGCTTTTAGACAGGCAACATACAGCAGCCCATCCTGATACACCATCAGTTTAGGAGCTATAGCGGTCGGTATAACCGCTATGAGACTGTCATTTGACTGACGGAAGACGCGCACTTCATTAGAGGCATCGCAGCTCACGAAATAATATTGTCCCGAAGGCTCTGATACGATCTGATAAGGTCCCCAACGATTATCTACGCGAGGTATCAAACCAGGAGCTAACGGTATCTGCTCAAAGTCTATAAATCGCTGGCGGTCGGAGCTGATCTCTATCTTCGCAAGGTAATTGCCTGCATTCGCTGTTACATAAGCGTAGCGGAAATCAGGTGTAATCCACAATCCATGAGGCCGAGCGATAATCTGTCCGCCCGGGTCTTGGAGCACATCCAAAACCTGCATAGATAAGGCATCAATCAGGGTGAGCTTCACAGGGGATACATCGGTGAAATGGGTGATGATGGCGTAGCGTCCATCTGAACTAAACTCTATGTGGGCGGGGTCAGGTCCGACTTCCACGCGGCCCACCTTCTCGTATGTATCCGTTCGGTATTTCTCTACGGCGCTGCCTGCGATGAGAGTTACATAGAAGTATTGCTTATCGGGTGAAAGCTGAATGTAGTGAGGGCTTTCTATTTGGCCGGGTCGCACTCCGACAGGGATTTGAGCTAAGAGGTGATAAGTGTCTAAATCAAAAACAGCCACTACATCGCTTCCCGCAGCGCAAATGAAGACTTTGCGCCGATGGGAACTCAACCGCTCCTCCCAAGGACGGCGTCCCCTTGCATTGAGAGCGCCTTGAGCTATCCAGCTTCGCAGGGTCTCTATTTCCTCCCGGGATAGAAGATTGGAACTATCGGGATTAGGAGGAGGACACAAGGGTTGAAAGGTAGGACCCAAGTCTGAATAGCGATTGACTTTCCACAAAAGGTGAGACCACTGCGCATCCCCCGGAACGACCAGGGGTACTTCGCGACTGGGTCCGTAGAAAAGGCTATCCCAGCGTGCCAAGTTTAGGGTATTGGATTGAGCGGGTGTCCCTGTAGGAGTTGAACCTCCATGGTGCGAAGGGGGAGCTGGCTGGCGGGCGCTACTGTGGCAGCCAGCGCAGCGCCGAACAAGAATCCTCGCTACTGGCTCCGGATACTGGCTCTCAAGCTCTAAAGGCAGCACTTCTACTCTCGTGCAGCTCCAGAGTAGAAGGAAGGATAGGGCGGCTCTCACCGAAAGTAAATATACGACTCCTCGGCGCCAATCCAAATCATGCCTTATCTTTGCGGTGTGCGGGAACTTAGCTCAGGGGTTTAGAGCGCCTGCCTTACAAGCAGGAGGTCGGTGGTTCAAATCCACCAGTTCCCACGCCATCTTAGCTCAGCGGTAGAGCAGCTGATTCGTAATCAGCAGGTCGGCGGTTCGAATCCGCCAGATGGCTCGTGCGGTGGAGCCTGCCGCTGTTAGCTATCGGGTTGGCTCTGTATGTGTCTTGTCAGGGCGCACCTGAGTCAGTCAATTCCTCCTCTCCTTTATATGTTGGCGATGTGGTATGTCAAAGTTGTCATGCTGATATAAGTCGTGCTTATGCTTCTACATGGAAAGCGCACTCTCTTTTGCCCATCACTCCGGACATAGAGCGCATAGAGGACTTCACTCAGCCAGCGGTATACGACCCGCACTTGAACCTGTTTTATCGGGCGGTTTGGGAGGATAATTCACTTGTTCTATACGAGTACCGTCGGCGGGGTCAAGACACTATCTACCTCCGCAAGGAACGGCTGGATTTTGTGATAGGGTCCGGGCATCAGACCCGCTCTTACCTTTTATGGCGAAATAGATTTCTCTATGAGGCTCCGCTTACTTGGTATGCGCTTCCCCGCAAATGGGACCTTTCCCCAGGTTATGCAGAAGGCCGAAACAGCCGTTTCAGTCGCGAGATACAGCCTTCCTGCTTAGCTTGCCATGCTAGTGGTTGGGTGCCCATCCCTTGGACCTATAATCGCTATGAAGCCGTGGGGGGGCCCCTTGGTTGTGAGAGCTGTCATGGTCCAGGGAGCCTACATGTAAAAAATCCATCCGACTCGGCCTACCACTGGAGCCGATGGCACCCTCTGCGTCAAATGGACGTATGCAGCCGCTGTCATTTGGAAGGTATAGCGGTAGAAAAGCGGTCTGGATGGCGACCGGGTGATACCTTGGCCAGCTATTGGGCTATCTTCTTGCCAGAAAGGCCTGAGTTGGGGCGTTTTGGCATCGCTTCTCATGTAGAGCGTCTTCTACGCTCAGCTTGCTATCAAAAGGGAGGAGCTACTTGTAGCAGTTGTCATAATCCCCATCCTCTCAAGCCTGTGCCCTCCTACGAGGCTCGCTGCCTGAGCTGTCATACGAAAGGATGCTCAAATCCTACTCATCCTACGACCCAGTGCATAACCTGCC
The DNA here is from genome assembly GCA_026414975.1 of Bacteroidia bacterium. Taxonomy (GTDB): domain Bacteria; phylum Bacteroidota; class Bacteroidia; order SpSt-205; family SpSt-205; genus SpSt-205. The sequence goes on from JAOAHZ010000006.1 coordinate 76,215, forward strand.
ATATGCCCAAAGGCGAATCCAGCGATATACCTCACACACGATTTACAGACCATTATATCCGCGTGGTGCGCTCTTCAGCGCCTTCTCCCCCTGTTTTCCAGCCGCGCCTCTTATGTGCTACAGAGCCTGCACCTGATTCAGCTCTGGTAGGGGAGGCCTACTTACAATGGTACAGTGAAGAGAACCCTGCGCCTTGGGTACTCCAAGAGGCGGTGCGGATTTTGGCTCATCATGGGCTGCCCAAAGCTCAAGCGAAAGCCTCTCTTCTCAAGGGGCAGCCTCAAGCTGGACTTCTCGCCGCGGAAAAGGCCTTAGGCCAAGATACCACACTGCAACTTTTGGAGTTATACAGCTATCTCTTGGAAATGAGCGGTCAGTTTGACAAAGCACTGAAGACATGGGCTGAGCTTGCTCGGCGTGCTCCAGCCTATCCAGAAGCGCTGTTTCGCTGGGTGGTTTTGGCCTACCAGCTTAAGCGGCTTAGTGCTGGGGAGGCTTATGAGAGGTTCCAAGTTCTCCTTAGAGAACAGCCGTGGAATCCACAGTTTCATTACAACGCTGCGGTCGTAGCCGGCGCGCTGGGGCGATTGGGAGAGGCTAAAGCCCACCTTCAAGCGGCCCTTCGGTATGATCCTGACTACAAACTCGCCGCAGAAGCCCTCAACCGCCTGCCTTAGAAATTCCTTACCTTCGCTTGGTGCAGCGTTATGATCTGGTCGTGATTGGCAGTGGGCCCGGTGGCTATGTAGCAGCTATTCGGGCGGCTCAGTTAGGGCTCTCAGTTGCTTTAGTGGAGCGCTATCCCACCTTGGGGGGTACCTGCCTCAATGTAGGCTGTATCCCTTCCAAGGCTTTACTGGATTCCTCTGAGCACTACTATAACGCTCAAAAGCACTTCGCCGACCATGGCATCTTAGTAGAAAAAATGGCCCTAAACTGGGAAAAAATGATGGCCCGCAAGGCTCAAGTGGTCAAGCAGACAGTAGGTGGCTTGGAGTATCTGATGAAGAAGAACAAGATTGAGGTCTTTCACGGTCATGGGCGGTTCGTGTCAGCTAATGAAGTGGCTGTAGATGGCGGTCCCACCCTCTATGGTAAAGCCATTGTCATCGCCACAGGGTCCAAGCCAGCCGATCTGCCCCACATCCTCATAGATAAAAGACGCATCATTACCTCTACGGAGGCATTGAGCTTAGGCGAGATACCCAAACGCCTGGTCATTATTGGCGGGGGAGTTATAGGCGTAGAGATGGCTTCTATCTATGGACGGCTGGGGACTGAGCTAACTGTGATAGAATACATGGATCGGCTCTTACCCGGTATGGATGCGGATGCAGCCGAAGAGACTCGCCGCCTCCTCTCAGGCGATTACGGAGCCAAAATTCTTTTAGGCTATACCGCTCAACGAGCGGAGGTAGGAGAGGGGGGGGTTCGGATTGTAGCTGAACCCCGTAAAGGAGGGGAGCCTGTCATCGTAGAGGCAGATTATGCGCTGGTAGCTGTAGGGCGGCGCCCTTACACGCAAGGGTTAGAGTTAGAAAAGGCAGGACTCTCTACGGATGAGCGGGGTCGTATCCCCGTTAATGCGCATCTTCAAACTGCCGTCCCGCACATCTACGCTATTGGTGATGTGATTCATGGACCTATGTTGGCGCATAAGGCGTCCGAAGATGGGGTCTTCGTAGCTGAGCAGCTTGCTGGACGTCGTCCTCATTTAGATTATCTGCAGGTGCCTTCAGTCGTGTATATATGGCCCGAGGTAGCAGGAGTAGGGTATACCGAAGACATGTTAGAAAAGGAGGGGCGTGCTTACCGAGTGGGTAAGTTTCCCTATCGGGCGTCGGGGCGGGCTCGAGCGGCTCACGAGAGCCGGGGCTTTGTCAAGGTGATAGCCGATGCAAAAACCGACCTACTCTTGGGTATGCATATCGTAGGGCCTCGCGCTGCTGATCTTATTGGTATAGGTGTAGCCGGTTTGGCTTATGGGGCTTCGGCTGAGGACATATTTCGCTTGCCTTTGGCTCATCCTACCTTCAGCGAGGCTCTCAAAGAGGCGGCTCTGGCGGCTTCTGAAGGCGCTTCCATTCATCTGTGAGAACCAAAAGGCGGCGTTGGATTGTGCGAAGTGCTTGTAGGGGTGGGTCCCCCGAGCTTTTAGGAGGTGAGATAGCTGTTAGCCCTTTCTCAAAAAGGGGTACAGGTCCTTTTGGGGATATACCTTTACTTTGAGAGGGCTAAAGATGTTCCGTCCTCTGTTTGCTATACCTCGCCGAGATAAGCAGCGGGAATGGGTTTACTTTTGCGGACATTCCCTGGGTGCCCAGCCCAAGGCAGCTCCAAGTTATGTTCGGCGTGCCTTGGAGGAGTGGGCGTGGGAGGGGGTAGGAGCGTATTTTTCGCCAAGGGCTCACTGGGTAGATTATGCAGACAGGTTAAGAGCGAAGCTCGCCCCGCTGGTAGGAGCTTCTCCCGCTGCTATAGCTATTGCTCACACCCTGACGACCAATATTCACCTTCTTCTGGCGACCTTCTATCACCCTACGCCTCAGCGGTATTATATCCTCACTGAGCAGCAGCTTTTTCCTTCAGACCGGTATGTCCTTGAGAGCTGGGCTAAGCAGTATGGATACTCGGACGCTATTGTAGAGTTGCCCGAGCTTGTACCGTCTACTCAAGCCGTTCTCCAGGCGATTACTCGCTTGGGGGAGCGTTTGGCTGGCGTCTGGATGAGCGGCGTTCATTATCTGACAGGGCAAGCGTTTGACATACAAAAAATCACCGAGGCTGCTCATGCGGTGGGGGCGTGGGCAGGGTGGGATTTGGCTCATGCGGTGGGAAATGTCCCTTTGGCGCTGGAGAGATGGGGGGTAGACTTTGCTGTGTGGTGTAGCTATAAGTATTTGAATGCTGGTCCTGGCGCGGTGGGGGGGCTCTATATTCACCCAAACCATCATGAGCGAGGACCTTGTTGGGCTGGCTGGTGGGGTAATCGATTGGAGACCCGATTCCTCATGCGACCTCAGTTTGATCCTGTCCCCGATGCTCGGGCTTGGGTCCATAGCAATCCTTCTCCCTTGCTGCTGGGGGCTTTAGAAGCTAGCTTGGATATTTTTGCCCAACTACCTTTAGAGTTGTATTTTGAGCAAGTGCGAGCCTTTCATCACCGTCTGCGTCAGGGTCTGAGCGCTCTTCCTCATGTAGAGGTCCTCACCCCACCCGAAGCTCATGGAGCGCAGGTCTCTTTTCGGCTAAAAGTACAGTCCCCTAAGGCAGCGTTTGAATGGCTTTTAGAGGAGGGGTTCTGTATAGACTGGCGTGAGCCAGACATTCTGAGGGCGGCGCCTGTCGCTTTGTACAACCTTCCAGAAGAGATAGATGCGTTCGTACAGGCCGTGGCTACTTTGCCTCATGACTGAGCTGCTTGGAGCTGGCCCCATTCGCTATCGCTTGTCTTGGGAACAGCCACCTCGCTACCTCTACCAAGTAGAGATAGAAGCTGAGCCCAGCAAAGGGAAATACACCGACTTCGCCATTCCTGCTTGGCGGCCAGGGCGTTATATCATCCAAAACTACGCTGGAGCTATTTCCCACTTTGCCGCCTACGATGAAGCGGGAAACCCCCTTTCTTGGCGGAAAATCACCAAAGACCGCTGGCGAGTCCCAAATCCGTCTCGGGGGCGGCTGAAGGTACGCTATCGCTTTTACGCAAGGCAGATAGATGCCGGCTCAAGTTATCTCTCAGAAGAGCTAGTGTATTTCAACCCTATAAACTTGCTGATGTATCTCCCAGGGCGTACTGAAGAGCCTTGTGAGCTGGAGCTCCTGAGCCTATCCAAGGATTGGGACGTAGCGACAGCCCTCCCCCGAAAAGGCGAATACCTGTTTTACGCTCAGACCTACCATCATTTAGCCGATTCTCCTTTCCTGAGCGGTCCCTCGCTGCGCAGTGAAAAAACTACTTGCTGCGGAGCTACCCTGCATGTGCATTTTTGGGGACGAGTAGGGGTACAGAATCTCAAAGGCTTCTTAGACGACCTATGTAAAATCGTTCAAACTCAGGTTCGTATATGGGGAACCCTGCCCCTTCAAGAATACCACTTCATCTATTTACTGGTTCCCTTTCAGATTCGTCATGCAGTGGAGCACGAGTACTCGGCTATGTTTGTTCTACCAGAGGAGGGGGCGGCTTCAGAGGAGGCGCTCAAGAGTTTCCTCGGTATATCGGCGCATGAGTTTTTCCACGTGTGGAATGTCAAGCGTCTGCGCCCCGAAGCTCTCGTACCATACCAATACGACAGAGAGGTTTATACCAACCTTCACTGGCTAACTGAAGGCATCACAGACTACTACACGGCCGTAACCTTGGCCCGAGCTGGACTTATATCCCCAACCGACTACTGGCAGCGTCTCAGCGCTGAGCTGACGCAAATAGAAAACACCCACGCTTATCAGCTTTTTTCCCCGGCTGAGCTAAGCATAGATAGTTGGCTGGCTACCTCACCCTATCGTCCTGCGGTGTATCAGGGTTCTTTTTATGCAGCGGGTAAAAGAGTGGGCTTCCTTTTAGACATGCTTTTGCGCCGAGAGACCCATGGTCGGGTGAATCTGGATTCGCTCTTGCGCTATTTGTATCGCCGTTATTATGAGCGACGGGCCGGCATTCCCGAAGATGGGGTAGAGAAGGCCGCTATTCGGCTGGGGGGAGCGGCGTTTAGAGACTTCTTTAGGCGGTATGTGTGGGGCCGGGAAGCACCGGATTATGAGCGGTTACTCCAAGGGTTGCCTCTTCGGGTGGAGCGGCGGGTAACCCTCTATCCCGGCCTAGGGCGAATAGGTATCCTCCGAACAAGCCCCACTGAATCCAGCGGACTTCGTGTCCAAGAGGTTTTGCCCGAAAGCCTCGCTGACCGAATCGGGATAGAGAGCGGCGATGTGCTCCTTACGGTAGGCCAGTACGCAGCCGATGCCTTGCCTGCTGACTTTTGGGAAAAGTGTCAGGATGGAGAAAAAATCTCTTTGGGATGGAGTCGCGCCGGATTTCCGATGGAAGCAGAATTTTCTTATGAATACTCTCTACTGACCCGGCGTATCGTCATAGACATCTTCCCTATGCAAGACTCATTTGTGCCATAATCGGCTCGCTGGGCTGAGTCTAGGGGCGTTTCTTATGTTTGTGACATGCAGGAGAAGTTAGAAGCTCTTCGGCGTAAATATAGCCTCCTCGGACAGGATATGGAGGCTTATTTGGAAGGGCTCCTGTACAGCCGTTCGCTCACTTACTGGGACTACATAGAGCTGGATACCCTTCTCACGCTGCAGAAGCCTCGTACGGACTTTCCGGACGAAATCATATTCATTGTTTATCACCAGATTACTGAGCTTTACTTCAAGCTCGTCAAGGTTGAACTGGAGCTTCTTCTACAGGAGAGTTGGCAAGAGGAATCGCCCCTTATCAAGCGACTATCGCGGATCGTTAGCTATTTTCGGCATCTCTCGCATAGCTTTGAAATCATGATACACGGCATGGATTCACCCAACTTTCTCCGATTTCGTACGGCTCTCCTGCCCGCTAGTGGGTTTCAATCGGTGCAGTTTCGGGAAATAGAGCTATATTTCACAGGGCTGCGGCAGCTCTTAGCGCCTCATAAGAGAGAGATGGTCTGCGAAGACATCGCTCAGTTGTACGACCACATATATTGGAAGTACGGGAACTTAGATAGCCGAACGGGTGAAAAGACTCTGACCTTACGGCTTTTTGAGCAGAAATACGATAATCATCTGTTGGACATGGCGAGACGGCTATGGGGTAAAAATGTCAATGCTCGCTTAGAGGAAGCTCTCAGTCGGGGCCAAGCCACAGAGAAACTCATCCAAACCTGCCGGGAGGTGGATGTACAGGTCAATATTCACTGGCGCTTGGTGCATTTGCGGACGGCGTCCTATTATCTCAAGAGGGAGGAAGGGGCTATACCCTCTACGGGCGGGACCAACTGGCAGAAGTATCTTCCACCGTACAATCAGGGAATCCAGTTTTTTCCCAGCTTATGGTCCGAGCAGGAGCGAGCGGAATGGGGGCGTGGGAGCTTTTTGGAGCGATACGAGAAGGAAGTAGAAGGTTACTGGCGAACAAGAAGCGCTACGGCATAGGCTGCAATTCCCTCAGCCCGTCCGAGGGCTCCCATACCTTCTGGCGTTGTGGCCTTAATGCTCACTTGGTCAGGGGCAACGCCAAGGGTCTCTGCTATCGCTTGACGCATAGATGGGTAGTACGGACTCAGGCGGGGTACTTGGGCAATCAGCACCGAATCTATATTGACGATAGTCCAGCCTGCTACGCTGAGTCGCTTTTGCACCGCCTTCAGCAGAAGTCTTGAGTCTAAGTCCTTATAAGCAGGGTCCGAAGGTGGAAAGTGCTGCCCGATATCCCCTTCTCCCGCTGCGCCTAATAAGGCATCGCAGATCGCATGTAAGAGAACATCCGCGTCCGAATGTCCTTGTAGGCCTCGCTCATAGGGGATTGTAACTCCACCGAGGCGCAGCGGTCGTCCATCGGTAAATTTGTGAGCGTCGTAGCCTAACCCGATGCGCAGGTTCATAAGCCTTCAAATATGCACCGCTTTAGCTCAAGGCGTTGTCTCTCCTGTGGCTTTTCTGCCTGAGAGTGCTATATCGCAGGGTTACCGAGTCATAGCCGAAGTTAGCCGGGGATGGGTAGGTCCTACCCTGCCGTTTTATGAACCTGGCTCATGGAGGCTTTCTCAGAGCTTGAAACTCCAAACGGACTCCGTCATCTTGTACATAGAGGGAGCTGTAGGGAAAGTCTCGGTATATCAAGACAAACGACTTCTATGGCGAGGGGAACATCCAACCCTTTGGATACCGCTTATAGGACGGGGGACCATCAGACTCCAAATCAAAGGCGAAACGGGAGGTATTACGGGAGGCATATATCTATTAGCTCGCTCTGATACGCAGGCTTGGCCAAGAGAGCCTTATCCGCCGCCTGTCCCCTTATGCAAGACTCCTTCTCTGAGGCTAAATTCTCAAGAGGCCCTAAGCCTCAGCCCTCTGAATAGAACATCTGGCCTTTGCGTGGGATATGATTTTTACCCACCCGCACGAATACAAAAAGCTCTACTCAACCGCCAACATTCCCTGAGCCAGCTTTCCTCCTCGCCAGCGGATTCGGCCTCAAACCAGCCTCTTTCTCAGTCTGCCTTTGTACTGATGGCGGTTGGCTTAGCTCTATTGAGCGCAGCTTTGCCGAGTATTTATGAAGGTTTTTGGAAAGGGATGTATGCGTCTGTACCTTCAGGTCCGATAGAAGCTCTGTTGAGCTTGCTGTGGATAAGTATAGGAATACTCATGGCGGCTATGTGTATGAGAGCTACGGGGGTTTTTTGGTTGTTCTTAGGGTTTATGGTGATAGAAAGTCTGACGCTGAGATACTTTTTGCGACGCCTTGAATGGGTCTGGCAAAGCTGGCTTCTACCTACTGGGTTGATTCTAATAGTGAGCTTCCTTGCGCCTAAATATGTCTTTTGGAGCTTAGTAGCGCTGTGGGCTTTGCGAGCTTTGCGCCTCATCTTATATTTTCCGAGACTTACCTACCTTTGCACAGGTGAAGCCTTTTTAGCCATCCTTTTGATAAGCCCATGAAGCGAGTTCGCCACATTCTTATTTTGCTGCCGCCCCCTCCCTCGGACTCACCTTACTACGAGCTGGCTCGCTCATGGAAGTTGGAAATCCATTTTGCCAACCTTGTGGAAATACAAGGGCTTACTCTGCCTGAGTTTCGTGAGCAAGGTACGAGTCCTTTAGACTACAATACTTACATCTTCACGGGGAAGCAGGCGATTGACCACTTTTTCCGCCTGATGCAGGAAATGCGGTTAGACATACCTGCGGATAGTCGCTTTTTATGCGTAGGTGAGGCGGTGGCTCAGCATCTTTTTCAATACATAACCGGGGCTATGCGTCGTCGCACCTATGCTCAAGCGCAAACCTTGAACGATTTGATTCCTTATATGAGAAAGCACCCATCGGCGAAGTACCTGTATGTCGGAGGTGGCGTAGCACCTCTGCAGTTCTTTGAAGAAGCGGCCCGGTATGGCTTGTCTTTGGGGATTATACGGGTCTACCATGTGTCGTATGTTCCCCTCCCAGAATCTTTGAGAAAAAAGCGTTTTGACTTGATAGCATTTCCCTCTGTGAGCAGTGTTATGGCATGGAAAAAGCTTTATCCGGCTTATGAGCAGAAAGACACGGCGATTTTGGCTTTCGGTTTAGACACGAAGCGTATCGCAGAGAACGAAGGATTTCAGGTGTCGGATTATGCACCTCGTGAAGGGGTAGGGTCGTTGTTAGGGCTACTTTCAGAGTACCTTCGTTCCCAGTCGGCTCGTCGTGGGTCTATTTCTTCAGGGTAAGGCATGGACTTGCTTTTTCTGAAAACTCCTTATGTTTGCGTGGTGCGGCTTCGTTGGTTACTTCTTAGCCTAACTGGGTTGCTCTGGGCCCAGCAGGACCCTCAGTTTACCCAGTACATGTATAATCGTTTTGGGCTAAATCCTGCCGCGGCTGGCTATGCCGGGGCCTGGCAGGTGGTAGGTTTGGGGCGCCTCCAGTGGATAGGGATTGATGGGCATCCAAATACTTTTGCTGTAAATGCCCATACCCCTGTTACATTTCTTCGGGGAGGGGTCGGGCTACACCTCATGGGCGATCAGATAGGTCCTTTCAGAACAGCGGATATTAAGGCAGCGTATGCGTTTCGGTTGCCTATAGGGGGAGGCGGTTCGTTCCTTCAACTTGGTATAGCAGGGGGCATTCTTAGCAAATCTTTAGACGGAGCTTCCCTCCGACCTGAGCAGATTCCAGATCCTACCCTTTTCAACAGATCGTCTAATTTGACTGTTCCCGATTTGGCTGCCGGCCTATATTTTACTCTCCCCGAGGATAAGTTCTACTTCGGTGTCTCTGCTACGCATCTCACTGAACCCTCCTTAAAGGACTTTACCTCTACGGGGAGAAGTCGAATCCCTCGGCACTTCTATGCAACAGCGGGATACACTGCTCGTCTCTCAGAGACGATAGAACTCATGCCCTCTGCTTTTTTCAAGCTTGCTGAGACTCAGTATATGGTCGAGGGGAATCTCTCCCTGCGAGTGCAGCCTGTCGTAATCGGTGCATCTTACAGGTTGGGAGATGCGGTTTGTGCTCTGTTAGGATTGCAAGCAACCGAGGCTCTCTTTATAGGGTATTCATATGATTACACGCTTTCGCGTTTAGGTGCAGTCACGACCGGTTCGCATGAGCTGGTGCTGGTCTACACATTCGCCCCAGCGTTTCGTCTTATTCCTCCCGACTTAGGAGTCCGAGACAAAAAAGACTTCCGATAATGAATAGACTTGCAGTTATGAGAATAGCCGTATATTTGCCCCGAACAGTAACAAAGGCTATGCGTGTGGGTAGATTAATACCGATTTTGGCAGCCTTAGTTGTCGTCGCATGTGGTGGCGGCCAAACAGGTGCTCGCGGCGAGCTAACTGGCGTCAAAGGACGCCCTAAATGGGACAATCCAGTTCCATACGGAATGGTTACCATACCGGCTGGAACATTTCACATGGGAAACAACGAGCAAGATGTGAACTATTCGCAGAATGCTCGCATTCGCCAAATAACTATGAGCTCATTCCACATAGATGATACTGAAATCTCAAATAACGAGTATAGGCAGTTTGTAGATGAAGTGGTGGCTGGCTCTGAAAATGCCTTTGCTGATAGTGTGTTCTCTTTCATGGAGAGGTACTATGACAAAAAGATCGCTAATCAAGAGGAGTACTTGCGCCTCGTCCTTCCTGATACGCAAGCCTGGAATAGAGACTTTGGTAATTTTGTATACAATGAGCCGCTTGTAGAAAACTACTATTGGCACCCTGCTTTCGATGATTACCCCGTAGTTGCGGTCAGGTGGTATGCAGCCCAGGCTTTCTGCTATTGGCGCACCTTGTTCTACAACAAGTATCGAGCTGAGAGGGAGCTGCCTCCCATCCCTCGTATGCGCCTGCCCACTGAAGCCGAATGGGAATACGCTGCTCGTGGCGGATATGAACATAAAATCTACCCATGGCTTGGCCCTTATACGCGTAACTCCAAGGGTTGCCCTTTAGCTAACTTCAAGCCCGGCCGAGGCGACTACATAGCAGACGGATTTGAATACACGGCCCCAGTCAAGTCTTACTTTCCCAATGACTATGGTCTATATCACACGGTTGGTAATGTCGCCGAATGGTGTGAGGATGATTTTGAAGAAACTGGCCCAATCGCCTATACGCATGATATCAACCCCGTCTATCGTAGTCCTCGCAAACAAGAACGAAGGCGAGTGGTGGTTCGGGGTGGAGGATGGAATGATATTGCATACTTCTTATCCGTGGGTACTCGGGACTACGAATACGCTGATACGATGATGTCGCACATCGGCTTTAGATGTGCCTTGTCGGTCATCGGTCGTTCTGGGGCTATGCGATAACCTAATCCCTATCTTGCTGTGAGAAACCGTTCCAAACTATAATGACTTATGGCAACCAAAAAACAAGGAGCCTTTGACGCCCTTCTGAGGTCAAGAGGCTATCGTATCGCAATGAAGTACCTATATGCATGGGGTGCTTCAGTGGTTATTATTGGGGCTCTCTTCAAAATCCTCCACCTCCCAGGGGCCAATGAAATGCTAATCGTTGGACTGGGTACGGAGGCTGCTGTGTTCTTTGTCTCTGGCCTGGAACCCCTTCCAGAGGATGAACGCCACTGGGATTGGTCTAAGGTATTTCCTCAGTTGAAGGAGGATTCAGAGGAAGATGCGGTAGATGTGGCTTTGGGCTTGGGTGGGGGGCCTGGCGCGCTAGTTCCTGGGTTGGGTCCAGGCATCAAATCGTTGCAAGAGAGCAGTCTGACCCCAGACTTATTAGAGCAGTTGGCCTCCTCTATTGAAGGTCTCAGGGTGAGCGTTACAAGCCTCACTGACATAACGGATGCAGCTGTTGCCACGAATGAGTTCGCTCAAAAAGTCCGGGAGGCTTCTGTGAGAGTGGAGCAGCTTTCTCAAAGCTATGCCGTCACGGCTGATGCAATGTCCAAGATAGCTTCCTCTTTTGGAGACATCCAGAGCTATCAGGTGCAGATAAAAAATCTATCCCACACCATATCTCAGCTCAATACGGTCTATGAAAACGAGCTTCAGGAAATGCAAAAACATATCGCTGCGATCGGCCGCTTCTATGGTGGGCTTGGTCGCGTCCTCTCTAGTATGGAAGCTACAGCTGGAGACGCTGAACAGCTCCATAAAGAACTCATAGGGCTCAATAACAATCTCCGTGGGCTAAATGCGGTGTATGGCGGAATGCTATCTGGTATCTCGACAGCCCTTCAAAGGTAGTTAGGGTATGGCATCGGGTAAGCTTACACCCCGTCAGAAGATGATAAATCTGATGTACCTCGTGCTCACCGCTCTTTTAGCCCTAAACGTGAGCGCTGAGGTGCTTCAAGCTTTCCAAAATCTGGCTGACTCCTTACAAATAACGGCCGACCAGTTTCATCGTAACAATCAGGAGTTAGCTGCGGCGATCAAGGGGGCTATCCAGAAGGAAATAGAACAGGGTAGCCGCAAAAATGAACCTCTCATTGCGGAGGTGGATAAGGTTCGAGCCAAAGCCGACAGCGTTACGGATGTCTTGCGTACTTATATTCAGGCTTTGTTTGAAGAGAGAATAGCCGGCAAAGACCCCGAAACGGGTCGCCTCAAAAGGTTAGATGAGCGTGAGAATAACTATCGCTTTTGGATGGGCAAAAATGATGCTGCTAACGGTGGCCGGGGGGAAGGTAAGGCTCTGGAGATGCATCAGCTGTTGGACTCTTTTGTAGATTGGGCTAATCGCTTTTACGCTTATCACGCGGGTGGTAAGCTTCCTAATGCGGGAAAAGGTTTCAACCGCTTGGTGATAGACCCTCGGGACAATCCCTTCGTCAAGGAGAAAGAGTCCAAAGAAAAGACATGGGAGTACTTCACATTCCATATGACTCCTGCCGTTGCTAACTTGGCCGTTCTGTATAAATATATCAACGATGTGTATGTCATTGAGACTGAAATTCTCAACCTCCTCAAGACCAAACTTGGACAAGTTACGTTCAAAATAGATTCCTTAGTTCTGGTGGATGCCCCGCGCTCGGAGATAGTTGTGGCTGGTATGCGTTTTGAGACTAAGGTGTTTGTGGCTGCTACTTCCTCCGATGCTAAGCCTGTCTTCTCTGGAACAGGAAACATGAAGTTGGAGGGGGGTGGATACACGGCTGTATTTACGATTCCTGCATCGGCACGGGTTATCCCTCCAGGTCAGCGTAAAGGCAAGCAGACCTACACTGTTACGGCTCGTGTGCCAAAAGCCGATGGATCCTTCCAAGAGCTTCGCCTGCAGAAGTCTTTTGAGGTTGTCAAGCCAGAGATCGTAGTAACCTCTGCAGCAGTCCAGCTCTTGTATGCCGAATGTGGAAACGACTTGAATATTGATGTCCCTGCGTTAGGTGAGTTGTATGACCCTCGTGTAACAGCCGATAATGCTCAGGTTCTTCAGTCTAAGCAGAGCAAGAAAAAATTCCGTGTGGTCCCTCGAGGGGGGGCCAAAACCTGTCGGATCAATGTTGCTACTAATACCGCTGGTCAGGTCGTAGAGCTTGGTTATCTGGACTACAAGGTGGTGCCTCCTCCTCGTCCTTCCCTTCGAGTCTTTGTTAACAATGACCCATACAATGGCGTCTCCCCCGTCCCTCGTACAGCCACCGTCAGAGTGCAAGTTGTTCCCGATAATGACTTCGCTAAGTCTCTTCCTGAAGATGCTCGTTATGTGATTGAGAAGCCCGAAATTAAGGTGGTCAAAGGTTTGGCTGGGGCTACAGTCATCGGTTCCCTTCCAAATAGTCGCATTGCTCCCAATCCTTCCGTGGCCGTGGACCTCACTGATTATGCTCGGGGTCTCCAGCCAGGCAATGTGCTCTATATCCAGTTTAGCGACATTTATCGGGTAAACTTCCAAAACAAACAGGTGAAAGAGAATTTCTCTATCACCGAACTCACCTTCCCCGTTACGATTGGAAAATGAATTGCGCTATGCGTATGCGAAGTATAGTTTGGTTTTGCTCGGTTGCAGTCCTACTGCATAGCCTTTATGCCCAGTTCCCACCTCGAGTAGAGGATCACTTTTGGCGAAAAAAGGTGGTTTTGACCTTAGACCTGAGAGAAAAGATTAATGTTCCGATTGAACGCGGGCAAGAGGGTTATCGTCTCTATACTAACTACAGTACGGACCCCATAACAGACAAGTCGCCCTATTCTAATCGTGAAGGAATAATCGTGGCGCTTTTGAAGGGCTTCAAGGACGGAAAGTTTGTAGGATATAGCCCTAAAAATCTGAGTCAACAAGTGTCCTTTGAAGATTTTGATGCGCGTTCTCGTAGGATTGAAGCTGGTGGCGAGCCCGTTGAAGGTGCAGATGAAGGGATGGGAGGGGGCGAAGAAGATTTTGGTGGCGATGAATTTGGTGGCGATGAATTCGGTGGTGATGATTTGGGGGGTGGCATAGATGCTGCTCCCGCCGCCGAAGGGTCAGTTACGCCTTCATCGGATAAGAGCTTTCCTTATCTCAAGTATTATCGGACGCTTGTTCGGCTCATTGAGGATCGCATCTTTGACAAGAATAAGTCGGACATGTACTATGACACGCAATATATTTGCTTAGTGCAGGTAGATCCCAAGGGCGCTCTGGCTGATGAAGATGCCATTTGTTTCCGCTATAAGGATGTGATGGATGTTTTAGATGACACCCAGTGGCGAAACAGGGCGAATGATGCGGAAGACCGTTCTATGCGAGAAATCATTGAACTTCGGCGCTTCAGCGGGTATGTAACCGTCGTATCAGGTGAAGAATCGCGTACTCTCAATGAAGCCGAGCTGCGGCGTCAGCAAATCATAGAGTTTGAGCACCACCTCTGGACCTTCTAAGGTATTTACGCAAGCTTGCTTAGGGGTCTCTCGCCATGGCGAGAGACCCCTTTGGCTTATATTTGCCGTGTGTCGGCCACCTTTTGGATCACGCTGACGGGGCTTCTTCTTGTGTTTTTCACTCTCGCTGCTTATGCCACCCTCGCTGAGCGCAAAATATCCGCTTGGATCCAAGACCGGGTTGGACCAAACCGAGTCGGTCCATGGGGGCTCCTTCAGCCCCTTGCCGATGTACTAAAGCTGGTGTTCAAGGAGTCCTTTCAACCCGCTTCAACTTATCGATTTCTTCAAATTTTGGCTCCGGTCTTGATGGTTACTTTGGCTATGGGAGCATTGGCTATATTGCCTCTATCACCTCATCTGTCTTTATTTGAAGGTAGTATTGGTATCCTCTACCTACTTGGAGTTTTGTCCTTATCGGTTTATGGACTGTCTTTAGCGGGGTGGGCTACAGCGAGTAAATACTCTCTGCTTGGCGGCTTGCGGAGTGGAGCTCAAGTAGTTTCCTATGAGCTTGCCCTGGGTTTGGCTCTATTGAGTGTACTTCTTTTGACAGCGCATCATCTGCCCAATGCGAATCCTCTTCTACCCCGAACTATCGTAGAAGCTCAGCGAGAAGCATGGTTTGTCCTTATTAACCCCATCGGATTTCTGATCTATGTCGTTGCTGCTTTCGCTGAGGCTAATAGAGCACCTTTTGATTTAGTGGAGGCCGAGCAAGAGCTCGTCGGAGGCTACCATACGGAATATTCGGCTATTCGTTTTGGAGCTTTTTTTGTCGCGGAATATATGAATATGATTACAGCGTCGGCCCTGATATCTACCTTCTTTTTTGGAGGATACTTGGGGCCGTTTGAAGAGGCCTTAGGTGTGTCCACATGGCAACCTATATGGCAAAATGTCTGGGGGATTAGTTGGCTTTTAGCTAAGACACTTTTTTGGGTGTTTGTGTTCATTTGGGTTCGGTGGACTCTACCTCGATTTCGGTATGATCACCTTATGCGGATAGGCTGGAAGGTGCTCCTACCGTTGGGTGTCTTAAATTTGGCAGCTTTGGCAGGATTATTGTTAGTACTCTAAGAGCCTATGGAATCCGACTTCTCGCCCAAAGCACGCGAAATCGTCTCTCAAAGTCGCGAAGAGGCGATTCGCTTAGGGAATGATTATGTTGGGGTGGAGCATGTGATGTTAGCCCTTTTGCGCGAGGAACAGGACAATACAGTTTTTCAGATATTGGTGGCTTTAGGGGCGCCAGTGCGAGAAATGCGTCGTTCTTTAGAGGAATGGGTTCGCCCTCCGCAGGTTCGTCCTGTGAGCGGCCGCATTGCTCTGTCTAAGCAGGTAGAGCGGGTCTTTCGGCAAGCCTCTTTAGAGGCTCACCGCATGCAGTCTAATCAGATTCACCCCGAGCATATACTGCTTGCCATTTTACGCCAGACAGATTCACCTGTTACGCAGCTTTTTGAGAAGTATAGCATTTCTTATGCGGTGGTACAAGCGGAGTTAGAACAAAAGCCAGTGGTGGGTATGGCTTCATCTGAACCCGCTGATCCGGAGCCACCGCTACGGGGAGGACGCAGTAACCCTTCTGCTAGCAAATCTACCGCTCGGTCCCGCACGCCGATTCTGGACAACTTCGGTCGCGACCTTACGCGTCTGGCCGAAGAAGGTAAGCTGGACCCTGTGATAGGGCGGGAGCGCGAGATTGAGCGAGTGGCGCAAGTCCTCAGTCGTCGTAAGAAGAACAATCCTGTTCTGATCGGCGAACCTGGGGTAGGCAAAACAGCTATCGTAGAAGGCTTAGCGCTGCGCATTGTACAGCGAAAAGTCAGTCGGGTTCTTTTCGGCAAGCGGATCGTAGCCTTAGACTTGACCGCTCTCGTTGCAGGTACGAAGTACCGCGGGCAGTTTGAGGAGCGTATGAAGAGCGTCCTCGCTGAACTGGAAAAGGCACCTGAGGTTATTTTATTCATAGACGAACTTCACACGATTGTAGGGGCTGGGGGGGCTTCGGGCTCCTTAGACGCCTCTAATATCTTTAAGCCAGCCTTAGCTCGTGGAGAGATTCAGTGTATTGGTGCAACGACTCTGGACGAGTATCGGCAATATATTGAAAAGGATGGAGCGTTAGAGCGGCGTTTTCAGAAGATTATGGTTGATCCGCCGACCGAAGAAGAAACCCTCCAAATCCTCATGCAGCTCAAAGATCGCTACGAGGAGCACCACCACGTGATCTACACCGATGAAGCCATCCGAGCCTGTGTGCGTCTCAGTGGGCGTTATATCACCGATAGGCAGTTTCCCGACAAAGCCTTAGATGTTCTGGACGAAGCAGGAGCTCGGGTCTATATGGCTAATATTCACGTGCCTCCCCAAATAGCTGAGTTAGAAGCCAAAATAGAGGAGATCCGAGAGAAAAAAGCTCAAGTCGTACGCAGCCAACGGTATGAAGAAGCAGCCCAACTGCGCGATACCGAAAAGCGCCTCCAAGAAAAGCTGGAGACTGAAAAGATTAGATGGGAGGAGGAGCTCAAACATAAACGATTCAAAGTAGATGAGCCGGACATTGCCGAGGTGGTTGCTTCCATGACGGGTATCCCTGTGCAAAAGATAGGAGAAGGGGATATGCAGCGATTAGCTAATATGGAAGCAGCTCTTCGGGAGCGAATCATTGGCCAAGATGAAGCTATAGAGCGGGTCGTCCGAGCTGTCCGTCGGGCCCGAGCTGGCTTCAAAAACCCTCGTAAGCCCATAGCGTCCTTTGTATTTCTCGGGCAGACGGGGGTAGGCAAGACCGAGCTGGCCCGAGCCCTCGCTGAATACCTCTTTGAAGGAGCGGATGCTCTCATCCGAATAGACATGTCAGAATACATGGAAAAGTTCTCTGTGTCGCGCCTCATCGGAGCCCCTCCTGGCTATGTAGGGTATGAAGAAGGTGGGCAGCTCACCGAAAAAGTCCGACGCAAGCCTTATAGTGTCGTCTTATTGGATGAGATTGAAAAAGCTCACCCTGATATATTCAACATTTTATTGCAGGTGTTAGACGATGGTTCGCTTACGGACGGACTGGGACGACGCGTGGACTTCCGCAACACTATTATCATCATGACCTCTAATGTGGGGGCTCGCGAACTAAGGGAGTTTGGTACAGGGGTCGGATTTATGACCAGTGCCCGTAGAGAAAAAAATCAAGAAGCCGCCCGCCAAGTCTTAGAAGGAGCTCTTCGGAAGGTATTTCGTCCAGAGTTTCTCAATCGGATAGACGAGATTGTGATCTTCAATCCGCTTACTCGCGAACACGCTCGGCAAATTCTGGAGATTCAACTCAAGGATTTGATGAAGCAGATTAGTGAGAATCAGTGGACGCTGGATATTACAGAGGCTGCGAAGGCCTTCTTGGTGGACAGGGGGTTTGATGAACAGTTTGGCGCGCGTCCTCTTCAAAGAGCTATCCAGCGGTTTTTAGCGGATAAGCTCGCTGATGCGGTCATCCTTTATGGTGTTCAAGGTCCAGCTCACTTTATTGCAGATTTATCGGAGGACAAGACCACGATAGAAGTCAAGCTGGCTGAGCTTACCCCTTCGGCGTGAAGTACGCGTGGATAGCTTTCGCCTCCTTCTTGTGGGCGCAGCCAACGGTTCCAGATTCTTTACGCGAGCTTTTTGAGAAGGACTTTGCTTTTGACCTTGTCATTGGGCGGAGTTTCCCATTAGTCCCGACGCTCACGGACACCTACCCTATTGTCCCTCTGCTTTCAGGGCACTGGCGCATAGGCATAGCTTGGCATCTTCGCTTTTACCGACTACTTGGCCTTACGGTTCAGAGCGGTTACGCATGGTATAAACATGTTTTGAGAGCTACTACAGCCAGTACTGCTCCGTATGTTGATCTCCTGCCGGACGGTTATCGCTGGCTCAGGTATCGTCAAGGAGCTATTTTTCTCCAGGGCGGACTCCACTGGAGGCAGGAGCGGCAGGGAGAATTTTTCCCTCGGTACTGGATAGAAATAGGGGGGTGGCTTCAGCGGCAGGTGGGGACCAGTCTCAAGTATGTCGCCGTCCGTGGAGAACGAACCGAACGAGTCCGCTGGGAGGGGCTTCGTCTTTTCTCTCCTTGGCAAGGTGGGCTTTACTTCATGATAGGGCGACAACTGCTTGGGCTGAGCGCTTATTATCACTTGTTTCCGCTCTTTCCCAAAGAGCAGGTGGGTACGATTGCCCCTCGGCGATTTCCTGGCTTTTCTCGCTGGGAAGTAGGTTTTCTTGTCTCGCTATGAGGAAAATAGCTGTGGCGATTACCGGGGCAAGTGGAAGCATCTACGCAGCACGGCTCTTAGCTTATCTGAGGCAGTTCCGTGAGAGAGAGCCGATAGAGGTAGCTCTTGTCTTCTCGGAGAATGCTCGTACCGTGTGGGAATGGGAGCTTCAAGCGCCGCTACCGTCCGACTTTCCAACTTTCGGAGTTAAGGATTATTTTGCCCCGTTTGCATCGGGATCGGCTCGGTATGAAGCTCTGGTCGTTATTCCCTGTTCTATGGGTACAGTAGGACGGATCGCCTCGGGCATATCAGATGACCTTATCACGCGGGCTGCTGATGTGATGCTCAAAGAGCGTCGCCGTCTTCTTTTAGTCCCACGGGAGACGCCCCTTCACGCTGGACACTTGGAGAACCTACTTCGTTTAGCCCGGCTTGGCGCTTTGATAGTGCCAGCCATGCCCTCTTTTTACAGCCGCCCCATTAGTATTGAGGCAGCTGTGGATACGGTAGTTCTCCGAGTATTGGACTTATTAGGCTTTTCTGTTGAATATCAGCGATGGGGCTCACAACCCCCAAGTGGCTCGGTCTAAGGTGCGATAGGTGATCGCCTCCCCGAGATGTTCGGGACGGATGGCTTCGCTACCCTCTAAATCGGCTATCGTGCGTGCTACTTTCAGGATACGATCGTAGGCGCGAGCTGAAAGCTGAAGGCGATTCATAGCGTTCTCTAACAAACGACGACCGGCCTCGTCTAGCCGACAAAATTCTTCCACCATTTTAGGAGGCATTTGAGCGTTGGTGTAAAGGTTGGGCATGTCTCCGAAGCGTTGGCGCTGAATCTCTCGAGCCCGCTGTACCCGAGCGCGGATCTCTTCGCTGGTCTCTCGGGACGCTGACTCCCCCAAGGCCTGCGTTTCTACGGGGGTTATCGATACATGCAGGTCAATCCGGTCTAATAGCGGGCCTGAGATGCGGGCACTATAGCGCTGAATCACTCCCGGCGCACAAGTACAAGCCCGAGTCGGATGAGTATAGTATCCACAGGGACAAGGGTTCATTGCAGCCACGAGCATAAAGCGAGCCGGGTATTCCACCCGAAATCGGGCGCGGGCGATAACAATCTGTCCTTCCTCTAAGGGTTGTCGAAGCACCTCTAAAACCTGTCGCTTGAACTCGGGTAGCTCATCTAAAAAGAGAACCCCATTATGAGCGAGACTAATCTCCCCTGGCATGGGATAGTTGCCTCCCCCGACTAAGGCGATATCGCTAATGGTATGGTGGGGATTGCGAAAGGGGCGCTGGGTTATGAGGCCTGTATGGTCCTTCAAGAGCCCTGCCACCGAATGAATGCGGGTCGTTTCTAAAGCCTCCTCCAAAGTCAGTTGAGGGAGGATCGTCGGTAGGCGGCGCGATAACATGGTTTTTCCTGATCCGGGCGGACCTACCATGAGGATATTATGTCCTCCAGCGGCGGCTATCTCTAAAGCGCGCTTAGCTTGGATTTGTCCCTTTACTTCGCTCATGTCTACTGGGGCGTTCTCGCTCGCTTGGCGGAATAGGGCTCGCGCATCTACAAAAACCCATTCCAAAGGTAGCTTTCCTTCTAAGAATCCAACTACCTCTCTAAGATTCTTCGGAGCGTATACGCGGATATCTTTGACAATACCTGCCTCAGCGGCGTTAGCTGGCGGTACAATCAGACGGGAAATATTCTGTTTGCGAGCAGCGATGGCTATAGGGAGGGCACCTCGGATGGGCATGACGGTGCCATCTAAAGAGAGCTCACCCATGATCATCGTATCGTCCCAAGTAACCCGCTGAATCTGACCCGAGGCAGCTAAAATCCCTATCGCTATAGGTAAGTCGTAGGCAGTACCCTCCTTTCTAAGGTCAGCTGGTGAAAGGTTGATGATAATCTTGCCTCGGGGAAAGGAAAAACCGCTATTGCGTATCGCTGTTTCTACGCGTTCTCGGCTCTCTTTGACGGCATTATCGGGCAGTCCGACTATGGCATACCCTAACCCAGGCGATAGATTGACCTCTACGCTCACGGGATACGCATAAATGCCATAAAGCGCTGCTGCAGGTACTTTGATGAGCATACCTTGAAAATACGCATAGGATTTGGATAAGGTTTTCGCCTTTATATTTGAGTATGCTGGAGGTTCAGGGACTTTCGGTCTCCTTTCGTACCCGCAGTGGCAAGATCAAGGCGATAGATCAGGTGTCTTTTAGCTTACCGCGGGGTCAGACCTTAGGTATTGTCGGTGAGTCCGGTTCAGGTAAAAGCGTAACCTCGCTTGCTATCATGAGGCTTATTCCTTCTCCACCCGGAGAAATAGAGAGCGGGGCGATCTGGTTTGACTCGCCTTCGTTGGGTCGGGTCAATCTGCTCACCCTCTCTGAAAAACAAATGCAGCATGTGCGGGGGAATGAGATAGCGATGATTTTTCAGGAGCCGATGACTTCTCTCAACCCAGTTTTCACGTGTGGCGATCAGGTTGTAGAGGCGATTCGCCTCCATCAGAAAGTCTCTAAAAAGGAAGCAGAGGAGCGAACACTGGCTCTCTTTGAAGAGGTGAAACTTCCCAATCCCCGCCGCATTTTCGCTGCCTACCCTCATCAACTTTCAGGGGGGCAAAAGCAGCGAGTCATGATAGCAATGGCTATTAGCTGTGAGCCCGCGTTGCTCATAGCCGACGAACCCACTACTGCTTTGGATGTTACCGTCCAAAAAACCATCTTGGACTTGCTCTTGGAACTCCAGGCTCGTCATGGCATGAGTCTCATTTTCATATCGCATGATTTGGGGGTGATTGGGGAGATTTGCGACGAAGTATTGGTGATGTATAAAGGCAAAGTAGTGGAGCAGGGAGAAGTCCAAGAGATTTTCGCGGCGCCGAAGGAAGCCTACACTAAAGGTCTCATTGCCTGTCGTCCCCCGTTAGATAGACGGCTTCATCGTCTACCCACTTTGGCAGACTTCCTCAAAGCTCCGGATAAGCTCACCGTAGAAGAAGCTCTCCAAGCTGAGTCTATCTCAGAAGAGGCCTACCGGCAGCGACAGCAGAAGCTCGCTGAACAGCCTCCTCTCTTGACAGTAGAGGAGCTTCGGGTGTATTTTCCTGTAACGAAAGGCCTTTTTGCCCGAGTGGTGGATTATGTACGAGCGGTGGATGGGGTGAGCTTTACGGTCTACCCAGGTGAAACGGTCGGTCTGGTAGGAGAATCGGGTTCAGGCAAAACCACCACAGGGCGTGCGATTCTGCGCCTCATAGAACCAACTGGGGGGCGAGTTACTTTCATGGGCTATGATATAACTCGTCTCTCAGCCACTGAACTGCGCAGTTTGCGTCGGCATATGCAGATTATTTTTCAGGATCCCTATAGCTCACTCAACCCACGCCTCACGGTCGGAGCTACCCTAACCGAACCCCTTCTTTTCCATCGTATTGCGGCTCATCCTAAGGAAGCTAAAGAGCGGGCTATCCTCCTGTTAGAACAAGTCGGCTTAGAGGCTGATCATTTTTATCGGTATCCTCATGAGTTCTCTGGAGGGCAGCGACAACGCATCGCTATCGCCCGGGCTCTCGCTGTCCAACCTAAATTCATCGTGTGTGATGAAAGCGTTTCTGCCTTAGACGTCTCTGTACAAGCTCAGGTGCTCAACCTCCTTTTAGACCTTCAGGAAAAGTATGGGTTGTCCTACATCTTCATTTCGCATGACCTAAGTGTCGTAAAGTTTATGAGCGATCGCCTCCTTGTTATGCATCAAGGTAAAGTGGTAGAAAGCGGTTATTCGGAGGACATTTATCGCTCACCTCAGCATCCCTACACCCAGAAGCTGATAGAAGCCATACCTAAGGGGCGCATGGAAGACATAGAAGCTGCAGTACGGAGGCGTAGACAAAGTCGTCCCCTTCCTATCTCTTAGAAGGTCCATAACGCTATTAGCCCCCCCACCATGGCAAACTTGAGAGTCAGACTCATGAATCGGTAGTCACCCCACTCAGAGAGACCCCATAGGAGAGGAAGGATAGTCGTAGGGAGGATAGCAGTGATGAAAGGAATGGGCAGTTTGTCCCAAACCACATAGTAGAGTCCTGCTGGCATGAGAGCTAATCCTATTAGGGCTATCCATAGAGCGTACAGAAGACGACTCCAGGCTGAAGTGGATATACGCCCGGGTAGCGAACGAACCCCATAAGTCTGATCTCCCGGTAAATCCTCGGCATCCTTGACCAGCTCCCGCACAAAGTTGAATCCAATAGCCAAAGGTACCATCCACGCTGTGGCATAGGTGGTTCGCTCGGATAAAAGGATGACCTCCCATGGAACCATGCCCGTAAGGGTAGCCACAGCTGCATTGCCGAGAAGTCCCGTGCGCTTTCCAAAACGGGCATACCAGGCTAATACCAATATAGCTCCGATATGTAGAATCAGAATCCTCAGAGGCAGGTTGAGAGCGATTATGACGCCGAGAAGCCATGCAGCCGAGGTAGCCGTCAAAAGAAAACGCTGGCCCGCTCGAGCCACCCACATGGCCCGAGTAGGTCGGTTAATGCGATCTATCAGTTGATCATAAAGGTCATTCAGCCAGTATCCTCCAGCTGCGATCAGGAGCGTGCTTAAAAGCATCCATGACCACTCAGTCCAAGGAGGGTAGTACCGCTCCGTTTTGCTCCAGAGGAGAAGCTGGGCACTAAGGCTTGTAGCAGTGATCAGAAGAAGATTAACCGGACGAGCGAGTCGCCCCAGAGCTTCAGCATGTCGTAGGACTCGTCTTAGGGGCGATACACGCGCCGAAAGGTGCCAGTGCGCTGACGAAGAACCCATACGCCTGAAGGCAAGTCTCCTATACTGAACTCACCGACATACCTTCCGTCTAAGCTCCAGACTGAATACATCATCTCGGGCGATTTATCCTGAAGCTCACTCTGAAGGGAAGTAGCAAAGCGTGTATTCCACTGGTAGAAATGATACCTCAAAAACTCCTCTACATCCTTCATGTAGGTGGGGTTGACTGATTGCTGAGTGCCGTAAGGGACATGACCAGCTCCTCTCCACGTGAAAAGAGCATGATACAAGCCGCGAGCTGCAGCCACTGAGTCTATGTTGTAGCCTCCTTCAGCCGGTAGAAGGATAATAGGCAGAGAACCGCTTCTATAGGGTACTGTAACATCTCCTGTTCCATGCATGGCTATGACCGCCGAGACTTTATCCGGCTGAATCCAGCTTGTCTTTAGCATACCTCCCGATAGAGAGAATACGCCTGCGAATCGGGAGCTGTATCCGGGGTTACCCGAGTTGCCCTCAATACCACCCTGAGTAGAGAGATAGCTTATGTCGGCTTGGGGAACTTGAGCCAGCTCGGCTTCCGAAGTCAAATAAGCGGCATGGAGCGCCGTAAAAGCGCCCGCAGAAGACCCCCCCACATAGATGCGATTAGTATCTATGCCATAAGGATTACCTTCTTCGGTGAAGCTGTGTTTAAGATATCGGATGAATGCTTTAAGGTCGTGCATGGCTCGGACGCTAGCTTTTATCCACTCTGTGGCTGTGGGCTGAGTCAGGCCTATTCGGTAGTCTATAGTAGCTGCCACATAGCCTCGTTTAGCGAAGTAGCGTGCTATATGGGTGACGTCAGCATCATTCCGAGAACCAGAGATGTAGGCCCCCCCAAAAAGAATAACAATCACGGGCCGGTTCGTAACAGTATCGGCTTCAGGGATATAAAAGTTGGCCCTTAGTGTCTGGAGGCTACCTAATACGCTTACAGCTTCTCCATAAGTAGCTGTCTCTAATCTCCAATTGAATAGGCTGTCCCAGTAGCGCCCCGACTGAGCCCATAGGAGGCTGATTAGCAAGCCAAGTCTTACTCGCACCGAACAAATATACTTTTCAGGGTTGAAAAGCGGCAAGCACCCTCACCTCTACGTAGCGAGGGGGGAGGTAATAACTGCCAGTCTCAGACCGTGTATCTCCAGCGATAGAGCGACTTGTAACGGTGTAGTATGCCGGTCGCCCCCAAGTCAGAGGATAGCTCAAGCCAAGCCCCAAAAAAGTTCTTTTTTCCTCGGCTAAGCGAAGCCATAGGGTGGGACTTATGCCGATACCTATGAAACTGTTGCTCTCTATCAAGATCAAGTATTCTCCCTCAGAGGGCCGATTGATGTTCCATACAGGGTAGCTTATGTAATGGATGCGTAGGTCAGCAGGTAAAGTGATATGCCACTTAGAGCTGAGATGAAAGCGATAGATGAGTCCCAGTCCCCCTACATTTGAGAACGGTAGGCGAAGGTTGCGAATGTCTGTGCTGTCATTAGGAAGCGGGGGGAGAAGCCCATCTAAGATGCTTTTCGTGCGGAGGCTCCAGCTAATAGCTTGAAAAAAGACAAACCAGCCTAAGGTGCCTTGACGGTTGTAGTACTCTTTCGCCCCGAAGGCACCTATACTGTATCCCGCTGCTCCGCTTTGAGGAAAGTAAGCGGAAATCTGCCCCCAAGTTTCGGTCGGGAAAAGGGGGGTTACCCCAAAAATGAGGGGTTTGTAAGGGGACTGAGCGCTCAGCAAACTGATCGTTGCCAAGAGAGCTCTACATCCCATGGAGACTTTAGGGTTAGAGATAAGGTTCCTTCTTGGATCCACACTAAAATCATCAAAAAGGCCAAGGCTTTATAGATGGGATGGGGGAGTAGCTGAGACCAGAGGTGCGATAACAACTGGGTTGGTTTATGTTCAAAAATGCGAACAAGATGGGTCTCTACCTCCTCGGGCGTAAAAGGAAGAGGTGTAGGGCGATGCACCGCTTGTCGGCGGTGGTAACGTCGGACCATCTCCTCATAAGTGCGAAAGAGCCGCATCGGGGTCAAGCCTAAGATTACAGGTTCGGCTGTTTCAGGTGGTTTCTCCGCAGAACGACTTAGCCTATACAAGCTCTCTTGTATAAGCGGCTCCCATACATGACTTACCTTTTCCCAAAATGAATCGGCTTTTGAAAAGGTGGGTGGAGTTTCGGGGGTTTCCTCGGATTGATTAGGAGTCGGTAGGAGTGAGAAGGCCTTCAATCGCATAAGATGAGATACAAAGAGTAGCACCTCTATTCTTTCCTCCAAGGGGAGAGCGGGTAAAATAGCCAGCATCGCTGAAAAAAGCTCTTCCAGACATATATCTTCCCAGCGAATCTGGGCTCGCTGGGCGAAGGTCAAGAGCAAATCGTGAGGCCCTTCATAAAAGTCAGTTTGAATCCAGACCTGTCCATCCACCCAATGGAGCTTCACGAAACGAAGATACAGGCTTTGAAGCACGCAGAGGAGATTTAGTTAGACTCCATAGACGGAACACATTAGCCTTTGGCCTATTCGGGGCTTACCTTTGACTGGTGCTGTGAGGGGGAGGGTTAAGAGGGAATAGCTGGCATTTCGTCTCTGATCTAAGGAAGCGGGAAAAGTTGTATATTTGGGTTGCTTCGGGGGTGACAGGATTTGACAGCTAAGGGAAGGTGGCAGGTGCATGCGAGGTTCGCTGTCCTCCTCTCAAAAGGGCAGCCGGACAAGAAGTGCCGAAACTTCTTACGCACTCGCTGCCTAATTAAGGCAGGGCGGAGGCGGGGAGGCCCCGCCTGAGGCTGAACCGTCTCTGAAGGATATATCAGGCTAAGGGTGAGTGAGAGCCCCGGCACTCACCGACTCGCAGGGGTGGGGGAGGGCTCGCTATCTGCCTCTGGATAGCCCCTCCGACGGCCGTACAGAGGCTAAGCATGTAGGACCGACACCGGACCTTAGACTGGACGCGGGTTCGATTCCCGCCACCTCCACTTGAGGTACGTGGTATGGGGGGGATTGCTGATCGGGGTGGGCGCAGGCTACTTTTTTCCAGTGGAAACCGATTGTATGCTCTGCTCTCCTTCATGGAGTGGGCCATGGTTAGGTACCGACTCGCTTGGACGAGACATTTTGATCCGTCTATGGAGAGGCCTTGCACTGAGCATAGTTGTAGGCTTTAGCTCCGCTGGGCTTAGCGTGGGGTTAGGTACGGCATGGGGAATCCTCTTGGGGAGCCGGGGCGGATGGGTAGATCGGCTCTTCTCCTCCTTCCTTCAATCGGTATGGGTCGTACCTGCTTTGCTTTGGGCGACCCTCCTGGCATTCGTCGGTGGAAGAGGCTTTTGGACTTTGCTCATAGCTATAACCTTAAGCACTTGGACTGAAACAGCCCGACTTATTCGGCTGGAGGCACGCCGGATTTGGCAAATGCCCTTTATGGAAGCAGGGCGTGCCATAGGGTTTCCTTTTACTTATCTAATCGTACGCCATATGCTTCCCATGCTGTTGCCGCTCTTGAGAGTGCAGTTTTTGCAGGTGTTTGCTACGGCTGTGCTTATAGAAGCGGGGTTAGGCTTCGTCGGATTAAGCTTAGGTCCTCCTCACAGCAGCTTGGGGAGTTTGCTTTTTGAGTCCATAAACTGGCTAACCCATCCTCAAGGACAGATTCAAGCGATTGTGTCAGGCCTGCTTTTAGGGGGAATGATTTTTGCCGTATATTCGCACACAGGTTATGGGCGCCGCCTTGTCGGATAGTTCCATGAGCTTCTCCGCCCAGCAGCTTATCCGTGAGTTAGAGCTGCGTCGTGGGGAGGTGGAGGCGGTCCAAGAGATTGTCCGACTACTGGCGCCCCGCATCCGAGACACTGCTCTTCTCTTATCGGCGGCTTCTATCCTCCGAGGACGATTTGGTGTAGAACGTTTGGCTTACATTCATACCTTCACGCCTAATCATACACCGAAGCTTGCCTATTTCCATAACTTCCCCAGTGTATCGCAGGAAGCTCTCAATGAATGTATCACCTATACTGTAACTAGCGTCCCGACGCCGGGTAGCTTCTTAGCGCACATGGGGGTGGAAATAGTCATGCCTTTGGGGCGTTTTGTCGGGCCTTCTACACGAGTGCGGGTTGTGGAACCGCGTGCCTGGTGGCTTCTAGGCCAGTTTGCTGAGACCGAGGAAGAAAAGGCCAACGACCTGCTCTACTTAGAAATCATAGGCAGTCTCATCACGGTATATTTAGAAAACGCTTTTTTCCAAGAACAGCAGCAGCAGGCTGAGATTCTCAAACTCAAACAGAAAGCCCAAGAACAAGAGATTGCGCTTGCTTCCCGAATCCAGCGGCGAATCTTGGCTATAACTAATCCCACCGCCCATCCCCGTTTGGATACTGCTACTTTTCACATCTCGCACGGTGGGATAGGAGGGGATTTATTTGAGCTTATTCCTCTGGACGAGCGACGCATCCTTTTCTACATTGGGGATGTATCAGGTAAAGGTGTATCGGCGGCGATTGTTATGTCTAATGTGCAGGGGCAGATTCGCACTTTAGCCGAACTAAATACCCCTTTGCCTCGCCTTCTCAATCAGCTTCACCGCCGTCTTCTCCAGCTCTATGGAGAAGAAGATGGCTTCGTTACCCTTTTTATCGGGGAGCTTATCATAGAGCCTGAAGGGAAGTCGCTCCTCCGATATCTCAATGCGGGCCATCAACCTGCTTTTTTACTACGAGGTGGTCAAGTCATAAACCTGCCAGCCACGCATACAGTATTAGGGTTGGCTTTGTTGGATGAGGTGATAGCCTCGGAAGCTGAACCTCAGTGCGTATCTCTTTACCCTGGTGATGCCCTTTTTGCTTATACAGATGGACTGATAGAGCAAAGCAATCCTCAGGGCGAACAGCTGGGACTAGACCGACTGCGTAACTATTTAGCCGGTCGTGCTTTTACCGATGCTCAGACTCTCCTCATTCAGACTCGTCATTTCTGGGAAGCTCACAAGGGTTCATTGCCCCCCGAGGACGATACCAGCCTCCTTGTATGCAAATTGCTCTGAACGAAGCCGCTCTTAGAGCCTACCAAACCCCTCTCCATGGTCAAAATCTTCCCGCCATTACTCTTCCAGAGCTTCTCGTGAGTGCCCCATTTATTTGGATGCAGTTTCTTAGGCATTTAGGCTGTATTTACTGCAAAGGACTCGTCCAGGACATCCGAGCATTTATAGAGCGTTGGAACGGTCGGGTGCGTCCTAAACTCATATTCGTTCATCCTAATACACTTGAAGAGGGACGAAGGTTTTTTGAAGAGTTTTATCCGGGCGCATCCTTTATAGCTGACCCTGAACTAAATCTGTATAGGCTTTTTCAAGTGAGACGAGCCTCTTTTTTTCAGCAAATACATGTCTCTAATCTCCTGCGCCTATGGACGCTCCTGCGGCGCGGTCTATCTAACGATCGTCCCAAAGCTGATCCTTGGCTTCTGCAAGCAGCTTTTTTATTTCATCGGGGAAAGTTAGTTTGGAGCTATTATGCCAAAACCTTCAGCGATGTCCCAGATTGGAAACGACTCCTTTAGGATACTGGCTCCTATAGCCTTAGACTCTACAAACGAGGAGGAAATCCTGCTCAGTCTTCATTACCTTTTGCATGGCCTGCATAGTGTGCCAGAGCTTCGCTTGTTTCATGTGATTTCGCCAGACAGGGTCCAGCTTGCCCCAGTGCGTGGTGAAAGCTTCCTTCATCAGATTGAGCTGTGCACGAAACAAGCTGAAGAAAAACTCCAAGGTTACATCACTGTGCTTCGGGGAAAAAGTCCTCCCTCCGCTCATCTAACCTACCACATAGAAAGCCACGAAGTGGCTGCCCCTGCAGAGGCTATTCTGGCTCATTTATCATCGTATAACTATTCGCTTGTAGTTCTCTCCTTCAAGCAACGCCGAAAATGGGAGCGATTTTTTGGCACGACCGCTCTATGGGATATCATAGAACAGGCTCGTGTCCCCATTTTACTCTTGTCGGTTCCTCTTTCTATCTCGCCGCGTCGGATTTTATGGGTGTCCTCTATGGAGCCTGATTCCTTCGCTCTGCTTGGTTCTCTTGTCCCCTTCGTTCGAAAACTAAATGGGACTTTTTACTGTGCGAAAATCAACACTCCTCACACATTTACCACGCATCGAACTTTTCAGCGACAGGTTTTAGACATGTGTGACTACATCATAGACCATGTTGATCCTGATTTCATTCCTGAGGAGTGCTTATTATATGCAGACAAAGACATAAGTGAAGGAGCTTTGCATGTTGTTCAAGATTTTTTGATGGATATTGCAGCCATGGATGCGGAAGAAGCTCTTTCAGAATGGAAAATGGTAGATAAACTGATATCTCATCAAGTTCCCCTCCTTTTTCTAAGGTCCCGATAGCGGTTGGACATGACTTCGTCGTCTAAAAGAATAGTTGCAGAGCATCAGCAAAGAAGTATCTCAGCCCTTCTCCAAATCCATAGGATAAGATACAAGTCGCTGAGAGTACCACAAGGCTCTCGACCGCTTCTTGCCTAAAAGACCGCTCAAAAATCACTGAGCTGTAATACATAAACGCTAATACCATCATGACAGCTAATAGAACTGACCACCAAAATGCAGCTTTAGTGCTCGGGAAGCTAAAATAGGGTAGAGCTA
Organism: Bacteroidia bacterium; assembly: GCA_026414975.1. Classification (GTDB taxonomy): domain Bacteria; phylum Bacteroidota; class Bacteroidia; order SpSt-205; family SpSt-205; genus SpSt-205. Next base: position 106,026 of record JAOAHZ010000006.1, read on the forward strand.
AAATAACTACAGCTACGATATACGAAATGCCTGTGTAAAGGGCGGAACTTAGGGGGGATATAGAGGGATTCTGTTTAGCTTGGAGATAGGCGGCAGAAGCCATAGATATGGAGGCAGCAAAGCCCACAATCAGACCTGCCAAGCCGGCCGCTAAAGGCCGATGAGACATGCCCAGAAAACCCGCATGAACGCCCGTTACCTCAATGATCGCATCCGATAAACCTAGTATGATAAATCCAGCGTATTTCAGTCTGGGCTCCTCGGCTCGTATAGCGTTGATAAACTCGGCTTCATGTTTCTCTTCATCCTCTATTAGACGATGAAGAGTAGATTGAGGCTCGGGCGGTAGAGTGGGGAGAAGTCGCCGATAGGCTTCTATTGTTTGATGTTCTTTTAGCTCCAAGAGGCGCAGGACAAAACTAATCCCGAAAAGCCACAGGAGAATCTTATACCACCAGAATCGCCATTTAGGATATGTAGCCTTCTCTGAGAGCCACTGCTGCCAGAAGGTGTAGTGGGATCGTTCTTGGGAGGCGAAGCTGAGGAGAATCTCACGCATTCTGGGGTTTTTGGTGGTTTGGGCGAGCCATTCGTATAGGTGAGTATTGAAGAGTTCTTCAGAGGCGTATCGGAGAGCGAGATGGATCGGCACTCTACAAAGGTAATCTGTACCTTCGCTTTTATGCCACAAGTATTCATCGTCGCAGCCAAGCGTACCCCGATCGGAAGCTTTATGGGGTCGCTTTCTACAATACCTGCCCCTGAACTTGGGGCAATCGCTCTTAAGAGTGCATTAGAGCAAGCGGGGGTCTCTCCCGAAGCGATCGAGGAAGTGATTTTTGGAAATGTTTTATCTGCCAACTTAGGGCAAGCTCCAGCTACCCAGGTGGCGCTCAAGGCTGGATTGCCTCCTACTGTGCCTGCGACGCTCGTGAACAAGGTATGCGCTTCTGGCCTGAAAGCCGTCATGATAGGGGCCCAGGCTATACTCACAGGCCAAGCTGACCTTATTGCAGCAGGAGGGATGGAAAATATGAGCTTGACCCCTTTTTACTTAGTCCAGCAAAGGGCAGGCGCTCGCTTTGGTCATACGCAGACTATAGATGGAATCCTGCGCGATGGGTTGGAGGATGCTTATTGTAGTTTGACCATGGGTGCTGTAACTGAAACCTGCGCTGCTACTTATCATATCACGCGTCAAATGCAAGATGAATACGCTATCCTTTCCTATCAGCGGGCTCAGGCCGCTCAGGCCAAGGGGCTCTTTGCAGATGAGATAACTCCAGTTAGCGTCAGTCAAAAAGGTTCTGCTCTACTTGTATCAGAGGATGAGGAGCCTAAAAAGGCCAACTTTGACAAGATACCTACCCTAAAGCCCGCCTTTCGGCCTGATGGGACTATAACTGCAGCGAACGCCTCCAAGATAAACGATGGAGCGGCAGCCGTGGTACTGGCTTCGGAAAAAGCGGTGGAGCGGTATAACCTTCGTCCTTTAGCTCGGATACTAAGCTGGGCTGACGCAGCTAAGGAGCCGACTTGGTTTAGCATTGCTCCCACCGACGCTATCAAAAAAGCTCTTGCTCGTGCTCAGCTTTCCATAGAACAGATAGAGGCCTTTGAGATAAATGAAGCCTTTGCTGCCGTGGCCTTGGCTAATCAGAAACTGCTCGGCATTCCCACGGAGAAACTAAATGTGTTAGGCGGTGCAGTGGCTTTGGGGCATCCTTTAGGGGCTAGCGGTGCCCGCATCTTGGTGACTCTTCTGACAGCCCTCAAACAAATGGGAGGCCGATATGGAGCGGTTGGGATTTGTAATGGAGGTGGAGGCGCATCGGCTATGGTGATTGAGAGGGTGATGTAGGCTCTGGAGAGAGAAGGCGATTTGTTTCTCTCCATACATGCAGCGGTTGATTGCCCTGTATCAGGCCTTAGACCAAACCCAAAGTCAAAATGCCAAGCTTCAGGCTTTACGCAAGTACTTTGAGGCGGCTGATCCCCACGAAGCCGCATGGACCGTGGAGTTATTGCGTGGAGGGCATGCTCGCCGATTCATCTCTCCTCGCAAGCTGCGTCAATGGTTGGCTGAGTACCTAAACTTGCCCTTCGAAGTGGTAGAGGATTGCTATCACTATGTGGGAGACCTCTCTGAGACGGTTGCCCTTCTCCTGCCTAACCGCCTCAATCCTCCCAATCATCTCCCATCCCTGCCCTACTTGGCCGAAATAGAGCTACCTCGGCTAGCTTCACTGTCTGAATCAGAACAGCAGGCGTGGTTATACGAGTACTGGGGTAAACTAAACTACTGGGAGGCCTTTCTTTTCCATAAGCTCCTTCTTGGAGCGATGAGAGTAGGTGTGGCTGAAGGGCTCTTGACTCGAGCCTTAGCAGAAGCTCTTGGCTTATCAGAAGCCCAGGTGGCCCAGCGGCTCGCTGGCGAGTGGAAGCCCTCGCCTTACTTTTATCAGCACTTGCGTAGGGGAGAAGGAAATAGTTTGGAACCCTATCCCTTCTTCTTGGCTTATCCCATAGAAGACTTGGGGGAAGCCTTTCGAGAGAAGTTGAACGATCTATCAGATTATCAGATAGAATGGAAGTGGGATGGGGTTCGAGTACAGGTAGTGCGGCGTGAAGGCGGAATCGCTCTTTGGTCCCGAGGCGGCGTGTGTATAACCGAGAGCTTCCCCGATATTATCCAGAGGTACGCTGCTTTGCCCCCCGGTACCGTCATAGATGGAGAGTTGCTGATTGTAAAAGAAGGTGTAATACAGCCATTTTCAGCTCTGCAGAGGCGCCTTTTGAGAAAGAAGGTCTCTTCTAACATCCTCAGGGAGTTGCCAGCTACCCTTTTTGCCTATGACTTATTAGAGTGGAACGGGAAAGACCTTCGATCTCATCCCCTTTCTGAACGCAGAGCCTTATTAGAAGGGCTTTCTCTTTCGTATCCCTTTGTAGAGTTGTCCCCGACGGTGGAGCCGCTGGATTGGGCAGCTTTAGAGGAGCTGCGAGCCCATCCTCCTTTCGGTGCAGAAGGACTTATGCTCAAAAAGAAAGACAGCCCTTATTTGATAGGGAGACGACGCGGCTTTTGGTGGAAGTATAAACGCAGTCCCTTTTCTGTAGATGCTGTCTTGATCTATGCGCAGCGCGGACATGGGCGGCGCTCAGGCTGGTATACTGATCTCACCTTTGCCTTATGGGATGGCAGGGGGCGCTTGGTAACATTTGCCAAAGCCTACTCTGGCTTGACCGATCAAGAGATGCAAGAGCTGACGCGATGGATTCGTGCGCACGCCGTGGAGAAGGTCGGACCTGTAGTTAAGGTTCCACCCGTATGGGTATTTGAGATAGGGTTTGAGGGCATTCAAGTTTCCACCCGTCATAAGTGTGGATATGCGGTACGCTTTCCTCGGGTCCTTCGGTGGCGCCGCGATAAGAAGGCTGAGGAGGCTGACTGTCTAAGCGCTTTGGAGCGCATCGCTGCCCTGCAAGCACCCCTATAAAATGCTCGTGGGCGTCGGTCGGTTGGCTAGAGCTCTGGTTTTCAGCTAAATCTCTCTGCGGCGTGGATAACTAAAGCGTGTAACTCAATAAAGGCGGAAGGTTTGGAAACAGGTGGCGCGCTAAGAAGCGCGGCTTCAAGCCCTAACCCCGGCTCAGAATGTATCGTACAGTCAAATAGAACCTATAAGCCCACCGTTCCCAAGTGGGCTGTGTATCCTGTCCTACTCTAAACTTGCTTACATTGCCTACCTGTTGAGTGCGTCGGTAAGGTTGATTGATAAAGTCCCATACAGCGAGGCGCAACTCCCATCTATCACCCAGGCGATAGGTTGCCTGTCCTTCAACCATCACTCGTCCCCGCTCTATGACATGCGGATAGATATAAGGGTCAAATCCGATGGCCCAAATCTGCAAACTGGTATAAGTAAGGAAGCCCGCCAGCTCATACCGCGGATGTGTGTAGATCAGTCCAGCATTTCCGACTATTGGGGCGTGCCCTTGTAATCTTCCTTCCAACCAGCCTATTTTACCCCATACAGGCTGTTCCAGTCCGCTCTCACTGACAGTTAAGGTAGCGTAGCTCCAAAGGCGAGAACCCCCAGTCTCCCATATGGGATAGCGAGTCTCTAGCTCTATGCCCAAAATCTCACCCCAAGAGCGACTCCTAATCGCATAGCTGAAGGTCAGGGTATAGCTGGCGGGCTCCAAATAAGTCTCGGGCAGATGCCATATCCGCTTGTAGAATAAGCCTATGGCGAAAAGTTGAGCTTTGCTCCGCAACCATTCCCATCGGATATCGGCATTCCAACTGCGGCCGGTTTGTACATTTTGATCACCCCGCCAATAAATACCCCAGAAATAGTCAAAGTAGGCTAAGGGGACCTGAGTCGGAAAGGGGGGCCGAATAAGAGTGAGATTAGTTCCTATGCGTAAAGTCTGTATTTCCCCTATCCTGTACTTCAAGAGCATAGCGGGTAAAAGATGGGCCTCGGTGATTTTCACCAGGGTTGTTTCTTGCTCTGAAGCAACAGGCACATTCCAGATGTGTCTCTGCCAGGTTTCATAGCGCAATCCGCCTAGTATCTCCCACCGAGGATTCCAAGATGCTCGAATCCATCCATATCCGGCCGATAGTTGAGTGGTTCCTCTGTGCCGATGATAGTTGCTCGTTCGGTCTATTAGGTACCATCCTCCGGGCTGAATATACGAAGGACTATACACCTCTCGGATAAGGGAGAGGCTTAGGGCATTCGGATTCATGAAGGGGAACCCACCAGCCGTATCCGGCATAAAGCCCACCTGGCGTCCTCTGAATCGCTGCTGCTCCAGTGAATACCAGCCTCCCACTCTGAGCTGTATCCATCGGTCTTGGGAGCCCCAGCGCCTTTCTATGTGAGGATGGACATAACCCTGAAAGGCGCTGACCTTGGAGGTCCAGATTTGAGCATAGATTTCCGACTCGTTGTAGAGCTCACGCTCGTAGACAATATCCAATGAGTCAGGATAGCGAACATAATTCATGGCGCCAGCCTGAGGAATAGCGTTCTTTTGAGATACAAAGCCCAGTTGCACTCGTCCTTGCCATTCCCCAAAGTTGAAACTCCATCCAGGCCGAATAATCCCCAGCCACGAACGCTGAACAAGTAGGCTGGAGTACCAGCTATACACCTTTCGGGTGGAGTCTATGTCTGGATTTATGTACAAAGCCTCTTCTAAGCTAAACTTTTGGACGGTACTTGCAAGAAAAAAGCCCTCAAGCGTAAGCGCGTGGGCTAATGTAGGGCTGTAGTGAGCGTGCCAAGACAGGCCTCCGCTTTGGTTATAGACATGAAGAGGTGAGTTTCTTACAGGGTCAAGGTGGCTCTCAAAAGACCATCTGCCGTCTTTTTCAACAAAGGTGCCATGTTGGAATGAAAATTCGCTTGTGAGGTATCGCCTGGAATAGGCAGCTCGTAGAGCCAAGCCACCTCTGACTAATCGTTTATCTAAGCTCAGGGACAAAAGTACTCCCGGTGGACCGTGGCGCAGCGTATCGGGTATAGTGTAGCGCTGAACCTGTCGTCCATAGGTAAAGTTTTCTGGAAGAGGAACTCCCCTATTTTCAGAGGCTTGTATCACACGAGGGGGAGGAAAATCCGACGGTAAGGGTGATTTCAAAGGGCTCCTGAGGGAAGCAAAAGGACGTCCTAGAGCACCGGCGTCCGCTTCAGTGGTGAAGCTGATTTGCCATCCTTCCGTAGAGGCCGTAGGTAACTGGAAATCAACCATACCGCCGCCAAAGTGTCCCAGTAGCTCGGGCGTCCAAAACTTACGAACCTCTATGCGCCCCAACAAGGTCGTGATTAGCTGATCTAACTCACCAAAACTCGCATCGTAGTTGAGCCACGCAGGATAAGCAGCCCAAAAGGCAAAGGCATTGTATCGCTCACCCATACCCCGTATGCTCACAAAGCGTCCCGAAAGGAGCGATACCCCTGGCAGCCTTCGCAAAACGTTTGGAGCATAGAAATCCGTGCTACGCTTCATGATAAGCTCTTGCGAGTATAGCTCCCCTATCTCCAAACTTCGTAGCCGCTCTATGAATGCTCCAGTTTCTGATTCGCGCTGAATGTCTGAAACAATTTGAACCTCCTCTAATTCTGCTTCAATCGGCATTAATGGCAGCAGTACCTCTACGGACGGATTAGGAATATAGACTTTTAGGGTGCGATAGCCTGACAGGAAGACTATTAGGGTGTCAGCCGACTCGAAAGGTATGACAAAAGCACCTCTCTCATCCGTAAAGCCCCCTCTTCCTGACAAGCGAATCTGAACGCCAGGCAAGGGTTCCCCCGTGCGAGCCTCAATCACTCGCCCGCGTAAAATAGCAGGCACCCTGTCTAAAGGAACGGGGGAAATAGCTATACGCTCCTCTTGAGCCAGCAGTAGGCTTATGACTATGCATCCGTAGAAAAGTCGCATGAGACAAGTGTACTCAAAGAGAAACTAAGCCTGAATAAAGACTTATAGCTTCTGCTCTAAGAGTTTACCAATGCCCATTCTCTCACGATTGTGCCTCTATTTGGGGTTTTATTTTATTTTACTGGCATGCGAGTGGTAGGGGGCATGATTCTTCGCAATGGCATCAAGTTAGATTATCCGTTTCGGGAAGCGATTTTATCGGCTTTGCCTTTATGTGAGCGATTCTATGTAAGCGTCGGGCAAAGCGAAGATGGTACTCGCGAGGCAGTCCTCAGTTTGGGTTCTCCCAAACTGGTGCTTTTGGATTCTACTTGGGATTTGAGTCTTCGGAAAGGGGGTATGCTTTTGGCGGTGGAGACAAATAAGCTCTTGGACTGGCTTCCGCCGGCGGATTGGGTTCTCATTCTTCAGGCAGATGAGGTCCTGCATGAGGCGGATTACACAGCCATAGAGGCAGCGATGGTTCGCTGGAAAGAGGACCCTAAAGTAGAAGGGCTAGTGTTTGACTATCTGCACTTTTATGGCAGTTACGAATGGGTGGGGGCTTCGCGTCGGTGGTACAGGCGAGAGGTTAGGATCATTCGGTCAGACCCTACCATAAGAGCTTATAAGGATGCGCAAGGTTTTCGCCGAAAAGGACGAAAACTCCAAGTGAAGCCCAGCGGTGGTCGTATCTTCCACTATGGGTGGGTGCGTCCGCCTGAGGCTCAACTCCGCAAGTTTGCTGAGATGGAGCGTCTATGGCATAGCGATGATTGGCTGGCTCGGCACCAGCCTCAACGCTTTGTTTATCACACGACCGATGTACTCAAACGGTATGAAGGAACTCATCCCCAAGTAATGACTGAGCGTTTAGCTGTCCCTCGTTCGTGGCACTTTGAATACAATCCAGCCGAGGCCAAGCAGACCCTCCGTGAGCGCCTGCTTCACTGGATAGAAAGACGAACAGGATGGCGTCCATGGGAGTTTCGTAACTATCGCCTCATCTAAGGGAGAGTCTGAACACCACCTCTGGGTCGCCAGCTGAGGGCATGGGCTGAAACCCCACTTTTACGAACACATGCTGGGCCCCCTGGTTGTCTGGATGGATGGCTGCACGAATCTCAGTGATTCGGGTGCGCAAGCGCAGGCGTTCTATCACTGAACGTAGGAGGAAAACGCCATATCCAAGTCCTTGATAAGCTATATCTACCCCGACTCGGGCTATCCAGAGAAGGGGAGGTGTCCCGACCACTTCTACGAAGCCGATGAGTCGCTCCCCTTTCCATAAGCCCCATACTTGAGCCCTCTTTGTCTCGACGAGTCTTTCAGGAAGGAAGAGAGTCTGCTCAGGGGCAAGGGATACTTTCTCGATCAGAGGGTATTCATGCCTCTCAAGAGGACGTACGATGAGGTCTGTCATGGCTTTCGGGCGGTAGGGATGAAATCTCGGTAATACAGCGGCACTAACCCAGCGATAGCTTCTCCACCTCGTAGAGGTTCCACATAACGAGCGGCATAGGCAACCCATTGCCAACGGATTTCTTCTACATAAAAGCGTGCAGAAGGATGATTGCCGACCCATAGGGCTGAGTGGGCGTTCCGTTCCCATTCAGTTTGTGGCAGCAGTTCGGGGGGACTGACTGGCTCCTCCTCCCAAATCTGACCATACCACTCCGCTGGGCGACTCTGCCAAAAAGTGAAAATAGGTCCTTTCAATTCTAATCTGTGGCGTGCCCATCTGTATAGCGTATGCATGAGCGGCACGGGATAGACTATCCACCCCAACGACAGGGCCCAAGCCTTCACTGCAGCCAATCCAATGCGTAGGCCTGTGTGGGACCCCGGCCCTTGGTGATACACGGCGTATTGAATGTCTTTCCATCTAAGCTGATGGGATGCCAAAAGGGCTTGGCTCAGGACAATGAGCCGTTCTGCATGCTGATTAGATGCATCCCACTTTAGGCCAGCTACGGGAGCTTCACCCCTAATGAGACCCAGTTGAAGGCTCGGTCCCGCTGTCTCTACGACCAGACCCCAAGTATCCACCTGAGCGCATTCGTTTATACCATAGCCAGCCAATCGCCCCAGCCACTACATAAGGAGCGGCCAAGAGAAAAACAATTCCCACCCGAAGTCCTTTCGCCAAACCTGGAGAGGCTTTTTCGGCATTCTTTCGACACATGGCGCACTGGGCCCAGCTCAGCAGAGGAAAAAGCAGAAGCCCGATTAGCCAGCGCTTCATCTTATTATTAAGTTGGGTAGTACGGGGACAAAAATACATAAACCAGCACGCCAGTAACCGATACATATAACCACAAAGGAAATGTCCAACGAGCCAGTTTCTTATGATTGGAGTAGCGACCCAGCAAGGCTGGATATACCGTAAATAGCGCCATCGGCACCACAAAGACGCTGAGTCCAATATGCGTGATGAGAATGAAAAGGTATAGCCCTCTCATCCATCCAGTCCCTCCATATCGTACCTCCTCATGAGTCAAGTGATAGAGGACATACAAAACGAGAAAAAGGACGCTTAGCCCGAGAGCTATTAGCATTACCTTCCGATGAAGGTGGATTAACTTCCGCTGAATGAGCCAATACCCAGTTATTAGAAGCACTGACACTGCAGTGTTGATGAGAGCATTTAGACGGGGTATGAAGCTGGTATCTACCCCCACGTCAAGGCGGGGTAAGCTCAAAAGCACCCCTACAACCAGAGGAATAGCGATGGAGACAATCCAAATGATGCGGCGGATTGAGCTTTCTGAAAGCCCCCCTATGCTTGACATAGTAGCAAAGGAAAACAAAAGCTAATCGTTTAGGCGTTTCAGGCCAGAGTTTTGTCAGCCAAAATAAGTAGCTTTGCCTATAGTGAAGTTCCACATACCCTCTACTCTCTATACACCTGAAATTTGGGCTGACCCCATTGCTCGGCAGGTTTTTTTGCGTGGTGCCTGTTTTCCTGAGGATAGTGTGGCTTTCTTCCAACCCTTTCGCTTATTTATCCAAGAGAACCTCTCGGATTTTCAGAAAGGACCAACCCTCTTTCATGTAGAGCTCACTTACATCAACTCTTCTGGGCAGCGTGAGTTGTATCAGGTCTTACATGAGCTGTTGCAGAACGGCATAGAGGTCGGGCTGGTTATTTATTTGGGTGAGGAGGAGGAACTAGATGACCTACGGCATGTGATAGCTGGACTGAGTAGATTGGGATTGAATAAGGTGGAGTACAGGCGGGAATACTGCTCAATAGCACCGATTACGAAGGAAGCGCCGCCAAGTGAAGGGTAAGGAGGGCCTTCCTTTGTAGAGCCAGCCGACCCCTAAGCCCTCCACAGTGACCCACTCCACGGGGGCTTGGGCTTGAAAGAGTTCGCCTCGGAGATACCTCTCAAAAGCCTCTGAACTGATAGGTCGCTCGGGGAAAGCTTGTGTCATACCCCCCACCATGAGAGCGGCTGCATGAGCTGGGCGTATGCGCTCTCCAAGGGGAAAAGCCTCCCATTTTTCCCGTTCCCAACGGGGAGGAATCATTGCCAGCGCCCCAGGGGTCAAAGCATAATACATCTTGCCTTGGCGGAAACACTCTATGCCCTTTGGCAGGGGATAGGGAGCTGGAGTGGTTTTCCAGGATTGGGTCTCCAAGACGGATTGGCCTGAACGCTCCCAAGCCGATATGAAAAATCCTTCGCCTACGCTGCGGTGGGGGTAGAAGTAGTAGCCTACGCCTTTATTGCCATAGGAAACAGAGACCACTTCAGGGGGGGCGTTGGACCAAAGAACAGGATGCCAAGACGACTCATCTTGCATGAGATAGGCCAAGTTTTCTTCATTTTCCTCGGGAGCGAAGGTACAAGTAGAGTAAATAAGGCGTCCGTCAGGGGCAACGAGAGCTTTAGCTGCAAAAAGGAGAGAGCGTTGAAGCCGCCGCATACGCTGTACCAACTGCGTCGACCACTGACGCATGGCGGTGGAGTCTTTTCGCCAGAGTCCTTCTCCAGAGCAGGGGGCATCTAAGATAACTACATCAAACGCCTCAGGATACCGCTCTGCCCAATAGCGAGGATGTCGCCCCGTAATGAAATAAGCCGGAATGCCCCACCTTTCTAAGTTCTCTTGCAAGGCTATGCGGCGAGCAGGATCGGGGTCGTTAGCTATGAGAAGGCCTCCTTCTAATCCTAACTCCGCCAAGACCAAGGTAGCTTTGCCGCCCGGAGCGGCGCTGAGGTCTATAATGCGGAGGGGGCGCTTCTCCGGTAGAAAAGCTCTCAAGCTCATGCTGGAAGCCTCCTGAACATAATAAGCGCCAGCGTGCCAAAGCGGTTCGCGCTCGAAAGGTGGGCGCTGTTCTAAAACCTGCCCCAAGGGATGCCAGGGCACGGGACGAGCCTCCACGAAACGCGATATCCCCTTTTGTGGATGCCACCTCACAGCGGTTTTAGGGGGAGTGGCCAGGGCGCAGAAAAAATCATGAGCCTCGCTTCCTAAACGAGCTTGCATTCGTGAAACGAAGGCCTGAGGTAGGCTCACCGCATCATAAAGTTCAGATAGAGGCGACGCCCCTGCGAATCTATGCCCTCTATGACTAACCTTCCTCTAACTTTTTTCAGGATGTCTTCTACCTCTTCGGGTGAGTCGGGGGTATAGCCGTTTATTTTGAGGAGGATAAAGCCTTCGGTCAACCCTATCTCGCTCAAGAGTCCGCTTCGCAGGTTCTGAATTCGGTAGCCCTTTTCTATACCCAATTGCTGAGCTTCTCGGGCGCTGATTGCTACAATATCAGCTCCTAAAGCATTTGAGCGATAAATGTTTCGGCGTAATAGGGTGGCTTCGCCATTCTCGTTGGTCAAAATAGCCGTGGTCTCGTAAAGTTTACCATTTCGTCGATATAAAACTTTGACTTTATCGCCGGGGCGATGTTGAGCCAGCCTTTCCAGTAACTCTGCTTGAGTTTGTACGGGGACGCCTTCTATCCCTACTAACATGTCGCCAGCTCGCAGCCCCGCTTTATCTGCAGCTCCTCCTGGATAGACACGCCCGATATACAAGCCTTGAAGCGCTTCGGGGGGCACATTGCCTATTTTTTCCTCGGCTAAATCGGTTACCTCTATATCCAAAAAGGCTCTTTGAACTACTTTGTAAGTCTTCAAGTCCTCTACGACTTTTCGCACGATGTTGATAGGAATAGCGAAGCCATAGCCTACATAAGACCCCGTACGAGAAGCAATAGCGGTATTGATGCCGACGAGTTGGCCTTTGAGATTGACGAGAGCTCCGCCACTATTGCCCGGATTGATGGCGGCATCCGTCTGGAGAAAGGACTCCAAGGGTAAAGGGCCTTGTAAAAGGTTCAGGTTACGTCCTCGGGCACTGATGATCCCTGCTGTAACTGTGTAGGTCAGGTTGTAAGGGTTTCCAATCGCTAATACCCACTCTCCGATCTGCACAGAGTCAGAGTTAGCTAAGGGAAGGGGGGATAGGTTGGAGGCACTGACTTTGAGTAGAGCGATATCTACTCCTGCATCCGCTCCTACAAGTTCTGCTTCCAACGTGCGCTTATCAGGAAAGGTAACGAGAATTCGGCTTGCCTCGCGTATAACGTGGAAGTTGGTTACGATATATCCATCGCTACTCCAGACAACACCTGAGCCTGCACTGTATACCTGCTGTGTACGAGGAATCCATAGACCCCAGTAGCTCCAGAAGTCGTCTCCTGCCATCCGTTCTCCGTAGGCCCGAATAAATACCACACTCGGTGTGGCTTTTCGAGCAGCCTCTACGAAACTAGCTCCCTCCAAGGCTTCTTCCATGCGCACTGACCGTAGAGGGATAATAATAGTGGGTTCAGAGCCAGACCTCCCCCTCTTCAAGAAGAAATACATGGCTGAAGCCGCTACAATCCCAGAAAGGCCCCCTACCACGAGTAGAGGCAGCACCCTTCGCATACAACAAAGGTACGCCTTCTTCATGGGCGCCAAGACAGGGTTTGTAGGTGTTTTATCTCCCTTTGATTCAAGTCATATCCTGGTCTAAGTCCAATTCACCTTTGCCTCTTGGAAGGAGTTGCCAACCTTATTTATTCATTTGACGGGAGTCAGGAAAAAGCCTTACATTTGCATTTGATATGCGAAGGATTAGTCTGCCTTTGTTTGCTGCAGTCTTGGGCTGGTATGATGGCTTGCACGCCCAGCTAAGTGGTAACTACACGATACCTACGGATTTTCCTACCATCCAAGCAGCCTTTACAGCGCTTCAAACAAATGGTGCTTCAGGCGCTGTAACGATCACCCTCCCTCAAGGAACCACCTGGGACCCAGCGACTGAGCCTGCCGTGATCACTCTGAATGGCTATACCTGTAATAATTGTCAGGTAACCATCGTCTTAGACACCACTGTAGCTCTTATCAAGTCCCCTGGGACAAGTGCGGGCCAGCGGTTCGTGTTTCGTTTCACTGGTACTATCCAGAACTTTACTTTAGATGGGCGAGGCAAGTTTACCGTCCAGAGCACGGCTACGGGGGCCTCTACTACCGCCGTAGTTGGATTCGTTTCTACTACCGCCACTCCCCTAAACCTCTCTAACGTGGTGATTCGTGGTCTTAGGTTGATTGGCAATGGCCGGAATAATACATTCGCTGGCGTCTATGTGGGTGGGGATGCTTCGTTACCTTCTACTATATCAACTACCTCCTCTATAAATGGATTTGAAGTAGTCGGATGCGTCATTCGAGGCGTCAGACACGGGATAAACATACGTGGCTCGCGCCCTATCACCCAGAATGTAAGAATCAACCGAGATAGCATAGGCCTGCCAATGATAACCTTGGCTGATACTAATCGTTCTTTTGGCTCTTATGGGAACACTAATGAGGGGGCGGGCATATATCTGACAGGGATAACCAACCCTTCTGTCACCCAAAATGTAGTCATGAACGCTTGGAGCGTGTCAGCGTATTACACCTCGGGCATACGGTTGGATAGCTGTGAAAACTTCTCCATAGAGCGTAACTATGTCGCTGGCATTCGCTATTTAGGAACAGGGGGCTGGGTAACCTGGGGCCTGAGTGTTTCCCTCCCAGCCTCTTTTATAGGTACCCCTACTAATACAGTAGCTAACAATATGATAGCCGATATCGTGGCTGACGGCTATGCAACGACGACTGGTACCTTCTTTCCCTCAGGTATATTCCTTAGGGCACCCGCTACAGTGGTAGATGCAAGAACCCAAATACTTCATAACTCCATACACTTATTCGGTAACTCGTTGCCCGGTAGTACCCTTAATAATGGAGGGGCGAGCAGCGGCATAACTATTTTCTTTAGCATACAAGGTGGCGTTCGCATTCAAGGTAACCTTATCCAGAATAACTTTCGTCCTTCCCTAAATCCTGATACACGAGCCTACGGTATAGCTATCATGACCTCTACGATTTCACCTGTAGGTTTCGTTATCAATTACAACGGCTATCGAGTAGCGTCAGGTTACCGAGATACCTTGGCTCGGCTTGGTTCTATAAACTATTTGGATTTAGCTGCTTGGCAAAGTGCTCCCACTTCTCCTGACCCAAATAGCTATCAGGCCACGAGCAATATGCCTTTTATAGGAAGCCATGACCTTCATCTCGATCCTACGGCGCCGTTCTTTGCTATCAATGCGGCTAATACAGGAATGGCCACAGATTATGATGGACAAAGTCGCCCCCTCCCCAATCCTGGCCCTGGCCCTAACGGCGATCCGGGTACCCTATCTGATATAGGGGCAGATGAAGTGGATGGCACTCCCCCTCCTTGCCTTCCTGTTTTGCCTGTCGCTCCAAATATTATCGTAATTACTTCCCCGAATGCGGGGTCCAGCTATCTCTGGGGCACCCAGGTAATCATCGATACAACGGGTACAAACTCTCCTACCGCTTCTGGTAGCCTTCGGGTTATTTACTCCTACGACGGTGGATCCACGTGGGTAAATGGACCTGCTATCTCGGCTTTTCCGGCTACCATTAACCTGCCTCCTCTTGTGGCACCTTTATATACAGCGAATGCACAGTTAGCCATACGAGCCTTTCAACCAGCTTCTCATCCTGCCTGTCCTGACTTATCAGATACCTCTGATGTGTACTACCAGATTTCCCTCACCGATCGTCCAGGCAATCGTCTGGCCACCGCTATACCTCTGACCCTCACCTACAATGCCTCAACGCAGCGGTGGGAAGCCTCAGTACAAGATAGTACAATCGGTCCCTACCTGTCTAACGCTTATGGTGCTGGTAGCAGCAGCTCAAATCCAAGAGGTACAGGAGCTAATGACCTCTTTTTCAAGATAATCTTGCCCGCGTGCATGGATTCTCTAATAGTGAGTACCTGTCCATCTTTCACCAACTTTGACACCTATGTAAGTGTCATCAATCTAATCGATGCTGACACGATTGCAGGGGATGATGGATGTGCAGTCCAGACGCTTATCCGAGTCATAGGAAGAGCAGGTAGTACTGCAAGAATCAATACTTTTACGGGTTATGCCACGAATGTCGTAGATACTATGCGCCTTGCAGCTGGAGACGAGATTATTATCGTAGTAGAAGGGTGGAATACACCAGTACAGGGTCGGTTTCAGTTGGATATCACAGGCTTTGAGTCCCCTTCCCCTCTGCTGCGTCCCGACTTGGGTGCCGATTTGGAGCTGTGTATAACGGCGGGCACTACCACTCTTACCGCGACTACTCCTGGCGCTTCAACATATGAATGGGTCCTGAATGGTAATGTGATCTCGGGTGCAAATACTGACTCCTACACCTTGCCTCTCGTAGTCGGCACACATGAGGTGATTGCGCGGGCTATCTTCTTCAGTCTGAATGGCCCTGCATGCCACGATACTACTTCTGACACCGTGTTAGTTATAGTATCCCCCGAACCCCAAGCCTCCATCCAAGTAGGCTCTACCGTCTTCAATAGTGGAGATACCTATAACCTCTCTGCATCGGGATCATCGGTCAGTGAAACTTTTACCGCCAGTAGCTCTGTCAGTGGGAATACCTATGGCTGGGAGCTGTACAATCCAGGTAGCAACACACCTGATGCTACGGGCACAGGCAGTTCCTTCACTCATACCTTTTCAGGGAATGGCCTGTATACTCTTATTCTCATCTCAACGAATGGAGGCTGTGATGAACGCGACACCCTGTATGTGAATGTTGATCTTACGAGCGCTCTGAGTAGGGGTTCTCATAGCTTTTCTGCATTTCCTAATCCAAACCGAGGGGCCTTCCTCCTCATAGCCCCAGCACCTGGTAGCTACACGCTGTACATCACCGATATGGCCGGCAAAGTGGTCTATACGGGCCGCATGGAAGAGATGCGAAAAGAGCTGCATCTTGATCTGCCTGCGGGTTCTTATCAGCTCTTCATATCTGGCGAAGGTAAAAGCGACCTTATACGCTTACTCATCACAGAGTAGGGTTGAGCCGAAAAGCAGCCAAAGTCCCCGGCCTAACAGCCGGGGACTTTTTTTATATGCCGAACTCTACCTGAAGTATAGCGGACACTCTGTTTCGCAGAGGCCGAAGGGAGAGCGTCTCGGTTCGATCGTCTAACCCTAAGTACAACTGAGCTTTAATGCGGTGTCCTCTGAGATAGTAGTTGTATGCTATAGCTCGGGTGCGCCAGTAGGCTTGATAGAGCCGGTAATCCAAGGAGGGACAAACCTCTGTCCAGCGAAAGGCTATCTCGTGCTGGCGCCGCCAGATTTTGCTTACCTGTAGATTCCAAGCATATCCTGAATATATGCTCCGAACAGACGGATCGAAAGGATCGGTTGGGCGAATGACACGCTGGAAGACTTCTACCGAGATACACCATCCTCGGTATTTCAAAATCGCGTCGGTGAGTAAGGTTGTAATGTCAGTGGGAGAATATAGGGGTTGCCCCAGTTGTCCTCCGGCTCGTAAAGCTCTTTGATTTAGACTATAGGTAGCGCCAATAGACAATCGGGGACTCGGCTCCCAATCTAAGTCCCCTTCACTGTAATCACCTGTATTCTGAAAAGAGCCAAAAGGCAGATATTCCCATCGGAGGGTATAAGCTAACCCTGTGTTGGATAACCCTGACAAGCGCCCTTCGCCCCCCGTTATAGCTCCTTTAAGCTGAAACTGCTGGGCTCCAACCTGAACGGTTTTGTAAAAGAAGATACCTACATCCCGATCTAAGGTGTAAAACTGATTCGCATACGAGCGTTCGGGCATCTGTAGGTTGCCAGATGAAATAACGCGCTGACGATTACCGGGTAACTTGCTCTGTCCTAATCCAATATAGAATGATGGACTTACAGTGTAATAGACCATGGCATCCCGTACAATATTGAGGGCAAAGCCTTCCACATAGTCCTGGTCGCCCGCCGAGAAAGATAACTGGATATAGTAGGAGAGGCGCAGAGAAGGGGCAAGGCCATCTAATCTTAGCCGAAGTCTCCTGACCCGAATATCATAACCTGCGGTGGCTGTGTCGTCTAACTGAGATAGATACCCGAAACGATTTTGCATGCGAAAACGGAGATTTAGAGAGAAAAGCGAGTCTTGACTAAATGAGATACCCTGGTCTATACGAAGGAGAGGGCGCTCATCGGATTCATTTTGAGCGAATAACCCCCGCAAAATCAATATCAAAGTTAGGGGTAAAAGCATTCGTGGCTCGTCCATGAGTGGAAAAAGGAGTTTTCTTTGGGGGCTTGCATGCAAGGCTCTCATAGGCTTATACGCTTTAGCCTGATTGGCTAAAATGCTACAATCTTAGTTCAGCCTACTAAGAAATAGCCTCTGATAACCTTTCGTAGGTTTCTCCCTAAGTTAGTTCAGACCACCGAGCCTGTAAAGCTGATTTGAGGCGAAGGGATCGGTTTTCGTTGATAAGATGAAGCTGCCAGCGTCCCTCCACGATGTCGGCTGGTGTATGAGCCCATCCCAGCCGGCGCCAAAACCGAACTTCACCCTCGGTAAAAGGTTCGCCTTCTACGATAGGCTGGGGAAATATGTGTTTTAGGGCTTCTAAGTCCGAAAGATCGGGTACGATCTGAGTTACTGGCTCACCTTCAACCACAGGGCGTCTTAGTAAGCGGGTGTATAAAGTGCGGACGGTATCTTCTCCCATAGAACGAAAGGTAGTCCATTTTCCCCCCATGAGGTGTATGGTGCGTTCAGCCTCCCAGACTTCTATCACATGGTTACGAGCTATGCGAGAGGTGGTTTGCTCACGAGAAAAAACCAATGGACGAAATCCAGCGAATCGAGCGACTACCTCTCCGCTTTGCTCAAAATACCGTGCTAAGTAGGCTCGGAGGTAAGACTCTTCTTTGGCGGGAACTGGAGCGTTCCACTCAGGAGCTTCGGCTTCTTCATCGGTGGTACCGAGGAGCCATGTTCCCTCCTTCCAAGGAAGGATAAATAACACGCGGTTGTCTACCGTGCGTGGAATGAGGAATCCTGCCTTGAGGGGCGGTAGACCCTTTAGTACGAGATGACTGCCACGGCTTATGCGCAGCCGTGGCGCCGTGTGGGGGCGTAGCCTTTTTCTTAGGAAATCCCCCCATGGCCCTGTGGCATTGATTAGAAAGTCTCCCGACTCTACATATCGCTCCCCTCCAGCCGTTTCTACACATACACGGACTTCATCCTTGACAACCTCTATATCCATCACCCTATGATAGGTACGAATATCTACTCCAAATCGCTGCCTCAAGTATAGAGCTAAATGGACAGCATACAACCTATCTTCAAACTGACCATCCCAATAAAGCCACCCCCCTATAAACTTTCTGTAAGCTATCGGGAAGTATTCATAAAATGCTTTCATGTCAATCCACTCCTTGGGAGCAAGGCGATAAGGGTAGCTTAGATAGTCGTAGAGAGTGAGCCCTATTCCATAGTATATCTTATCAGCTTTATTGGCAACAGGTAAAATTATAGGCAGCTTAGCGCACAAATGTGGATGACTTTCTATCATCCACTTTCGCTCACGGAGCGCTTCTCGGACTAAGTGCCAGTCGCTCAGTCGTAAGGTCTTTATAGCTGATTCTAAGTAGCGTATACCACCATGAATCAGTTTGGTAGAAGTCGTCGAAGTGCCTCCGCCGATGTCCTGGGCTTCAAATATCACGACTTTCCATCCTCGTCGCGCTGCGGCTAAGGCTGTGCCTAAGCCGCTACTCCCTCCGCCGGCTATCAGTAGCTTCCGTTGCGAGCTTTCCATAGGTCGCAAAAAGCACAGTGTAAAAGAAAAGTACACCGGGCACTCTATAGCGTACTAAGTTTCCAAAGTTACCTGAGGTAAGCCCCATCATGAAAATAAAAAATATCGCAAATATCATGAGGAGTCGACTCCATTTGTGAGCGATGATTTGCTTTAGGACTAGCCCTATCCCGTGTCTAAACAGCCCATATAGGGTGATTATGAGCAAAGCCGTGGTTTCCAGAGCAGCGAGTAGAATAGCGCCCTTTTTAGCTTCCCAGATGAATGGGCGAAGTAGGCCCGTGTAAAAGGCAATAGGAAACTTAGACAGTATGCCCGGTATGCTCGGCTCAAAATCACCTATGTCGTACACACTGCCGCCTGTTTCTACGTAATAGCTCTCGTTTCTTGTCAAGTCTAACTTAACTATGTACGCTTGCTGAAGTATGTTTTCGAAGCTGTATTTCCGGCTTGCTTCAGCCGCCAGGCTAAGGATATACAGAGTCAAACCTAAAACAATGGGTATTGTCATGAGGTAGAGTATGTAAGAAAAAATGCTGCTCTTGAACTTTTCGCCGACATGCTGAACAGTTAAGAGTCCGAATATCGGTATTAGGCTTATAAGTATGTAAGGCTTGACCGCATACGAAAAGTACAAAAGAACCAGTGCACCTATTTTATCCAGTATGGTGGCTTGTTCTAAAAAG
This sequence comes from Bacteroidia bacterium, assembly GCA_026414975.1. Classification (GTDB taxonomy): domain Bacteria; phylum Bacteroidota; class Bacteroidia; order SpSt-205; family SpSt-205; genus SpSt-205. The sequence continues at coordinate 125,390 of JAOAHZ010000006.1, forward strand.
AGCTTGCGCATGCCGTAAAGGACAAATAGGAGGGCGAAAGACTCCTTGAAAGGAAGGGCTATCCAAGATAGGACGGAGGGTAGAAACAGTATTGGAATAGCTGTCTTTTCCCAAGAAGTGGGATATATTTTGTGAAGAGCTAAGTAGAACCTAAATGAGCCGTAGAAGGAGTAAGTAGAGAATAGAGCAATCACGCCGTTCACGGAGCCGAGAGCTGCGAGGGCAAAAGGAAAAGTAAGAATGCCCACCGTCTGAGAGGCATAATCCGGTGTGTAAGTCAAGGATATGCCGTTATTCACCCAAAAAGATAGAAACTCAGGTGAGGTGTTGAAGTAATCTGTGTAGCTTCTGTGTAGGGTGGAATAGAGTAGGTACTCTATAGTTTGCCAGGGTCTCAGAGAAAAAGATTGAGCCAGGCTTATAGAGTCGCCTATGTAATGAATAACATCTCCACCACCGTAGTAGAGCAGGTAAAAGTAATAGGTGAAAAAAGCGCCCCCCACTCGCAAAATCCAAGCCCAAAAAGCTATGCGGTGTAGCCCCCTAAGCGTGTTTATTCGTCTCTTGAGTGGATAGACAGCGGTTGCGTAGCCTATGAATATGGCAAGTAGGCCGATGAAAGCATCAAAAATCAGGCCTATCATGCTGAGATGACCTTCTCTAAATGGCTCTCCACCTCTAAAATAAGTCTATCGGACAGGAGTGCACCTTGAGGGGTGAGGTGATATGTATCATTTATCCTCTTCAGCCAGCCCCTTTGAACCGCTGAGTCCAAAAGCCCGAACACATAATCAGCTTTTTCTCCTATATGTTGGCGGATCTGCATAGAGGATAGGCCCAGCTTAGTACGAAACTGGGTGATCCATAGTTCCATTCTCAGGTCATCGAGTGATAAAGCCTCCCAGTAAGCTACGGGATAGATTCCCGATTCCAGCTGGCTTAGATAGGTTTTGATCGAACGGGTATTAGCCCAGCGTACTTCTGGTAGATAGCTATGAGCGCTTGGTCCCAATCCTATGTACGGCTTTCGTTGCCAATACCGCCAGTTATGCTGAGATTCATGACCCGGGCGGGCCCAGTTTGATATCTCATACCAAGTGAAGCCCGCTTTTCCTAAAACTTCATGGATGCTTAGGTACGATTGGGCATAGGTTTCCTCTTCTACAGGGGCAAAGCGTCCTAAACGCAACTTTTTATAGAGTACGGTTTTTTCTTCTATTGTGAGTCCATACGCTGAGAGATGGGGGATGTTGTAACTCAACAAAAACTCAATATCTGAAACGACGTGCTCGCTGCGTTGTCCGGGGACACCAAAGATGAGGTCTGCACTCCACGTGGTGAAGCCCGACTTATAGAGATAGTTTATAGCTCGGCGGGCTATCTCTGGGTCATGGAATCGTCCAAGGGTGTGTAGAACTTGAGGATAAAAGCTCTGTATACCCACGCTTAGGCGGGTGACGCCTCTTCTAAGCCAAAAGGATAACGATTCGGGTGTTATGTCTTCGGGGTTAGCCTCTATCGTGACTTCCTTTGGCGTATAGGTAGGGAGCTGCTCCAGCCGGCGGAAAATCTTGTCCCACAAGGGCAAGGGTAGCCAACTCGGTGTGCCTCCTCCGAAGAATACGGTTTCGATAGGAAATGCTTCTAATAAAACAGCGTAATGATCTATCTCGCAAAGAAGGGCTTCAGTGTAGGCCTCCATGAAGCTGGCGCGGGGGGTGAAGTAAAAATCACAGTAATGGCAGGCACGCCTGCAGAAGGGCACGTGGATGTATAAGCCAAGCGTCTCTATGGAGCCTAAAGACGCTTTTTCAAGCCAAGGAGGAAGCATTCTGTGCTTCCCTTGCGAGTCGCAGGGGGGCGAACGATATGGACAGTCTCAAAAGTCTGCTGGGCAGCCTGCCTCAGTCGCTGAAGCTCGGGTCCTTCTAAAAGCTTGGCTATCCAGAACCCTCCCCTGCGAGTAAATCGCTGAGCTAAAAAGAGGCTGCGCTCCACCAAGAGGGCTGAGCGGCTCTGGTCAGTGGGTCGGCTACCCGTCGTTGAGGGAGCCATGTCAGATATGACTGCATCCCAAAGCTTTTCTTGTAAAAGACTTTCCAATTCAGGAGACCATACATCCATTTGAATAGTTTGGAGGTTAGGTCTGGATAAGCGAATGGTTTGTAAATCTACGGCGAGTATGAAGCCTTCGGGTCCGACCTTTTCTAAAAGGTACTGGGTCCATGAGCCGGGGGCCGCCCCTAAATCTACAACCTTCATTCCCCGATGGAAGAGCCTGTACTTTTGGTCTATGGCTTGGAGTTTATAGACGGAGCGGGCAAGATAACCTTCTGATTTGGCTCGTCGGAAGTGAAAGTCATGGGGTTGATATTTCATAGCAGACGCTGATAGATAGAACGCAGTTGAGGATGTTTCTCCTCCTGCTTGAGCTGACGCAAAAAAGTAGCTACCTCAGGTTCTCGGCCGAGTCGTATTTTGAGGTATTGTACCATTTGTAGGCGCAGATACCAGGGGTTTTCTTTCCGGGCGATTTGTTGCATGAGAGTAAAAAGGCGTTCTCGCTGTGAAGGGGTACGTTGGTAGGCCAATACGAGAAGGGCAATGGACTGGGCGCGACTGCTCAATCCCGCCAAACAGGGATGTCGGTCTATAAGCAGGCTTGTGGCTTGGGTATCTCCGCCCTGGAGGAGTAGAGTGGCTGAGACCAGAAAGATGTCTTCGGAGGAGGAGTTTAGGCGGCGGCGTGCCTCTGCTAAAGCCGCTATACTGTCTATTTGAAACAAGCCGACCAATCCATAGCTCTGCACATCGCTGCTACTATCGCTTAGCGCTGTCGTAAGCGCATCTCTCCACGAGGAGAGGGAGAGGAGGCCCTGTTGGGCGGCGTTTATTAAGAAGCCCCACGCCGCTGCTCGGACGCGAGCATGGGGATCGCGTATAGCTTCCCGGGCCAAGGGGATGACCTGTTGCACCGCCTCAGAGTCCGCTAAGAGTTGTAGGGCTTCCCACACCCCTTCTCTCCAGGGTGCTCCGCCGCGTCGATAGGCGCTCAGCAGCCGGTTGAGCATTTCGCTATCGCTGCTGAGATAAGCTTGAATCTCCGAGAGAGCCTCAATGCGCTGCCAGAAATACCTTCCTTCAGAGACTATTTCATTCCACCACTTCAAGGGGTAGTCGCGTGTCGTGCGCCCTATGAAGAGGCGCTTGGGATCCACATCTACAAAGCGTATTCCCGACCGAGCTAACTGAATCGTGGTATCCCCTAAAAACTCAAAGGGTATCTCCTCATAGCCTTCAGCTGACAAAACGGCTATAGACAGTCTATACCTATAGGGGCCGCGCAAGGTGTCATAGTCCCGCTGTCTTATGCTCAAAACCGCTGTATCTCCAGCCCTTTCGCCCTTGATTATCATCCGTACTTCATCTGGCCGTCTGAAGTGCTGGTCAAAAAACCACGTCCAGTCTTCGCCTGTAACCTTTTCAAATGCATGCCGCAGGTGGTCTATGTCAGCCGCTTTGTAGGCATTATCCATAAGGTACTGCTTCAGCGAGAGAAAAAAAGCAGAGTCGCCCACTAAGTTTCTCAGAAGATGAAGCGTGAGTCCGCCCTTTTGATAACTATGGGCATCAAACATGCTCATGGGGTCTCCATAGTTGAATCGGATGAGAGGGACTTTTTTCTCGCGAGCTTCGGCTGTATAGGTAAAGAAGGCTTCTCGTCGATGCCCCTCCGCCGCCTCTATGCCCTCAGCATGCTCTAACCAAAGGTATTCGGAGTAATCAGCAAAGCTCTCGTTCAGAGGCAGTTGAGCCCAGCTCTCACACGTCACTAAGTCCCCAAACCAGTGATGGAATAACTCATGCGCTATGACATCTTCACGATGGACGGTGAGGGCCTTGGCCCTGTCGTAGAAAAGGATGTCCCCATGAACTACGGCCGTTGTATTTTCCATGGCTCCCGAAACGAACTCTCGCACGATAACCTGACTATACTTGGGCCAGGGATACTCCACGCCTAAGCGATTAGAGAAAAACTCCAACATCTGAGGCGTGCGACCAAAAATTGCCTGAGCATGTGTGGCCCAGTTAGGCTCTATGTAGTAAGACACCTCTTTCTTTCGCCATGTGTCCTTGATGACCTGAAAATTCCCGACGATTAGGGCGAAGAGGTAAGGGGCATGAGGCTGTTTGAGTTCCCAGCAGTCTTGGCGCAAGCCATTAGGGAGCTTTTTTTGAGACGCGAGCACGCCGTTGGAAAGGGAGACAAGGGAGTCTTCTATCGTGATGCAGAGGCGCTGGGTGGTTTTCTGATTAGGCGCATCCAGCGTGGGAAACCAGGCTGAGGCTGATTCGGGCTCGCCTTGAGTCCAGAATTGCCGAGGCACACAAGGGCGCTCTCCCTTGGGATTGATGAAGTAGCCTCCCTTACGTCCGCCTATAGCCGAGGAACCTCCCTCACCGATTTTCTCGGGCTGTGCCCTGTAGCGAAGGTATATGGTCAGAGTGTCTTGGCTCGTGTAAGCCTTATCTAAGGTGAGATAGAGTTTGAGAGTATCGTAGCGGTGGCTTACAACTTTCCCTTTCTCTGGCCGAAGAAGTCGTATCTCTTCTATCTGGAACGATTTGGCATCCAAGACAAGCTCTTGCTGAGGACTGAAGTAGGGGCGCAAAGTAATCCAGGCTTCTCCAGGTATTTCTTGACGCTCCCAATCCAGGGATAAGGAGAGTTCTGTATGGAGGAGCTGCCAGCGCATCGGATAGCTGCCTTGATAGATTTTAGCTTTGTGAGGTAAGAGTAGAGTGTCTGCTGTTTGACTCCGTTCGCTTTCAATCAGCTCTGTAAAGGATTGCAGCAAAGAATCCTCTTCTGATTCTGATTGGAGGGACTGAGTAGGAGGGTGAGCTTTGCGAGTGCAAGCGACTATCAGGAGGAGAACGCACACTCCCTTGGAGAGGGCCTTCATGATACAAAGGTAGGAAGATGAAGCTCTTGTATCTTTGTGGTATGAAGGAGTGGCTCATGAGTGGTGATAAGATCAATACAGTCGTGGTGGTTTTGCTGGTGATATGGATGGGATTGGCGATACATCTGTGGAGGCTGACTCGTCGGGTGGAGCGGTTAGAGCGGGGTAGGGGATAGTGGGGGGGGCGGCACTCAAATAATCTTTGAAGATTGACCTCCCTCAACCTCCAAGCGGTCTCTGTCCCCTTCCTTAGAAGAAGCCCCTCGCCCGCAAGAGCCCAGCGTGGCTTATACCTTCTACCTTAGCTAGAGCCTCCTTTTATTATCCAGAAGGTACTACTGATGGCGCATAGAGCTGAGAGAGGCCAAGCAGCCCACCTTACCAGCTTTCCTCATCACTCTGCGCTGGCATGCGCCGTTTTCTCCAGAAGTTCTCGCTGGCTTTCGTTTGTTGATACCGGATCTGAACTCCGAAGAGGCGAAAGGGTACCCCAGTGATATTCTCCTGAAAGAAGCCGGGGCCTTGCAGACGCGTGTAGAATCTCAGGTATTGATAGAAGGGGTTATACAGAATGGCTCCGATTGACCAGCGCCCGCTGGCGAAAGTTTTTCTTACACCTAGTTCTTGAAACATGAAGACAGGTCTCAAGCCCTGGAGGGAGATTCGGGGCGAGTTGTAGTTTCCAGACAGCTCAGCTGTCCAAGAAGGGGCAGGACGCCATTGTATGGAGCCTCTCAGGGTATATTGCCAGCCGGAGTTTCTGAGGATGTGCCCACTCAAGTCAGCTTGGGCCTGTACCCATTCTAACTCCCCGCTACCTTGAAGGGTTAGTTTATCGGAGAAAAAGCTGCGCCGGAAAAACAGATTTGCTCCGTAAAGTCGTCGTTTCCCAGCATTCAGAAATGTTGTGTTAGTTACGCCGTTTGCGTCTACAAACGTATATTCCTGCACTGCATTCTGTGTTTGGCGTCCGTAGAGCGTCACGAACGGAAAGAAGCCCAACTCTAAGGAGTGGGTGATTTCAGGGCCGAGGTTAGGGTTTCCGTATTGGATGTTTCGAGGGTCAGATGCATCTACGAAAGGGTTGAGCTCTTGAAGCCAGGGACGACGGATTCGCTGACTGTAACTAATCTGTAGAGGGAAAAGGCCCTTGACGCTATAGCTGACAAGCAAGTTAGGGAAGAGGTTCTGGTAGCTTTGACGGAAAGGCAGCGTACCTCGTAGAAAAAGGGCGTCGTTGTAGGTGTATTCATGTCGTAAGCCTCCCTTTACAAGCCAACGGTCCTTGCTCCAAGACAGCGAGACATAAGCGGCTGGTATCCATTGTACATAAGTTAGGGTATCTTGTCTTTGTGGAACAAGGAGATACGCTTCCCTGAGGCGGTCGTATCGCTCGTAGGCAAATCCCGTGCCCAGCCCTCTCAGGTTGAGTCGCAAACCTGTTTCCAGCTTCCACCGCTGGGAGAAAGGACGGCTGTAATCGGCCTGGAATTGCCCCTCCCAAGAAGGTCCTGAGTTGCGACTCCGTTCTCGCAAGAAGAAGGTGTCGAGGGCTGATAGCTGGTCTAAGATATAGCGCTGTTCTCTCCACCCATAACCGCCTTGGATGGAGAGAAAGAGCTCTTCGCCGGGGCGGTGAGACGGGCGATGCGTGAAGTCAAGGTTTGCATTGACGCCGAAGTCTTGGCTGGGAAACTGAGCCGACCTGGTGTAGCTCACTCCGTCAAAAGCTCCACCCGCCCAGCTTACGCGTAAGTCATTGGTACGGATGAAGGACAGATCACGCAAGTTGACCCCCCAACTAAAGGTGCTTGCAGCATTCTGGACATATTCGCCACCATAGAAGAGATTGGTAGCAAATCGTCTCGGTAAAAATGCGCCGTCTTGGCGTAGTTCGGTTATTCCATTCCATGTCTCTTGTCGCCTGTAAAACTGTGTGTAACCCGTGCCGGCATAGCGGTAGCGCCCCCCTAAGTTTAGGGTATGGGACCAGCGTCCGACCTTAGCTCCTAAGGTCAGATTTCCGTTAGCAAACTGGTTAGAGATGCCTGCATTTCCAGAGAAGGAGATGCCTTCTAAACGATTGCGTTTGAGGACGATGTTGAGGATGACGGCGCCTTCAGCTTCATAGCGAGCAGAGGGGTTAGTAATGAGTTCTATCCGCTCTATCTGGTCGGCTGGGATGGCGCGCAGGGCGTCCCCAGGGTTATTAGCGAAGAGGAGGGAAGGCTTGCCATCCACATATACCCGCACAGCTCCACTACCCCTCACTTCAATCCGGCCATCTAAATCTACATTCACGGCGGGTATTTTCCGCAGCGCGTCTATTGCGTCGCCTCCTTGAAGGGTAGGGTCCTTCTGGGGCGAATAAACGATCTTCTCGGGTTGATACTCAACCGGTCCGCGTTGAGCTTGAATTTCTACAGCCTGGAGCTCTACCCCTACTTCACTGATATAGAGTGTGCCAAGGTTGAGGTCAGGGCGAATGGACGTGGTCTCCACGAGCTTCTGTATAGGGGCGTAGCCTAAGGGCTGTATTTTCAGTTGATAGCGTCCGATAGGAACATCCCGCAAAGTGAAAGCTCCCGTTTCATCGGACAGCGTTCCCGCAATCAGCTTATCTCCACGATAGAGAGACACGGATACATAAGGGAGAGCTTCCCGAGTGATGCTATCGCGAAGGACCCCTCGTATGGTACCCTTCAAGATGGCTTCGGGGCGTGTAGCAGGCTCTCCCCCCTCTTGCCTTCCACCTGGACGAAAGCCGCCCGGGGCTCCGGGAGGTTGAGCCCATAGGAGCCCCGCCCAGACAAGTAGCCATCCTCTCATGCTACTATGAGAGCCAGAGCAAGACCTTCAGGTTTAATTCGTATCTCTTCGCGATCTCTAATGGGTGTTAGACTAACTTTGCTCGCCATGAATGTAATGGCCATCCGAAGCCTTGATGGAAGTCGCCCTATCCTCTGGTTGGTATCGCCGCAAGGGTGCAGCCGTTGGAGTGAAGTGATCAGCTCAATGGGTATAAACCCTGCGCAGTTCCCCCTTTCGGACAAGCTCAGCTTTTTCATAGATGGGGAGCGTCGCTGGATGCAGGTACCCCTCCCCGAAGCAGGGGTAGAACATTTGAGGCGAGGTGTATATTATGCTCTAAGAAAAGCCGAGGAGTTGGGCTGGTCTGAGGTTCAGATAGCTTGGGTGGCGGTCCCCTCTGAAGAGCTGGATTTGGAGCATTATAGAGCTATAGGAGAAATGGCCCATATGAGCTTGTACCGCTTCACAAAGTATGCGGTGAATGTGCCCGCTTCGGTGGAGGTAATCCATGTTTGGGCTTCCTCAGATGCAGCAGTACAGGCTCTTCAGGAAGGCTTTATTGTCGGAGAATCAGTCAATCTTGCGCGTGATTGGGTCAACGAGCCTCCTAATGTCCTCACGGCAGAGGAGCTGGCCCGACGAATCGCAGACGTAGGCACAACGGTAGGATTCTCCGTACAAACTTTGGGTAAATCCGAAATTGAGGCCCTTAATATGGGGGGCCTTTTGGCGGTCAATCGGGGTAGCCTCAATCCCCCTACTTTTACCATAGCTGAATATCGCCCTTCTCAGCCTATCAACAAGCGTCCTATTATTCTGGTGGGCAAAGGCATCGTGTTTGACACAGGAGGACTTAGTCTGAAGGATACCCCTGATAGCATGGATTACATGAAGTGCGATATGGCTGGGGCGGCAGCCGTGATTGGGGCGCTGCGGGCGATTACCCTTCTCAAAATGCCTTTTCATGTCGTTGCTTTAGTTCCTGCGACCGACAATCGCCCTGGAGAAAACGCCTACACCCCCAATGACATCATCTACATATCCGACGGCACTCCTGTAGAAATCCGCAATACCGATGCGGAAGGCAGACTGATTTTAGCCGATGCGTTGGTATATGCCCGTCGGTACGAGCCGGCGTTTGTATTGGACTTTGCCACGCTGACGGGAGCGGCTGCGATGGCGGTCGGACGGCATGCCTCTGTACTCTTTACTAACGCAGATGCTCAGGTGCGCGATGCTCTCATAGAAGCGGGTTGGCGAACCTATGAGCGGCTGGTGGAGTTTCCTCTTTGGGAGGAGTATGGATACATGATCAAGAGCGACATCGCGGCTATCAAAAACTCGGCTGGGCGGGAAGCGGGGGCTATCACTGCCGCTAAGTTTTTAGAATACTTTGTGCGGTATCCGTGGGCGCATATAGATATTGCGGGAACAGCCTACCTCAATAAACCCCTTCCACCTGAACGGGGCTTCCCACGCAACTATCAGGTGAAATACGCATCAGGCGTAGGCGTGCGCCTCACCGTAAGTTTTCTGAGACATTATGGAGAGCGGCTCTTCGGCTGAGAAAGTACGAGTGGGCTTCTCCATCGGAGAAGCAGGGGGGGTCGGTCCTCAACTGCTCCTATGCTTCTTGGGAGGAGAAGGGTGGCAAGATGTCCTAATCCCGATCGTATTCGGTCATAGAAAAGTAATAGAGCGATGGCGCACTCACCTTGGTTTGCGGACCCTCCGATATCACCTTATTCGTTCTCCAGCTGAAGCTAAGCCAGACCAGCTCAACCTTATAGAGTGCGGAGAGGCGCCTGATTTTTCTATAGGCAAGCCCTCTGTGCAGGCTGGGGCGTTAGCCCAACGAGCCCTCATTCAAGCCACCGAAAAGGCCGCTGCTGGAGAGATAGATTTGCTGGTAACCTTGCCAGCCGATAAGACCACTTTGTATGATGAGGCCAGCTTTCCTTATCGGGGACATACTGAGTACTTCCGAGCGGTTTTTTCTCAGTTCTTTCCTCTCATGGTGATGGTAAGCGAAGGGCTGCGAATAGCTGTGGCGACTGAGCATATTCCTTTACGAGAGGTAGCGATGGCCCTCACAAGCGAGGGTCTGCGGAAGGCTATTCTTACCCTACGCCGCAGCTTACAGCAGGACTTTGCTATACCTGCCCCGCGTATAGCCGTATTAGGACTCAATCCCCATGCTGGCGAGGATGGGCTGACAGGGGATGAAGAAAAACAGCTCCTCAAACCCCTTATTCGGGCCCTCTGGGAGGAGGGGATACTGGTTGGAGGGCCTTTCTCGGCGGATGGATTTTTTGGAAGTCGGCGTTACACAGAAGTGGATGCCATTTTGGCTTTATATCATGATCAAGGGCTCATCCCATTCAAACTACTGGTTGGATGGGAGGGATTTCAGTTCTCTGCTGGCCTTCCCTTTGTGCGCACTTCGCCAGATCATGGGGTTGCTTACGAGATAGCGGGCCAACCCGAGGTTGAACTTGCAAGCCTGAGTGCAGCTATCTGGGAGGGTATTGGTATTGTGCGTCGTCGCCGAGCCTGGGAAAAGGCGGGGATGGCTTGATTATGCTAGTTTGGCTTTTACCGGCTGCTACTCCTACTCACTACGATATACTTGGAGAGGCATTAGAGGAGGTTTTAGAGGCGATCTCGAATGAAATAGCCGTGTGGGGCATCAGTTACAATCCTGCCATGCCTGGACGAGGCTACACCTTTCGGTTATGGAATGGCCGCGGTCGCTTGGTTGGCTTCTATGGGCGATGGCCATTGCGGGCTCTGGCTCAGCAAGTGGAATCTCTCTGGAGCATGGAATCTTTCAAGCCCCAAGTAATACTTCCTACTCGTCTCAGTTGGGCGAAAGCCTTAGTACGCCGCTGGCAGCGCCGTTTAGCGGCTCAAGTGCTCTCCACCTTTCCTCTTCCCACCGATCCGCCCCTTTTTTTGCCTGGAGGATTCTTTGATACGCCTGAAATGCAGCCAGAACCTCGTACAATCTGCCTTTTCACCTCCTATGAGGCCGAAAAAGAAGCCGCTTATATCGCAGACCTTCTTGCCTTGAGCCAATACTGCGTCTATCTGGTAGGTACGCCGAAGCTCGCCACGCCCTTTCGCCAGGTGGCGGCTCGTTTCCCTTCTCGGGTTCATCTAAGGTTCGGTTTGCCCTGGATGGAGAGTCGCCTCTATGCCGACAGAGCCTCGGTTCTTTTGGCTGCTGGGGCTGTACCGGATGAACTGATAGCCCTTCAGTTAGGGCGAAGGTGGATCGTGCCACATAACCACCCTATGGCCCCTTATGCTTGGGCGACCTATACTCGTCCTGAAGCGATACCCGAGCTACTCACACCCGTAGAGGTCCCCTCTCTTAGTCTTTCTCTGTCAGAGTTTAGCAAGCGACTGATTTCCTGCCTCCGAGCAATTTGCTCATAAGATTTCCACCTCTACTCGGCGATTATTCTGGCGGCCTTCTTCGGTGTCGTTAGTATCAATAGGGCGGCTTTCTCCATAGCCCATATAAGCCAACCTTTCAGGGGGAATCCCTCGCTTGATTAGGTACTCATACACTGCTTTGGCTCGGCTCTCCGAGAGACGCTGGTTGTATTCATCCGAGCCTACGCTGTCGGTATGACCTGAGATGCGAATGCGCATTTTGGGATTTTCTATGAGTATCTGGTACAGCCGCTCCAGTTCTGCTTTAGACTCAGGCCGCAGCGTGGCTTTATCAAAGTCAAAGAAGATATTCCGCAAGACTATCACCGCTCCACTTCTGTACTTTTCCAGTCCGATGTCCTTCTTTACCTCCCTGTAACCTTGTGATGCATCTACAATAAAGTTTTCAGAGTGAAAGGCGTAGTTTTCGGCTGTTACGGCTATGCCGTAGTTCCGACCCGCTGGGAGGGAGATGAGATATTTACCTGTGGCAGCGTTAGAAGAGAGCACAGCTACGGTGTCTCCCTTGACATTATCAATGATTGTAATCGTAGCTTCTAAGGGTGCCTTAGTCTCAGCATCGTAGATTATGCCTGTAACTAAGGTGAGGTTAGGTCGGAAACTCACCGTTACGGGCTCAGAAGACACTTCTATGTCTTCTTCTGCCTTCTCTGCGATAGGCTTATCTTCTGTGCGCAAAGTGGAGAAATCTACGAGATAAATGTCCTTTTCACCATAGGAGTCTTCTCGTTCGCTGGCGTAGTAACCATGTAAGCCGCTGGCCGACAGAACGAAATAGATTTCATCGCCTGGGGTATTGATGGGATAGCCTAAGTTAATAGGCGTACTCCAGCTGCTGTCGGGTTGGAGCTCCGAGCGAAAGATGTCAAATCCTCCCATTGAGTTGGGACCGTTGGAGGAGTAGAAGAGCGTTTTGCCGTCTGGATGGAAGAAGGGTCCATCTTCGTCGTAGGGAGTGTTGATGGGCGGGCCGAGATTAATCGGAGGGCTCCACTTGCCGTTAGGTAATCGGCGGCACATGTAAATGTCGCGCCCGCCTCGCCCTCCTGGGCGGTCAGATACAAAAAATAGAGTTCGCTCGTCTGCCGATAGACAGACCGAAGGCTCCCAGTACTTGGAATTGATGGGAGAGCCCATATTCCTGGGAGGAGACCATTTGGTTCCACTTAGACGACTGACGAAGATATCACCGCCATTGTCCGAGTTGAATAGAAAAAGGGTTTGGCCGTCAGCTGAGAGGGCGATACATGCATCATGAACCGGCGTATTAAGAGGCGAACCGATATTTCTCGGGGTAGACCAAGAGCCATCGGGGCGCTTTTCTGCTATGTAGACATCCTCATAAGGGAGGCCATCCGAGGCTATTTTACCGCCGGTGGAGCCGGATCGCCGAGAAGTAAAGAGTAAAACGCTCTCATCCGCCGATATAACTGGGGCATAGTCGGGAGCTGTAGAGTTGATAGAGCCGCCTAAGTTTCGTATATCTACTTTGAGGGGCTTTTCCATGTATTTTTCAGCATTTTTGAGGTGTTGAAGGGTGATGGTCAAGCTGGAATATAAAGGGTCAGAGGGGCGTAGTTGAGTGAGGAGCCGTTCTATGAGAGGACGAGCCCGAGCTGGCCGCCCTGTGCGCTGTAAAGCATCTGCATAGGCTACTGTAAGGCGGGGCGTCAAATTAGCGCTGAGTCGCTCAGCCCTTTCAAAGTATTCTACCGCTTTTCGGTTCTGCCGAAGTCGCCAAGCGCAGTAGGCCGCATTTACATAGGCTTCGGCGCTCATGGGGTTATACTGCAAGGCCGTTTCATACTCCCCCAAGGCGTTGCTGAAGTCCTCCGCTTGCATGAGCTCCTCCCCACGGCGGATATGTTTTTCTGCTTTCTGAGGTTGAGCCCATAGCAATGCGATTAGACTTGCAGCTATCCTCAACGCTCTCATATAATCAAAATTAGGAAAGTAGGCTTACACATCCATCCTTTCGCCGTAGGGCCCCCCTTGGCTAAGAGATAGGCATGTTAGGTCGGCTTAGAGTGGATTAGAGATCGCCGACGCTGAAGTTCAGCAGCGACCCATCGAAGTTCCCGTCCGCTTTGGTCTGATAAGCTGGAGTTTTCCTCAGCCCGGCGGGATAGGTAGGGAAAAGCTTTCTCTATAGGACCGTAAGGCACGTATTTAGCCACGCGAAAACCTGCCTTAGCTAAGCCAAACGAAATCGGGTCTGCCATGCCGTACAGCTGTGAGAAAGATAAGGAAGGGTGATTCGGCTGCCACCCCTGAAGTAAGGCGTACTGTACCGCCTTCATGCAGCTATTGCGGTTGTGGGTAGCTACGCACAAGGCCACTTGGTCTATCCGTTCCAGGCATAGCATAAGAGCCTGATCATAAGCAATATCCGTGGCCGCTTTCGTCGGATGAATCGGGTCTGGATAGCCATAGAGCTGGGCTCGCTTCCGCTCTTTCTCTACATAGGCGCCTCGCACCAGTTTTACTCCCACCTTGTACCCTCTGTCCAGTAGCCGTCGCAAATAATCCAACCTATCCCGACGATACATTTGGACGGTGGTATAGAGGATCACTTGGTCGGTATTGTAGCGTTGCATGTAGTCCTCTACGACTTCGTCTATGGCCGGCTGCAACCAGGATTCTTCTGCATCTACCATGAGGGGAATCCCACGCTGTTTCGCTGTTTCTACTAATTGGGTGAATCGTTCGTGAAACTGTTGCTCCTCCCTTACCAAGTGTGAAGGTAGGGCTTTAGTCTGGCTGCGCTTCTCCCAGAAGATCGGTGAAGCTAAGCCTGTGAGTTTTACAGCAATAAAGCTCACCATGTCCCGGTGCTTCTGAGCGAAATCTATCATCCTCAAATACTCCTGGAAAGTTTTAGTCCGCTCTTCTGAATGGTGGGAGGCTTCTACAGCATAGTCTAACATAACACTCACACCATTGGCTGCTAACTTTTTGAGTACAGAGAGGGTCTCTTCCAGACTCTCTCCCCCTAAGAATAGCCGACCGAGCGTTTGTCTAAGCAGCCCTTTTATAGGTAGTCCTATGCGCAAGCCCAAGCTGCCTATGTTGTTAGCTGCTTTGACTAAGGTACCATATCGCAGAGCTTGAAAAAGAGCATGCGCAAGCCGAAGGTCTCTCGTAGAACGGTATAGGTAGCCAACCTCTGTGTCATCCAAGTCTACGCCCGTAGTTGCGTGTAAGATGCTCATACATCACAAATAAACAAGTGTGCGGCACAAAAGTGATAATTGTTTTATGGTCATTCTACCAGCTGCGTGGGTTTGAATACAATGAGCTAAGGGTTTCTCAGATGGAAGGGGCTGGCTTGGGTAGGATGATACTTTATTCTCTGTACTGCACCGTGTTTGTTTGGCCGCTTCTCGGGGCGAAGTAGGAGCCGTTGCAGAGGGGTGATTAGCGTACGTACTGAATGGCAGCAAAGTTCCTGAGTGCTTATCTCTGGGTAAATAGAACTGATGCCGTACCAAGGAGCTCTCGTCAGATAGGATCATGCGCCAGAGGGCTCCCTCCTTTACCTGTCGCTTTGTTATGCGCACCGGGAGGAGAGAGCCCTCCTAATCCGCCTGAGCGAGGATTTAGAAGTGTCTGTTGAAGGGATTAGCCTCGTTTTTGAAAGGATAAGGGTTTTGAGAGTTACTCTCGGAAGGCTTTGCCTTTAGGGAGTGCAATGTTACTGAGAGGGCTGGTCGGAGCTTGCTTAGTCTGTATCTCATAGGGGCCTTGAACGGTTTTAGACTCCCGAAGGCGAGAGGAGAAGATGCCATACTCCGCTCCTTTGCCATACAGCTCGGGAATGAGGTACTTGCCTTTTTCTCCTGGAGACTTTTCCACCTCATCGGCCATCCAGAAGTGACGAGCGTAGACGTCGTTTCTTACCCCAGTTACCACCCAAGCAACCTTTACATTAGGCTTATCTGTGCGGATAGTGAAGCGATTCCCGCGAATCTCCTCTTCTACGATAGCTTGGGCGAAGGTTCCTATGCAGGTCAGGCTATAATGATAGTCGCCGGGCCGATTAAGCGCTTCGAAGTAAGAGGGTAGTTCCACTACAGCTCGCCCCGATGCGTCGGTAACGGCTGTGCCCCGATAGATGGTATAGGGCTCGGGTCCTTCCGAGCTGTAGTGAGCGAGGTATTTGTTAGCTGGGTCGAGAGGATGATCTATGAAGAATGACTTAGCCCCAGAAGCTCCAAGGCGCCCAAGACCATACACAGCCCAAGTGTTTGGGTCATTTGCTGTGGATGTGTTTATACCCACGACGCCGATACCCGGAGAGGCTGCGCCTGCATTGGCTACGGCTCCCACTATACCCCACGGATTTCCATCGGCTCGCATATTTACGGCTGATATTACTGTATTAGCGTAATAAATCCATGCGGTATTAGCATCGTTTCGCAGGGTTGCGGCTATGACTGACCCGGCACCTGCTCGGCTCACGAAGGCTCCAGCTCCTCCCGTTGCTGTAGTGGAATACGCAGCATTATTGAGCGCATACAGAGCTGTGCCTGCATTAGAGGTGGCTAAAGTAAAGGTACCCGTGTTGGTTCCTGTAAAAGCGCCGCCTGAACCATTCGTGAGGTAGGTGGGGGTAGAGTTATTACCCGCTCCTACGACGCCTGTACCGTTGGAGTTAGTGTTCACGCCCAGCACGCCGAAGCCCTGGGCTTGAGCTGTCTGACCTATGGCACCGTCTCCCCCGGCGCTGCCTGCCGCCGCTGCATTGATGAATACACCAGCTGTACCAGCTGGGGAGTTGGTCTGGCCAGCTACACCTGTACCTGTTCCAGAGTTTGAGTTGTGGATGCCTACTACAGCTATACCTGTTGTCGAGGCGGTTACCCCCTGAACGCCCACAGCAGTGCCTGTCGTAGCTGTATTGTTACCATACACGCCCCAGCCATTACTCTGGTTCGTAGCTCCCCAGACTCCACTGCCACCAGACCCCGTAGCCTGCCCATACACACCAAAGGCATTCGCTACCGTAGTATAACCGTTGATAGCAAAAGGCGAGGCGGCGGTGCCTATGATTTCAAACTTATCAGCAGCAGCTATGGGATTTGGGCTTCCATCTGCATTCCAGATGTTGTTATTGGCATTTTCGGCCAGCGTTGTATTACCCACGGTAGTTGGTGTGGTAGAGGTGAACTTGATGAAACGGTTGAGTGTAGGCGAGGTACAAATAGGATTAGGAGCCCAGGTGGGCGTGCCCCCTGGGCCTATGAGGAGGATAGAGCCTACTGTTCCATTCGGTAGCCACATGGGAGCAACACCGGGTCCCTGAGAGAGAAGAATATTACCCACGGCCCCGGGCTGATTTCCGGGCATAAAGGCGTTATCCAGGCGGAGGTTTCCCCGCAACATGAAGCCGCTCCGCAGGAGAGGAGGTCCCTATACCTGCGTTCTGCGCCCATACAAGTCCAGCAAGCCAAACTAACGAGATAAGCGTTTGCGTACAGCAAATATTTTCCAACTCCATTTACACGATATTAGGCGGTTCAACCACCTTTGGGCCTACACTCTCTGCAGGAGATGGGTGGCTTTTGAGGCGGGTTTCTCTGCTGGTGCTTCTTGGTAGAATAAGCTAAGCAAGGTTGCGCTTTTTTCTCGTGATTAGAGTCCGAAGGCGAATGGGTACCTTTGCAGTCGTGCGATACATCGTCTGTCTGAGCTTGCTTTGGGCTCAGTGGGTAGAGATATATCGAGATAGCTTTGGTACGCCGTATATCTTTGGAGCGAAGGATGCAGATTGTGCTTATGGGCTTGCTTGGGCCCATGCAGAGGATGATTTCCTTCGGATTCAATACCTGATGGCTTTATCAAAGGGCCGATTAGGGCGTTTGATTGGGAAGGCTGGGGCTGCGATGGATTACTTCGCTTATTTCACGGGAGCTGCTCGGTACGTTCGGGTGCAGTATGACAGCCTATCGCCTCAGGTACGCGCCGTTTTGGAGTCTTATGCGCAAGGTCTCAACGACTTTGCCCGTCAGCATCCCAGAGCCGTTTTAGATCGGGGTCTTTTTCCGGTAACGGGGGAAGATATTGTAAGGGGTTATGTGGTCGTTTTGTCGGGCATGGTGGGGGCTGGACAAGCGCTTCAGGCGACCTTAGCGGGTACCCCAGAGAAGTACGAGTTTCGGATCGAAGCGGGTTCTAATGCCTTAGCCCTCAGCAGCTCAAAGACGGCTGATGGAGGGACTTATCTGCTTATTAACCCCCATGTTCCGATTGAGGGGGTTATGCGCTGGTACGAAGCCTTTTTGCATAGTGAAGAAGGCTGGCATATTTTAGGTGGGTTTTTTCCGGCGATGGTATCGCCGGGACTCGGCACGAATCCATTTTTAGGGTGGGGGTTGACTTTTAACTGGCCTGACTTCGTGGATATTTATCGTCTGCGACTCCATCCGAAAAACAAAAAGCTCTATGCCTTAGACGGGCGCTGGGATACCCTGCGTGAGGAGAAGGTTTATTTGTATGTTAGGCTCATGCACAATCCCCAACGGTTTGCGCAAGGCTGGCCTATCCTGAACCCACCTCGTCCCCACGGTCCTGTTCTACGGGTGAAAAAGCGCATAGAGTACAGCGCATTTGGGCCAGTGGTGCGGACTCGTACTGGGGTTTATGCGATTCGCTTCCCTGTTGAAAAAATGTACCGAGCGCCTCAACAGTGGTATGAGATGAGTCGGGCTCGTTCTTTTACAGAGTTTCAAGCTGCTCTAAGGCATCAAGGCATTCCTCACTTCAATGTGGTATATGCTGACCGTTCGGATACGATATATTACCTTTTCAACGCTACCCTGCCTGAACGGCATCCGGCCTACAACTGGCAGTCTGTTTTGCCTGGTGATACCTCATCGGTGCTGTGGAAGCGGTATTTGACGATTGATGAGCTTCCCCACGTCTTAGCTCCCAAGTGTGGGTACATCTTTAGTGTGAATAATAGCCCTTTTGCCACAAGCTGTCCAGAGGCCTCGCCTAAGAAGGATGATTTTCCCTCTCAGCATGCGTGGCACTGGAACAAGCACAATAATCGTGAGCATCGAATGTATGAGCTGCTGGAGTCTAAACAGCGAGTGAGCTGGGATGACTTTCACGCTATCAAGTATGATCGCTATTATCCTGCCCGAGGACCTATTCGGAGGTTGTGGTTAGCTTTTGCTTCCCTTCCTGATACGCAATCCACTTTGCTTCAGGAGGCTCTGAGGATAATCCGGAGTTGGGACTTTGCTGGGACGGGCAATAGCAGGGCGGCGACTCTTCTTACCTTGGCTGGGACCTATGCCCTAAAGAAAGCAGGGCTGCCTGCCTACAACTGGTTAGAAGAGGGCAAGATTCAACTGCCAGTAGACCTACTTTGGGAGTCTTTGAACTACGCTATCCAGGAACTGCGTCGCTTCTATCGGGAAACCGCTCCACCTTTGAAGGCGGTTCAGGCTCTGGAGGTGAGGCAGCGGCGCTATCCCTTAGACGGCCTTCCCGAGCAGCTTGCGCCTACTTACGCTGAGTGGGACCCTAAGAAGGGCTTTCTACGAGTTGTAGCGGGTGATACATACATTCAGTTTGTGCGATTTGATCGTACATCGCCTTACCCTCAAGTGGAGTCTATTCTGCCTTTGGGTGTGTCAGGGGACCCGCAAAGTCCTCATTACGACGATCAGCTCCCTTTATATGTTGCAAGGCGATGTAAGCCGATGACCCTAAATCCCACGGAGATCAAGGCATGCGCTCGCCTGGTACGGCGCTTCAGTCTGTAGGGCAGGGCTGATTTATGTAGCTTTGCCGCCTGATGCGAGTTGGCTTCGTGGATGAGCGTTCCTCCCATGAATGGAGGGTTGCGCTGATGCCTGAAGGGGTAAGGCGGCTACGCGAATGGGGATTCTCCGTCATCCTTCAAAAAGGCTCAGGAGAAGGGGCTCATATCTCCGATGAAGCATACGCCGAGATGGGAGCCCAAATACTTCCGACTGCCTTTGATGTGGTTGAAAGGTCGGATATCCTTCTTCGCCTTCGCATGCCTTCCTTAGAGGAGATTAGCACTTATCCGACAGATAAAGTCCTAATAGGACCTTTACAAGCATGGCGTTACGAAGGAGAAATCAAAGCTCTCGCCGATAAGGGCTGGACGGTATTGGCAATGGAGAAAATACCCCGCATCACGCGAGCACAGAGCATGGATGTACTGTCCTCTATGGCGGCTTTAGGTGGGTATAAGGCTGTGCTGTTGGCTGCTGTTCATTTTGGGCGAGTGTTTCCGATGCTAACGACAGCGGCGGGTACGCTTGCTCCGGCCCGGGTTTTGGTTATTGGGGCGGGTGTGGCAGGCCTTCAAGCGATTGCTACGGCTCGCCGCTTAGGAGCTCAAGTAGAGGCTTATGACATTCGTCCTGCCGCTAAAGAACAAGTGGAAAGCCTCGGAGCTAAGTTTCTACCTCTCACCTTAGACGAGTCGGCGGAGGGAAGGGGTGGCTACGCTCGCGAGCTAAGCGCTGAGGAGCAGGCTAAACAACGGGAAGCACTGGCTTCCTACGTAGCAAGAGCTGACATCCTTATCACTACGGCGGCTGTACCTGGGCGCCCTGCCCCTAAGCTGATTACCTCTCAGATGCGCCGTTCTATGAAGCCCGGTAGTGTCATAGTAGACCTTGCCGCTGAAAGCGGCGGAAACTGTGAAGAAACTCAGCCCGGTACTACCCAGGTATTAGATGGCATTACCCTCATGGCCCCTCTCAACCTTCCCGCCACCTTACCCATTCACGCTTCTCAAATGCTGAGCCGAAATTTTACAGAGTTCCTTGGCCTCTTCCGAAAAAAGGACGGTAGCTTAACCCTACATACTGAAGATGAGCTGCTCCGGGCTACATGCCTTCTCTGGAATGGACAACCCTTTCTCCAGCCCGTATGACGGACATACTATTTGCCCTGTTTATTTTCACCCTCTCGGCTTTTTTAGGCTTTGAGCTGATTAGCAAAGTTCCCCCTACCCTGCACACGCCTCTTATGTCTGGCTCCAACGCTATCTCAGGCGTTACGATTGTGGGAGCTATTGTCGTAGCGGGTGAAGCCGGGTCCCCCTTGCTCATAGGGCTGGGGGTTTTAGCCTTAGTCCTTGCAACTATTAATGTGGTGGGAGGGTTTTTGGTTACAGATCGCATGCTCCGCATGTTCAAAAAGCGTGGTTGAGATGGAGACTTTCATACAGGTAGCTTATCTGGTGGCTTCGGTGAGTTTCATCATAGCCATTAAGCTGCTGGGTTCGCCTCGTACGGCTCGGATAGGGAATTGGCTGGGCTCGCTTGGGATGCTCTTGGGGATCGTAGCGACGCTTTTCTATAAGGCGGTTGTGCGGTATGAGTGGATAGGCATAGGCTTGGGTATAGGTACGGCTCTTGGGGCTTGGATGGCTTTATCAGTCAAGATGACAGCTATGCCTCAAATGGTAGCCATTCTAAATGGTTTTGGTGGGGCTGCTTCAGCTCTCGTGGCAGCGGCTGAGGCCGAGCGCAGCTTCTTAGAGCCGACTCTGTACCCCTCGGCTTTCACTTTATTAACCATAGGACTTAGTGTTGCGATTGGAATGGTAACTTTCTCGGGTAGCTTTATTGCGTTTGCTAAGCTGCAGGAGCTCATAACTGGACGCCCAGTTATGCTACCTTTCCACCATCTTCAGAGCCTACTCTTTTTAGTTTTATCTATTGGCACCGTGATAGCTTTGACCGTGGCGGGTGGTGCGCCGCTACTATACGGGACCGGTGCAGCATCTTTCCTCTTGGGGCTGTGGATAGCTCTGCCTGTGGGAGGAGCCGATATGCCTGTAATCGTGGCTTTCCTCAACTCGCTTTCGGGACTCGCCGCCGCTACGACCGGCTTTGTGCTGAATAACTACCTTTTGATCGTTTCGGGCACCTTAGTGGGGGCCTCAGGACTAATCCTAACTCATATCATGTCCAAGGCAATGAACCGCTCGCTTTGGAATGTGCTCTTTGCGGCAGTAGGAAAGGGAGGAGAGGTAGGCGCTGTGACGGATAAAGCCGTTCGCTCTACGACTGCTGAGGATGTAGCTCTCATGGTGAGCTACGCAAAAGAGGTTGTTGTTGTTCCAGGCTATGGTATGGCGGTCGCTCAAGCCCAGCATGCCGTCAAAAAGCTAATGGATGCCCTGATCACAAGGGGAGTGGAAGTGCGCTTTGCTATACATCCAGTAGCGGGACGCATGCCGGGTCATATGAATGTGCTTTTAGCTGAAGCGGATGTGCCGTACGACCGCCTCTGTGAGATGGAGCGAATCAATCCAGATTTTCCTCAGGTGGATGTCGTGCTCGTGATTGGAGCCAATGACGTAGTCAATCCCGCTGCTCGTAAGGACCCAAATAGCCCTCTGTTCGGCATGCCCATACTGGATGTGGATAAAGCCAAAACAGTTATCGTACTCAAGCGCTCTATGAATCCGGGATTCGCAGGGGTGGAGAACGAGCTTTTCTATCAGCAAAATACCTACATGCTTTTTGGGGATGCCCGACGAAGCTTAGAAGCCATAACCGAAGCCCTGAAAGAAATTTGAGAGTCTTAGGGCACTTAGGTAGGGTTGAGCCAGTCTTTCTGATGCCGGCTATCGTTGGCGGTAAAGGGGAGGGCTGTTTTATTTGCATAGATGTTTCTCTGGGCTATCCTTCAAGGCTTAGTCATTCGGGCCTCCTCCGATACCCTTTTGATAAGGGTTGAAGATGTAGAGGTAGCTTTTAGGAAGAAGGACTGGCTTTCTGCCTCTTTGATTCGTCCTATAGTGAGCTCTAAGATGGGGAGCTACCCCTTCTCAACGAAGTATGGGCCCTGGTATAGGGCTTTGGTGGATACTTACTTCGTTTGGGCTGACACAGCAGGGGAAATCAGGGGTCAGTGGGAGGGTATCAGAAAAACTTGGAGGATAGAGCTGAGGGTTCGGAATGGAGTCTTATGGTGGCGGTGGTTGAGCGACTCGCTGGACGGAGTGGCGGTGCGGCTGCGCTGGCTTCGTCATAGGGGCGAGGAGTCGTATGGATTAGGGGTGCAAAGTGTACCGGGAGCCTTAGACGGACGACGCTATCGGCTCTGGACCGAGGAACAGGGGATTGGCCGAGGTAAGCAGCCTCTGAGCTTCCTGATCAATTTGGTAGTACGGGGGGCGGCTGGTACCCTAACCACTTCCTACGCTCCCATGGGAACTTTTATTACGCGCTACCGTCGGGGGGCTGCTCTCTTTCATCAAGGCGTCGCTTTTTGGGAGAGCCGTTCTCGTTTTTACCAGTGGGAATTTTGGCTCCTGAATCCCCAAGCGGTAGAAGGAGCCTTTTGGGGTGGAAGGGATTGGGGGGAGCTTTTGCATCGGCAATCCCAATTAGTTGGCCCTATGCCGCTCCTCCCTGCCTGGTGTAAAGGGGCTTGGGTAGGCTTACAGGGAGGGTGGGGGCGGGTTCTTCCCATCTTGACGCAGCTAAAGAGAGCTGGTGTGCCTTTGGCTACTCTCTGGATTCAAGACTGGTGCGGGAGGAGGGCAACTCGGTTCGGCAGTCAACTATGGTGGCGCTGGATTCCCGATACTTCCGCTTATCCTGACATTCGCCGACGCATAGACAGCCTACGCCGAGAGGGGATACGCACATTAGGCTATGTCAATCCTTTTTTAGCCACCGAGGGACCTTTGTTTGACACCGCCCGAACGAGGGCATACTTAGTGAGCCGCTCTAAAGAACAAATCTATTTCATTTCCACGCCAGGCTTTCCCGCCGTCATGGTGGATCTAACTCATCCTGAAGCCTATGCGTGGCTGAGGGGTTTGGTACGGCGGCTCAGGGAGGAGTATGGATTCTCGGGCTGGATGGCGGACTACGGGGAATGGCTTCCTTGGGATGCCTGGGTGGCTGCGGGTCAGGGGTCTGAATGGCATAATCGCTATGCTGTCCTCTGGGCTCGCCTCAATCGTGAAGCTGCGGAGGAGGATGAGATAGTCTTTTTTACTCGTTGTGGGCATACTTTTACGCCTCGCTATACCCGCCTCCACTGGCTGGGCGATCAACTTGTCAGTTGGGATGCTCGCGATGGACTGCAGAGCACCTTTTATGGAATGCTTCACAGCGGGCTTAGTGGGCTACCGCTCATGCATAGCGATATAGGCGGTTATACTACGATAAAAGTCGGCCCCTTACGCTACCTGCGCTCGCGCCAACTGCTGCTGCGATGGGCTGAGAGCTGTGTCATACAGCCCGTTTTCCGTACCCATGAAGGGCTGCGTCCTCAGGACAATCATCAGGTCTATACCGACTCCGTAACAGTAGCAGCCTTTGCCTATTTGGCTCAGCTCCATGTGAAACTCTGGGCCTACCTCCAAAGCTGTGCTCAAGGGTATGGGCTAACCGACACCTTACTTCCCTACGCTTGGGCTCCGATCTGGCGTCCTCTCTGGATGCATGCCTCTAAGACGCCTAAGGTGAAACACCCCTCGTTCTTCATCGGACCTGACCTGCTCTTTTATCCTGTCACTCGCCCTCGTCAGCGTTGGATAAGAGCTTATCTACCCCCCGGAACTTGGTACGCTCTCACAGCCGATACCCTGCTTGCAGGGGGACAATTCGTCAAGGTTCCGGCTCCTTTGGGGAAACCTTGTCTATTTCTGAGAAAAGACTCTTCTCCTTATCAGACTCTGAGGGCACCCCGCTGATAGGGATTCTTAGATAGCTCAAGCCAAAGCCTGAGTATAGCATGCGCAATAGACTAGGTCCCTTAGCGTGGGTAATTCCTCATTGAGGTAGCATAGAACCCGAGTAGACTCTGGCTCAATCCATGAGGAGTCGGAAGATAGACTTCAACCTGAAAAAGTAAAAACAAGCAAATCTGCCTTTTAGGGTGCAGGGCTGACTAAGAGGGAAGCATTCAACGACTGTGGGTGTCGGTCAAGGTGTATAGACGTCTTATGCAGTTTATTCGCTTACGAGCCGAAGAAGGGCTCGGACTCGCATAAGGTTAGTAGGGAGCTTTGATTGTGGTGGGTGAAATTGAGTATTTGGGCGAGGGGTGAGGATGGGGGGGGCGCCAGCGCTTCCAGCGCTGGCGCCCCCCCCATTAGGACTATCAAAACATCCAAAACGGAACATGGACCAGGCTGCCCCCCCAATCTCCTCAGGGCCAGCCTGAGTGAGCTAAACTAAATCCGAAAAATTCTGTTGGCCTTTGTGGAGCGTACAGCCCACTTTCTTACACGATAGCCAATCCTTTCCAGTGAAGTTGGCCTTAGAGTCTTCTGCCCTGCCGTCAAGTTCTTCAAAAGCCAGAGCGACTCTGACTCACAGCAAAGGTTCTTTGCGTCCTTCGAGCCTTTCTGCTAAGAATTCAATGAAGCGGGCTCTTTCATCTATTATACTGGATGCAGCTTTAGGATTCCTCAATATCTCTTCGTATTCAGCCTGAAGTTTTTCAATCTCAGAGCGTAGGTAACGATTTTCCTCTTCCAGCCGCCTCAGTTTGTCTGAGTGCTTGAGGGTGAGTTTGTAAGCTCGGAACAGAAGCAGAAATCCTATAATCAGTGCTAGGCCTATCATAAGCTACTTTCGCTGAGAAGGGGAGGATGGGGAGACTGGCTCTGAGATTCTTGGGCGAGTAGTCTATCCCAATCTATATTGGCTATGATAGTTTCCAAGTTTTGGATGCGGCGACGCAGGTTGTCGTTTTCTCGTCGCAGTTCACGTAGCTCTCTGTCTATTTCTCGCAGACGTTCGGGGGAAATAGGCATACGCTCTTTGTGCTTGAGCCAGCGTTGATATGCCGCTAAAGCCAATCCTCCCACAACGGGTAGCCCAATAACGACGAAGACAACTAAGACTTCCAGCATTTAGTCAAAGTTAGCGAGATTTTTGTATATTTGAACATGCTCCAACCGGCGCCGGGGGTTCTACTTATAGCCGAGCCTTTCATGCCCGACCCAAACTTTGCTCGGACGGTGGTCCTCTTGGTAGAGCATGGCATTCAAGGGAGCTTCGGTGTGGTCCTCAATCGTCCGGCACTGGTGCAAGTAAAAGAGGTAACGAACTTTTTCGGAGAAATTGAATATGGACTCTATATGGGCGGGCCAGTGGAGAAAAAGCTCCTACACGTGCTTCATAGCCTACCTCCCTTGGAAGCTCAAAGTCAGAAAGTAACAGATAATGTGTATTGGACAGCAGACATGCGGGGTATTCGTGGCGTATTGGCAGCGAGGCGGATACCAGAGACCCACTTACGATTTTATGCGGGCTACGCTGGCTGGGCGCCTGGTCAGTTAGATAGAGAGATTGCGCTCCACTCGTGGATTTTGGCGCCAGCTCGACGAGAGTATATCTTCTCTAACGAGCCAGAAAATCTCTGGCGAAAAGTATTGACCGAGATGGGGGGTAAGTACGCTTTTATCGCTACCTTCCCCCCAGACCCTCGCTTAAACTGAGACTTTTCCAAACAGAATAGCCCTGTTCGTATCTTCAGCGCTGATTTCTCTATGGCGCTGCAACAGACCTAATGGATTTACTTGGCAATATGAAATCATCATGAGCCGAGCTCTCGCTGCTTCAGTCCTACCTTTCCTATTCCAGGAAAATCTTCTCTCTGCGGTATCTTTGCTTAGGTATGGCGACTCAGCACCTGCGCAACTTCTGTATAATCGCTCATATAGATCATGGCAAAAGCACCTTAGCAGACCGCTTATTAGAATACACTGGCACTCTCTCTAAACGGGAGATGATAGAGCAGGTGCTAGATAGTATGGACTTGGAACGGGAAAAGGGCATCACTATCAAGAGCCACCCTATTCAGATGCGTTATCAGGGTTATACGCTTAATCTCATAGACACGCCGGGTCACGTGGATTTCTCGTATGAGGTTTCTCGGGCGATAGCGGCTTGTGAAGGAGCTCTTTTAGTCGTGGATGCCAGCCAAGGTATTCAAGCTCAGACTTTGGCTAATCTGTATTTAGCTCTGGAGCAGGACCTGGAGATCATTCCCGTACTAAACAAGATAGACCTGCCTGCTGCTCGTCCCGATGAAATACGTGACCAAGTGGTTGAACTCTTAGGCTGTCGTCCCGACGAGGTAATCTACGCCAGCGCCAAAGAGGGCATCGGTATAGAAGCCATTTTGAATGCCATCATTGAGAGGGTGCCTCCGCCATCGGATAAGCCCGATGAGCCTCTTCGTGCTCTTATTTTTGATTCTCAGTTTGACTCGTACAGGGGAGCTATTGCTTATGTGCGGGTCAAGGAAGGTGAGCTGCGACCTGGTATGCGGATTCGCTTGATGGCGACTGGGGCGGAATACGTGGTAGAGGAAGTGGGGATTTTTCGTCTGCAGCGCGAGCCGGCTCAGTCTATTCCTTGCGGTTCAGTCGGCTATGTGATAGCTGGCATCAAAAACATTCAGGAAATCAAAGTGGGGGACACCCTAACGGATGCTTATCGGCCCGCCCCCGAGCCTCTAAAGGGCTTCCGTGAAATGAAGCCCATGGTATATGCAGGATTTTACCCCATGGAATCCAGTCGGTTTGAGGATTTGCGGGAGGCGCTGGAGAAGCTGCGGCTTAATGATGCCGCTATTCAGTTTGAGCCGGAGACCTCAGCTGCTCTGGGATTTGGATTTCGGGTGGGTTTTTTGGGGCTCTTACACATGGAGATTGTGCAGGAGCGCTTGTCTCGTGAGTTTGGGATTGAGGTATTAGCCACTGTGCCAAATGTTCCCTATCATGCCTACCTTCGGACGGGTGAGATGGTGGTTGTAACCAATCCAGCTCAGATGCCTGACCCCGCTAAACTGGATCATTTAGAGGAACCTTTTGTACGGGTCCAGCTTATTACTGATACGGCTTACATCGGACCGCTAATGGAGCTATGTATTAGCCGGCGTGGGCTCTTCAAGACTCAAAATTACCTTTCTCCCCATCGGGTAGAGCTCCTCTTTGAGATGCCCTTAGCGGAGGTTATTTTTGATTTCTATGACAAGCTGAAGTCGCTTTCTCGGGGGTATGCCTCCCTGGATTATGAGCTAATCGGCTATCGTCCGAGTGAGCTGGTACGAATGGATATTCTCTTGAACGGCGATAAAGTAGATGCCCTGAGCTGTATTATTCACCGTGATAAGGCTTATGATTGGGGAAGGCGGCTATGTCAGAAGCTCAAAGAGCTCATTCCTCGGCAGCAGTTTGAAGTAGCGATCCAAGCGGCTATTTACGGGCGAGTCATCGCCCGAGAAACTCTAAAAGCTCTGCGGAAGGATGTTACAGCGAAGTGCTACGGGGGAGATATTACCCGAAAGCGTAAACTCTTAGAGCGCCAGAAGGAAGGTAAAAAGCGGATGCGTCAGCTTGGTAGCGTAGAGGTGCCCCAAGAGGCTTTCATGGCGGTACTTAAAATAGACTGATATGTCCTACGAAGCCAAGTTAGCTGCCTTGCAAGACGACTACCAGCGGGAGCGGCGCAAGCTCATTTCAACTGAGGTCATGGAAATACTCCTGCGAATTTTTCCTGCCGTGCTGGTGGCTCAGGCCGATGGTTTTACCGATACCACCGAAGTACAGCGATTGGAGGAGATAGTGACTTTCCTGTGCAAGGAAAAAAATGTGGCTGCATCAGCTTGGGATTGGACCGCCGAGCTACGTTATCTCGCTGTAGATGCCGACTTTTGGCGAGCACCGTTTCTGGATACCCTAAAATCTCTGCTTCATGAGAAACCTGAACTGTACTATCAGCAAGCTGAGTTTCTGTATGCGACTGCTGCAGCGAGCACAGGGGACGTCGTGCGGAACCTTCTCTTGCGTTTCCAGCGTCGCGACCCGCTCAAACAAGAAAAAGTAGAGTTCATCTCGGATAAAGAGCGCATGGAGATAGAACGCTTAGTAGAGGCTTTGGACTTTGCGGCGGTACCTGAGGCATTGAACTACCTTCGCAGCTTACTGGATCAGTCTCATGCCTAAGAAAGTTGGGGCCTTAGACTTAGGGACAAACTCCTTTCATCTACTCGTGGCCTTGGTGGATGAAGAGCGGCAGGAGGTGCGTGTAGAGCGGCGACGGCGCGAGTTTGTATTTTTAGGTAGGGAGCTCAGGGGAGACCCCCCTTACTTCACCGAAGGAGGGATAGAACGGGCGGTAGAGGTGCTTCGTCAGCTTGTGCGAGAAGCTCAACAGGCCGGAGCCCAAACCCTCATCGCCTGCGGAACAGAGGCTTTCCGCCGAGCCACAAACGCTTCCCTCCTGATAGAGGCCATTCGGCATGAGCTGGGTCTAGAAGTGCGGCTAATTTCTGGAGCAGATGAAGCCCGACTCATTCATGAAGGGGTTCGGAATGGGCTTCCTCTTCCTGAGGAGCCTTACTTGGTAATGGATATTGGCGGCGGTTCGGTGGAGTTCATTTGGGGTGAGAAAGGCCACATCCGATACCTCTTCAGTGTGCCTCTGGGGGTTACCCTCCTACAACAACGCTATCCTGAACCCGACCCCTTGTCCCCCGCAGTGGTAGAGGAGGTTCAGAAGCTAATCCGCGAGACTTTGTCGCCTCATCTGCAGTCGCTTCCACGCGAAACGATACACTACCTGATTGGTACTTCGGGTACTTACAAGACCCTGGCTAGGTTAGTGGCCCACCATGCTGGGGAGAGTGCTGCTGCTCAAACGGTGCATGGCTACCGCTTTGGTCCGATGCTGTTTTACCCTGTGTATCAAAAGCTCTTGACTTTGCCTTTGGCGGCTCGCCTTCAGCTCAAGGGGATGCAGGCTGAACGTGCCCCCTTGCTACCTTATGGGGCGATTCTGGTTCATGAGGTGCTGCGCTTTTTCCCCATCCAGACTATCGTTATCAGTGAATACGCTCTGCGAGAGGGTCTAGTCTATGAGTATGCTCAGCAGCTTTTTGAACTGCCTGCCCTAAGCGAACGCCCCCTGCGTGAGCGTACTATACGAGCTTTAAGCGAGAAATACCAACTTCCTCAGCAGCATGCAGAGGTGACGAGAAAATGGGCTGAGCATCTCTTTGATCTCCTGCGCCCTCTCCATCAACTGGGAAGTACCGAGCGCGAGTGGCTCGCTTACGCTGCTTACTTACATGACATTGGGCACTTCATCAATCCCAGTGGACATCACAAACATGGCCTCTATATCGTCCTGAATAGCCCCATGCCGGGCTTTACTTTGGAGGAACTGCTGCTTTTAGCCAATCTCATTCGTTATCACCGCAAAAGCCTGCCCTCTTCTGAGCATTATCACTACTCCGCTTTGCCTCGCGCTCAAAAAAAGCTAATAGGACTTTTGGCCCCTATCCTTCGCTTGGCGGATCAGCTGGCTAAATATCTCCAGCATGAACCTATGCGCCTCTCTTTATCCGTGAAGGACACGCAGGTAGAAATTCATATAGATACGACAGATGCGGGGGCTGGCCGACATCTACCGTCTATCTATGCGGAGGTCCAAGACTTTTTTGAGCGGAGCTATAATCGGCGTTTAGTTATACGGTTTGCATGGCAGGTTGCAGCGGTGTCTTGATTGGACTGATTTGGGTGCAGGTCAAGCCGACTATTCACTATTTACCTCAAGTATCCAGTCGTCCCCTCGTATGGGCTGCTTTGGCGTGGCGACATCCTTTTTCTCTTTGGGAAGTAGGCGAAGTCTTGACCTTATACTTGAATCAAGAAGCCCAGCATTCGCCTTTAGCTGCTCGGGCCGAGAGCTTGGGCATTCAGCTTTATCCATGGAGTGGTCCAGATGGAGCAGCGCTAAGCCTGACCGCTCCTCGCTCTCACCTCGTAGCTGCGGTGGATTGGCTGTACAACTTGCTAAGTCGTCTGCCCCGAGAACCTAATGCTGACTGGCAGGCGGCTCTACGCCGATATAGAAAGCGCTGGGAAGGCTTCTCCTTGGAACGAGACCTTTTCTGGCGATTATGCGGCTCGGGCTCAGCGCCAGGCCAGATTACCTGGGAACAAGCGGCAGCCTACATTCAACGCTGCTTCGTCTCAGGTAACCTTCATCTCATCGTCGGGGGAAATCCCTCCTTTCGGGAGAAGGTTCAGCTAAGCCGTCTACATCCTCCCGTTCAGTCTATTTCGTCAACCGATACGCTCACTTCCTCTCCAAGCCTTGCGTCGTCCGATACGACGGAAGAGAATCTATGGGCCTATCCAGCGTATGTATCCCTTCGGATTGAGCTGCCAGCTCGTTGGGAGGATAAGCTGGCTTTCCTTCAAGCCTTTCTCACCCGTTGGCAGAAGGAAGCCCCACCTCTACAATGGCGGGGCCGCTTCTGGGGGAAGGAAACGTATGTCCTTCAAGCTCGCGTAGATGGACGCAGCTTCCGATTTTTGAGAGAACTAAAAGTACTTGCTCCTCGGGACTCCGCCGAGCAATCCTCCTGGGAAGCGGCCTATCAACTCGCTCGCCAAAGAATTTTAGCCCATCCCCAAGCTCATCTTGACCTTTGGATGACGGCTACTTTGCAAGGAGACTCGGTAACTTTCTCCGACGCTGTACTAAGCTGGCGGTGGTCTTTCAAGGCTCAGGGCATCTGGCTGCAGAACGAATGGCTGGCCGTAGATACCCCCTTAGCTGAGATAGATACTCCTTCAGCCGAGGCTGCTCTTTCTGAAAGCATCTCTTTGACGAATTCATCTTCTGTTGCGGTTGATTATTTGTGGTTGGGCAAGGGGATGCTGCCCTTAGCCGAGTGGGCTTCGGCTTTACAGCTTTCCTGGACTAATCGTCCGAGTCGACCTTGTGAGCTCATAGGGTACTATCGCCACCGTCAAGCTCGTAATAAACGACTACGGGACCTACATGCTCTCCGCCGCCTTTTGATTCGGCGGTATGGGATTCCTCCCGAAGCTATACGAATAACTTTGCGCCCTGTGCCGCCTGACCTCCCTCCAAAATCTTTGCGCCTCAAATGCTGCGCTTGCTGAGTCTCTTTTCTCTCCCTCTTTTTGCCCAGGCCCTCTGTGGTTTCTCCCATGAGCTGGGCTATGTCGTATGGGGGATTTATCATCCTTTAGAGCGAGGCCGAGGAGAAGCATTGGCTCACAGCATTGCGCAGGCTTTGTTATCGGATTCGGTTCTCCGAGAGATAATCTACATCCATAGTGTGCGGTATGAGATGTACCGTATGGGGCCCTGGTTTCTCATACAGGGTACAGCTACGCCGGAGGGGCTTTATGCCTTCCTTATGGCGCTTCGGACAGCCTTAGACCGGTTTCCTCAGCGGCTTCAAAGCGGTGTCTCTCCTTCTGGGTTTCATAGTAGTGGGTATAGCTATTTTCGGCTTGTCTATGAAGATACAGCGAGAACGGAATTTACCCCGCTAACGGTCAGCCGGGCGTTTTATGAATACTGGCGAGAGGGGCGCCTTCGGATATTTTTGCGGGGAAGGCTATCTGCACCGCTCTTGCGAGCGGCGCGCTCGATCGTTGAAGGTGAAGCCATGCCTTTCACTTATGTCCCTCCTGAGCTACCCCCTCCTTCCTATCAGCCCCCTCGACAGGGAGCAGCGGTCGTATATGTACGGTGGAGCCTCAGTCAATTGCCTAATCTGGCGACCTGGATTGCCCTTTGGTCGCACAGCCAAGCCCTCACACGATTTTTGTGTGAGGAGCGTCAACTTACTTGCAGGGTTGTATGGGTGCCCCTTCCTATAGGGTTAGAGGGCTGGATAGAAACGACTTTGCCTGCAGCGACCGAGCAAGCGGTACGGGACTTTCTTGCTCGCCCGTATATACCACCCCGTCACAGTCCGGTAGCTTTTTTCAGTTGGAGTTACGAACCCGAGCATCTATTCCTCAGCAGTTGGTGGGCATGCATCTGGGGTCTACCCTCTCTACCTAAAGACATACCCGCTCTCTCTCAACGAGAGCTCCGAAAAGCCGCTCGGTATTGGACGACTATAGCTTTTGCCGTGAGGGGATAAAGCGGGTTTTTTATTTACCTTCGTATCGTGCATGCTCTCATTGCCTATCCAG
The DNA here is from genome assembly GCA_026414975.1 of Bacteroidia bacterium. Classification (GTDB taxonomy): domain Bacteria; phylum Bacteroidota; class Bacteroidia; order SpSt-205; family SpSt-205; genus SpSt-205. The sequence continues at coordinate 157,634 of JAOAHZ010000006.1, forward strand.
AGAAGGTCCAGCGTCATTTACTTCACACTCTACTTTCTTACACGGATTTGGCTAAGCGTCTCACAGGATTAGAAAACGCTGAGCCTGTGATAGATAAAGACCCTTTTGGTGGTCTTTTCGCTTTTTCCTACACAACGCTAAACGATAAGATGGTCTATATCTACTTTAGAGCCAGCACTTTTGGAAGCCCTAAGACGGAGTATGAACAAATACGTGAGCAGGCCTCTTTCATGCATCGTCATCCCGATGCTTATTATTTCGCTCTGATTTTGAGGGAGGCTTGGTTTGAGTGGCCTGAGGGTTATGTGGAGCGGCGCTTAGGCCTTCCCCTTCGACGACTGGGGTATGAGACTCTTGTCCCGGCTTTGGAAGGGCTCCGACTCACTCAGCTGCCCGATTCTATCCGTTCCGAGATTCAAGCCTATCAACGCCATCTCCAGAAAGAATACGAAGGTATCCTTCACCCGGTTCGCCTTCCTGAGCTACGTCTGCGGCAGTATGCGGTTTTATGGCACATTCGCCGAGCTTTCATGAGTCGCTGGGCTTCCTCCGAGAATGCTTTGATAGAGTGGGACATTCGGACGCAGCCTCACGTGCATTCGTCTCACTTAGACCAGGTTTTTCTTCGTCAGTATCCTCCTCATCGGTTGCATATGGAGAGTTATGAACTGAGTTTATTTTGGGAGCTTGAGAGAGAAGGGTTGTTTTTGCGAGTAGGGCTGCCGCCTATGCGAGAGAAAATCGCTCGGGCTGTTCATCATCACCTTCGTAAGCAAGCCCAGCTTTGTGCGGCGGAATACTTCGCTCTTGGACGTACGCGAGGGACTCTCAAAGGCATAGATACCTATCACGCCCGAGAAGTGAATCTCCTTCGCATAGAGGTGCCTGAGCTGCAGCAGCTTATAGAGATGCGTGAGGCTGAGACCTTCCATGTCCTCTCAGACGAGGTGGCTGAAGACCTCGCTGTGGCTGTTGGTCTTTTACCTGAGATCAGCAAACGAGTCGGTGGCGTATCTGTCTCTATCCGCTGAGCATGCAACAAAGAAAGCGGATCCTGCGAGCGGCTTCGCTGCTATTTGCTCAGCGGGGCTATGAACGGGTCTCGCTGCGTCAGATCGCCGCAGCTGTGGGACTTACCCCACCAACGCTCTATCACTACTTTCCCACAAAAGAGACTCTTTTAGAGACCTTGGCTTATCAAATCGCTGAACAGTTTGAAAAAGCCACGGAAGGTATCGCCGAATCGGACTGGACCGTTCCTTACAAAATAGAGCGATTCTGCGAAGCTCACCTTATGACCCTCCTCCAAGCTCCCGAACAGGCAGCCATTTTTCTCCGAGAAGCTCCTCAGTTTCTATCAGAACCTCAGCGCAGCGCTTTCATTGATCGGCAGAGGCAATACGAAGCCCGATTTGAACGCATTCTGCGTGAGGGACTTGAAGCTCGTCTCTTTCGAGATATAGAACCTCGCTTTATGACGGTTTCTCTATTAGCCGCTCTGAATGCTACGGCGACATGGTATCAGATAGGAGGCCCGCTTTCCCCGCAAGAGATTGCTCGATCCTTAGCCGACATCTTCCTGCGCGGCTTGATCCGTAACTGGTGAAACCCAGCCTTCCTCTTTGAGGTGCTGCCATACTATCTCAGGGGTGTTGGGTTTGTGTTGGATATATTTATCTACCTTTTCGGCGATGATTTGAAGGCGTCGTCGGTCTTTGATTAGGCTTTTTATGGCATTGGAGAAGCTAACGGGATACCGACAGCTTTCTGCAACTCTAAGAGCAATGAGCTCATGGGCTTCTGAGAAGTATTCATAGTTTGGTCCAAAGAATACAGGTTTCTTGTAGATGATTGCTTCTAAGATGTTATGGATGCCCTTGCCAAACCCCCCACCCACCCATACGGCGTGCGCATAGAAATACACATAAGCTAAGAGCCCTGTGGTGTCCAGTATGAGGGTGTCTTTATTGCCGTTCCATTCTGGGTGGGAGTACTGTGCGCAGCGTACAGGCCATATTCTATGGATGAGTTCTACCTGCTTAGGGGACACGTCATGAGGGACGAGTATCCAGTGGACACTATAACCACGAAGTTGTTCATACGCTTGAGCTAAAAATCGGACATCGTCTTCCCAAACGCTACCAGCGACGATACAAAAGTGGCCGTTTATCCACTCGTAGAGGCCGGATATGGGTAGCCAGTTCTCCGCAAGCTGACGGACTCGGACTAGCCGACTGTCCCCTGCCACCGTAACCTTAGAAAATCCCACTTGCCGCAGTCGTTGGGCATCTTTCTCAGTTTGAACGAATATCCATTTCAAGTAAGGGAAGAACCGAATTTTCCACCACCATCGCAGGCCTTTGACTGGCTCTACGTGAGCTGACAAGAGATAAGAGGGACACTTTGCAGCGTGTAGTTCATGGAGGAGGTTGGGCCATAAGTCATACTTGACGAAAAAAACCGCTGCAGGTTGGAGGGTTTTGACCCATTTGCGTACGACCCAGGGCAAATCAATCGGAGCCGGACCGACCCAGTCTCCTATTGGATAACTCTGCTGGTAGCGCTGCCACCCCGATGAGGAGAAGAAGGAAATCACTACATAGGGACGATAGGGAAGTCGCTGAATGATATATTCTAAAACGGGGCGTCCTTGCTCAAACTCCCCTACAGAGGCACAGTGCATCCAAAGAACAGGGCGTTCTTTAGGGGGGAGGGGTGGGGCTACTTTTCGGGCTCGCCACCAGCGCCGTATTTTTTCATTTCTCAGAGCCAAGATAGGGATTACGAGTAGGCCCAGCATCCACAGCGCCGTGTAAATAGGCCGCCAGAAGCTCATTCGGCCGGAGCTTTTTCATAAAGAGGAAGGCTCCAGCCTACTCGGACCCCCCCCCAAAAGTCTCGCCGACGGGCTCTGTCGCGCATTCCTCGGTCGTATAGATAACCTCGCAGGCTCCGTGTGAAGTACTGCCCGGCCTCTATGCCGAGCAGAAAGTTGATAAGGCCGTTATTACTGAAGAAACGATAGCCGAAGCTTTGAGTCAATCCCCATCCGCCCGTTAAGCGATCTAATCCCTTGAGATATTCACCTTCCAAAAGGGGTAGCCGTTCGCTACGAGCCTTGTCTATTAGGATTCGATGGGATAGGTACCCTACACCTATCTCTATATAGGGACCACAGTTGGGGTTTTGTTTGGGCAAGCGCCAAGCCGAGAGGATATAACCTACGCGGATACTGGCTGTCCAACCCCGCTGGCGCAAAGCAGGCGTGAAAATTTTTCCGTTTTCATCTATGAAAGCCATGAGACCCACCCGCTGAAAGCTGGACAGATAAAGCCCTTCTAAAAAGGCGGGTTCTACGATTTTATCTCCGATGAGTCCAGCTCCTTGTAAAGCGAAATAGGCCCCCCTTCGCAGCTTGTAAGCTATTTCTCCACCCACAGCGCTACTATACCCGAAGCGGCGAGCTAAGTCCATTTGAGGGAATAAGCCCTGATAGGTCACCGAAGGCCAAAAAAAGTGTATGGCTGAGTCACGAATGCTTTGCTGAGCCCAGGTGAGAGTCATGCATAGTCCCAGCCAGCGCATTTAATCCTCTACCTTTGCCACAAAGGTAATAGGTATGCGCATCGCCGTTATCGGAGTCGGTTATGTCGGGCTCGTAACAGCCGCCGGCCTTGCTGAAACAGGAAACACCGTGATAGGTTATGACATAGACCCGACTAAAATAGAAAAGCTTCAGAGAGGCGAATCTCCTATTTATGAACCCGGGCTAGATCACCTCTTAGCCCGCAATCTAAAAGAAGGGCGCTTGAGTTTTACTGGAGTCTTGGAGGAAGCTATCTTGCCCGCTGAGCTTATTTTCTTAGCCCTGCCTACGCCCCCTATGACAGGAGGAGAGGCTGATCTCTCTTTTATTTTTTCAGCTGCTGATTCTATCGTGCGCGTTTTATCTAAGGCCTATCTCAATGGCATTTCGGATTCTAAGATAGTTATCACGAAAAGCACAGTTCCAGTAGGTACGGCGCGGCGATTGCAGCACTTTTTTGCTGAGCGCCTTCCTCATCGCATGCGGGTCGCTTCTAATCCCGAGTTTTTACGCGAAGGCTACGCCGTAGAGGACTTTCTCAAACCGGACCGCGTCGTTATCGGTTCTCCTGACCCTGAAGTCGGGGAAAAGCTATACCAACTATACCTCCCCTATACTCGTCAAGGAAACCCCATTTATATTATGGACTGGGAGAGCGCTGAACTGACTAAGTATGCAGCGAATGCCTTTTTAGCGATGCGTATCAGTTTCATGAATGAATTGGCTCGGTTATGTGAACGGGTCGGGGCTGACATAGACAAAGTGAGATTAGGCATGGGAGCAGATAGCCGAATAGGACGAAGGTACCTGTATGCTGGAATCGGCTACGGTGGGTCATGCTTTCCTAAGGATACCCATGCGCTTGCAGCTACCGCTCGTCAGCATGGGCTTAGCCTTCACTTAGTGGAAGCCACGATCGAGGTTAATGTGCATCAGCGGAAACTTTTTTGGGAGAAGGTGCGGGACTACTACCATGGGCAGCTTCAAGGGCGCACCTTCGCTGTATGGGGTGTGGCTTTTAAGCCTGATACCGACGATATCCGAGAAGCGCCAGCGATAGATGTCATTCGGTGGTTACTGGAAGCAGGGGCAAAGGTCAGAGCGTTTGACCCCGTAGCGCTTCCTTCTCTACGGCGAGACTATCCGGACTGGCCTATCTATTACGCCCACAATCCCTACGATGCCGCTGAGGGGGCTGACGGGATTTTAGTCATCACCGAATGGGCTGAGTTTCGTCAGCCCGACTGGTCTCTGCTTAGGCAGAAACTGAGCAGACCCGCTATCATAGATGGGCGAAACCTCTACAATCCCGCTCAGCTCTACGCCTTGGGCATAGATTACATTTCTATTGGACGCCCATCGGTATATGGCTACTCCGAGAAGGTGGAGTCGAAGCAGAAGTAAGGTAGAAGGAGCAGGCTCTTCCTGTCTTTGTTCTGAGCTCACCTCCAATCAGCATGCCAGCTGAGTCTTGCATGACTCACCTCTCCTCCTCTCGCCAGATTTGGGCTCCTAAAAGTCGTAGCCGCTCGTCTAATCGTTCGTAGCCTCGCTCAATTTGTTCAGCCTGTTCTATGTAGCTACGTCCTTCTGCCGAGAGAGCCGCTATCAGCAGGGCCATGCCCGCCCGAATATCCGGACTACTCATTCGTATACCGCGCAGAGGCGCTCGCCGTCCTAATCCTATTACTAAGGCCCGATGTGGATCGCATAACACAACTTGAGCTCCCATCTCTATCAGCCTATCCACAAAGAAGAGACGACTCTCAAACATTTTCTGGTGTATCAAGACAGTTCCTGACGCTTGAGTAGCCACGACGAGTAAGACGCTAAGCATGTCCGGAGGGGTTCCAGGCCATGTATGATCGGAGATAGTCAGAATGTCCCCTTCTATCGTCTGTGGCTCGTAAATGGCTGGCGGATGGATACTTAGCGTATCCCCCTCCAAAGTAGTAGGAATTCCGAGGCGACGCAGGGGGCGTATAACAGGCTCTAAATGTTCTGAGGGTACATGGGCAACCCGTATAGGGCTTTGGGTCATTGCCGCTAAGGCCGCAATGCTACCAATCTCTATGATATCGGGCAAAAGGGTATGTTGAGCTCCGTTTAGCTTAGGCTGCCCGACGATGCGAAGGCGGTTCGTGCCTAAACCCTCTATAGAAGCCCCCATTCTTTGGAGTAGGCCACCCAACTGCTGAATGTAAGGTTCGCAGGCAGCGTGGTAAAGCGTCGTCTCGCCATCGGCAAGCGCCGATGCCATAAGTAAGTTAGCTGTGCCCGTTACAGAGGCCTCTTCTAAGAGAATAAAGGTGCCTCGCAAGCGTCGAGAAGCGACAAGGTGATATACTTCTTGATGGGAGTCATAGGAGAGAGTCGCTCCAAGGGAGGTAAATCCCAAGAGATGCGTATCAATGCGCCGTCGTCCGATTTTGTCCCCGCCGGGGCGGGGAAAGTAAGCCTCTCCACATCGGCTCAAGAGCGGTCCTATCAAGAGCACCGACCCGCGAATCTTCCGAAATAAAGAGCGTCCTTCTGCCGTCAAAAGCACCTGAGGCTGGATATGCTCAGCTTGGATGCGAACTCGGTGGGGTGAAAGCCGTTCCACTCGTGCGCCTAGCAGTTCTATAAGGTCTAACTGTCGCTGAACATCTAAGATATCGGGTAGATTCTCGATCTCCACCGGTTCAGAGGTGAGAAGAGCGGCAGCAAGAACTTGGAGGGCCTCGTTCTTAGCTCCTTGAGGAGAATAGGTGCCTGCAAGCCGGGCTCCCCCCTCTATGATAAACTTCATTTTCTACGACGGAAAGGCTTGAAGCCTCGTTTGTGGGGACGTTCGGAGGGTTCTGAGACTGGATTATCCCCCAAGCCTTGAGGGGATAAATGCAGCTTGCCTTCAGCTAAGTAAGACAAGTTATGAATAAGGGTCGCTTCCTCTACGGGTAGTCCTTGATGACGCATCTGCTGATATAGGTGCCTCAGGAGTCGCCCTCCTAAAGCTCTTTGCTCGGCTTCAGATAGCTCACTCAATGCTTCGCTCCATCGCCTTGCGAGGATGCCATACTGGCGGAAGGGCGTGCGTTCTTGGGGATAAGCCAGCCCAGGGGGAGGCGGCGGTTGGAGAGGAGAGGGTTCTTCCCAAGGGAAATACACCCTAAGCCCCTCAGGTAAGAGAGAGAAGAATCGGTCTTTACGCAGGCGTACCTCTTCCTCAGTCAGACGCTCACCCCCTTCCACTTGAAGGAACCACCGAAACGCGAATCGGAGGAAGGCAGACCGTAAGGACTCAGGTATATCGGTCTCGGCGCTTTCTAAAAATGCCTGAAGCCATGTGCCTACTTCTGTCTTAGGGCGAGTCGGTGGAATACGCAGCTTAGGTGAGGACTCGGAGTTTTGCATACCGCAGGTCTAATTTCTTTTTGCCATAGGTATCAAAAATCACCTCCACGACGCCCACCGCTCCATTGTCTTCTCGGCTGATGACCTCCCCAAAGCCGAAATGTGTATGCTGAACGCGCCGGCCAGGTAAGATTTCTGAGGGAGATGAGGCTTCCTCAGGTGAAAAGGCTAAAATTTTAGGGGGAGGTTTCATAGAAGGATGGGAATGCCCTATAAGAGCAGGACGCAGCTTTGCCTCTTTATGCGAAGGTTGAATCTCTTCTAAGAACCGGCTGGGTATGGCTGGGCGACGGTCGCCATATCGGGTGTCAAACTGAGGTTGAAGGATATAGAGATGACGCGCTGCACGCGTGAGCGCCACGTAAAATATGCGTCGTTCCTCTTCCAAGGCTTCCTCGCCTTCTTCATGGGCGTACGAATGGGGAAAGAGCCCTTCAATCACGCCTACCAAGAAAACCGTATGGAACTCTAATCCTTTGACGCCGTGGACAGTAGAGAGCCACACGGCATTAGGAGGGCCCTCCTTAGGATCGTCGGTGGCTGAGGACAGGGCCACTCGCTCTAAGAAATCCTTTAGCGTAGCTCCCTCCCCAACCTGTAAGATGAAGTCCTGAGCAGCAGCGACTAAGGCTTGGAGGTTTTCTTGGCGTTCCCGAGCGTGGTCATCTCCTTCATAGTACTGCCATAGTCCGCTTTCCTCTAAGGCAGCTTCCACCTGCTCAACTAAGGGCAGGTTTAGGAGCCTCTGCCGAAATCGCAGCATGCGTGTATAAAAGCTCTCTAAAGCACGCTTCGTAGCGCCTTTGACCTCCTCTATAGCGGTGGGGATAACTTGCCAAATAGAGGTACGATGACTTTCGGCCAGAGCGGTCAGCTTTTCTAAGGTAGTGTCGCCGATGCCAGACCCCCCTACAGCAAACACGCGTCGCAGGGCCTGTTCGTCGTCGGGATTCAAGAGAAAGCGAAGGAAAGCTAAAAAGTGCTTCACCTCTTCTCGCTGATAGAAAGAGACGGTTCCTATCAGGCGATAGGGGATACGGGCAGCTCGCAGAGCTTCCTCAAAGGCCCGCGAGTAGGCATTAGTACGATAAAGAATGGCAAAGTCCCAATAGTGAAGGTGATAGCGAGCCAGCTCTTCCCGTATTTTATTCGTTACAAATAGCGCTTCTTCGTGAGCGTTTAGGCAACCCGTATGGATGACAGGCTCAGGTCCTGGAAGGTTTTTCGTAAAGAGCTCTTTTTGATACACTTCTCGGCTATGACGCAGGAGGGCATTAGCGAGGGTAAGGATTTGGGGTGTTGAGCGGTAATTCTGCTCTAAGCGTATGATGGTAACAGGGGCGAAATCCTGTTCTAAGTAGCGGAAGTTTCGGACATCGGCGCCTCGGAAGCGGTAGATGCTTTGAGCATCATCCCCCACGGCAAATATGTTACGATGTTTCTCAGCTAAGCGGCGCAAGATTCGGTACTGGAGGGGGTTGGTGTCTTGATACTCATCGACAAGAATGTGTTGGATGCTTGTCTGATACCGCTCTAAGACGGCTGGTTCTCGCTGAAAGAGCCGTTCTGTCTCAAGGAGTAAGTCATCAAAATCCAAGGCTTGAGCTAATCGGAGGCGGCTCTCATACTTCTCATAGACCTGAAGAGCTATACGCTCAGTGTGAGACTGGGGATGGACTTGCCGCCAAGACAACCCTTCGTTTTTCCAGCGGCTAATGATACTGCGGATGGTGGGAGCGACTTTAGCGTCATGTCCCATCTCTCGGAGAATGTCCCGAATAACCGCCCGGCTATCTTCCTCGTCGTATATCGTAAAGTCTCCACTTACAGGGAAACCTGTGAGTTCCCGACGCAGCCACCGAGCAAATGTGCTATGGAAGGTTCCCAAACGCACTCCTAAGGCGCTTGTACCGATGAGGGCCTCCACTCGCTGACGCATAGTGTCGGCGGCCTTATTTGTAAAGGTGAGGGCTAATATTTGGGTAGGGGGAATGCCTTGAGTGAGAAGGTAGGCTACGCGATAAGTGAGTACTCGGGTTTTTCCGCTGCCCGCTCCGGCTAAAACAATCACGGGCCCGTGGGGATGAGATACCGCTTTCCACTGCTGGGCATCCAAATCCCGTTGCCAGTTCATTCCGTCTTGAGAACTAAAGCTTTGTAGCGCTCTTTATCAATGTTGCCTGTGCGCTCCAGTTCTTCAGCGGCGGGTATGAGCCGCAGGGCGCGCTTGAGCTGAATATCGCGCTCCATTTCTATGCGGCTTCGGGCCTCCTCTCCAAATGTCAGTTTGCCTACGGAAAGGCGCAGAAACCACTCTGCATCGCGGCGTACCGTATCGGAGGTATAGGAGCAGGTGAGCTTGCGTTCTTGGGCTTTATCCTCAAATAGTTTCCAGAGCTCAGCGTCTACCTTGAATCGTTGGGCGAAGTCTTCGGCAGAGGTGTATTTGGTTTTGAGTTCAGGGTGCTTCTGGACATACGCTTGAGCAGCAAGGAAATATACATTGCGATTTTGTGCAGCGACAGCACAGGGGGCAGGACGCCGGCTCGTGTCTATAGGGAAAAATATGTCTGGAATGATACCACCAGCTCCATAGACAATACGCCCTGAGGCTGTGCGGTACTGGAGGGATTCGGGGATGCTGATTTTTTGCTCATCTATAAATTCCCCCCGTTTAGCCCGCTCCTCCAGCTCTTTTTCGTAGGCTTCGGCGGACATATTTTCAAAAGGCTTCTGAATGCAGCGTCCACTGGGTGTGAAGTACCGTGAGAAAGTGATGCGCACCGCCGAGCTGTCAGGAAGGTAGCGCTGGGTTTGGACGACCCCTTTTCCAAACGATCGTTGTCCTACCACCAGGCCTCGGTCCCAATCTTGTACAGCACCAGCTATTATCTCGCTGGCGGAGGCGCTCCCTGGACTTATCATGACAATCAAAGGTCCCTTCTCGTAGGTACCGTAGTAGCTTGTGGCGATGTAGCTGGTATTGCTCTCTGGGACACGCCCCTGCGTATAAACCACCTTTTTGCCTTCCGAAAGAAACTCGTCAGCAATCCGTTGCGCCATATGAAGGTAACCCCCGGGATTATCCCGAAGGTCTAAAATGATCCCTTTCACGCCGCTTTGCTTGAGCGAGCGGAGAGCCTGACGCAGCTCATCATGACTCGTCTCCGAGAACCGCCTCAACTGAATGTATCCTACATCCCCAACCTTTCCAGCAAAGGAGATAGCGTGCATGGGAATCCGATCCCGCACAATCTCAAACTCTAAAGGTTCGGCTTCACCGGGGCGTAAAATCTTTACCCGAACTTTTGTACCCTTCTTGCCGCGCAACAGGCGCATGACATCTAAGGTGGTGATACCCTTTCCAGCGACGACTCGACCGTCCACCTCCACGATACGATCTCCGGATTGGATGCCCAAGAGATCACTGGGGCCTCCGCGTATCGGAGCTACCACCAGTATCGTGTCATCCACGATCTGAAACTCCACGCCAATCCCCTCAAAGCCCCCAGACATTTGCGCTTCCTCTTGCTGCTGTATTTCTTTCGGAATGTAGAAGGAATGGGGGTCTAACTTAGCAAAAAAGCCGTCTATCGCCTTGCGTACTAGCTCCTCCTGAGTGACGGGACGGTAATAGTACTTCTCCACCAGTTCTATGATGAGCTGAAGTTTGCGTATATCATCTCCAGTTTCCTGTTGAGGCTCGCCGTCCCGCCAGCGGAAGCCTACCAAAAAAAAGAAGAGCCCTGCGGATAGAGCCAAGCCCGTCCACCCTAACCATCGCAGCTTCTGCATATTACAAAACTAACGCTTTTTGAGGACTTTTTGTGTCTGCTCGCCGTAGGCGACTCGGTTTGTTCCCCACCATACCTCATACGAGCAATGCACGGTATTGCCCCGAACCCAGAGGAGGGTTGCAATAATATCTACCTCGCTGCCTACAGGTACAGTTCCTACGTGATGAACTGAAAGGTAAGTGCCAATACCCTCTTCGTCGGGTTCCTTCATCTCTAAAACGAAAAGCCGGCACGCCCATTCAGCATCTTGGGCTAAGGCAAAAGTAGAATAATAGGGATGGACTGTTTCGCCGTGGAATTGGGCGATTTTATCATCGGTTACCTGAGTGCGATAGCGTCTTTGTTCGCCAGGCGAAAAGGGGATGCGCATTATAGCACTCGGCTAATCGCCAGAGCTACCGACATGCTGCCTTCTATCTTAATTTTGCCAAACATGAAAGCTGTAGCTGCACTGCTGCGTCCCGAGATGATATCATCAAATGTTTCACTGCTTACCCGAACGGTACAGTCAGCAGGCTTGTCGTCATAAGAAATGACGGCGGGCTGCTGCGTCGCATCTACATAAACAATCTTATCTCCATCTACCACAAACTTCACGGTAGCGTTGAGGTCTGAGGCGCGGGCGATTCGCTCACTTATCGCTTGATGCACTTGCTCTAAGGTCATGCCCCAAAGGTAAGGAGATTCGGCTACCTTTGAAGGATGGAACTGCGGGAGGCTCACCTGCCCGGGGTAGGACGCAAATATACGCTCACCCTCAAGCAGGGGGGAAAGATCGTTCTCATCCTACACAATACAGGGCAGCGCGAACTTTTCTGGATAGAGCCCAAAGAAGATGACCCAACTTTATGCATTAAGCTCACCGAAGAAGAAGCCCGAGAGATGGCTTTTATTTTGGGGGGCGTACGCTATCAGCCTCTTCCTGCCGATAAAGTCAACTTTCTCCTTCAGGAAGTCCTCATGGAGTGGCTTCCCGTAGAGCCGGGCTGTGCGATGGCGGGACGCACTTTGGCTGAGTTAGAGCTGCGTCGTCGTACGGGCGTCTCTATCATCGCCATCCTGCGACAAGGCCGAACTATACCCAGCCCTGACCCATACAACGAACGAATCATAGCCGGAGACACCCTGGTAGCTGTAGGGACCCGTAGCCAGATAGAGCAAGTTCTACCCTTATGTAAAAAGTAGATGGAAACGATACCTATCCACGAGCTGGGCGCGATTGGACTGCTTTTCATTGTATTCTTTTGGCTGGCTTGGGGTCTGCAGCGATGGAAGGTTCCTGCGCTCTTAGGCTTTATGCTTGCTGGCTTTCTAATGCAGAGCTATACGCCTCGACTCATAGAGCCGGCTCTACCCCTTATTGGCGAGGTAGCTGTGTGGCTTCTCTTTTTTTTCGTGGGGTTAGAGTATTCACCTGAGCATTTAGCGCGCCTGAGCCGGAATATCGCTCGGCCAGGCCTGATAGACTTTGGGGTCAGCTTTGGTGTCGTTACGGCTATAGCGCTTTTTTTCTCCCCTCCTATTGAGGCGCTTCTATTGGGCAGTGCGCTGTATCCAAGCAGCACGGTGGTAGTGGCCCGGCTTCTTTTGGATTATGGCCGACTGGCCAGCCCTGAAGCGGAGCTGCTTCTGGGGCTCTTGATATTTGAGGACCTGGTCGGGGTGGCTCTATTAGGCTTTCTCACCCCTCTGACCCAAGGTAACGACCTGAGCCTCCTGCTCTTAGTTCAAATCTTGGGGGCTCTGGCAGGGGTAATAGGGACTTTTTGGTTTTTGTATCGGTGGCTTCTGCCTTGGCTTTGGCCTCGACTTCCCGCCTTAGGGGATGAGCCTCTGAGTGTATTCCTCATGCTTGGACTGACCTTAGCAGTAGGAGCGGGCGGGCATGAACTGGGATTGTCTGGGGCCCTGACCACCTTTCTCTTGGGGGTGCTCCTACCAGAAGGTAGCGCCCTTTACCACGCTGCAGAAAAATCGCTCGCCCCGCTTCGTGAACTCAGCGTGGGACTATTCTTTTTCGCCCTCTGCTATTTTGTAGAAGTTAAGAGTCTGCCTTTGGCTGGAGGAGTAGGATGGCTCCTTTTAGCCTTGGGTCTCAAAGGCGCCTCTACCTTCTGGGCGGCCCGCTTATGGGGCCTCCAGCCGAAGACCGCCCTTCGCGCTGCTCTTAGCTTTCTCCCCAAGGGAGAATTTTCTCTGCTATTTGGTAAGCTCATGACTTACTGGAACTCTCTGGTCGTCCTGCTCGTCTTAGGTACTTCGATCTTAGGCACTTTAGCTTTTGCGACCTCAGAACGCATCGTCGGATTTTTCTTCCCGAGACGCCCCTTCAAACAGGCTAGGGTCTTTCAGTCCCCTTAGAAACTCCCCGGATCTTTGGGAAGGATGGTCAAACATAGGAAAGGGTGCTGAAACCAATGAGTCTTCTTTCGGTTGAGCTATGAGTCGGGTGAGCCTTTGCTGTGGGTGTTTCCTCTCATTTGGTATGCATACCAGCCGGCTATGACGCCTGCTGTACCTCCCGCTGCCCCTAGTCCAGCCAAGTAAATCCATAAGTTGCTCCCTGCGGTGCTATATAGTAATACAGCCACCCCGAGCGCCCCCAGATATGCCCCACTGAAATAGGCAATATAGCCTTTGGATGAAAGGATATTGGGAAGGGCTAAGGCCTCGGTGCTCCACAGGTATCCATTCAGTATGGCCACCCAATAGTAAGGACGCGCAGCTAAGTATGCTCGCCCTGGAAAGGTCTCCCAAAACATCCCTGCTGCAGCTAATAGAAGGGCCCCCGATAAGCCCAAGCCATGAAGGAGCGGCCATAGACTCCGATAGATTTGCCAAGGGGAGGCCCTGCGCTGCGTCCAAATAGGATAGAAATACAGGATGATTTGAGCGAGTACGCTACGCAAGCTAAGGGGAAGGAGAGTAGCCCAGCGCCAGTGAGCAATAAGTATTTCTGAGCCCCCTCTCCAGCCTAAAAACCACACGGGTAAAACAAACACGCCTTCCATAGCTACATTGCCCCAAAGGGCTATCCAGCCGAATCGTCCAAAACCAGGGAAGGCCTTAGAGGGAGCTTGCCAAGCGCGCCAGAGAAGCCCCCCAACAGGAGCAATCCCCCACAAAGGTTGAAGGGCCCGCGATAGAGCTGCGCCTCTAAGTCCGTACAATCCACCTAAAGTTCCCGTCAGAAGTAACCCCAATAAACTACTGGAGAGCTGCCAAAGGAGGATCGTCTTGTCGTCTAAGCGTCCTCGCAAGTGAGATCGGATTGTTTCTCCTATCAAGGTGGCACCTAAGGCAGGAAGGTAGGCCCATGTTACCCATCGGACTTCCTCGGGTACGGTCCAGCCCAGAGAGAAAAGAACGATTAGCCCCCCTCCCATCCAGGGGAGGAGCTTCTGAATGGCTCGGCGCAGAACGGAGTGAGCTTGGTGGGGGTGAAGGGCACTATATCGCAGCGTAGCAGCGGGGATGCCCCCATGAGTGAAGCTAAGAACGCCTACATAAAAAGAGGTAGCCCAACTCCATCGCCCAAAGTCTTCTACGGATAGTAAGGCGGTCAAGAGAAAGGTCTCAGCGAAAGGATAGATGCGCTGGAGTAGATTGCCAGAGAGGTAAAAGAAGGCCTGAAGCCGCACCCCTCAAAGGTCGCGTAAATACCTTTGTAGAGTGGAGTATCTGATTATATCGCCGAGGTGGCGCAGCTATCAGCTTATTGACTTTGGGGAAGGGTGGCGATGGGAGCGCTGGGGGGAAATTAGTGTAGCCCGCCCCGATGGATGGGCCGTAGGTCGCCCCCAACAGAGGCGGGAGTCATGGAAGGTCCAGCATGTCTATCATCCCCTGACGCCTTATCAGGGACGATGGGAGCCCTCCTTGCCAGAGAAGTGGATCCTCCCCTATCATGGGGAAGGATGGTACATGGAGCTATGGTGCCGAAGTGGTAAGTTCAAGCATCTGGGTCTTTTCCCAGAGCAGGCCGCTCATTGGGAATGGCTTTACAACTGGCTTCATCAACGACCGGGGTCGCGCCTACTCAATCTTTTTGCGTACACGGGTGGAGCTTCTATTGCTGCTGCCCAAGCGGGTGCCTTCGTCACTCACGTAGATGCCAGTCGGAGCGCCATCACCTGGGCAGCTGAAAATGCGGCCTTGAATAAGCTGTCTAACATTCGTTGGCTCCTTGAGGATGCGCGTAAGGTCGTTCAACGCGCTCAGCGGCGAGGAGAGAAGTATGAGGCTATTCTCTTGGACCCACCCGCATATGGCATCGGAACTGGCGGAAAACGCTGGGAACTTCAGCGCGACCTTATACCACTTTTGGAAGGAGTTCTGTCGCTCCTTCCGGAAGAAAGCGGCCTTTTTCTCCTCAACCTCTATCGAGGTGATTTTTCGCCTTACACCCTCCTAAGGACCCTCAGAGAGATACGGCCTCTGCCCTTAGAAGTAGGCGAGCTCACGCTCAAAACCTCTACAGGAAGACGGTTGAGTACAGGTATATTCCTACGGGCTGCATGGTAAATCCCCCCCTCACCCCTGCAGGCTACCCTTACTTTATGAACTTGACAGCCCGAAAAGCCCTGGAAAGATCACCAGTAATCCCAGAGTTAGTATCAGCCCGATAAGGAAGGGGAAGCTCGCCTTCACCACTGCGCTCATATTCCTTTGAAAGTAGCCCATCGCTACGAATAGATTAAGGCCTACTGGCGGTGTGAGATAGCCCACCTCTAACGCCAATATAAACACTACCCCCAAGAGAATAGGCGATACATCTAATCCCTGAGAAGCAGGAAGAAAGGCCGGAGCAAATATCAAGATGGCAGACAATACATCCATCACCATGCCAGCTATAAGTAGGACACCTACCACAGTCAGAATAAAGGTAGTAGGGCTCAGCTGGAGTTTTTCCACGAACTCTATTACGCTAAAGGGAAGCTCTGCTAATAGGAGAAAGTAGCTCAAAAGAGCCGCCATGAGGACAATAGCCAGGATGCTGCCTAAAGCGGTAGTAGCCTCAGCCAAAGTGTCCTTTAGACTCGCCCAACGAAGGGAGCGATAGCCCATTCCCTCTAATAGGAACAGGTAAAGGACTGCCACCCCGGCTGCCTCGGTGATATTGTACAGGCCAGCGTATATGCCTCCCAACACGACTACAGGAAGTCCCAGAGCTGGCGTGGCTATGAGCGTTCGCCTAAGGGCTTCACGAAGAGAAAAGGACTGGCGAGGTAGGCGATGCCAGGCGCCCAGCAGTATTGCAATCAGTATGAGAATGCCCCCCGCCCATAGACCCGGTATGACGCTCGCTAAGAATAACTTCTCTATGTCGGTCCGTGTCACGATACCATAGACAATCATAGGTATGCTTGGCGGGATCAGAATACCGAGCGAGCCGCCTACCGTTACACTTCCGAGAGCTAAACTATCGGGGTAGCCAGCTCGTTTCATGGCGGGATAGAGAAAGCTTCCAATGGCTACCATGGTTACCGGCGAGGAGCCAGAAATAGCCCCAAATATCATGCAGGACAGAACGGTGGCCACGGCAAGTCCTCCTGGCAACCATCCTAACCAGCTTTGGGCTACCTCTACGAGCTGTTGAGCTGTCCGTCCCTTTGCTACGAGAGCCCCCGCTAAGATGTACAGCGGTATGGACAAAAGAGCCGGCTTAGCTAAGGTCTCCAAGACATATTTGAGCAAAGCCTCGGGGGGGAGCTCCTCGTAAGCTGAAAAAAGCCCAAAGCTGATCCCTCCCAAAAGCACAAACAAAGGCACGCCTAAAAGAATCAAGATAAGGATTAGCCCCGCTATGATTCCCGCTTTCATACGAGAGATTTGCGCTGAAAAGCCTCAGGGGCGAGCCGACCTCGCGCCACTTCTATCCAGAAATAGGTGCCTATTAGATAGCGTAGGGCTGATAAGGCCGCTGCTATCACAAAGACCCCATACACCGTCCATAAGGGTACATTGAGCACGATGTCTTTCTCTTGATGGTCGTATAAGAATCGCACGAAGCGATAGGCAGCCCAAGCGAGGTAGGTCAGAAAGCCGGCGCTCACCAGAGACCCCCCAGCTGAAAGTATGGCTTGCCAGAAGGGCTGAAGCCAGTGCTTCACCACACCGACTGTAATGTGTTCGTAGTAGCCACTTGCCATTTGGATGCCCCAAAAGCTGAGCACGACAAATAGGTATGTAGCCAATCGGTCTGTTCCATAGAAAGGTTCTTTAAGTACATAGCGGGAAATAACTCCAGCTAAGACGACCCCGCTGATGCTGAGCATGAGAATGGACGCAATGAGCTTCTCACCTGCGTAAAGCTTGGCTTGCAGGCGCTGGTACCAACTGAATAAAGACATGATTCACTTGGCTATGGACTGCGTCTTACTACGGTACTCGCTGATTTTAGCTCGGACTTGGGCAAGGAGGGCTTTCCCCTCAGCTCCTAAATGCCCTTCTAAGCGGGCTGAAGCGGCTTGTATAGCCTTTCGAAATGCTTCGCGCTGCTGAGGCGATAGCCGGTAGAACCGCACATTTCCCTCTTTTTCTGCGCTGTTTAGGATAGACTGTTCCTCATCGCGCACCAGCTTGCGTCCTTTGGCTTGCAGTTGAGTTCGTTCTTTCTCCACTAATAAGGCTCGCTGTATGTCAGGGGGCAGCTTGTCAAAGGCCTTTTTAGAGATGACTAATGCTCCGGGCTGGTACACGTGGCGACTGAGGGTGAAGTGCTTAATCTGGCCGATCCAGCCCGTAGATACGGCGAAAACAATCGTCTGGTCAAAGCCTTCTACCATACGATTCTTGAGGGCCATGAGAGCGTCGGTGGCAGCAAGCGGTACAGGAGTGGCGCCTAAGGCTTTATACATCTCTATGTAAAGAGGGGTCTCCTGAGCTCGCATTTTTAGGCCTTTTAGGTCAGCGGGAGTAAGGATGGGTTTGGTGGCACATCCAAAGTGTCGCCATCCATTGACCCCCCAGAAGACTAAGACAATATCTTTCTCTAAGAGACGGCGCTTGAACTCCTCAAATAAAGCATCCATTACATAATCCACCTCCTCGTCGCTCTCAAATAGAAAGGGCATTTCTAATACCAAGAGTTCGGGCATGGATAGCCCCTCCGCCATGGCTCCTATGGAGAACATCCCCACTTCCTGAATGCCCATGCGTACATTCCTAACCATTTCTACCTCACCTCCTACCTGTCCGCTTAGGAACTTTCGGAAGGAGACTTTGCCTGGTCCTATCGAGCGTTCGACAGCCTTGATGTACTCATTCAGCGCCTCTTCCCAAGGACTGTCGTAGGGAACCATGGAGACTACGCGCAATCGCACCTGCCCCCATAGGAGGGCTATTACCCCAAACCAGAGCCAGCTCTTCATATGGCTCACTCGGCTTCAAAGAGTTCGGCTTCCTCTCCAAGGAGGGTACGAGCTTTCCGCTGAGCCAAACGATTCTCTGGCGCATAGTCGGGGTCATCGCCAGGTTGAGCTTGTATCACTTCTTGGAGGAGTTTCCTGAAAAGTTCCTTGTTTCTGACTTTCGGGTGGGCTGCGTAGGCTTCTGCATATAAGACCTTCGTCTCTAAGTAGTAAGGTGCGGTAGCGAGGCACTTTTCAAACATCTCGCGCGACTTATTTACATCTTGGTCACCCGTGATAGCAGGCACCAAAGCATAATACCCGCCAAAGAACCGATAACCGCCTCCATGAAAGTAAGTCGGGTCTAACTCCATGATTCGGTCCCAGTAGAGCCGTATGGTAGAACGAGCTTGAACTTTTTGGCGAAAGGGGGCATGCTTGCCCCAGCGAGCAATACTCGCTGCACCCCAGTACAAAAGTGGCATGTGGTCTTTCTGAGCTTTTTTGACCAGCTCTTCATCTTTTACAGAGGGAGACAGCCCGAGCTGATGAGCTAACTCATTGCGGCAGAGCTTATAGGCCTTGTCGTATAGCTCTAATCGAAGGGGCTTTTCATTTGTTTGCTCGCCCAGAAGGTAGTACAACCGAGCCAACTGAACAACCTGCTGGGGCTGGTGCGGGTTTTGAGCCAAGCTGCTTTCTAAGAGGCGAATAGCTGCTTGCGCCTTTTCAGGGTTATCTCTTTCAGCCCATAATGCCTGAAGGTCTGATTGAGCCCAAACCAGGGCTGCACTAAGGAGGATATACCGCATGCGGCAATACTACGAAAAACCATTCATTTGTTTAGGAGGCTTGATAAACTGAGGCTACATGACTCTGACCTCAGCTTGGTTGGGAGGGGTAGCTTACTGACTGCCCTACATAGAATAGGTTAGCCGTGAGTATAGCTACTTTGTCTCGGATGAACTCACGCGAAGTTTCTCTAAGGCGCCGTAGCCATAAGGACGCGCCCCGAGAATAGACTCTATCTCCTCTTGGTAGAGCACTTCTTTATCTAAAAGGCGCTCTGCCAGCGCACGCAGACGGTCGTAGTGTTCTTGAAGGACCAAACGAGCTCTATCGTATGCCTGCTGAATGAGTCGTTGTACTTCGGTATCTATGCGTCGGGCGGTCTCCTCGGAATAGGGGCGCTGCCAAAAGGTCTCTTCGGTCGGGCGAAAAGACAAATGTCCCAGCTCCGACATTCCATATTGGGTTACCATCGCATAAGCTAACTGAGTGACGCGTTCCAAATCGTTTTGAGCTCCCGTTGAGACCTGACCGAAATTCAGCTCTTCGGAGGCTCGCCCCGCCAACATCATCGCCATCATGTCCATAAGCTGAGTTTGGGTATAGAGATACTGCTCTTTGGGTAAATACTGGGCATAGCCCAGAGCTGCATACCCACGCGGGATAATAGAGACTTTGAGAAGGGGGTCTGCGTGCTCTAAAAACCATCCTGCCACGGCATGACCAGCTTCGTGATAGGCTACAACGCGTTTTTCTTCAGGCGAGATTACTTTGCTTCGCCGTTCTAAGCCTCCAATCACCTTATCAATCGCTTCTTGGAAGTCCTCCATAGTGATAGCCGAGCGATCGCGCCGAGCTGCAATAAGAGCGGCTTCATTGCATACATTCGCTATATCGGCTCCTACAAATCCCGGGGTTTGCAGAGCTAACTTGTGTATATCCACATCGGGCGCCAAAATAAGATGGCGAATATGCACCCGGAAAATAGCTTCCCTTTCCTTGATGTCTGGACGGTCTATGTATATCACTCGGTCAAATCGGCCCGGACGAAGGAGAGCCGAGTCTAAAATATCAGGGCGGTTTGTAGCAGCCATCACGATGATTCCTGTATCGGTATTGAAGCCGTCCATTTCTACCAAGAGCTGATTGAGAGTGTTTTCCCGCTCATCGTTGGAGATGGGCACATTGAGTCGGCTTCGGCTGCGGCCTACCGCATCTATCTCGTCTATGAAGATGATGCAGGGGGCTTTTTCTTTAGCTTGGCGAAACAGGTCTCGCACTCGTGCTGCTCCCACCCCTACAAACATCTCCACGAAGTCTGATCCGCTGATGCTGAAGAAGGGCACCCCGGCTTCGCCGGCTACCGCCTTAGCTAAGAGCGTTTTACCCGTTCCTGGCGGACCTACAAGCAAGACGCCCTTAGGTATTTTCCCTCCTAAGCGAGTGTATTTCTGAGGATTTTTGAGAAACTCTACGACTTCTTGTACTTCTTGTTTAGCTTCTTCCAATCCCGCCACATCATTGAAAGTGATGGAGACCCGATTCTCAGCATCAAATACCGAGGCTCGGCTGCGTCCGATGGAGAATAGATTCGCTGGGCCTGCCGATCCACCTCGGGAGGACATTCGCCCAATGAGAAAGACCCACACAGCGATGATGAGCACAATAGGCAATACATACTGCAGCAGAATTCCCAAGTAGTCGGTACGCTCTACTACATCGTAAGGTATATGCCGCTGTTGAAGGTATTCTTCTAACTTTTCTACAGAAACTACGCGAAAACTAAATGGAAGCCATCCCCAGAAGCCTTTTCGCATTCGCTCCTGAATATCCTGAAGCTCCATGGCTTGGGGCGTCAAGTAAATTTCGGCTTCACCCCGATTAGCGATGAGGACGACTTTTCGGATGAGTCGCCGCTCTACCCACTGTTGAAAATCTAAATAAGTGATGGGAACGGAGTTTTGCCGCTCTGGCATAAACACGAAAGAAGCAAGGAGCAGCCCGAACAAGAGTAGATAGAGCCAGTACAGATTGAAGCCCGGCTGGCGAGAAGCGCGTGTGCTCATAGGTTCAGAGGCAAACAAAAATACGGAAACCCTCGTAGGTAAAGCTCTTTTCGTTATTTTGGGGCGTGCGCATTCTAGTGTGCAATGATGATGGGATAGCAGCGCGAGGGCTGCGAGCGTTGGTAGAGGTAGCTCAAGAGTTCGGGGAAGTATCGGTAGTAGCACCTGATCGCCCTCAGAGTGGAATGGGCCATGCCATAAGCATCGGTGTGCCTCTCAGACTGTATCCCTCTTCTATTTTTGGTGCTGATGTGCCAGCGTGGGCTTGTAGTGGTACGCCGGCTGATTGCGTCAAGCTCGCCACAGGCGTACTCAAGATTCGGCCCGACCTCCTTTTGTCAGGCATCAATCACGGAGCCAACTTCTCCATCAGTGTCTTTTACTCGGGTACTCTTTCAGCGGCCATAGAAGGGGCATTTGAAGGGATTCCCTCTATCGGTTTTTCCCTGTTAGACTATAGCATGGAAGCGGACTTTGGGGCTGCTCAAGCGATAGTGCGTGAGGTGATTTTATTGTATTTAGCGGACCCCTTTCCGTCTGATGTGCCGCTGAATGTGAATATTCCTAACCTCCCCCTCTCAGAAATAAAAGGGCTTCGTCTCACTCGGCAAGCTCGGGGTCGCTTCGTAGAGCAGTTTGAACAGCGGATAGACCCCTATGGACAGTCCTATTATTGGATGGTCGGACGGTTTGAAAGCCAAGACCCTGACTCCGACACCGACCTTTGGGCCTTAGAAAGGGGATATGTTTCCATTTGTCCCCTTCTGACCGACCTAACGAACCATCCTTACCTTCATCACTGGAAGGTGATTCACCGCTAAGCTATGGGACTTTGGGAGTGGCTGCGTGGAAAGAAAGCTGAGGCCCCTCCTTCCATTTCCATAGATAGGGGGCTTCAAAAGTCGCGTCAGGGCTTTTGGGGGCGGATTCGGGCTTTCTTTTCAGGGCGTCGTGGGTTAGATGAGGCAAGCCGTGAAGAGTTAGAGGCGCTTCTTTTATCAGCCGATGTGGGACCGGAAGCCACCGAAAAGATTCTTCTTGAGCTAGAAAAATCTCTAAAAGCATATCCCCTTTGCGACGAAGAGACCTTGTTAGATCGTTTGTCTCGTATCCTTGTACCGCTTTTATGCCGGAACTTTACCCCACCTGAGGGTCACCCATATGTTATCCTTCTCGTTGGTGTAAATGGGGTAGGCAAGACAACGACTTTAGCTCGCTTAGCTTACAGGCTGAAAGGAGAAGGGAAGAAAGTTCTGATAGGAGCCGCTGACACTTTTCGAGCGGCAGCAGTAGAGCAACTCAGGATTTGGAGCGAAAAACTGGGGATACCCCTCGTGGAGAAAGGAATGGGGGCTGATCCGGGGGCTGTCGCGTATGAGAGTGTCCAGAAAGCTATTAAGGAAGGCTACGATACCGTGCTCATAGACACTGCAGGTCGCCTCCATACTCGCACACCGCTTATGCAGGAGCTGGGCAAGGTGTACCGGGTCATCGGAAAAGCTCTCTCAGGCGCTCCGCATGAAGTTCTCTTAGTTGTAGATGCGACCACGGGGCAAAATGCTCTCCGGCAAGCTGAGGCTTTCATGCAGGCTACCCACTGTACAGGTTTAGTCTTAACGAAGTTGGACGGCACGGCGAAGGGGGGTATCGCTTTTGCCCTCGTGGAAAAAACAGGTCTGCCTATCCGCTTCATCGGCGTTGGTGAGCAAGCCGAAGACCTTATTCCATTCTCTGCCGAGGACTTCGTTCACGCTTTACTACGGGAAGACTCTCTGACTACGCCTTAGAAGAGGGTTTTATTTCCTAAATTCGCCTTATGAGAGCGGCTTGGCTCTTGGCGGGTCTTGCGTGGGTTGGGGGATGCAGACGGGAAATACCTCGCCCTACCTATGAGAATGGACTTGCGCTTTTCCCCATAGAGACCGGACGAGAATGGATCTATGAAGTGCGGGAGACGACTTACACCACTATTGGAGCTGAGCCCCAGTCATACTTTCTGCGAATGCGGATAGATACGCCAGTCCGAGATGCCTATGGGCGCTGGAGTTACTATGTGATTTGGGATACGACTTCTACTCTCGATCGTTCATGGGGCTTTTTTCGGGTAGGACTCGCTTATCGGGATTCCTCTCAAGCAGAAATCTGGGAGGACAATCGGCGTCTGCTTGTACTACGGTTTCCTCTTTCCCGATTTGTCCGCTGGAATCGGTATGAATACATAGATCATCCGCCCGAGACTTGCCGGTATGGGTCTGTTGATACGACTTATCTTCTGATTGGGCGGCCTTTCCCACGCAGCGCTATAGTTCTGCGACGCCTGGATACTCTCGGTACCCTAAGGCGAGCTTTATTCTATGAAGTCTTCACTCGGGATATAGGGCTTGTACATCGCTATGAACGGCTTGATGTGTATGACCTTCGTCCGAACGGCTCATTCGTGCGCAGCACTGACAGTTATCATCGGGAGCTTCGGCTGGTGCAGCCTTAGAGGTCAAGATACCGTAGGGTTATACTTTTCGGCTCGGGGTTTTCAGTTTGATCCTTATTACCGAATGGCTATCCTCTCTTCCGACCAAGAGGTCATTACAGGAAAAGCGGCTTTCCTTCTATCCCTAATAGACTCCTTAGCTGAAAGGGTCTCGGATTCTACTTACCTCATCCTAAATCTTCACCGTCATCCAACGCTCGCTGGGTACATAGAGAACCCAGAACGCTTACCCCCACACTGGGCTGGCCTATTTTATGTAGAGCGCATGGATCTGCAAGCTAAGCCCCATACCGTTGTGTTTGCCCGTAGCAATCGCCTTTATACAGAGCGATCTTACACCCTTTCGTATCAAATAGAAGGCATTTTTTTCTCTAAGGGGCAAGCCTTGCCTTTCCGAGAGAAGGGAGAAATGGTAGAGTTGGAGTGGCGGTCTCATCTACTCCATGTCCTTAGGCAGCAAGTCCAGAGCTTTCTCACAAGATAGAGTAAGCGGTCTAATAGCGCTCCACATAGACGGTTGTTAGAAGGGTACTCGGCCCTTCTTCATGCTTCAGGATCTGAGATGCACTGACTCTGGGCTGAAATGCAAAAAACTTGGCCTATAAGTATCAGAACTAATGTTCAAAGTCCCGTATTTCGTTTTAGGTATGAGGTTTGCCTACTTAACCTTATCGGTACTTTGGCTTGCGCCTTATCTATTACAAGCCCAGTGCGACTCTTTACGTATGGCTCACGCCGGGCGGTGGTACAGAAACGGAGATACCCTACGCATACAAGGTGGGTTTCTTACCGCTTACCCCCGTGTAGCCAGCTCGGGTTACTCTGGTACCTACACTTGGTACTGGGACCTGTTTCGTTCTAACAGTGCTGGGCAGCTTCTCTATCATGCCAGTGGGAGTCTATCTGGGGCTTCCCCTACGCTAAATGTGCAGCTGGATTATGCTCATCATCCTACCTACTATCACCTTAATCTGATAGTGGGTTATTACGCTCCAGGCGGGACGAATGCGTGTACAGATTCTGCTTCCATCGTTATTTACGGTGATACATTCCCGCCCAGCCCCTGGGCTCAATTTTGCCGAGATAGCATTCTACTCCAGATAGGAGGTAGACAAGTGCAGCCTCGCAGGAGTATTTCCCTTCCGCTGGGAGCCTATCCGTTTTCTTTGAGTGTGACAGGAGACTTCAGAGGATGGTGGCTAACTGGCCCGAGTCCAGCTCAACATAGGCATGATTGGAGAAATTATCCAGCCGGCACCATTTTGGATACGGTCTACCTGACCTCACCTGGCAGACATTATCTGCGAATACACTTCTACAATGGTATCTGCTGGGATACTATACCGTATATCATAGATGCTTACATTGACTCTCCTTTTCAAAACTGCCTTGATAGTACGATGCAGCCTTGCCTACCCCTTCTCATTATCAATAATGCTTCTTATCTACCGAATTCAAGCCAACCGATTCGGCTAGCGAATGGCACTTACACCTTTCACCTGGCTCCTGCATCTCCGATTCCAAGCACTTATTATCCGAACTATATATACGACTGGCGAATATGCGGGGCCAATTTACCCAGTGGCTGCTTAGTCGGACAGGGCAGTTCTATCACTTTACCCATTATATCCGCTTCCTACATCTTGGAGGTTTACGCTAGGGTGAATTGGCTTTGTGGAGTTACGCAATTTTGCGCTGATACTTTCACCTTCGTATTCACGGGCGGAGGTTTGCCGAATGATAGCGTTATTGTGTATTACCCGGGGGATACTACCGTCTACACCCCTGGCGATACTATATCCCTTCCTCTGGACACGGTCTGCTTGCATGCGGGGGTTTATACACCCTATCCAGACAGTGTTTACTGGTGGAACTGGACGCTCTACGGTCTGAATGGCTCTGCAGTAGATAGCGGTATAACTTCCACGAGTTGTGTGTTCTCTACCCAGCCGGGCGTTTATACCCTTATTTACGGTTTGACTCCACCTCCTACAAATAGGGTAACTCAGAATCGTCAATATGCTTTCTACATTCATTTTGGCGCCAGAAGCGCCGTCTTGCCTAAGAAGGATATGGAGGGCAGCACGCCTATTCTATATCCTAACCCTGTCTCTGGCTTAGCTTGGCTATCGCTGTCAACAGAGGGTCCTTACGAGGTAGCTATTCTGGACTATACAGGTCGCGAAATAGAGCGCTTTGTCCTGCGAGGCAAAGGCCCGCATGAGCTCCCTCTATTCCTTCAAGCTGGCTTCTACTTGATGCGTGTCACTGGCAGTGGTACCTCTCATATCATTCGCTTCATAGTGGAGTAAAAGAAGAGGTTCTCCTCTGCCTGCTGAGGAAAGGTCTCGACAGGTGGGAGGGGGGGGCGGCAGCGCCGCAGGCGCTGCCGCCCCCCCTAACCTTTTAGCTCAAACTACATAAAGGCTGCTTCAAGGCTCTAACTACCCTATTTGAGAATCAAGAAGATCAGGCGAAGAGAAATAGCGCAAAGCCTCCGCCACATCCTCATGAATCTGCTGCAAAAGGGCATATGAAGAATCAAACTCCTTATGAGGTCTGATAAACTGTATAATCCCAACCGCTAAGTCAACGCCATAAAGGCTTTCATCCTGTTTCTCTCCTAAGAGGTGGATTTCTAAATCACCCACTGGAGGTAGGTAGATCAGGCTGGGCAGTCCCTTAGTTATAGGCAGGGAAACGGCTGGTGCGATCTGAGTCCATCCTATGTAAATACCTGGGGGCAACCGAATCTTCTCAGCTGGATAAGGAATATTCGCTGTAGGCACCCCTAATCGGCGCGCTTCTTGACGCCCTGCCCTAACCGTGCCCCGAATGGAGAAAGGATACCCCAAGAGTATCTTAGCTGCCTGAACTGCGCCTTCAGCTAAAAGGCGTCGCACTCGTGAGCTACTTACAGGGGCCCCTTCCCATTCCAGAGCTTGAACCTCCTTCACCATAAAGCCTTTTTCTCGGAGGAGCGTAGGGCCGCCTTCCCTATTGTAACCGAAACGGTGATCGTACCCCAGAACCACCCCCTGAGGGTCTGACACGGCTTTTATCCATTCGGTGATAAAGGCCTCGGCAGAAAGACGAGATAAAGCCGTGGTAAAAGGGATTAATCGTACTACGGTAGTACCCCCATTCTGCAGGAGGGCGAAGCGTTCCTCTATAGTTGTGAGCATAGGGACATTCTCCCCGCGGAGGACTGTGCGGGGATGAGGATGAAACAACCAAACTTCTGTAAAGGTGTTCAGTTGAGCCGCCCACTCGGCGCATATGTTCAAAAGTAGCTGATGACCTTTATGTACGCCGTCAAACACTCCCATGGTCAGAATGCCCCCTCGGGGACTGGCGGTTTTACCGGGGTAAACATCCATCTGGCTGTAAAGCTTGATAAACCGTATAGGGGCCGATGCGGGTACGGCGCAGAGCACCTAAATACCCCCCCCAACCCGTGGCTTCACCTATATCTCGGGCTAAGCTACGGATATAGACGCCTTTTCCACAGTGAATCCGAAGGAGCCAGCGATAGGGGGGGTTATAGGCTACCTCTTCCATAGAATAAATGCTCACGAGACGAGGAGGAAGGGAAACTGCTTTTCCACGGCGGGCCAAAGCGTAGGCCCGCTTTCCGCGAACTTTCAAGGCTGAGAAAGCTGGAGGGCGCTGCTGTATATCTCCTACGAATCGAACAAGGAGAGCTTTGCGTTCATCTTCGGAGAGAATGGCTGGCTCAGCAACGCGCTCAGGCATAAACTCCGCGTCGTCTGATGGGCTTCGCCAACCTAAAACTACTAAGGCATAGTATTCCTTTGGGAGGCCTTGAAAAGAGGCGATCTCTCGGGTAGCTTTATCCACAGCCACTAAGACCAGTCCTGTAGCTAAGGGGTCTAAAGTCCCAGCATGGCCAGCCTTTTGAAAGCCAAAGTACTCTTTCACCCAAGAGACCACCTTAAAAGAACTCCATCCATAAGGCTTATCTACGAGGATAATCCCCTCCATAGGAGCACCACACTACCCAGTATGATCCTATATACCCCAAAGGGTAGAAGGCCATAGCGTTGCCAAGAAGTGATTAGAAAGCGCATAGCGAGAAATGCTACGATAAACGCCACGACGATGCCCATTATCAGCACGGGTGCATTTTCTGAACTAAAAGCTACGGGACTTTTCAGGAGCTTGTAAGCGGATGCCGCTCCAAGTGTCGGCACAGCTAATAGAAAGGAAAACTCGGCTGCGTCCTCTTTTTTCAAACCCATCCAACGCGCCCCAAAGAGCGCTGCTGCAGCCCGAGACACCCCAGGTAAAAGACTCAAGGCTTGTACCAGGCCTATAATCATAGCCCGCCAAAGCGAAATAGACTCTATGCCACCCTGAGACCCTCTAAACCAACGATCCATTCTCATTAGAACGACCCCCCCTGCAATCAGGTTTATGGCTACAATAAGCGGAGAAGTTAGTAGTCCCTCTAACCACTCCTTAGCCCAGAATCCAATCATAGCTGTTGGGAGGAAAGCTACCGCGATAGGCAAATACAAGCGGGGATTCCAAAGGCGCCTATAGCTGTGGGCTAAGACAGCCAGGATAGCCCCTCCTTGTATGATGATCTCGTAATCTTGGGTGAAGGTCTCCTCAGCTCGTCCTAACCAGATACTTATCAAGATCATATGCCCTGTGGAAGATACAGGCAGAAACTCCGTGATGCCCTCAACCAGTGCAAGGAGTAGGGCCTCCCACCAGCTCATCTCAGTTTTTCAAGATAGCATAAATAAGTGTAAGAAAGCCGCTCAAAATAAACCATGGTGCGATGTACAGAGAAAAAGAGAATTCCTTGCTATCCACGAATTCACTCGGTATGAGAAGTCCGACATATCCAACCACGAGTAAGACGATCCCCACAATAAGCCATGTGTAATTGGCTCGTGAGAAAGGCATGGAGCCCGTTTTATTCGTCGAGTCTTCGATAGATTTGGGAGGGACTTTGGTGAGTTTTTTTTCTGCGCTCATATGAGTTTTTCTAAGGTTTGATTGAGGAAGCGATTCAGTGCAAGGCGACTGGCTAAATAGCCCATGAGGGTGCCAAAGGCTGCAAGTCCAGCGTAGAGCCCCATGAGTCGCCAGTCTGTAAGCAAGAAGCTGATTGAGAGTAGAAGGCGATCCACTAAGAGTAAACCTGCATGGAGAACGAGAATAGCTAAGATTGAACCGATAAAACCCTGGAAAAGCCCTACAAGAAGAAAAGGGCGCTCAATAAACTGGCGTGTAGCACCAACCAGCTCCATGGTTCGGATTTCTAATCGTCGGCTGAATATAGCTAACCTTACCGTGTTGAAGATGAGCAAAAATGCTATAATCACCATCAATCCTCCGACGAAAAGTCCTACCCAGCGAAAAGTATTAGCTCGCTTTTCTAATACTTCTAATAAACGGCGTGGGTAGTCAATCTCTTTGACCTCGTCCCATTCTAATACTCGCTGAGAAAATACTAAAATACTGTCCGACGAAACGAGCTCTCCATGAAAGAGTACCTTGAAAGTAGGGGGGAAAGGATTAAAACCCTCCATGGCCCGAACAAACTCTTCGCCGGCTATCTGCTGAAAGTTTTCCATAGCTGACTCCGGCGACACGTACTGAGCTTCCCGTACTAAGCGTTGGGTTTGCAGCCACCTAAGTATTTCGTTTATGCGTTCGTTGGGAACGAGTCCGTAGAGGTGAATGCGGTATTCTAAGCCACCCCGAGCCTGCTCTAATACAAGCTGTCCCGCCAATAAAAACAGTCCATAAAGCCCTAACACGAATAAAGACAGGGTGAGACTAAAGAGGGAGTGGGTTAGCGGCAAGTGCGCCCCCTTCACCCCACAAAAGTACATCCAAAAACCTATACCTTTGTTTTGATGAGCCGGTCTGAAATTGTCCTCCTTAGGGATCCGTCTGAGAGCCCTCTTATCTTAGAGGATGCGCGCTCTATTCTTTCGCAGATGGGTATTGTGTACAGAGAGGAAGTTTTACCTGGGCTCCCTAGCTTGTCAGGGCTGCGTTCCCTTATGGAAAGTATTGGCCAAAGTGTATGCGTTTTAGCCTTGGGGCGTGGGGCATATATACTTCCGATTGTTGCTGCTTCGCTTGTTCCTCAACAGCCTCTCATTGTAATGCCTTGCCCTTCTGAGCAGGCTTCCATGTCCTATTTAGACACAATCTTTGAGACGGTTCGGGGATATCCTGTGGCTTTTACTCGTCCGCATGATGCCCAAACTGCTGTACTCTTAGGTGTCCACTTCTTGGTTAGCCGTCATCCCAGCTACGCTGATATTTTGAATGCTTTTATACAAAAGCGGCATCTACAGCCCAGTTAAGGTTGTCTCCGTCTAAGGTTGTATTGCGACATGGGTAGATTCATAAGTTTATCGGCCTGGTTTTATCTCTTTTTCGGTGGGGTAAATCCTAATCCATCGGTTGCGCTGTAGGGTAGTTTAGCTGAGGGCTCCCTGGGTACGGCCTTAAAGCATGAGTGCCACCTGAATCTGTGCCTCAGCGAAACTTAAGATGTGGGGCTCAACGAAATACTTTCATTTCTCCACTTCTTGGTATCTACGGGTTTGGGGGAGTGTCGTAGGGTACACGGACAACTGTCCCAGTATCGCTGGAGATTTTCTATTTCTACCTCTCTGAAAACTTTTGATGGCTTCATAAGCAGATATAGCGTTATGCCTAAGGGCATTGGGCTATGTGGCACGAAGTTAGACTTCATTTAGAGCGTTTTGTTGGGCACCTTCAGATAGATAAGCTAATCCATAAGGGATGGTTCGGGGTAGTCAGGAGCTCGGTGGGGCTGAGGTTCCTTTGGCACATAAGCCCATTCATAGAGTTGTCCAAAAGTGCGTATTGCCGCTTCTTGCAAGCGGGCAGGCGTGATTGCTTTAATTGCATCTTTCCATTCGGACTCTTCTATGAGGCGTCCTACGTCAAGTAAGCTACGACTGTAAGCCTGAATACGATAGGTGGAACTTTCCCATAAGAGCGTTTGTTTGCCAAGGAAACTTCGGGATAGCTCGGAGAGTTGCCGAGATGAGAGGGGCTTATCCATCAAGCGGTTCAGTTCTGCTTGGATGAGAAGACGGGCGCGCCTAAAGGCTTCGGGCATAAGTCCAGTGTAGATACCCCAAATCGCCTTTTCGGGGTAGCTATGGTAGAAGGAGTAAACCGAATAAGTCCAACCATGTTTTTCTCTCAAGATTAGGCTGAGACGGCTGCTCATGCCCCCTGCTAATCGGTGTAAAAGAAGCTGTACGGGTATGCTTTCCTCCCATTCATATATGGTTGGGGCTATACCTCCTATAATGAGGTGGACCTGTTGAGTGTGGCGAGCAGCATGTCGAATAAGAGGAGGTGCTACCTTTTCACTCGTGGTCGGCGGCGGGATAGATTGATCCGATATCGATATGGAGCTCCAGCCGCTTCGTGTGAGAGACCGAAGTATATCCCGCTCTGAAAGAGGGCCTGTAAGGAGAAGCACGAAGGGCGAAGTTTGAAGCCTATCTCTGTAAAATAGGCGCAAGTCCTCTGGCGTAATAGAGCGCACCGATGTTTTGTACCCTATAATCGGATGGCGCAAGCCTCCCTCGGTGAAAATCTGCTCCTCAAAATGGTCTAATAAAGCCTCTTCGGGAATGTCTTCGTACATAGCCAGCTCCTCTAAGATGACCTCACGCTCTTTTTCTACCTCAGAGTCAGGAAAAGTCGCTCTGAAGGCGAGTTCATACAGAATAAGGAGGGCGGTTCCTATCTCGGTGGGGGCAGTTCGCACTTCTAAGCCTATTTTGTCTTTGGTAGTAAAGGCGTTGAGTTCGCCGCCGACGCTTTCTATTAGGCGAAAAATAGCTCGGCCTGTGCGTCGCTCAGTACCCTTGAAGAGGCTGTGTTCTAAGAAGTGCAGTAGACCTTCTTTAGTGGGTGGGTCGTGCCGGCTACCCACGTTCCACATACACAAGGCGTAAATGCTAGAGGCATAAGGGCGTCTCCAGTACCAGACGTAGGGTGCTATCGGGTGCACGAAGAGCAAAAGTAGGGGGTTGGGGCTTGAGAGGGGGGGGCGCCAGCGCCTTCGGCGCTGGCGCCCCCCTTGCCTCCCTACAAGTAATACATTCCGTGCCATCCAGGCATCTCATGGTCACTCAGCTCACCCTTCGCTTTTTTCCTTAAGGCTCTTTTTCCCTCTTCAAATCCCTACATGACTTTCCAGCTTCGGCTCAGGAGTCTAAGGCTTGATCCATCTTTGTATTGTGAGGCTGCAGGATAGAGTTCTCTACGCCCTAATGGACAGAATCTTCACGGGCTTTGGTCGGCTTGCATGGTGGAGGTTGGATATCATTTCGGGCGTCACCTATCGGTTGCTGTATTATGTATGGGGGTATCGGCGAGAGCTGGTGCGTCAGCATCTGAGGCAGGCTTTTCCTGATAAGCCTGAGCCCCATCTCACTCAGATAGAGAAAGATTTCTATCAGCTTTTTGCTGATTGGATGATGGAGGTTTGTTTTATGAAGGCGAGGGATTGGGAGGCCGTACGAGAGCGATTTGAGATCAAAAACCTGAACCTCTTTCATGAAGCTCACCAAAGGGGCCAGTCGGTCATAGTTGCTATGGGGCATCAGTTCAACTGGGAATGGGGAGGTTGGGTTGTTCGGAAGGATACTAGGGCCCCTATTCTATGTGTATATCTGCCGTTGGGGGCAAAAGCGGCCGATAGATTGTTTTTGGAGCTAAGGGGGCGTTATGGCAGTGAGATGCTGCCTTTAGGTAAAATGGGAGCCCGTTTGGCTCGTATGCGGAGCCAAACCCACACTCTCATCTTGATGGCTGACCAAAGTCCGAGTGACCTGCGGCGAGCTTATTGGGCTCCTTTTCTCCATCGCTCTACGGCCTGGCATGGAGGATTAGAGCGCAGCGCCAAACTTTTGGGCTATCGCGTTCTTTTTGTGGAAATTGTACCCGTGGGGAGGCACAGATACGAAGCCTATCCCCATCTATTGACGGATGATCCGCATAGCCTACCTGATGGTAAGCTCACCGAGCTCTATGCCCAAGCCTTGGAGTGTAGCATTCGCCGCCATCCCCATAACTGGCTTTGGACTCACAACCGATGGAAACATAGCCCGCCTCCTATTGTGTAGTTTTGTAGGGATGAATGCCTATGCGTTCACGGCTGAGGAACGAGCCCGGATAGAAGCTATCTGCCAGAAATATCCTACTCGTCAGAGTGCAGTGATGCCCACCTTATGGATAGCTCAGGAAAAGTTTGGGGAGCTATCTCCGCCGGTTATTCGGCTCGTGGCAGAGACTTTAGGCCTCCCCTCTGCTCATGTGGAGGGAGTGGCCACCTTTTATACGATGTACCTCACGCAGCGGAAGGGCAAATGGCTATTAGAGCTATGTACCTGTTTCACCTGTGGGGAATGCGGAGGTCGTGAGTTATGGGACTACATTCAGACGACTCTCCA
This sequence comes from Bacteroidia bacterium, assembly GCA_026414975.1. GTDB lineage: Bacteria > Bacteroidota > Bacteroidia > SpSt-205 > SpSt-205 > SpSt-205. The sequence continues at coordinate 190,605 of JAOAHZ010000006.1, forward strand.
GCTAAACGATGAAGGGGTTACGCCCGATGGGCTCTTTTGGTTTCGGGAAGCTGAGTGTCTCGGAGCCTGTGATACAGCGCCCGTTTTACAAATAGAAGGGCGTCGGATGGTTTTTTCTGTAAATCCCGAGAAGTTAGAGAAAGTCTTGGAGCAGCTCCGACGAGGAGAGCTACCCGCTTTTGAGTCAGTATTCATTCGCAACCCCGAATGAAGAAAGCATATCTCATTCTGGCCGACGGCTGGCAAGCTGAAGGTGTTAGCGTAGGGGCAGATGCGGTGGTTTTCGGAGAAATAGTGTTTCACACAGCCCTTACAGGTTACCCTGAAATACTAACAGACCCCTCTTACTGGGGGCAGATTTTAGTGATGACCCTGCCTCACATAGGGAATTATGGCACGGCTGCCGAGGAATGGCAACATGACAAGCCAACTATACGCGGTCTGGTTGTGCGGCACATGAGCGGTTTTTTCAGCCGTTCAGGGCGAGCGTTGGGACTACCAGAATATTTGCGCATGCATGGCATTCCGGCAATTGCAGAGATAGATACACGCGCTTTAGTTCGGCATGTGCGGGAGAAAGGCGCCCAGAATGCCCTTCTTACTACCGAGCCGCCCACGCCAACCCTTTTAGAGCAGCTCAGAGCTTTTCCTTCTATGAGTGGAGCGGAATTAGCCTCCCAGGTTACAACCTCAAAAATGTACTATGTGGGCGATCTTGACCAACCGCGCATAGCCCTGTTGGATTTTGGAGTCAAAAAAGCTATTATAGACCAGCTGGTTCAGCGTGGATTATGTGTGGGGGTTTTCCCCGCTCACACCACCTTTGAATCAATGCGTGATTTTGAACCCGTGGGTTTTCTTCTTTCCAATGGCCCTGGAGACCCTGCTGCTATGGATTATGCCATTAGAACAGCCCGAGACATTGTTGAGTCAGGGCTTCCGACTTTGGGCATCTGCTTAGGACACCAGCTCCTGAGTTTAGCGCTGGGTATCCCCACTTATAAGCTCTTGTACGGGCACCGAGGTAGCAATCATCCTGTAAAGGACCTTCGTACAGGAAAGCTGTTCATAACCTCTCAAAATCACGGTTTCGCCATAGATATGCAGGCTATATTGCAGCGTTCTGATATTCGCCTCACCCATATCAATCTCAACGACCATACCGTAGAAGGCTTTGCCCATGCTGAACTTCCTATTCAGGGCGTTCAATATCATCCAGAGGCATCCCCCGGTCCTCATGATAGCCATGAGATATTTGATGAATTTATTCGGCAGATAAAGGCGCGCACAGCTGCACCTGTTTGATAACTGCTCTAAAGTTGAATGTAAATACAGGCTCTAAGCGGTTAGAGCATAAATGGGCTTAAGGTACTCATTTTCTGTTCCTGTTCGGACCTCATAAAGGTTTGCGCCGTGGATTGACATGCTTTCTAGGGTAGCCTGAGGACGAGACAGGGTTGGCCGCCTGAGCTACTCCAGGGGCTCAAGAAGTCTAATACAACCAGGTATGACATTTCGGCAGCATGGCGCAGGTTTTGTTACATTTGCCGTATGACCTGGAACAGCGTCAAGACCTTCCTCCTCTTAGCGAGCCTGACGGTACTTCTCGTATTTATCGGGCACTTAGCGGGTGGTCCCGTAGGGATGACGATTGCTTTGATTATAGCGGCGATTATGAACTTGGTGGCTTATTTCTTTGGGCACAAGCTTATTCTTTGGCAATATAGGGCGCAGCCGCTTCCGGAAAGGGAATATAAGTGGCTTTATGACATGACGCGCCGCCTCACTCAGCGAGCGGGCATGCCCATGCCTAAGCTGTACCTTATTCCGGAGCTACAGCCGAATGCCTTTGCGACAGGTCCTTCCCCTGCACAAGGAATTGTCGCTTTTACAGCCGGGCTTCTTCAGAATATGACTCAAGACGAAATAGAAGGCGTCTTAGCACACGAGCTGGCTCATATCAAGAATCGTGATATGCTCACTATGACTATTGCTGCCACGGTGGTAGGAGCCATCACTTGGCTTGTAGATATGATGCGCTGGTCTATCTTTTTCCGAAGCAGCCGCGACCGAGAAGAAGATAATGGCTTGGGGTTAGTTCTGGCTATCGTGATAGGCATAGTAGCAGCACTGGCAGCGACCCTGATTCAGCTTGCCATATCCAGAGCACGGGAATATGAAGCTGATCGGACGGCTGCCCTCATGGTTGGACGCCCGGATGGGCTGATTAGTGCTCTCGCTAAGCTGCAGCAGCTCACGCAAATGGTGCCAATGCAGCATGCCAATACAGCAACAGCGCACTTGTTCATAGCTAATCCCTTTGGCAAAGCAGGGGATATTATCGTAAATCTTTTTAGCACGCACCCTCCCATTCCGAAGCGCATAGCCAAGCTTCAAGCCCTCAAGCAGACCATGTCGGCATATCGCTTGGCATAAAAAAATGCGGAGAGGCATCGCCCGACTCACTTCCGACCCTTGCTTCCTTTCGGACCTGGGGGGGTTAGGAAGGAGCTCGTCGTGCCTTCCGCTCTGCAAAGGTAGCTAAAGTTGTGAGTCGTTGGCAGTACCGATTTGTACCGCGGTATTTAGAGTTTCGTCGGCTTCCCCGCTGGCGAAGCTGGGGGTGGATCCGCTTCTTTGCCTTCTTGATAGGAATGGCCTTAGGAGTGTGGGGGGGGGCTCGTCTCCTCCTCTACTGGTACCCTACACACCGGCTACAGGCTGCCTTGGAAACCTATGAAACAGAAGAAAAGCACCTCTTCACCTTGCTCTCGCACCGAGACAGTATAGAGCGACTGAACCGACTGGCGGACTCTCTGGATCGCCATTTATACCATCAAATCGTCCCTCCGATTCCCTCCGAAACGCTAATTCCAGGGAAGACCACCTTACCTACCGTATCGGCTGTTCTTTCCGAAGATACTCTGTATAGATATCTCACTCGGGTTGAGGAGATGTTGCGTATCCTGACACGAGCCGATGAAGTGCTACAAAACTCAGAACTTCGTTCGTCTCGTTTACCGCGTCGCTTGCCCTGCCAGTGTCCGGCCATGGGAGCAGGTCCCCGAGAGCTCAACCATCCTTTGACAGGTCGGTCCCAACCTCATAAAGGAGTGGACTTTCTGATAACCAAAGGGAGTTTGGTTTGGGCGACCGCCGAAGGACTCGTACGTTCTATTGAAGGGTCTCGTAAAGAGGGGGCTGAGGTGTTGATTCAGCACACACCTAACTTGGCTACTCTTTACTACCCTGTAATACCAGAGGTAGAACCAGGTCAGTGGGTGGCAGCTGGAAGCATCATAGGCAAAGTCGGTCAAGCTTCTGTGGCTCGCATGCCGTTTCTCCACTACGAAGTGTGGGTAGATGGGCGACCCGCGGATCCTTTTATGTTTCTCTGGGGAGAGCTAGACTTAAGAGAACGACAGCAGCGAAAACAAGCCCTGCTTCTCCAGACTCATGGGCTCCACTAAGCGATATTACTCCTTGTCCGAAGTGTCGGAGCTTCTACATGTGCCGGAGCATCAGGCTCGCCGATGGGTGCGGTTGTTTTTGGATCTCCCTCCTTACAAGACCATGCGCATTCCTGCTGAAGCTCTACCTACCCTTCGCCGAGTTCGGGAGGGAGTCATCTTACATCGTCTGCGAGGAGCAGAACTGCGCTCTTTTGTAGAAGGCAAGGGACCTTCCCTCAAAGCGCCTCTTTATCCGGACTACCCTACTTTGCTGGGAGATATCTTATCAGACATAGATCGGATTTTGGAAGATTTAGACTCATGGAGTATTTGAACGGCTACTCCCCTGGAGGACATACCTACGTTCTGCAAGCCAGCGTTCTGCATCCAAAGCTGCCATACAGCCTGAGCCTGCCGCTGTAACCGCTTGCCGATAGACCGGGTCTTGCACATCACCAGCAGCAAAAACCCCTTCTATGTTAGTATGCGTGCTCTTAGCCCGCGTGATAATATATCCATGGGCGTCCAAATCAATCTGCCCTCGGAAAATATCTGTATTCGGCTGGTGTCCTATGGCCACAAAAAATCCCCTAACGTGTATATCCCTCTCCTCACCCGTAAGGACATGGCGTACTCTGACGCCTTCCACGCGCTTGTCGCCCAAAATGTCTACAGTTATGGTATGCCAGTGAATATGAATGTTGGGGGTGCTTTTGACCCGTTCTTGCATAATCTTGGAGGCTCGCATCTGGTCGCGTCGCACCAGAAGATGTACTTCACTACAGAGCTTAGATAGGTATAACGCTTCTTCACAGGCGGTATCTCCGCCTCCGACTACCGCTACGGGCTGTCCTTTGTAAAAGAAGCCATCGCATACCGCACAAGCGCTGACGCCTGCCCCATAGAGCCGCTGTTCGGCCTCTAAACCTAACCATTTCGGGCTGGATCCAGTGGCGATGATTACCGCTTCTGCTGTAATCACATCGCCCCCACTAAGCCAGAGCTGCTTAGGATGGGATCGTAGCTCTACCTTTTCCACTACATCGTATATCATTTGAGCTCCAAATCGCTCGGCCTGCTTACGAAAGTCTTCCATCATAACCGGTCCCAGCACACCCTCGGGATAACCAGGATAGTTTTCTACTTCACTGGTTTTCGTGAGCTGTCCGCCAATCTCTTGGCCCGCAATCACAACCAGATTCATTCCTGCTCGGGCAGCATAAATAGCCGCTGTGTATCCAGCAGGACCCGAGCCGATTATCGCTACATCGTATATCATAGCTTCGTATGAGGTTGGGAGGCCATGTGTCTTTCAGCGAAGCGTTGTATCCCTTCTCGTAGAAACTGCTCATATTCTTTTACGTCCAGCGTAAAGCCCTTGGGAGGTAGAAGCGGCTCTAAGCTTGAATCCGTAATCACATAATAAGGTTGAGCTTGGACTTTGTATCGCGACTTTTCTAAATACAGCCATTTATCGCCGAGCGTGCGTAGCTTGTTGCCTTCTGGGGTTACTATCACGGAGTCTAACGCCGTAGCATCATCTACAAAAAGGGATACTAAGACGAACTCCTGCTGCATGAGCTCCTTAATGATAGGAGAAGTCCATACGGTATTCTCTACTTGACGGCAGTTTGTACAGGTATGCCCGGTGAAGTCTATAAGGAGCGGCTTGCCTATTTGAGCAGCGTAAGCCCGAGCTTCGTCTAAGTCGTAGAATGCGCAAAAGTCGGGTGGGGTATATTTAGCCAGTTTATTGGCGTAACGACGGTTGGGAGGATACGGACAAGCGTTGGAGGTAGCCGAGATGCCCTTATTGCCTATTAGACGAACGCCCATCTCATCGTGAATAGGCGGCAGCAAACCTGAGAAGAGCTTTAGAGGAGCTCCCCAAAGGCCTGTAAATAGGTACAAAGCCAGCGCAAAGCAGCTCATGCTAAGAAGCAGTCGCCCCACCCCTATCTCCGAAGGCGCAGCGCCTTTGAGTGGGACCTTCCCTAAGAGGTAGAGGGACAGAAAGAGAAGCAGGGTAATCCACAAAACGAGATATATCTCTCTGTCCAAGAGCCCTAAATGCCAGACAAGGTCTGCATTACTAAGAAATTTGAGCGCTAAGGCTATCTCTAAGAAGCCGAGGGTTACCTTAAGGGTCTCCATCCATTCTCCGGAGCGGGGGAGTTTCTTGAGAAGTTGGGGCGTTCCTGCAAGCATGGTGAAAGGCAGAGCGAACGCCAATCCAAATCCCGTCATGCCGATTAAGGGTTCCCAAAAGCGTCCGCCCACCATATCTATCATTAGCGTGCCTACCAAAGGACCAGTGCAAGAGAAGCTGACCAGAACCAGCGTAAGCGCCATAAAGAATATGCCGCCTATGCTCCTTGGGCTGGCATATTTGCTCGCAGCTGTGCCCCAGCTTGCGGGAAGCGTGATGTCAAAAAGACCTAAAAAAGATAGCCCAAAAGCCAAGAGGATGAAGAAGAAAATGAGATTGAGCCAGGGATTTGTGGCTAAACTGTAAGCTGCGCTGGCCCCGAAAAGCAGCGTCAAAAAAAGCCCTACTATCCAGAAGATTAGCAAAATCGACAGACCATACCACACAGCTAATAAGGGGAATCCCGTTCGTCCCTCGCTGGCTTTAGTAAAGTAGCTCACCGTGAGAGGTATCATCGGAAAGGTACAGGGTGTCAGTACTGCTGCTATGCCGAAGAGGAAGGCCTTGATAAATACCCACCATAAGGATTCCCGAGGTTTAGGTTGAGTCGAAGGCAGATGGGTGAAAACGGTGGAGTTAGGGGGTGGGGTAGGGCGAGACTCAGATGCGGATACAGTGTCGGGCAGAACGGTTGGATTAGCTGAGGGTGCAGGGGATTGACGAGGGGTTTGTTGAGCTGGAGGAACCGTTGAAGCGGATTGGGGGGAGACTGGGAGGGGCTTCACAGGGATCGTGATTTTGAAATCCTTAGTCTCGGTGTAACACTGCTCCTCATCGCAGTATTGGTAGCGGATGTAGCCCTCTACTTCGGCAGGGGCTCCTTCTACAAGGAAGCGCTGAATAAAGGTCGCTTCCCCCTTGTAGTAATAAACCTTCGTCTCAAAAATCTCGTCGTATTTCTCTATGAGCGTTCCCCTTTCTATGATACCCCCGATAGGGCGCACGCTGCGTTTCTTCTCTATGACGATTTGGGTAGGAAGGTTGGCGGGCTTTTCTGTGGCTCGGCTTGAATACAAATGGTAGGGGGGAGGTATCTGAGACCTTAGGACAAGCGCTATCGTATCCCCCACTTTAGCGGGCGAGGGGCCTTCCGTAGCAATACTCCAAGAAAGCACCACCTGCAGCCAGATTGCCCCCCATCCTATTTCCATCATAACCTCTACAAAGTTACAAAAGCTAAGGGCTCTATCATTGGCAGCGAGACTTGGTGGAGGGGATGCTCTAAATCTATCCTCTTCAAGGGTAGGCCTCGGTAGCATGAGCTTGCCATTATTTCATATCGGTCTAATCCAGAGAAGGGCTAACTTCGGTGTATGTGGGAATGGGTACGGAGCTTGCCTGCTGATCTACAGGCGGGTGTAGAAGCCCCAGCTATAACCTTAGAAGGGGGGCCTTACACGGCTATAGTTACGATAGGGATGGGAGGTTCAGCTTTCGGAGCAGAAGTGGTGCGCGCATGGAGTCGTCGGCATTTGGCTGTGCCTTGGGAGATTATTCGGGACTACCGTTTGCCTGCTTGGGTAGGAAAGCATACGCTTGTATTAGCTGCTTCTTATTCGGGTACGACAGAGGAAACCTTAGAAGGTGTAGAAGAGGCGCTGAGGCGTAATGCACCTGTCGTTGGGTTAGCCAGTGGGGGCATACTACGAGCGTGGGGAGAGAATGGTCGGCTGAAAGGGTTTATCCCCTTACCTGCAGGTCGCCCACCCCGAGGGGCCGCCCCCCTTTCTATGATGGCTCAGTTTCGCCTTTTAGAAGGCTTAGGGCTCATACCCTCCCTCTGGCGGGAGGAAATCCGCGCTCTTTTCCCTTTGATTCTCGGACCCGCTCAGCCCGATAATAGCGCTCTCAAAGCTCTTAGCGAGCAGTGGCAGCATCACTTGATTGTCATCTATGCCCCATCCGAATATGAATGCATCGCTTTGCGCGCTCGTCAGCAGATTCAAGAAAATGCCAAGCATCTTGCTTGGCATCATGTAGTACCCGAGATGAACCATAACGAAATCGTCGGCTTGGAGTATCCCGCTCCACTGAGCGATAAAGTCGCTGTATGGCTTTTGGAGGGTAGTCATACTCATCCTCGCAATCGGCTTCGCATGCGCTTTATGGAAGGTATCCTTCAAGAGCGTGGGCTACCCTATGCTCGGTGGCAAGCCCCCGAATCGCCGTATTTGGCCGAGCTCTTGTGGCTTTTTTACTCTGTGGATATCTTCTCCGTTTATTTGGCGGAGCAACACGCCGTAGACCCCACCCCTGTTCCTATCATAGACCGACTCAAGGCTCATCTTGCTGCCCAAGCCTGAAATCCTATTACGCTGGACCTTAGGGGGGGCCTTTGTCGTCTTGCTTCTCAAGACCCTAGCGTATGCGGTTGGGGGTAGCGCAGGTTTTTTCTCTGATGCTGGGGAAAGCCTCATAAATGTACTCACCGCTTTACTGGGTCTGTATGGGATACAATGGACCCGGCGCCCTCGCGATAGAGAACATCCCTACGGACACGGGAAGGGCGATGCTTTAGTCGGTGCTCTCCAAGCAATTATTGTCATGGCAACCGCTGCAGGCTTAGCTTTTACTATTCTCACGGGAGGGTACATACCAGCTCAGAGCCACGCTGTCCGTGAAGTTTTCTTTCTACAAGGGGGCGCTATGAGCCTTAACTTAGGGTTAGCCTTCCTTTTGTGGCGGAACGGTCGCCGGTACAGCTCCACCATTTTACGGGCTGAGAGCCTGCACCTTTTGGGCGATGTGGCGACTTCATTTGTGGTACTGCTGAATTTCTTAGGGCTTCGATGGGGGCTCCCCGAGATAGTAGATAAGAGCGTAGGGTTAGGCGTGGTTATAATCGTAGGGTATGGGTCTCTGCGTATTTTACGGGAGACGACAGCTACGCTCATGGACACTCAGGACCCGCGCCTACTTGAGCGTCTCGCTGCAGCCCTACAAGCTCATCGGAGACCCGAATGGATAGACCTTCATAACGTTCGGATTCAGCGGTACGGACGCGCTCTGCACGTAGATGGACATGTAACCCTTCCTTGGTATTGGAGCTTGGAAAAAGCTCATGAAGCGATGAAAACTTTGGAGGAAGTGCTTCGAGGAGAGCTGGATACTGAGGTGGAGTTCTTCTGGCATATGGACCCCTGTGAACCTATTTGCTGTTCATTCTGTGAGATACAGGATTGTCCTTATCGTCAAGCGGTGTTTGAGAAACGGCGAACTGTAACCCCTGAAAGTCTATTTGTAAATCAGAAAGGGTGGCAGCCTGACTCAGCGCATTAGCGTATGGAACCCTACATATCCTAACCCCCCTATTACCCCTAACCCCGCTCCCCTCCCTATTTCTTGGATTGAATGGGCTCCTTCTCTATATCGCAAGTAGGCTACCGCTCCCATTGCAAGAGCTAAGAGCCCAGCGTATTCAGGGTAGTCCAGTCCGTAGCCCAGGTAAAATCCACATAGCCCCCCCCACCCATACACATGAAAAGAATACTCTCTCCACCAGTGCAGAACAAAGCCCCAGAAGCTCATCCAAAAAAAGAAGCTGAGCCATAAATACAAGATCGGTTCTGTAACAGCGCTCCACATCCCCCCAATCGCTATAAGATGCCACAGTAGTAGGAAGCGCCTTCCTGAGCCTAGCAAAACCAGTATATCTCGCTCCTTAGCTTGTACCCACGCATATAGGAGACCAGAGATGCCAACTAAAATGCCAAAGCTAGCAAGCATCCATCCGATTTGCCAGCGACTCCAGTAGACAATCCAGCTTGCCTCTACGATAACAGGGTGTGTAACGATGGACAAGAAGCGAGAGAGCTTTCTTACCATCGTAGTGCAAGAAGGAAGCCGTTGGGCATAACCTGAGTATATATTGTAAAGCCCTTCAAATGAGCATCGGCATAAGCCTCACCAATCTGAAGTCCATACCCAACTAAAAACATAAGCAAAAACACATCTCTGTCCTGTCGGTAGCTTTCTCGGAGAGAGCGTAAGTTTTCTGGACGCAAAGGCGGCAGAGGATTAGCCCCCTGCATAGCTTCCAAATACGCTTGGCGATAGAAGAGGTACTGGCGGTGGTTCTGATAAGCTAAGTAGCCCGTGATTCCTAATGCACCCCAAATAATAGGGGCTTTCCAGTAGGAGCGATTGTAAATCTGTCCTGCGCCAGGTAAGATAGCGCTGAATAGAGCGGATAGACGAGGCTTAGGAAGCCATAGGGTATCCTTATCAGGAAGGTGATTTCGTTGAGGAAGGCTTTCTCGTGAAATGATCACGGGGGGGAGGGTCGGATGTTTCTCATAAGAGTTCATGCCGAGGGGGATAAGAAGCGTTCTCATGAGGGTATCGCCTATCCAGAGCCCATGGATGAGCGAGTACATAGGGCTAAAGTAAAGCACGATAGCTTGCCCATGGGTTAGTCCTTAGGCTTGTAGAAGAAGGCATTCCGTTGAGCCGCAAGCTGCATAAAGGCGAGCTGACTCATCTTTGCATGACATGGCACTTGCCTGTGGTATCGTAGGCTTACCCAATGTAGGAAAATCTACCCTATTCAATGCCCTCTCTGGCACGGCATTGGCTGCCGCTGCGAACTATCCTTTCTGCACGATTGAACCCAATAAAGCCATTTTGCCCGTTCCCGACCCTCGTTTAGAGGCCTTAGCGCGTTTTTTTCCAACAGCTCAGGTTACACCCACTACCCTAACTGTCGTAGATATTGCTGGGCTTGTTCGAGGGGCGCATGCGGGTCAGGGCCTTGGCAATCAGTTTTTGTCTCATATCCGTGAAGTTCAGGCTATTTTACATGTACTGCGCTGCTTTGAGGACCCCCACATTGTCCACGTAGAGGGCAGTACAAATCCCATCCGAGATAAGGAAATCGTGGATCTGGAGCTGCAGCTGAAGGATTTAGAGACGCTGAGCCGAGTTATCTCTCGGGTGGAACGCGAAGCTCGCCTTGCCTCTAATAAGGAAGCTCAGAAGCACTTGGAGACGCTAAACCGAGCTGAAGCTCACCTTTCAAGGGGTCAGAATCTTCGGACATTAGAGTTATCCTTGGAGGAGCATGCTTATTTGCGCTCATTAGGCCTGCTGACCTTGAAGCCTGTACTTTATATCGCTAATGTTGATGAAGGCAGCCTTCCCCACGGGAATCAGCATAGCCAAACTGTGGCTGAAATCGCCCGCCAAGAAGGAGCTTTATGTCTGACCTTGTGTGCTACTTTGGAAGCTCAGCTAGTGACCCTATCGCCTGAGGAACGGAAGGACTTCTTAGGCCTTTATGGATTGGAGGCGCCAGCGCTGCCTAAGCTCATACAAGCAGCGTATGCTCTGTTGGGGCTTATCACGTTTTTCACAGCCGGGCCTAAAGAGGTCCGAGCTTGGACGGTTCCTAAAGGAACCTCTGCCCCTAAAGCGGCGGGAGAGATTCATTCGGATATGGAGCGAGGGTTTATCCGAGCGGAAGTAATAGCTTGGGAAGATTATATCGCCTGTGGCGGCGAAGAAGGCGCCAAGGCCACAGGTAGAATGCGTTTAGAAGGGAAGGAATACCTCATTCAAGATGGAGATGTGGTGTATTTTCGCTTTGCTGTGTAAAGCGAGTCTGGGACAGGAAACTTGAGCGGCAGTCTTTAGCTGCGTCAAGTGACTGTAGTTTCCCGCTCTCGGGAGGCAAAGTGAGTTCTGACAAGTAAGGAAGTTTGAGCTTTGGGATGGACTCCTTACCCCAACACCAGCCTCGCAGCGAATATGAAGCAAAACCAGTGTGTAAGCCCTTTCCGCCCTACTTTGCTTCCGACCCCTTGCCTCATTGGGCTCCTATGATGTCGTAGAAACAAGCGCCTGAAGCCTCAGAATCAGCTCGCTTGTGAAGCCGAGTTGTCCGTGAGTCCAACATACAATCCCGCCCCAGCTATCAGCGTGACTGGGGTAGTAATCAAAAGCCCTATCCCGCAGACCAGCCCACCTAAGAAGTTGATAAAGAGAGCAAGGAGCAGAAATCCTAAGACAGTTCCTCCCTGGTTCAGGGAGAGAGTAAGGGCTTGCTGCAGAGCAGTTATCACACCTAAGTCTTTATCCACAATCAAGTAGGGGTAGGCGAAAAATAAAAAGGTCATGGCTACCCCAGCTAACATCCCAAGTCCAAGGCTGAGATATAGGTTGGTTGTCAAGCTATAGAAGCCACCTGTATCAAAGGCTCCTATAACCGAAAATCCCGAAAGCACGGTGACGATTAGCAGGGCGGGAAAGGCCACTATAATAGCTCCCGCTGCGACTTTGAGGTAGGTGAGGAAATCCTTCGGAAAGATTTCCTCAAAGGAGAATCTCTCCACGCTCCGCCATGCTTTTAGCCCATAGCATACAAAGACTGCTTGGATTAGGAGGTTTGCTAACGACCCAAGGTAAGGGATGAGTGACAGTACAATGCTGATCAGCAAAAGAAGTAAGCCCCAGAGCCAGTGAATCCTAAATCGTTCCCAAGCTGTCTTGAATAAGTCGGAAATAGATAGGTTTGACATGCCTCAAAGGTACTGAATTACTCATCAAGATGCATCCGAGGTTCGTTGGATAATCTGTGAATTATGCTCTCTTTCCAAGAATGAAATGTATCGGATAGGATATGATGACGAATCTGTTCCATGAGCTCCAGAAAAAAGGTCAGATTAGCGGCGGTGGCGATGGTCTGAGCGAGGGGGTCTTCTATCCGAAAGAGATGGTGAAGGTAGGCTCGGGTGTAGCCCCAAGGGGGCAGAGGCGTAAAGTCGGATTTGTAGCGGGCATTTCTAATGTGAAGGATGCCGTCCCAGGTATAGAGCCGTCCATGGCGAGCATTTCGAGTCGGAAGGACACAATCCATGAGGTCCATCCCAGCGGCTACAGCCTCTAAGATATCTAACGGTGTGCCTAATCCCATGACGTAGCGAGGCTTGTCTGGAGGTAGAAGTTTGCCCATTAGGTGCAATATGGGCCGTCTTAGTTCGGCTGGCTCACCTACAGCTAAGCCCCCTACAGCCCAACCCTCAAAATTCCATTCTCTAAGTGCTTCGTAGCTAAATCGACGCAAATCCACCTCTACCCCACCTTGGACGATACCAAACTGCATGACGGGGTAGTTATAGGCCGTAGGATTTTCCATGAAGGCACGTCGGGCTCGCCCAGCCCACGTATGCGTCAGCTCCAAGGCCTCACGCATGATCCTTGCACTGGCTGGATAGGGAGGACATACATCTAAGACCATTTGAATGTCTGAGCCGATGCTGCGCTGAATAGAAACAACGCTTTCTGGCGTAAGCAAATGAGAGGAACCGTCTATATGAGACTTGAAGATAACACCCTCTATGCCCAGACGCCTATGGCTTGCCAGACTAAACACTTGATAACCTCCACTATCTGTGAGAATGGGCTTAGTCCAGCCCATAAATCGGTGTAGTCCTCCCGCTGCCTCTAAGACAGAAGTACCTGGTCGTAGATAGAGGTGATAGGTATTGGAGAGCAGAATGGAGGCTTTATCTAACAAGTGGCCGGGAAAGGCCCGAAGGCTCCCGTGTGTAGCTACAGGCATAAAGGCGGGGGTTGGTACGCGCCCATGAGCGGTGTAAAGCCATCCCGCTCTCGCTTCACCTTCTACTTTGACGACGCAGAAGCCAGGGTGTGTATCCAACGCCAAGTGAGTTTTTTGGCCTCTGGATGGGCGATCATTTCGCTGAGAGAGGGGAGAATATATAAGTACGGCCCTTGGCGAGGAAAGGTTTGAGGGGGACTCAGGGGCTGACCTGTGAGAGGGTCATAAACGCCTGTCTTTTTGTCTGGCAAAAGTTGGCCCAAAACCCACAAAACTGGTTCTGCAAACAGAGATAGGTGCTGGGAGGTCAGGACGGTTCGGACTACAACAAGCGTTGCCTCTTTCTTCTGAAGCCCGATTGAGGTGACAACCTTTTCCAGAAGCTCTAGGGCTTCGGGAGTAGAATCCTCTTGAGAGAAAAACACAGCTATGTGCCCCCGTCCAGCTTGAATAACTCGGAGAGGGGGAGCTATAGGCCACCGATACGGACCGAGGTACAGAGAGCCCATGTATCTAAGGCTTTCTGAACAATCACTTCAGCTAAGGCGAGAGAAGCGGTCGCTGCTGGCGATGGAGCATTTAGAACATGTAAGCTACGAGCCTGGGTAACGAAATAGAAGTCATCCCAGAACTTACCATCTCGGGCAAGGGCCAAAGCACGAATCCCCGATCGCCCGGGTATCAAGTCCTCCTCCTGAAGGGATGGGACTAAGCGCTGCACGCTTCGCCAAAATAACCGTTTGGAAAAAGCCCTACGATACTCCTCTAATCCCTCCCGCCAGTGCTGGATGAAGAAGCGCCATGTTCCGCTGAAAGTCAAAGCCTCTAAGGTGTCTCTTAGAGAGAAACCTGTGCGCGTATAGACCTCTCTAGCCCAAGCGAATACGGCATTAGGTCCGGCTTCTACGCTTCCATCCGTCATACGTGTTAGGTGTACCCCTAAGACTGGGTAGGTGGGATGGGGGAGGGGATAGATGAGATGTCGTACTTTCCAGCGGGCCTCAGGGCGCAGTTCGTAGTAATCCCCTCGGAAAGGAACAATTCTTAGTGGCGGGCTTAGGCCATCTAATCGGGCTAACCGATCAGCCTGCAGACCCGCACAAGCGATCAGGAACTTCGTTTCATAGCTCCCTCGAGATGTATGAATAACGTAGCCGCGGGCATGCGATTTGAGAGAGATAACCTCGGCTTCGTATATGACCTCGGCCTCGCTTAGGCTCAAAAGACGCTGAGTTAGCATACGATAGTCTATGATGCCTGTTACGGGGACATGAATAGCCCCTATACCTCGGGCTTCAGGCTCATAAGCCTGAATCTCTTCGGGACCGAGCAGGCGGATACCAGGGATACCATTTTGGAGGCCGCGCTCGTAGACCGCTTGGAGCCGAGACTGTTCGGCTGGGCTCGTAGCGAGAATGAGCTTACCACAGCGCTCGTGCGGAATCTTCTGAGAAGCTGCAAACTCATATAGCTTTTCACGCCCTTGAGCACATAGGCGAGCCTTGAGAGAACCCGGCTTATAGTAAATCCCTGAGTGAATCACACCAGAGTTGCGTCCGCTCTGGTGGAAAGCTGGAGATTTTTCCTTTTCTAAGACCAATAGACGGGCTTCAGGTCGCACTTGGCGTAGTCGGTGCGCTACGGCGGCCCCTACCACTCCTGCGCCTATTACAGTTATGTCGTATACCATCAGTGCGTCCGTGTCATGGTCTCTGGTACGACTAAAATAACGTCTGCAAGCCCTTCTCTGGGCGGCTTGTACTGCTGGGGAAGGGGAGCTCGCTGTGTGCTGACATTCACTACGCGTAGATGAGGAGCGTACAGTCGCAGATAAGCGGCAATGCCTTCTTTATAGTCGCTATGATAGCTGCCGTTGAGATGGAATAGAAGCTGACCAGGGCGCCAAGCCTGCTGAATGCGATAAGCCATGGTCGCATCCTTAAGCATTTGGGCTAAGCGAAAGTTTTCTGGATTCATACCATGTCCCTCTGCCATTTCAGTCATTTTTTGATAAGAAGGGAGAGAATCTAATCGGGGGAAAGGCCAAGGCGCTATTAAGCGGCGCTTTGATTCATCCCAGCTCTCTATGTCTGCTATCCCTCGGCGAGCTACCTCCCGAGCAAGCATCCTGGGCGTGTTTGTCGCATAAATAGCCATGCCCTTCTCTTGAGCCAGCTCTACCAAAGGAGCATAATCCGTGGAGAAGTTGGGCCAAAGCCGTACTTCTTCTCCAAGTCGGTCCAGGGTTATCTCTCGGCGTAAATACCGATTTAGAGCTTCTTGCTGATCTGTTTCAAACATTTCCATGCCTAAAGCGAGGGGACGCTTTGCCTGTAAGTCTTTCACAAGCTCGTATGCAAGCCAGTGAGCTATAGGGTCGTCGTGCAGCTCTCCGAATAGTATTACGTCGGCTTGGGCTAAGAGGC
Source organism: Bacteroidia bacterium (assembly GCA_026414975.1). GTDB lineage: Bacteria > Bacteroidota > Bacteroidia > SpSt-205 > SpSt-205 > SpSt-205. The sequence continues at coordinate 206,250 of JAOAHZ010000006.1, forward strand.
CTATCGCTTTTTTATACGAGATTCGCTTGCCTTGACCTGAATAAAGGACGTAAGCAGGTTTGTCTTGGGCAAAAGCCAAAGATAGAATGCCGAGTAACACAGCCTTTCCGAGGGCTACTTCACCCTTCTGCATGGGATAGGGCTACTTCTGGATCGAGCAAGGCTCAAACAAAGGCCTACTGAAATAAGTCTTTAGGCGAAGCGTATCAGGAGGGAATAGGAGCACTTGAGAGGGGCGATAGCCCTGACTAGGCCATCGCCCCTTTTTATAGCTACCCATCTTTAGGATAGGTCTCCGAACTTGCTTATTAGTTCGCAAAGCGACCAAAGCGAGGGTGATCGCGCACAACCTTGAAAACAGGGTTGCTTCCCAGTTCTTTGCGGTAGTCAGGGTTTAGAGCAATGGCTTTCTCCATGGAGGAAGCTGATTTATCGGGGTAGCCTTTATACGCATAGAGTATGGCAAGGTTGTAGTGAGCCTCGGCAAGGTTAGGGTCTAAGGAGGTGGCTTGGAGAAAGTCAGCTTCTGCTTCTAAGAGGCGTAAGCCTTTCATCAGAGAGACGCCTCGGTTGTTATAGGCGACAGCGAGTCTGCCGTCTTGGGAGATGACTTTCGTGTTGTCAGCGATAGCGCCTGTGAGCCAGCCTACGTGATCCATGACTATGGCTCTATTGATGTAGAGGGAGCGGTCGTTGGGTGTGCGAGTGATTAGATCGTTGTAGCGCTCGAGCATCTGCATAGCCTCCTCGCGTGAGAGCTCCTGTATCCCCTGGGTGCGATACGCCAAAGCGGCGATGTTGTAGGTGGGATTTCCCTTATCTAAGCTCGCAGCTGCTTCTATATCTCGGACAGCGCTTTTGAGGTCGTTCAGAGCGAAATGATAGGTAGAGCGCATGGCCAATAGATTAGCCGTGCGATTTCCTCGGGTATCTATGAGGGTATTGAGAATCCCGAGATTCTGTCGAGCATTTACCCCCGGTCGGAAGCGACTGATAATGAAGGTTTTAGTGGCTACATTGTAAAGCTCGGGCGCTAATAAAGGCATAGGCGCTCCGTACCGCTCTACATACATTTTATCGGGTTGGTAAGTGAAACTGAAGCTCACTAAGGCATGACGACAGAAAGGCAACACTTTCTCTCGGATTTTAGGCCAGTATTTGAGTTTTCGTAATTCTTTCTCTCGGTCATCTTCGTGGATAGGCTGGGAGGCTATGCGCAATATCTCCGCTCGCTCCTCGTCGGAAAAGTCAGCGGTTTTGACTAAAATATCAAAGCGTTGCCAGTCTTCGCCTCCCCCAACGCCTTGTATGGGCAGCTCTCGCCCCATCTTTTTCACGAAATGTTCCTTGAGGTCCTCAGCGACAGCTTCCATTCGCCCTTGGGAGAGGCGCTGATTCAGTTCTAGTCGTCCATCAGGGGAAGCGTAGCCCTCTATCTTGATGCTTTGAACCAAATACCCCATCTGCTCGTACTTGGCTACATACTGGAGAATAGCATCGGTCAGCTCCTTCTTATTGAACTTAGTAGACATGATTGGAAAGATCAAGTCCAGCGTACCCTCAAACCCCTCATATCGGTATTGCTCATCTCGAATGGGTAACTCAGGTAGGGCAGCCCTAATGCCGGTCCGAACTTTTGTCCAGGGTTGGGAAGTACAGCAGCTCGGGTCTGCCGGACCAAAGGGCTTATTCCGAGAGTCGCAATACACTTTCGTGATTTTACCTTTTTCCATCTTCACTACCGAGAAGTACAGGGAAATCTGCTTGCCTTCCAGTCGTTTGCCCCCCAAAGGGATTTTATACACGAAGAAGGGCTGGGAGTTCGCTTTGTAGTAGGCTTCGGTAATAATCAGTTCTCCTACCGTGCCTTGAGGGTCTGACTCCATGTTAGCTAAGTGAGAAGGAGCCTTGTAATCTACTCTTACAATCAAAGCGACATTCTTTTGGAGGTATTTGCCGTATTCCAAATCATTGGCCAAGCGGAAGTATAGCGTGTCATTAGCCTGGATGAACTGACCCGGCTCTACGAAGGTCGGACTAAACTGAGAGTTGTCGTATTCACTGACAACAAGCGCACTGGGGTCATTATTGGCATCTAAGGTGGCTTGGACTTCTTTTTTGAAAGTTTGGCAGGTGTTCTTGTAGGTTTTTCCGCCATACTTAGTTTTATTGATGAGGTCTTTTGGGCCGCAGGCTACGCTGAGCCATACTATTAAGCTCAGGTAGATGGTTATTTTATCTCTCATACGGCTATATTTTCCACAAAGGTAAGGGCTTTGGGTTCATAAACGCTCTATGACAGTAGCGATGCCCATTCCTCCCCCTACGCATAGGGTAGCCACGCCATAGCGAAGGTTTTGCCGCTCTAACTCATCCAGTAAGATGCCGATAAGCATTGCTCCAGTGGCTCCTAAGGGATGTCCCATAGCAATGGCACCTCCATTTACATTCACTTTGTCTAAAGGAATACCCAATTCATCCGCGAAACGCAGCGGAACTACAGCAAACGCTTCATTGACTTCGTAGAGGTCTATTTGATCAGGAGAGAGCCCTGCGCGCTGGAGAGCTTTTCGTGTAGCTGGGGCAGGTCCGAGTAGCATAATCGTGGGTTCCGTACCAGTTACTGCCCAACTTACGATGCGAGCCCGAGGCTTCAAGCCATGATTTATATGCAAAGACTCTGTACCTAACAGAACTAAGGCAGCTCCATCTACGATAGCCGAGGAGTTGCCTGCATGATGAACATGGTGAATGGCTTCCAGTTGAGGGTATTTTTGTAAGGCGACTGCGTCAAATCCAAACTGCTGGCCTATTTGAGCAAAAGAAGGCTCTAAGGCAGCCAGCTTGTCCAGGCTCGTATCAGGGCGAATGTTCTCATCCCTGTCTAAAATGACTTCCCCGAGCACATTCCGAACAGGAATGAGACTTCTCTGAAAGTATCCTGCTTGGGTAGCGTGCGCAGCGCGCTGGTGAGAGCGCAACGCAAACTCATCCAAAGATTTTCGGTCATAGCCGTATAAAGTAGCGATAAGGTCGGCTGATATGCCTTGCGGCACGTAATGGCCAGGGAAAGCCACAGCGGGGTCTGCGTACCAAGCCCCTCCATCCGAACCCATCGGTACTCGGCTCATGGACTCTACGCCTCCAGCTAAAAAGGCTTCGCCTATTCCAGCTCGGAGGTAAGCGGCTGCTTGATTGACTGCTTCAAGTCCCGAAGCACAAAACCGATTTAGAGTTACCCCAGCCACGGTGTCGGGTAGCTCAGCTGCTTGGGCGGCGATCTTAGCGATGTTGGAGCCTTGTTCGTCAATCTGGGTTACGCATCCTAAGATGAGGTCCTCTATGGCAGAGGGGGGTAAGGTCGGGTGCCGTTTCAGAAGAGCTATAATGAGCTGCCGAACCAGTTCGACAGGGCGTATGGTATGGAGCTTACCATCCTTTTTGCCGCGTCCCCGGGGGGTTCGTACGGCGTCATAAATGTAAGCTTCAGGCATAATCGCTGCGATGAATGCCGAGTCGTTTCATCCTGCTATGCAGAGCGGTGCGCTGCATGCCTAAGGCTTCGGCTGTACGAGAGACATTGAAGCCATGTTTCCGCAGATGATGGAGGAGGTATTCACGCTCCATCTGATCCAGGAAGGTCTCTATATTAGGTGTTTCCAAAAAAGCGGGCAGGGAAGAGGATTCAGTCGCTGCAGAAGAAGGTACGTACCGCTGCACATCGGCTGGCGTAATTACCTTATCGGCAAATATAGCCAACCGTTCTACGGCGTTGCGTAGTTCTCGGACATTGCCTTGCCACTCGTGGAGCGTAAGCTCTTGGAGGGCAGCTGGCGTAAAAGTTTTGGGGGGCATGTTATATTCAGACACGATCTCTTTGAGAAACGCTTCAGCTAAAATAGGAATGTCTTCACGCCTCTCCCGTAGAGGCGGCACTTCTATCACAACTACACTGAGGCGGTGGTACAAGTCCTCTCGAAACCGTCCCGCAGCTATCTCTTGCTGCAGGTTCTTATTGGTGGCGGCGATGAGGCGAACATTGACGGGTATATCTTTTTCACCGCCTACGCGTCGGAGCTTGCCTTCTTCTATGATTCGGAGTACTTTAGCTTGGGCGGAAGGGGCCATATCCCCAATCTCGTCCAGAAAGAGGGTCCCACCATGAGCTTCCTCAAATCGTCCGATATGCTGCTTGATAGCATGAGTGAAGGCTCCTTTTTCATGTCCGAAGAGCTCACTTTCTATGAGTTCGGGAGGGATGGCGGCACAGTTCATATCCACAAAGGGATTTTTGCTGCGAGGGCTTTTGAGGTGAATCCAGCGTGCTACCAGCTCTTTTCCGCTGCCGCTGGGACCCGTAATAAGCACCCGCGTATCTAAGGGAGCGATTCGGTCTATCATCTCTCGGATTCGCTGAATCGCAGGGGAGATACCCAATAGGTCCCTCACCCGAAACGCTCGCTGAGTGAGGGTCTTATTTTCGGAGACTAGTTTGCGTTTTTCAGCGGCATTGCGAATGAGAATCTCTAATCGGGGCAGGTCTAAGGGCTTCTCCATGAAGTCAAAGGCCCCCATTTTTGTAGCCGCGACGGCCGTCTCTATGGTAGCGTGTCCAGAGAGCATGATGAATTCCGTATCAGGTTTGTATTGGCGAGCCCAGCTTAATAGCTCCATGCCGTCTTTGCCCGGCATGCGCACGTCACAAAGCACAATATCAAAATCAGACCGCTCTAAGATGCGTTGAGCCTCCAGTCCATCTCGGGCCACTTCCACGACATGGTCATCGTAGGCTAATACTTCCGCTAAGCTCGCTCGTATCTCTGGATCATCATCCACGACTAAGAGTCGCGCCATCAGACCGTGAGCAGTTCCTGTTCCTTCGCTTCGGCAAGCCTATCGATGTGAGCGATGTACTTGTCGGTAAGCTTTTGTAACTCGTCCTGGCCTTTACGGACGGTGTCTTCTGGAGTGCCATTTTTGGTGAGCTTGCGAAGCTCTTCTAGCGTGTCGCGACGAATATTGCGGATAGCGACTCGTCCATCTTCTGCCAAGTCTTTGACCTGCTTGACAAATCGTTTGCGCTGCTCTTCTGTCAAGGAGGGGAAGCTGACGCGTACCGCTTTGCCCTCTGTGGCGACAGAGAGGCCCAAGTTAGCTTCAGCTATCGCTTTTTCGATGGGCTTAGCCATGTGAGGCTCAAAGGGCTGGATGAGGAGCGTACGGCTATCTTGCACGCTGAAAGTCGCTACATGTTTGATGGGGGTGGGCGTGCCGTAGTAGTCTACTCGCAAGTGTTCTACCAGAGCTGGCGTTGCCTTGCCAGGGCGAATCTTAGCGAAGAGCTCATCGTAGTGGGCGATGGACTTTTTCATGTGCTCCTCAGCCGCTTTGAGGAGGGATTGAATCTCTGGGGTCATGGAGCAAAGTTAGCCAAAAGCGGTCTCATATCCAGCTCGGCGAAGGTAGCAGGCCGGACACTCGCCGCATCCATAGCCCCACGGGTGTCGCTGGCTTCGATCGCCTCGGTAACAGGTATGGGTCTCCTCAGCAATGAACTCCCTATACCCAAGCTGATCCACGTAGCGCCAAATCTGTGCCTTGTCCATGTAGAGGAAGGGAGCGTAAATCTGAATCGGGCGATCCAAAGCTTCGGATAAAGCTCTTTGCGCTGCTTCTATGAAGGGAGCTCTACAGTCGGGGTATCCACTATAATCTACCTGACTCACCCCAACGACAAGGGCATTTTCTCCTTTAGGATAACCCCATGCAGCTGCAGCTGTAAGGAAAAAGAGATTTCGTCCCGGTACGAATGTAGTTGGTGGTCCTTGAGGCGAGACCGATATAGGTACATCTCCTGTGAGAGCTGTCTGCACGGAAAGGTTATCCCACAATAAGCCTAAGTCTATCACTGTATGAGGCACCTCCAGTAGCTGGGCGATGCGACGAGCGCAACTAAGCTCCACTTCATGACGCTGCCCGTAAGCAAAAGTCAAAGCATACCAAGGAGGAGCTAAGTTAGTTTTGGCCCAAAGTAAAGCACTCGTTGAATCCTGCCCTCCACTGAAGAGAATGATCGCCACAGGACGAAAGTAAAGCATCGGGGATTTTGACCCCAGCCGACACTTCTACTTTCCTCATCTTTGAGTCATGCAAATGCTCCTATACGCTCCCTATGGGTATGCCATTCTGTTGATTGTAGGTGGGTTTGTAGTTGCTCGGAGAAAGGATCATAATGGCTACTTCTGGATGGCCTTGATTCTGGCAGAGTTGTCTCGTTTGGGTCAAATGCTATTCTTAGTCCAGAACTTCGGGCATCCGATATATGTGTTTCAGTTCCGAGGCCAAAGTATGACTTTGGTCTATACAGGCTTATACTTAGCTGGAGCTGCTTCGCTGGCAGGTCTCCTGTTAGGCATGATTTTATATGGGCGTCAGAAAAAAGCCTTTCCTGGGCTGTGGTTAGTGGCTATATCTTTACTAGAAACGATGGTAGTAGCGGCCCTTCGCTTATTTCTATGAGGTGGAATCAACGAGCCAAGCTCTGACTCTCTCGTGTTGGGTCTAACTTGACAAACTAAGCTTTACTCTTTGGAGTGGTGATGACAAGGCATTTTCTCGGCTTCTGACGTCAAGCATGTCGTCTGGGGTATCTACTTTTGGGCCGTGCTACGCTACCCCAGTTTGCCACCGAGTTTTTTTCAGGCCAATCGTCAGCGCTTAGCGTCTGAGCTGCCTGCTGGGACGGCAGGAATTATCTTCGCTAACGAGCTTCTCCCCGGGGAGGCTGACACGGTGCTACCCTTTCAGCAAAATAGCAATTACCTCTACCTCACGGGGATTGAAACGCCTGGGGGGCTATTGTGGCTTTATCCAGAGGCGCCCACGGAGGAGGCTCGAGAAGTCCTGTTCATCCAGCCGCCCTCGCCTGAAAAGAAGCTCTGGGAAGGATGGAGTTATGGTTTAGAGGAAGCGCAGGCTCGCAGTGGAGTGCGCTATGTGCGTCCGCTTTCGGAGTGGCCTTCTTTCTGGCGGCGTATGGCGAGTCGTCTCCATTCAGTGGGGCTGGACTTCAATGAGCACGACCGACAGACGCATGGTTATCTCCCTTCTCCCGCTCATCGTTTTGCCCGCCGATTGCAGCAGGAACTGCCCGGTCATAGCATAGTCCGATTAGCGCCTATCCTGGCTCGGCTACGCATGGTCAAATCTCCCGAAGAAATCACTCTCTTGCGACAGGCTATCACCCTCACAGCCCAAGCGTATCACTTGATTCTAAACCTCATTCGGGACGGCGTTATGGAGTTTGAATTGGAAGCGGAAATCCTTCGCTTCTTCACGCTCCATCGGGCTACTTTAGCTTTCCCTCCTATCATAGGGGGCGGTGAGCGAGCCTGCATCCTGCATTATACGCACAATAGCCAGCCCCTTCAGGATGGAACGCTTGTGCTCATAGATATGGGGGCTCGCTTGGGGAGCCACTGTTCAGACCTTACCCGAACCGTCCCCGTGGGGAGTATAACAGCCTCTACCGAAAAATACCTTCACTGGGTCGCAGACGTGCAGCAATACGCTCAAAAGCAGCTTCGTCCAGGTCTATCCATAGAGCTTTGGCATAAACAAGTTACCTCGTACATTCAAGAAGGACTCAAAGCCTTAGGGCTTCTCCCTACGGATGCGCCCCCCGATGCCTACAAACGCTACTTTCCTCATGGTATAGGACACTTTCTGGGCATAGATGTGCATGATGTCGGCTCTCGGTATGATCCACTCCCCGTCGGTGCTGTAGTTACCTGCGAACCCGGCTTATACATTCCCCACCAAGGTATTGGTATTCGGATTGAAAATGATTTATGGCTCACCCAAAATGGATGCGAGAATCTTAGCGCTGAGCTACCTGATCTGCTGGGGTTGTAAAAGCGAAAAGCAGCGTGTTCTACGATGGGATTTTCCCCAGCAGCAGTGGATTTATCCCGATACCCTCTGGGGCGAGCTCCCCATAACCGAACCCGCTGCATGTCGCACCTTAGAGCTTCAAATACAGTTAGAAGAGCTCTATCCCTGGCGAAACTTGTACCTGCTTGCCTTTTTGGAATCACCCGACGGCTTTCGTACGCAGTCTCGCTTGGAACTGGTGTTTTCGGACTCTTTGGGAAGGTGGTATGATTCGGATAGGGCTTTTGAGACCGTCATCGCTCAGCGACTCTCATTGGGCACCGCCGGAGTCTACCGAATAGGGCTTTTACCCTATATCCGCTCGGATACAGTGGTGGGCATACGCCGAATAGCCCTTCACGCTTATCCATGCTCTTCTGAATAACGGATGGCTTGATTTTTGTTTTGAACTATTATATGCGTGTCTGGATTTTCATGTTTAACTTGGGGCTTGCGTTATGGGCACAATCATCGGAGGGGGAGTCTCGGGCCAGCTTGCATTACGACGCCATGCGCCAAGTGCTCATCTTATCGGCCGATGGAGTAGCGCCTAGTGAAAGAGTAGAGATAGTGGATTTGGTCGGGCGTCGTGTGCGTTCGGTCTTACTTCCAGCTGACTTGACCTCATCAGAGTCATGGTCTATCTCGGTGGCGGACCTTCCAGAGGGGCTTTATTATGTGCGATGGCTTACAGAGCAAGGGCGGCTGCGAGCGATTCGGCGCCTATCTATCACTCGCTGAAGGCATCAAACCTCAAATAGCAGAAATATGTTCAAAGTTACTATGGTTAGGCTGATAAGCCATACCAGTGTATGACCTATACGACCGAAAGAAGCAGCCCTTATACGACTCAGAAAATAAAGCATAGGAATCAAAACGAAGGGAAGCTGTAGGGACAAAAATACCTGAGACAAAACGAGCATATCACTAAGGTGTTCTGAGCCCCAAATCAGAAGAGCCAGCAAGGCTGGTAAAAGGCTAACGCTTCGCAGCAGAAGTCCTCTCCAAAAGGCGGAGAGGCGAGACGGCAGGAGGTACTCTAAAATAAGCTGGCCCGTTAGGGTGCTGGTGAGGGTAGCGTTATGGCCCGCCAGCAAAAGGGCTACTGCAAAGGCAAGGGCGGCTGCTTTACCTACGCTGGGTTCAAAGAGTCGGTGAGCCTCTTGTATGCCCCAGCGTGCATCGGGTGTGTGGGTTGCTTTCAAGGCCGCCGCAGTTAGAAGAAGGGCTCCATTGACAAAAAAGGCTATACTTAGGCTCCAAGCTGTATCTCGGGCGGTGAGACGAGCCTGTTCAGGCAGTGTGCCATAAAATCGCCCCTTTACCCATGCGCTGTGCAGGTAAAGGTTATGGGGCATGATTGTAGCGCCTATTAGGCCCAGTGCCAAATAAAGAGCTTCTGGGTTTTTCAATACTCTGGCTGATGGGACGAAGCCCCGCATTACCTCACCGAGGGGCGGCTTTAGAAGAATCAGCTCATAAACGAATATCCCTACGATACCTAAAGTTAGGAGGCCGACGAGACCTTCCAACAGACGAGGGCGCTTAGCGGTCCAGTAGAGGACTATGACGGTTTCTATGAGGGCGAAGATGGCCCCTACTTCTAAAGGAAGCCCTACAAGCAGATGTAGAGCCAAAGCAAACCCTAATACCTCAGCCAAATCTGTCGCCATCACAGCTAAAAGAGCCGTTAGGGCTAAGAATCCCCCTAAGCGACTCCCCATTAGGGTGTACCCTAAACCCACGAGGTCTTGTCCTGAGAATAGTCCTAAGCGGGCAGCGGCTACTTGAAGGAGGATGGCGGCGGCGCTAGAGAAAAAAATAACCCATAAAAGAGCGTAGCCAAACCCGCTGCCTGCTTCTATGCCTGTGGCCCAGTTACCAGGGTCCATGTAGCCTACTGCCACCAGCACGCCTGGGCCAATCCAGCGTCTCATGTGGCAAAGTTAGCCTAAAAATCTTTTGGTCAGTTAAAATGAGTTGAGGGAGCTGGGTTTCTTGAGCTGGGGGCGGCGCCGACGGCGCCGCCCCCAGCTCATCTGCCCTTATCAAAGCCCCTCCTCCGCACGAAGCTCTTGCATATACCCAAAACTTTATACCTTTGTGGCGCTTCTTGCCCGGTCGTCTAACGGTAGGACAGCAGATTTTGGGTCTGCGTGTGGGGGTTCGAATCCTCCCCGGGCAACAGGGTGTCGCCCGATATCCCCATTCGACTCTTCGCCGGATCTGCCTCCCGAGCGTTTGCTGAAAAAGTCGCCGAGCATTACGGGCAGCCTTTAGGGCAGCTTACCCTCCATCGGTTCTCCGACGGGGAGATGCAACCTAAATACGAGGAGTCCATACGCGGCGCCCATGTTTGCCTCATTCAATCCACCAATGCCCCTGCTGATAATCTCATGGAGCTGCTCTTGCTCATAGATGCCGCTCGACGAGCTTCGGCGGAGACTATTACGGTGGTTATCCCTTACTTCGGCTATGCTCGGCAAGATCGAAAGGAAGAGGGGCGCGTATCTATCGGAGCAAAGCTTATCGCTAACCTCCTACAGGCTGCTGGAGCCTCTCGTATCGTAACTATGGACCTTCATGCAGGACAGATACAAGGCTTTTTTGATATCCCCTTAGACAACTTAGAAGCCTCAGTTGTTCATATACCTTACATTCAATCGCTTGGCTTAGAGCCCTTGGTCATAGTTTCGCCAGATGCAGGAGGTACCTCTCGCGCTCGCAAATATGCCCGTCGCCTTCATGCGGAGCTGGCTTTAGTAGATAAGTATCGCAATCAGCCTAATCAGGTTCATTCTATGCGGCTCATCGGCGAGGTCAGAGGTAAGCACGCTCTAATCGTAGATGATCTCGTAGATACAGCGGGTACCCTGGTGCGAGCCGCTGAACTTCTGCTTCAAGAAGGAGCTGAATCTATCCGAGCCTGCATCACCCATCCTGTGTTGTCGGGTGAGGCTTATGATAGAATCGACCGGTCCTGCCTATCGGAAGTCATCGTAACCGACACCTTGCCTCTGCGGCGAGCTTCGGATAAGATTACGGTCTTGTCCGTAGCTCCTGTTTTTGCCCAAGCGCTAAAGAATATCCATCACCACGAGTCGGTCAGCGCCCTCTTTTTCTCTTGAATACAGCAAAGTTGCTGAGGCAGCTTTAGCCTCAGCGGCGCGCCGTTGCAAAAAGGAGCGGGAGCTCTGTCTTTACTGTTAGCCTGAAAATAGGCTATTGTTTTGCATTAGAAAAGGCGTATATTCGCTTTAGTATGGACAGGAGAATATATACCATAGGCTTGCTCGTAGGGGTATTCTTGCAAGGTCAAGGCGTTGGGATCGGCACAGCCTTACCTGATCCGTCGGCTCGGTTACATATCGAGGACAATCAGCGGGGGCTTCTTATTCCTCGTTTAGGGCTTTCAGCTCGGAATGTGGCGGCCCCTGTGGTCAATCCAGCTTTTGGGCTTCTGGTCTTCAACACGGCTACGGCAGGTGCGGGGTCTAATCGGGTTTGGCCCGGCTTCTACTGGTGGAATGGAAGCGAGTGGGTACGACTGCTCGTCTATCCAAATGAAGCCTGGCAGATAGAGGGGAACTTTGGGACGGACCCGTCTATTCACTTTTTGGGCACGATAGACAATCAGCCTTTGCGGATACGGGTGAATAACCAGCAGACCCTGCAGTTCAATACAAACTTTTCCATCCAGCGGGATGCGGGGGGGAATTCACGAGGCACCGATGCCGTAGATCTCCAAAGAAGACGAAATAGTCCGACTCAAGTTGCAAGTGGGACAGCAAGTGTAATCTCGGGAGGTGAGAACAACACCGCTAGTGGTCTTTGGAGCGTAGTGGGAGGAGGCTATGGGAACAGTGCCTCGGGCAATCTCTGTACTATAGCAGGAGGAGGAGGAAATACCGTAAGCGGAGGAGCTTACGGGACCATCGGAGGGGGGCAAGGTAATACCGCTGTAGGGGGGGCTACGATCGGAGGAGGGACGTTTAACACTGCAAGCGGGGCTCATAGTACTATTGCGGGGGGGAGAGTGAATACAGCCTCCGGTTGGTACAGCTCGGTGGGCGGTGGAGATGGAAATACCGCCTCAGGACCTAATAGCGTAGCTTGTGGGGGAGCGCTTAACGAAGCATCTGGAGCGTACAGCGTAGTAGTGGGAGGTTTTGGCAATACATCTAATGCTGACTATGTACTCACATATGGCCAACAGGTGGTCCCATCTACCATTGAAAGCCATCGCGTTTATTTCTTTGGTGATGGCTCTATCGCTCCCAGTGGATTACCACGGACATCTGGGTTCATTGTTATCAATCGCTTAGATGGCGACCATCCTATTCATGTCGGCACCGATGGCACGAATGGTAATGGCGCTTACCTCTCAGCAGGCGGCACTTGGACAAACGCCTCCTCCCGAGAAAAGAAAGACCGCTACACTCCCCTAAACCCCCAAGAAGTGCTTCAAGAAATCCGCCAACTCCCCATACAAGGTTGGTACTACAAAGGCACACAAGAGTACCATATAGGACCCTTCGCCGAGGACTTTCATGCCGCTTTCAACACAGGTATCCAAGATATGCCCGAATACGCTAAGACTTCCTTAGCTGCCTCTGATGTCGCAGGTGTAGCCCTAATTGGCATACAGGCTCTGGCTCAAGAAAACGCTTCCCTCAGAGAGGAAAATGCTCAGCTCAAAGCCCAGCTTGAGGCCCTCCACAAAGAAGTCGGTGCTCTACGATCACTTGAGGCAGAAAACACAGCCATGCGTCAAGCCCTGCTCCACCTGGAGAAGCGCTTGCAGGACTTAGAAAAGCAAATCTATCCTGTAAGTTCTCGCTGAAAACAAACTAAAATCCGGAATAGATATGAAACAGCATGCAGTTTTCCTTGGCTTGCTTGGGTGCGGTTTAGTGTATGGGCAGAGTGTTGGTATTGGTACGGCTTTGCCGGATCCGTCTGCCCGCTTGCACATTGAGGACAACCAGCGGGGGCTTCTTATTCCTCGTTTAGGGCTTTCAGCTCGGAATGTGGCGGCGCCTGTGGTCAATCCAGCTATTGGGCTGCTGGTATTCAACACTGCCACAGCAGGCGCAGGAACTAACCGAGTCTGGCCCGGCTTCTACTGGTGGAATGGGAGCGAGTGGGTACGACTGCTCGTCTATCCAAATGAAGCCTGGCAGATAGAAGGAAACTTCGGAACAAACCCCGCCATACACTTCCTCGGCACGATAGACAATCAGCCCTTGCGAATACGGGTGAATAACCAGCAGACCCTGCAGTTCAATACGAACTTTTCCATCCAGCGAGATGCAGGGGGGAATCCGAGGGGTACTGAAGCGGTTGATTGGCAATACAGCCGTCCTACACCTGATAGAGTGGCAAGCGGAAATTACAGTGTAGTGGGAGGAGGCTACGGGAATGCTGCCAGTGGTCTTTATTCTACTGTTGCGGGGGGGGAGAATAATGTTGCTTCAGGTTTGAATAGCTGTGTTGGGGGTGGTCTATTGAATGCAGCAGCTGGAACGAAGGCTACTATTGCTGGTGGAGAGCAGAATGCCATTCATTCAACTGCTCAAAGTGGGGTTATTGGCGGAGGCGTTCGCAATGCTATATTGCGTGGGAACTTTAATGCTATCCTTGGGGGGCAGCATAACACTGTGGAAGGCGATACTTCTGTTATCGGTGCAGGAGTGCGTAACTCCATTCGGCAAAATGTCTTCTCAGCTTTTATTGGTGGGGGCTCTGGAAATGTCATAGAAAGAACCGCCGGGGGTGGGGGAAGCGTCCAAGGTCCTATCATCGTTGGCGGTATCCGAAATAGGCTCTCATATTATCCCAACTGGGCCTTCATCGGAGGAGGGATCGACAACTACGTAGAGACCGAACTGAGTTGGATAGGAGGTGGAGCAGGAAATCGTATTGATATTAGCTCCCCCCGTACATCGGGCCTTAACATCATAGTGGGCGGCGCACGCAACCTATGCAGAAACTACGAACTTCAATTTGTGGGCGGAGGAGCAGACAATCATAATGAGTCCTGGGGTTCTGTAATAGTTGGAGGCCAACAAAACAGGATATATACTGCTGATTTTATAAATGTCAACTGGTTCAACTTTATAGGAGGAGGGGCACAAAATGAAATAGAAGAAGGGAGCTTTTCAGGCATTCTCGGCGGTGGAAATAACAGTATTAGGGATTTTGCATGGACGAGTTTTATTATCGGCGCAGTAGATACGATACGGGGCGGATATGGCTCAGTGG
>JAOAHZ010000052.1 GCA_026414975.1 Bacteroidia bacterium
GCGGCTGGACGTGGAGCGGGAGCTAATGTGAAAATCGCACCAATGTGGGATTGAAATAACGCCTGCGATGTTGGGACTCGCTGCGGCACAGAGGTGAAAATCGCACCAATGTGGGATTGAAATCCTGCAAAAGCGTATTATGCCGTGCGCCCTCCTTTGTGAAAATCGCACCAATGTGGGATTGAAATCCCGCTGAACGAGGATGCGGTAGCGCAGTCGCAAGCGTGAAAATCGCACCAATGTGGGATTGAAATACTCCTCCTCCTAAGCCTCAGCCTAAGCCCGCCGTACGTGAAAATCGCACCAATGTGGGATTGAAATTGGGCTTGTTGGGTTTAGCAGGGCTGCGGCGCGTGGGTGAAAATCGCACCAATGTGGGATTGAAATCCCACCACATGAGGCGGTACACGGCGCCTGCATCCGCGTGAAAATCGCACCAATGTGGGATTGAAATAAGCGGCGGCTTTCCCCGCATGCAGAGCTTGCCCGCGTGAAAATCGCACCAATGTGGGATTGAAATGCTTCTGCCTTTGCTGGGTCT
>JAOAHZ010000053.1 GCA_026414975.1 Bacteroidia bacterium
ATTTTCACGAGACAGCTTCTCCAGCTGAAGAATCTTGGATGAGAATTTCAATCCCACATTGGTGCGATTTTCACGATTCCCCAGCGTACAGACAGACAAAATATACGATTAATTTCAATCCCACATTGGTGCGATTTTCACGAGCTCTACGCTTTCCACTTCCGCATACCACCTCAGAATTTCAATCCCACATTGGTGCGATTTTCACTAACCCCCTCCGCGACTGTGGCGACGACTGTGGGCGAATTTCAATCCCACATTGGTGCGATTTTCACGCGCTCAGACGCGGCAGAAGTGGTACGACCTCCTCGGATTTCAATCCCACATTGGTGCGATTTTCACCTACAACAGACCGTAGAAGCCTACCCTTAGCCGCTAATTTCAATCCCACATTGGTGCGATTTTCACGAGGCATACGGCAGTTTTTTGTGGAGTTCCAGCAGCATTTCAATCCCACATTGGTGCGATTTTCACTTTTGCATAAAGCTCACCCGTCTCTAAAAGAACAACAATTTCAATCCCACATTGGTGCGAT
>JAOAHZ010000054.1 GCA_026414975.1 Bacteroidia bacterium
CTGAAAAAGCTACAAAACCTGCAAAAGAGTAAAGACGATGCTGGCGCTGTTTAGCAGATTTTTCAGTGAAAAAGCCCTGCGGTGGCGGCAAAGTATAAGCGTTACGCCCTCTGCGGGCGGCTTTGTGCATGTAGCCCCCCGCATCTGGGCGGTGGATTATAATGTACCTTTTAGCTATGTGGCGCAGGGGACTATCTACCAGGGCGAGGTGAGGGCAAGTGTAGGTAGCTGTCTCGCAGAGTATTTTTTGCCCACGCCAGAGCCCCGATGGGGCGCTCTAATCCCGCTTGTCGTGACGGACTTTGAGCATCTTGTGCGGGACGCAAACCGTCTAACGACCAACCTGCATCCCGTACTCGCCGTACTCGCGGACACGGTCCGCGAGCATATCCCGCGCTTAGACTACACCGAACGTGCGGAACTAAGCGCAGATGCGTATATACTCTACCCCCGCCCGCTGAACGAGGATGCGCAGCTGCAGTCGCAAGCGGGGTTCGGCTTTCTGGGGCATGTGCGCGAAGCGGTAGAGCAAG
>JAOAHZ010000055.1 GCA_026414975.1 Bacteroidia bacterium
AGGCGTTTCCACTCCACAGAGGGCCGATAAAAACTCTGCGGGTTTCGTACAGGATGTTGTTATCTCTTGCGGTTTCCACTCCACAGAGGGCCGATAAAAACAGACCCATAATTAGCCCGTCCCGCGGTATAAGCGTTGTTTCCACTCCACAGAGGGCCGATAAAAACCGAGTATGACTAAGCGCCGCAGAGAAGAAGCTCGTATGTTTCCACTCCACAGAGGGCCGATAAAAACCCTGCAACGCAACACTCAGTGCTTCAACAATATTCTTGTTTCCACTCCACAGAGGGCCGATAAAAACTTTGGAAGACTTTGGGGTGACTTTGGAAGACTTTGGGGGTTTCCACTCCACAGAGGGCCGATAAAAACCCATTTTCCCATTCCACCCAAACCTTACCCCTCTTCGTTTCCACTCCACAGAGGGCCGATAAAAACTCAAATCCTACATCAAAAGGTATAACCTCTAAATCTGTTTCCACTCCACGGAGGGCCGATAAAAACTTGTAATGCCTTTTGTAAAGC
>JAOAHZ010000056.1 GCA_026414975.1 Bacteroidia bacterium
CCACAGAGGGCCGATAAAAACGCGGCATACCAGCGCGAAAACGACCCGCTGGCGGAAGTTTCCACTCCACAGAGGGCCGATAAAAACTTCGCTTGCGTACTTTCCCAACTGGAACGAAGCGTTGTTTCCACTCCACAGAGGGCCGATAAAAACCCCCATGCGACAAAACAAGGCCCAGACGGGCTACCGTGTTTCCACTCCACAGAGGGCCGATAAAAACTTTACTAACTTTACACGAACCCAAACCTAACGCATAGTTTCCACTCCACAGAGGGCCGATAAAAACTGGCCGTCGGGTTAGCTTCGGCTCTTTGGGCCGTTAAGANGTTTCCACTCCACAGAGGGCCGATAAAAACCCCCTTAGCGGGTGTGTGCCACCTTACCGTTTTGCGCGTTTCCACTCCACAGAGGGCCGATAAAAACTTTAGTTTTGTAAAAATAATAACAAATAGTTCCATAGGTTTCCACTCCACAGAGGGCCGATAAAAACTCGTAGCCCGCTATCTATAGTTT
>JAOAHZ010000057.1 GCA_026414975.1 Bacteroidia bacterium
GTGGAAACTAAAGAGCAATAACGCTATAAATACCACTTAACAAGGTTTTTATCGGCCCTCTGTGGAGTGGAAACTGAACGTATAGAGCGCCAGTTAAAAATTCTTACAGAGTTTTTATCGGCCCTCTGTGGAGTGGAAACCCATCTATCCAACTCCTAATTCTGCGCCCCCATAAGAGTTTTTATCGGCCCTCTGTGGAGTGGAAACTCGCGTACACTTTCAGGTTTTTCCGTTTCTGCATTTGTTTTTATCGGCCCTCTGTGGAGTGGAAACAAACTTTGCCAAAACGCCTCTCGAAAGACCTCCTATGTTTTTATCGGCCCTCTGTGGAGTGGAAACTAAGGTAGGTGGCCCTGTTGAGCGATGCTCCGGGGCGGGTTTTTATCGGCCCTCTGTGGAGTGGAAACCAAAAGACCTCCTATCAAAAAGATACCACCAGAAAAGTTTTTATCGGCCCTCTGTGGAGTGGAAACCCGCTACCCGCAAGGCACTGCGGGACAGCATAAAGGG
>JAOAHZ010000058.1 GCA_026414975.1 Bacteroidia bacterium
TGCGTTGAGAAACTATGACAATTTCGGTATTAAAAGTCACCATATAGAAACATTGTTAAATTGGGACCCAAAAGGAAGCGACAGGGAGATACCTTTTAAACCGGCGCGTGTCTTGATGCAGGATTTCACCGGAGTTCCGGCTGTGGTAGATTTGGCTTCATTACGCTCAGAAATGCAAAGGAAAGGCAAGAACCCACGTAAAATCAATCCTTTGATACCGGTCGATTTAGTGATTGATCACTCAATACAAGTGGAATATTTCGGCACAAATTATGCCTTCCGTAAAAATGTGGAGATTGAATATGAACGAAACAAAGAACGTTACCAACTTTTGAAATGGGCTCAAAAAGCATTTGAAAACTTTACGGTGGTGCCGCCCGGAATGGGTATCTGCCATCAAGTCAACTTAGAATACTTGGCCAAAGGTGTCATGGAAAAAAACGGAGTGCTGTTTCCCGATACTTTGGTCGGTACCGACTCGCACACACCGATGGTCAATGGTATTGGTG
>JAOAHZ010000007.1 GCA_026414975.1 Bacteroidia bacterium
CCCCCCTACTTTCTGGATAAGCTGGATGAGACTTGGACGCCCGAACGTGCGGCTCCTAAATCTTATAAGCGCCAGCAAGTGCATCACCTTCCCCCAGGCATGAAATTTGACCCCAGCCAGGGGAAAAGGCTCTATGAGTGGTACCTTCCCATCGCCCGAGAAATCCTTCGCGTGCTCAAACCAGGCGGCTTCTTCTTCACTTTTGCCAGCCCGCGGCTCTTTCACCGAGTAGCCTGTGCCGTAGAAGATGCAGGATTTTATTTGCGCGACACCTTTTTGTGGGTTTATACTCAGAGCCAGCCCAAAGCTATGAGCCTTCATCACTTCATCCGGCGATTACCGCTTCCGGAAGCCGTCAAAGAAAAACTCCACCAGAAGCTCCACGGCTGGAAAACCCCTCAAGTCAAATCGGTATATGAACCGATTATCGTAGCGCAAAAGCCCTATGAGGGCACACTCTTAGAAAACTTTCTCCAATATCAAGTAGGTCTCTTTCAAACCGAAGTCCCCATTGGTAAGGGCATGTTCCCCGCTAATCTGCTCTTAGTAGAAGAGACAGAAACCCTCTTAGATAAGTACTTCCTCCTGCCCAAATCCGCCGAGGACCTCCCTCACCCTACGGCTAAGCCTGTGGCTTTATGTGAGTATCTGATAGAGCTTAGCACGGTTGAGGGGGCGGTAGTACTAGACCCGTTCTTAGGCAGTGGCAGTACAGCCATAGCAGCCCTGCGCCGAAAAAGGCATTTTATAGGGGTAGAAATTCATCCCTTTTACGCAGAGCTGGCTACCCGAAGAGTCCAAATGGTCTTGCCTGCTTTGCTATGAACCCGGCGGGAAAGAATCTTTTCCGAGTTATGGGTGAAAAGTCTAAGGTAGGGGAAGAGCCATCTTAGACTCTCGGCAGCCCTCCTCAGTCAGCCGGTACCGCAAAGAGCTGATTTTCTGCCTGCAGAGTCGTAGCCACATTTCGTATGCTTCTTGTAGTACCGCCTTGTGGTTCTTTGTTGCCGAAGTAGTAGTATCGCTTAGTAGAACCACTCTGGTTATGAATAAGCACTTGACCTGTTACGATTCCAAACCGACAGTTAGAGGGTAGTATGCCGCTAATATAAGGAGAGCCGATGATGTCCGGGGAGGTTCCAGCCCATGTTGAGTTGTCCGAAAATGAGGTTCTAACCCAAATACTCTGTCTAATAGGTAGCGTATCAATCCCCGGACCGTCGAGTCGCAAAAGCTGAGTAGAAAAAACCATCCATCGGCCAGGAGGAAGGTCTATGTAGGAGTTTAGGTATTGCCAGTCTGGGAAGTTAGTAGTTATATCCTGTTGATTGGTATGCAAAGCCCCGAGTATTAGCCCTGCATAGCCATTTTCGGCGAAGCGGCGCCATCGCCCCCCTTGCCAGTAATAATAGCCAGGCCTGACAAGATTCACCCCACTCCCAGCTGTAGCGGTGTTGTACACCAGCATCCCCTCCGTGGCGGAGCCGGCTACAGGACTCCAAGAGTTGGCAGCGGTTAGGGCCACGGTAGGTAAAATAACCCCCTGCGTACCATTCCCCAGCACGTGCAGCTTAGCTCCTGGATGAGGGGTCATGGTACCAATGCCCACCTGACCATTCACTACAGACATTCCATGCACCTCCCCCCAACGATTCGCGGCACCCGTACCATTTGTGTAAAAGTCAATTCTACCTGTGAAGCTCCCATTATCACCTGAGCGGATAAGACCCGGACGCCATTCCGATGGGAAACCTAAGGGATCGCTCACAAATTCTATACCTGCTGCCCCAAAGGCCCCTGTAGATTGAACGCGAATGTAGGTGGGGTTAGCTGTGCTATACACATGTAGCGGACGCTGGGGTTGATTAGTGCCTATACCCACATTTTGTCCATACAACATCAGGCAGATACCAGCAGCCAAATTCAAGAGACGATAGCGAAACATGTGCAAATATACTACTGATTTCACCTCGCAAATTGGGCATTTCTGCATATCGGAATGCACGAGTGTGTATTAGCTGTATGAACCTCGGTCCCTCGGATAGAAACCGCACTCCCAGAGTGCGGTTATAGCTAAACAAGTCAAAGCACAAAAGACCATGGTCGGCGAGAAGCCTATCTCTAGGGTAAGCCAGACCGAGATAGCTACCACTGGTAAGAGATCCACCTTCAGACAGAGCTTTAAACATTGGCTTTACAAAGGGAATGCTGATTTGCACTAATGCGACATCTGCTGGGGGCCCTAATTTTACTTGGCTGTACCCGCAGAGACCTTATATCTGTCAAAGGTAGCGACACGATATTACCTTTGAGCCAAGCTTTCGCCGAAGCTTTCCTAAGAGAGAGGAATGACTTGCTCATCAGTGTAACAGGTGGAGGAAGCGGAGTCGGTATCGCAGCTCTAATGAATGGAGATGCAGATATCGCTATGTCCTCTCGCCCTCTCAAACTCTCCGAAAGACTCAAGCTCATTGAACAAGGCAAAATTCTTGTAGAAGATACCATCGCTTGGGATGTTTTGGCTATTTGTGTCCATCCCAGCAACCCGGTTCAGAAGCTGACTCGAACGCAGCTCGCTGCTATCTTCACAGGAAGAATCAAGAACTGGAAAGAGGTAGGGGGGCCCGACCTGCGAATCTTACCTTACTCCCGGGAGTCCAGTTCAGGCACTTTCGAGTTTTTCCGTGAGCACATGTTGAAAGGGAAAGACTTTTCACCTGAGGTTCGCTTTATTCCGGCTACAGGCATGATGGTCCAATCTATCTCTCAGACGCCTGGGGCTATCGGGTACACTGGGGTGGCCTATGTAACCTCAGGCGTGAAAGTTTTGGCTGTTGCCCAAGATGGGGATACCCAGTACTACTTTCCTGCGCGTTCTCGTGCAGAACTGGATAAATACCCTATAGCTCGTCCGCTTTATTATTATTATGACGCAGCACGAGCCGAGCGTGTGAAGCCATTTTTGAAGTTCGTACATTCAGCGCAGGGGCGCCGGATCGTAGAAAAAGTCGGCTATGTCCCATGAGACACCGCTGGGGGCAGCGCATACTCCAAGCCTCAGCTCTTACGACTTTTCTCGTTCTTTTTGGGCTTACCGTGTTTTTATTCCGAGAGGGCTTACCAGCCCTCTTTCGGTCTCCCTATGCAGAACTGCGGTTTGCTGTGCATCCAGATAACCCTATCACCCACTTGAAAGCCTCCCAAGTGCGAGCTCTCGTGCGCCAAGAAAAGGGCTGGAAAGACTACCAAGGTCCAGAAGCCCCTGTTATCGCCGTTCATCTGGCTAACTTAGACCGATACGCTGGCATCAGCGCTACCCCTGAGCGAGTGCGAGCTGTAATAGATTCCCTCGCTGAGATGAAAGGCATTCTTCTGGCGCTTCCACCCTCTTTGCTACCCCCTTCCGTAAAATCCCTCTCTGTGGAATGGGAAGGGTGGCGGGAGATATTTTTTTCCACACATTGGTCTCCTACTTATGAACCCATCCCTTCAGTAGGATTCCTTCCTCTTCTGGTAGGCAGCCTTTGGGTCAGCCTCATAGGGCTTTTGGTAGTGATACCCCTCGGCATCGCCATGGCGATCTATGTAGTAGAGTTTCTACCCCGCACGCTCTACTATCCCGTGAAGATTCTATGGGAACTGTTAGCTGGCTTGCCCTCGGTAGTGGTAGGGTTTTGGGGACTGGTCGTAGTCGTGCCATGGGTTCAAAAAGTCTTTAGACTTTCGGCTGGAGAAACAGCGCTTACGGCGGGATTGCTTTTGGGTTGGATGACACTTCCGCTGATGGCAAGCCTTGTAGAAGAAGCTTTGAGGGCGATTCCGCGTTTGTTAGAGGAGTCCAGCTATGGTTTAGGAGCCACGCAGTGGCAAACTATTCTACGCCTCAAGCTGCCCTATATTCTCCCTTCTATCGCCACAGCTGTATTGCTTTCCGCCGGGCGGATTATTGGCGAAACTATGGTAGTCCTAATGGTAAGTGGAAACTCCCCTATGCTTCCGCTTACGCCGCTTCAAGCCGTCCGCACCCTTCCAGCTACCCTCGCCGCTGAACTAGGTGAAGCCCCAGTAGGCAGTTATCATTACCATGTCTTATTCTTGCTGGGAACGATTCTATTCTTACTCACCCTCGCCCTAAACGTTGCAGCTTATTTTATTCGTCCACCTAATGCGAAGGCCTCGTAATCGTTGGGGGGAGAGATTGGCCACTCTACTGATTACCCTGGTAAGTTGGGGAGCTATCTCTTTGCTCGGCGGTGTAGTGGGTTTTATAGCCTACAAGGGGATATCTGTAATAAGCTGGTCTTTCCTTATTGAACCGATGCGCGAGGGCATGCAAAAAGGTGGGATCGCCCCCGCTATAGTAGGCAGCCTATGGGTTACGCTCGTAGCTATTTCGGTAGGTGGCTTTATTGGAACCGCGGCTGGTGCCTACCTAAGCGAATTTGCCTCTCATCGTCGCTTTAGGCAGCTTATAGAGTTTCTGGTCACGACGCTGGCAGGTATCCCTTCTGTGGTGTATGGTCTATTTGGATTAGCTCTCTTTGTGGTAGCCTTAGGCTTTGGAGCCTCTATTTTGGCAGGGGGGCTAACTTTAGCGCTCTTATCCTTACCCTTACTAATAAGGAATGCTCAGGAAGCTTTCTCGGCTGTGCCTTCTTCTCTCAAAGAAGCCAGTTTGGGTTTAGGGGCTTCGGAAATGCAGACTTTTCTGCGAATTACTTTACCTGTAGCTTTGCCAAGGGTAGTCACCGGTCTCGTATTAGCCACAGGACGGGTCTTGGGGGAAACCGCCCCGATCCTCTTCACTGTAGCAGCTTACTATTTGCCTACCTATCCCCAAAGTATTTTTGAGCCTACAATGCTACTGCCCTATCACTTGTATGCGCTCATCACCAGTGGAATCAACGTAAAGGAAACTTACCCCATGGCATTCGGGACTGCTCTGACTCTACTTCTGTTGAGCTTGTTTTTTACACTGATTGCTGCTTATTTTCGCTTTCGCCTCAAACAGAAATACCGTGTATAAAGTAGAAGCCCACGCAGTCTCGGTTTGGTACGGCACCTATAAGGCGTTGGACTCGGTATCTTTAGCTCTTGAGCGGAATCAAGTATTAGCTCTCATTGGCCCCTCTGGATGCGGCAAATCTACTTTCCTTCGTCTGCTCAACCGAATGAACGACTACATAGAAGGCTTTCACATGGAAGGCCGCCTGTTGATAGATGGGGAAGATATTTATTCGCCAGAAGTAGACCCTGTTCATTTACGCCGCCGAGTGGGCATGGTCTTTCAAAAACCGACCCCATTTCCTTTTTCTATTTACGAAAATGTGGCTTATGGCCTGCGCCTCCAGAATCGCCTTAAGGAAGCTCAGATACGGGAGCGCGTAGAACAGGCGCTACGCCAATCCGCTCTCTGGGATGAAGTCAAAGACAACCTCAAAAAATCCGCTCTGGCTCTCTCGGGAGGCCAGCAGCAGCGTCTGTGCATCGCTCGTGCTTTAGCTGTCCGTCCCTCTCTCCTCCTCATGGATGAACCTACCTCTGCATTGGACCCCATATCCACAGCTAAGATTGAAGAGCTTATTCACGAACTGCGACACACCTACACCATCGTTATCGTTACCCATAATATGCAGCAAGCCGCCCGTATTAGTGATATGACCGCTTTCTTTTACATGGGGCGCATAGTGGAGTACGATAGAACTAAGGACTTTTTTACCAACCCGAAGCATCCCGAAACATTGCGCTATATTACAGGTAGATTTGGCTAACTATGAGCATTATAGAAACAGAGATGGCCAAGTTGCGCGCCCGGGCTTATCAGGTCGTCAATCATGTGCGCCGCCAGCTTCTTCTTTTAGAGGAAGGGGTACGAGAACGAAACTGGCAGCGCTTGTTAGAAATAGAAAAGCTCAGAGAAGAGGCTCTGGAAGAAGATATGCGGTTAGACCGACGGTGTGCGCGCATACTGGCCCTCCATCAGCCTGTAGCCAACGACCTTCGCCTGGTTTTAGCCGTGCTGAGAATGCACTTTTACTTAGATGAAATTGGCGAACGTCTCTCCACCATCGGAAGGCGCCTGGCTCTGGCTATGCCTGAACTACCTTCAACCGACTCAGATGAGATACCCATAGCGCAGCTCGTGAGTGGGGTGCGTCGCCTCTTAGAGCTCTGCTTAGAGGCTTTTTTCCAGAGTGATACCGAAAAGGCCAAACGAATTGATGCAGAAGATGAAGCGGTAGATCAAACCTATGAAATGTGCATGCGACGCGCCGTCCAAGCGCTTACGGCTTCCCTCTCAGAGAGGGAAACAACAGCTTGGTTAGAAATAGCTATTGCAGCTAAAACCTTGGAGAAAATCGCTGATTATGCCACGGACATTGCCGATGCTTCCATTTATTATGCGGAGGGAGTGTATTATTGGCATCGGTTTGCTCGCCGTTCAGGCTCCCCTTCGTAAAAGGTAGTCTAACACGGAAAGTTCTGAGGCCGGGCAGGGCTGCCACTGGCCTACTGGCTCGGAAGCCCAACTGAAGCGCCAACCATACAGTCTGGCTAATTCATTCAGGATTAGCTCAGCGGCTTCCGCAAGGCGAGTATAGGGGGCATGCAAGTAGAAGTATTCTAAAAAAGGCTTCCACTCATAGAAGAATGGAGCCTTTCCGTAGAGGGTCATGAGCGTACGCCAGTGATACAGGCGCCACGGTTTATCTGAGGGCCAAGAGGCTTGATGGGGGGTCGCCTTTAGAGCATGAATAATAGGTACGCTAAGCCATCGGTCCCCGGCAATACGATACCGAGTAAAACAACTCCCCTTAGGAAGGCGCTTAGGATAGCCAATGTAGAAGCTACGCAGAGCTTGAGCTTTATCTACCCAACTTTTTGGAGGCCATAGGAAAGCTGGCAGTACTTCCATAGGTTACCTCTAAAGATGGAAAAAACGCACCCGAGTTGGCATATGTTCGGCTTTTTTCGTAGGTGGGGGAAGGTCCTTTGGGTGGGATGTTGTTTGGGTTGGGGGGCGCCAGCGCCTGCGGCGCTGGCGCCCCCCAACCCTTGATCATCCGAATCTACCCCCTCTTTAGCCCCTTCCACCTGGCAGCTCCCCCTTTCATGCTTCCTCTCTCTGAAGCAGATAGTCCAGATTCAAGCTATTTCAAACCTGCAAAATCATGAACAAAAGACCAAAATGTCGTACCTTTGAACAGTATTGGACGCGGTACCGCTTGGTGTAGGCGCAGGGGTATCCCTACTTATTTCGGCGCTGTTCTCCGGATACGAGACAGCTTTCTATTCCCTTGCCCCAAACCAAATCCGCACCCTTACTCAGCAAGCCTGCACTCGTCCATGGGCCTATTGGCTGCGCTATTTTTCTGACAACCCCCAAATCCTACTGAGTTCCATCCTGCTCGGAAACACTCTGGTCAACCTCATCCTCACCTTGCTATTACTCAGAATAGCCCGACCTTGGGGACCTCTGGCGGAAACAACTGCTGGTGGAATTGCCCTCGGGCTAATCATTCTTTTTGGGGAAATCATACCCAAAACCTTAGCTTTGAGCTTTCCCATAGCCTTTCTCCGCGTCGGAACTCCCCTTATACAGATGGTTTTCTGGTTTGTGTATCCCTTAGCTCAGAGCTTAGATAAGTTGCGCATATGGGCTGAGAAACAGTGGCAGCCCACCCCCTCTCCCGAGAAACTGTCGCAGCTTGTAGAGAGTCTTCCAACTACCATCTCCCCGCCTGTGGAGAAAAAAGTCCTTAAGAATATCCTTCTGTTACGTCAGCTCCCTATCAAGTCCTTTATGGTGTCTCGTGTGGACATGAAAGCCATCTCAGCCGACCTCTCTTGGCAAGCGCTCAAAAAAGCTATCGCCGAGATTCCTTACATTCGTATCCCTATCTACCGCCATTCGCTGGACGAAATCATAGGTATTCTCCTGCTCAAAGACGTTCTACCCCACTGGGAAGCTGAAGAGCTATCCAACTGGCAGGCTCTGATTCGCCCTGCTTATTTCGTTCCTGAAACGAAAAACGCTTACGAGCTTCTCTTGGAACTCAAAACCAAGCGTCAGCATGTCGCTATAGTGGTAGATGAGTTTGGGAACATTGCAGGCCTAATCTCTCTACAGCGGCTTCTGGAAGTAGTCTTTGGATACGGAGAGGAAGAAGCCCGGGGAAGCGAAGCCCTATACGAGATAGATGGAAATGGTGCGGTGTGCTTCAAAGCTCAGGTTCCCTTAGTTGTGGTCCAAGAGCTTTTAGGGCTACCGGCTGACTTTTTTGCTCAGGAAGAAGCCCGCACGGCGGAGAATTTAGCGGAGTTCTTACTTTCGCTGGCTGAACGCATCCCTCAAGAAGGTGAGGTTCTCACATACCATGACTATGCTTTTGAAGTGGTGGAAGGCAGTCCTCATAGGATTGAGCGGATTCGGGCTTATCGTCTCATGCGAGGAGACGAGACTCCCGCGTCCGAAAGCTTACCCTCGCCTTCAGATGCCTGATACTGGCCGATATGAGACCTTAGACTGCGCTATCTGCCCTATGCGTTTTGCTTATCCAGCCTATGCCAAGCTCCATTATGTCCCCAAAGACTCATGCTGGTTTGATTTGTATTTCCCGGAGTTAGATGCCTACTGGCATATTACGGCTCATGATCTCAAAGCTCTCAATAAGACTTCAGGCAAAGCTCTGGAGACCTATCGAAAGCTGATTTACAAACACGCCATTCGAGCAACCGACATCATCGAAAAATCCATTCGAGGGCCCGCAGGTAAGGGCTTTTTTTATGAAATCTATGGCGAAGCTCCTACCCATGCGCTTTTGTTTTATACAGATTCGGTGCGCTATGCTATCATGATAGCTTCTTACTTCAAAGTAGCAGGTGCAGAAGACTCCTTAGCCCCGATCATTCAACGGATGAAATACGAACTTACTCGGATTTACCCCAGCATCACATGGCGACCCGTGGGATTGATACGCACGCCCACCTGTTTTTAGGTGAGTTTAGCGCAGACATACAAGCCGTCACGCACAGAGCGAAAAGTGTCTGCGAAGCCGTCCTCCTCCCCAACTTGGATATTCACACCCTGCCTGCTCTGGAAAGCCTAACTGAGTCAGAGCCTGGATTTTACTACGGTATGATAGGCTTGCACCCCAGCTATGTAAAGGCAGACTTTAGGGAGCAGCTCAGGGCATTAGAAAAGCACCTTCATAGGCGAGCTTGGATAGGAATAGGCGAAGTAGGCATAGACCTCTATCACGATCGCTCTACCTTTAGCTGGCAAGCCGAAGCTCTATCCACTCAAGCGGAATGGGCTGCTCGGCTACGACTCCCCCTTTCAATTCACTTTCGCCATGCTCTGTCAGAGACCTTGGAGGTTTTAGCCCCTTACGCTGTGCGCGGTGTTTTCCACTGCTTTACCGGTTCGTATGAAGAAGGCAAGCGAATCTTAGATGCTGGATTTTACATAGGCATTGGGGGAGTCGTTACTTACAAGAATGCAACGCTGCTCCGAGATGCAGTTGTAAGGCTTCCTTTGGAAGCGATCGTTTTGGAAACCGATAGCCCCTATTTAGCCCCAGTGCCCGTTCGAAGCAAACGCAATGAGAGTAGCTACCTCACTTATATCGCCCGAGCCATAGGCGAACTGCGAGGGATTTCTGTAGAGCAAGTCTTAGAGATTACAACGGAGGCGGCCCGAAGACTGTTTCAGCTACCTATATTCAGCGCTGCGTAGAGGTACAAACTTGAAGTATCCTTTCTCCTCGCAGCTTAGCGTTTGACCTATTTTGCGATATACCGTCATGACTTGATGGGAAGAGCGCCCAACGGGAGCCACTAAGATTCCACCTTCACTAAGCTGCTCAAAAAGAGCTTCGGGAACTCGGTCTGTAGCCGCTGTCAGAAGAATGCGATCAAACGGCGCATAGGTGGGCCACCCGAAGCGTCCATCCCCCCAGCGTAAGCGAGCTCGGTACCCTAGCTTCTCCAAAAGGACCTTAGCCCGTTCGTAGAGGCGCCGCTCCAACTCTACCGAATACACCTCTGCGCCCAGCTCACATAAGACAGCAGTCTGATAACCTGAGCCCGTACCGATCTCCAGCACTTTATGACCAGCTTGAACGCAAAGTAGCTGGGTCTGATAGGCAACGGTATAAGGTTGGCTGATTGTTTGGCCAGCCATGAGGGGGAGGGCCCTATCTTCATAAGCATGTTCTCTAAGAGCGGGGTCCACAAAGAGATGGCGAGGCACTCGCCCTATGGAGGCGACTACGGCTTGATCCTGTATGCCTTTCGATTGAATCCGTTCAACGAGGCGACGACGCAGCCCCTGATAGCGAGGCAAATCTTCCATCACTAACTCGTGGATCTCATACGAGCCTTTTGAGTAGAAGAGGCGCGCCCCAGTTTCCCCGCTTCAAAAAAGTAAATGCCTGCCTGTAAGGCACGCACATTAGTAGGACCTCGCCCATCTCGCCATAAGGGCGACAGATTATAGGTAGCAAAAATGCCTATGCCTCGGAAACCTAAGCGAGCACCAATGCCGTACTGGAGTACGTCGGTCTGAAAGTTATGGTTTCCATAAGACACGAAGCGAGATAATCCCTCATCGCTGCGGTACTTGCGCTTATGCTTCGCCCAAAGAAGAGCCTCCCCGTAAGCAAAGACAGCAAAATTGAACTTCTTTCGTAAGAAACCGATCTCTACGGGAACTCGCAAATAACCCAACTGAAACTTGCT
This sequence comes from Bacteroidia bacterium, assembly GCA_026414975.1. Classification (GTDB taxonomy): domain Bacteria; phylum Bacteroidota; class Bacteroidia; order SpSt-205; family SpSt-205; genus SpSt-205. Next base: position 10,744 of record JAOAHZ010000007.1, read on the forward strand.
TTTAGCTCGCACAGAGCCTGGCAAGGAGTCAATGGAGTACCCGAGCTGCCGGCCCGATGCACGAAATAAAGCCACAGGCTCCTCAAATCGCACCTCCCGAATAGCTAATCCAGCCCCAGCCCCTATGTACATAAGGCCTAACCGCAAATGGGGTATCCAGCTAAGATTTACCTTGATGGAACCAAGTCCTTCTACGGAGCCTCTTAGCGTGTCTGATAGGCCGAGAAACTGATTGTAGGCTATCTCTTGATGGGAAACGAGCCCCCAGCGCTGCCTCTTAGCGGGTATAGAAGGCTCCTCCTGAGCGAGAATAAGCCCAATCCCAACCAGAGGCCATACGTACCGATACAGCATACAGCAAATATACGCGGTATCAACCTAAACCGAGATGAGAGATTTGGAGCGCTCTATAGCTGTGAAGGGTCAGCTTTCGGTCAAGCCATACTATCGGAGTCTACGGGTCGGGGGCAGAAGCCACCCAAATCACTAAAGAGAAACTCACCTACCCTCAGATGTCCTCCGAAACCGAGGCAAAGATGAAAGCAGTTCAACGAGAGTGGTGTAGAGGACCTCTATATTTTCTCGACGAGCCGCCGAGATAAATACAGTGGGATAAGGGGTTTGAGCCCGCCAGCTCTCCTCCACTAACTCTCGCTGCTCAGGAGAAAGGCGATCCATCTTATTCATCACCAGCAGTATAGGGATATGGCCCGCTCCAATGGTTTCCAAGGTTCGTTCCACCGTCCGTATCTGCTCTATATATCCAGAGCTACTGGCGTCCACCACAAGCAGAAGTAGATCCGCTTCTCGCACTTCGGCAAGGGTAGTATGAAAGGCTTGAAGCAGCTTAGGAGGGAGCTTTCGGATAAAGCCAACCGTGTCCGACAGGAGAAACGACCATCCGTTGAGGGTTACCTTTCGGGTAGTGGTATCTAAAGTAGCAAAAAGGCGATCTTCCACGAGAACCGGAGCCTTCGTGATAAGCCGCATAAGGGTGGATTTGCCTACGTTAGTATAGCCCACGAGCGTCACGCGAGGAAGGCGATCCCGTCCTTCGCGGCGAACCTCAGCTTGCTGCTCAAATGCCTCCAGAGCCTTGCGTAAGCGAAAGATACGTTGGCGCATCTTTCGCCGGTCTATCTCTAACTGCTGCTCTCCCCCCCCACCTCGCAAACCAATACCTCCTCGCTCTCGGGATAAATGTGTCCATTGATGCGCCAAGCGGGGTAGCTCATACTCCAGCTTGGCTAGTTCCACTTGGGCTTTAGCTTGAGCCGTGCGTGCACTGCGAGCAAAAATCTCCAATATCAAGCCTTCCCGATCCACCACAGGTTTTTCCCATACCTTTTCTAAGTTTCTAACTTGCACGGGTGAGATATCCGCATCTACGAGGATAAAGTCTATTTGGTCTCCCTTGGCTTTGAGGAGCTGGGCGATTTCCTCAACTCGTCCTTTTGTAATGAAAGTAGCAGGATCGGGGCGTCTCCACCCATAGCTGCGCTTTTCTGCAACCTCATACCCCGCACTCCTTACAAGAAAGACCAGCTCTTCCATATACTCCTCACTTTGCTCAGGACTTTCGGCGAGGCTCTCTATGCGTATCACCAGAGTGCGAGGAGATAAGGAGGGGAGAGAGGATGGAATACTCATTCAGGTAAGAGAGAATAAGCGCTTAGCACCCCATTTTCCACAACATAAAGTCGGCGATCTAGGGGATCCACCTCGTACTGGGGAGCATGGAAGAGACCTAAAGAGCCGAGACTTTTTTGAAAGATGACGCTACACTTGAGCTTGTCTATGCCGTAGACGGTAACGGTACGCCCTTCCATGCCGGTCAAAAAGACGAGATGCTCAACCTCCTTCATCCGAGTCCGACGGGCTTCAACGAGGGCGATCCAAGCTGCATCCGCCAATAGAGCTGCAGTAGCCGCCCCCAAACCATATCCTGTGGCAGTCAAGATTTTTCGGAGAGAGGTAGCTACATCGGGACGATCCCCTGGCCGCTCAGGATCGTAAGAGACCGTTTGCAGCGCCTTATAGCCCAAATAAGCCGATGTGATATAACCAGCAACCGAGAGAGTTACTCCTAAGATGCGCAAAGCTGCCGGCTGAGCGGGAACTGGACGACGAAACTCGCAATCAATCCTTCCCTCTGGCGTGAGACCATAAAGCGTTGAGCCACCCCAAACCCAGATTTTCCCGTTATCGTATGCTATCCCTTGAGGTGGGTCCTGTTGAAAGGCGGAAAGGCGATTCCCCACCGCCTGAGGTTCAGTTCCAGGGCCATCCCATCGAAAGAGCTGCCCTGTCTCATCTATGAGAAAGGCCTGAAATAGCCCTCCCTCTTCTCTCACGGCAAAGGGAAGCTGAAAAGGACGCTTAATGGATTTCTCCCACAGCACTTGCCCTTCCTCGCTAATGTACTGGAGACGACGAGCCGTTTGGACGAGAAAGCCGCCGGGGACAGTCTGGGCGTGAAGGAAAGCCCCCTTGAGCGTAATAGGACGCCTAAAAAGGAAAGTCCCCTGCTTTATATTCAGTACATCCACCTCCACAGCCCAATCGTCAACAGGCGAACGCCCTCCACCTCGGGGCCGTTCCCGATGAAAAAGGCACAGAAGCCGATTTTCATCCAGTGGAATGTATCCAGCCAGTAAGCCAGGGGTCTTAAGTCGCTCGCCCCAGAGATTGCTCCCCGTCTCATAGCTTAGCAGAAGAGCTAAAGGGGGAAAGAACAGATTCCGCCCCGTCGCTGACTCGGCCGAACCCGGCTGCAAATCATCGGTAAAGATCAGAATACCTTGAGAGGTGCTGAAGGACTGAAGGACATTATCTCGCGGAACGTTGATGGGAGATGACCAGACAGGCTGGCCATCAGAGCGACGAACAGCTATGACACGCCCACGCCCAAAAGCCACTATCCAATCCTTCTCCTCCTCTACGAAGAGATAAGTACCTGTCATCGCCCGTAAACTCAAGCCTTTCACTATCTCAGTGCGCCAGAGCGTACGACCATCGGAGGCATCAACTGCATACAAGGCTCTGTTGGTGAGATAGTAGATTTTCCCATCGTAGGTTAGTAGATTGCTGTATAGTCCTTCTGCAGCTGGCTTGTCTCCGGAGGGGCGGCGCCACCGCTGCTGACCTGTTCGCAAGTCATACCCAGCTAATAGCGATACTTGCAGACTCATGAACTTCTTCGGGTCTTTGGGGCCATCTCCGAAAACCACCAATAGACCCGACTGAGGGACTACCGCCCGCCCCCGAATGACAGCCCACTCATTTGGCGTAGCTCGGCTATCAAAAACAAGACGCCCATTAGCAGCGTTGAGGACTAAGTACCCTTCCTCACCCCATCGGAAAGACTGAGAGCCACTATCGCTGGGAGCGCCCAAAGGCGCCAAGCTGCCTACTTCCCATAGAGGGTATGAGCCAATAGGACGCCATGTGCTGACAAGCAGAGGCCTCGGATACGAATACTGCCACATAGATGCACCCGTAGCAGAATTAAGAGCATAGGCTCGCTTGTCAGTAAGCACAAGGATATTCCCATCGGGTAAAAGCTCGATTCGAGCGTTTGAACCGACTTCTGCCTTCCAAAGAGAAGACTGCGCCCATAAAATCGCTATCCAGACGAAGTCCATGTTCAAAGGTACAGCAAAGCCTGCGGAGATGCCCTTACAGGTGGAGAGTAGCGGACTCGAACCGCTGACCTTCGGCTTGCAAAGCCGACGCTCTACCATCTGAGCTAACTCCCCCGCCGTGGGCCTGCGTGGATTCGAACCACGGACCTCTACATTATCAGTGTAGCGCTCTAACCACCTGAGCTACAGGCCCAGCACCCGCAAAGTTAGCACTTTACTCCAAACCTCCTTACCAGAAGCTCCCCTCTCAGAATGCTACCGCTGTTGCCAACCTATACGAGACCTATTCTACCATTAATCTGTACCCCCTTATCCCCATTAGTGAGGTTACACATCCAAACGAGCATACCGAGCGTTCTGCTCAATGAAGCGCTTGCGAGGAGCAACTTCCTTACTCATCAAAATGGAGAAGGTCTCATCGGCCTCAACCGCATCTTCTATAGAGACTTGCTGAAGGGTACGGGTCTCGGGGTTCATCGTCGTCTCCCATAACTGCTCTGGATTCATTTCACCGAGACCCTTGTAACGCTGAATGATCACTTTGCTCTCATCCCCACCCCCTAACTCTTCAATAGCAGCCTTGAGCTCCTTCTCATTCCAGCAGTAGCGCTGCTCTTTATTCCTTTTCACTAAATAAAGAGGCGGCAAAGCTATGTATAAGTGCCCCTTTTCAATCAGGGGGCGCATGTAACGATAGAAGAAAGTAAGCAGAAGGGTGCGGATGTGGCTTCCATCCACGTCAGCATCAGTCATCAGGATGACTTTATGATAGCGGAGATTCTCTAAGTCTGCTTCGTGGATGCCCTTCGGATCAAACTTGCCTATGCCGAGAGCGATAGCGATATTTTTTATCTCCTCGTTTTCATAAACCTTACTAAGGTTGGCTTTTTCTACATTGAGGATTTTCCCTCGCAAGGGGAGGATAGCTTGGAAGCGGCGATCCCGGGCTTGTTTAGCGCTGCCTCCCGCCGAGTCACCTTCCACGAGGAAGATTTCAGAAGTCTCAGGGTCCCGACTGGAACAATCGGCCAACTTGCCGGGAAGGCCCCCACTGGTTGTGCTACCTTTCTTCTGGACCATTTCCCGAGCCTTGCGCGCAGCATACCGTGCCTCTGCTGCTAAAAGCACCTTCTCTAAGACCGCTCGGGCCACTCGGGGATTTTCTTCCAAGTACTCTGACAAAGCTTTCCCCACGATGCTTTCCACTATGCCTGCCACCTCCGAGTTACCTAACTTGGTCTTTGTTTGACCTTCAAATTGGGGCTCGGGTACTTTGACAGAAATGACCGCCGTAAGCCCCTCCCGAAAATCATCCCCCGAAATCTCAAACTTAATCCGACTAAAGAAGCCTTCTCTCTCCCCATAAGCTTTGAAGACTCGGGTGAGGGCCTTCCGAAAACCCACTACATGGGTGCCCCCTTCATGCGTGCGAATGTTGTTAACATACGAATGTAGGCTCTCGTTGAAAGTCTCGTTGTACTGAAAGGCAACCTCTATCTGATATAACCCCTCAGGGTCTGAACCCTCTATGAAAACCGGATCATGCAAAACCTCTTTTCCATGATTAAGGTATTTGACAAACTCGGGAATGCCCCCTTTGGAATAAAAGACCTTCGTAAGAGGTCGTCCATCCTCTTCTACTTCGCGTTCATCGCGCAAAGTGATCTTGACGCCTTTATTGAGATAAGCCAGCTCACGCAGCCGATTAGCAACAATGTCAAACTGAAATTCTGTCTCCGAAAATATAGTAGGGTCAGGCTTGAAGTGGACCTCGGTACCGCGCTGTTTGGTTTTTCCGATAGGAGATACAGGCTCTTGGGGTATCCCCTGCTTATAGGATTGATACCAAATCTGATTGTCCCGAAACACGCGTACCTCTAAGTGTTCTGACAATGCATTCACACATGACACACCCACGCCGTGCAACCCCCCCGATACTTTGTAAGTGCGTTTGTCAAACTTGCCCCCCGCATGCAAGACAGTCATAACAACCTCCAGCGCTGAACGCCCTTCTGTAGGATGCATATCTACAGGTATGCCTCGTCCGTCGTCGCGAACGGTTACATATCCATTGGCATGGAGCGTAACTTCAATTTCCCTGCAGTACCCCGCCATTGCCTCATCTATAGAGTTATCTACGACCTCAAATATCAAGTGGTGAAGGCCCCGAATACCTACATCCCCAATATACATAGCAGGGCGCTTCCGGACCGCTTCCAACCCCTCTAAAACCTGAATAGAAGCAGCTGTATAGTCCTGCGCTGAGGTCAGCATTTGATTACTCATTAGTACAAAGCTACAAAGAAGAAGCCGATGCAGAGGCTGACCCCTCAGTCCCGCAGATAGCGATGTCTCAAACGATGAACCGTCCGTCGCAAGCTGACCGTACCCACATGCAACATATAGTAAAGCACAGGTACCACCACCAAGGTAATCACCGTAGCAAAGCTTAGACCGAAAATAATAGCGCTTGCCAAAGGCAGCCAGAAAAAGGCCGTATCACCCCCAAAGAAAATCTTTGGATCCCCTGTCTCAAAAAGGGAGACAAAATCTATGTTGAATCCCACCGCAAGGGGAATAAGGCCCAATACAGTGGAAGCCGCCGTCAGAAGGACAGGCTTGAGACGAATGGAAGCCCCTTCTACAATAGCGGCTCGTGTGCGATAGCCTCGCTCTCTTAGCTCTTCTATGAACTCTACCAGCAAAATCCCATTCTTGATAACGACTCCTAAAAGAGCGACGACACCCACCCCAGCTAACACCACCGAAAATTCTATGCGACTGATGGCAAAACCCCATATCACGCCGATAAGGCTAAAAAATACCTGCGAGATAATCACTAGAGGAATCCCAATAGAGTTGAACTGGGTCACCAAGATGAGGAAAATGCCTCCTACAGCTAAAAGAAAAGCTCGTTGGAGGAAAGCAGCCGCCTTAGCTTGCTCTTCTTGCTCGCCCCCGATCTTGACAGACACCTCTTTGGGTAGGGGCAAGGCCTGAAGCGCTCGCCGAATCTGGTTATTGAGGTCTGTAGCGTTATAGCCTGGTAAAACGTCAGAGGAAAGGGTAATGGTGCGTTTGAGATTCTTTCGGCGGATAAGCCCTTGTCCTGAGCCGTAGGAAAGCGAAGCAAAACTGGAGAGGGGATACTGCTTTAGCCGGCCATCGCTTAGGTCACGAAAAACGATCCGATGAGTCAAAAGAAGCTCTGGCTTGCGTTGATAGTCTTCTTTGTAGCGGATTTGGATGGGGTATTCGTCCTCCTTATCTCGAAACTTAGAGGCTTCTTTGCCGTAAAGAGCGGTACGCAGCTCACCCCCCAGTTGAGCAGACGAGAGCCCAGCTCGCTGGGTGCGTTCCCTATCTACAAGCAGGCGAATCTCGGGACGCCCCAATACCAAATCGCTGCTAAGCTCTTGTATGCCAGGGAGGCGAAGCGAATCCAAGTAGCTTTTGACCAGCTGAGACGCCCGAATAGCCAAACCAGGGTCTTCGCTGGCTATTTCTATTTGAATAGGCTTACCAGCCGGCGGACCCGCTCGGTCAGGCTCCACTTGGAGCGTAACGCCCGGTAAATCCCGAAGGGCTGAGTATATAGCATCCAAATATACACGGGTAGAGCGTCCCCCTCGCTTTCGGAACTCCACAAAAGCCACTGTAATCTTAGCTCTATTAGGAGCGTTGCTACTACTGCGGTCAAAGGGGTCTCCCGAACCTACCCCTACATTCACTAAGATAGAAGTTACTAAGGGATTGTTCTCACCAAGTGCTTTCTTCACCCGCTCGTATGCAAGCTGAGCTATCTGATAAGTATAGTCCGCTGAGGTACCTTCTGGGAGCTTGAGATAAGCGTAAATGTAGTTAGGGTCCCGTGAGGGAAAGAAGGAAAACTTCGGGGGACGCACTGAAAAGACCACAATCCCTCCTATGAAGAGCCCCACGACTCCTAAGATTACCCATTTAGGACGTCCTCTCTGGATAGACCACTGAAGAATGCGCCGATGAGCAAGCATAAACCGAGGCAGGAGCTTCTCTTGAAAGCCCCGAATCATCCAGCGCAGCACCGTCCTTGCAACGACAAAAAGCAGCGCCAGCGTAAGCGTGAAATTCCCTAACCCCACCTTCTTGGTCGCATAAAAGATGCTCGCCCCTACACCCATCAGCCCAAGCGTGAGAAGAAACCCTTTCGTCCATACCCGCTGCTTACCTGCTTGGACAGGACGCATAAAATCCACGGCAAAAACGGGATTGATGATATAAGCAACAAACAGAGAGGCAAAGAGAGTGATAAGAAAAGTAACAGGCAAATAGTAGAGAAACTTCCCAGGGATACTTTCCCAGAAAAGGAGCGGTACAAAGGGAGCCGCCGTGATGAGCGTACCCGATAGGACAGGGACAAATACTTCGGACGCCGCAACCTGAGCAGCCTGAAGAATAGGTACCCGCCCATTATCAAAAATCCGATAGGTGTTCTCCACTACCACAATCGCATCATCCACCACTATGCCTAGGGCCAGCAAGAAGGTGAATAGGATCACTAAGTTCAAGGTGTACCCCAGAGTCGGAAAAAGTAAAAAGGCGACAAAGGAGGAGAGAGGCACCGAAAGCCCCACAAATAAGGCGTTTTCCAAGCCGATAAAGAACATCATGACGACCGTTACAAGGATAAAGCCGATAATGATGGTATTCACGAGATCGTCCAGTTGCACGCGAGTGCGTTCAGACTGATCATTTGTAATAACAATGCGCAAATCAGGGGGGAGAAAATCGCGCTGAGCTTGGCCAACTAAAGAGAATATGGCATCGGCGGCTTCTACAAGGTTTTCCCCGGCCTTCTTGATAACATTGAGAGTTATGACTGGCTTACCATCTAAAAGAGCATAACTCTCTCGCTTTTTGTAGCCATCATAGACATCTGCCACATCACGCAGATAGACTGGAGCTCCAAAGCCTGAGCGCACTACCAGGTTCCGAATCTCCTCTACTGACCGAAACCGAGCATCTAAACGCAAAGTGCGCTTCTGTCGCCCCAAATCCGCTTCTCCTGCGGATATGAGCACATTTTCTCGGGAAATGGCGCTTTCAATGTCGCTGAAGGCTAAGTTATGGGCTTGGAGCTGAGTCATATCCACATCTACGCGTATTTCCCGCTCCAAGGCGCCAATGATATCTACTCGGCGAATAAAGGGAAGTGCTTCTATCCGATCCTTCAGCTCATCGGCATACTTCTTAAGCTGAGCAGGCGAATAATCACCCGCTAAGTTGATAGACATAATGGGAAACTCGGAGAAATCTACATCATTTATCGTAGGCTCCTGAGGAAGGTCATTGGGTAAATCGGCGCGCGCCTTATCTACCGCATCTTTGACGCGATCCTTACATTCCTTTGGGTCCAAGCTAACCGAAAATTCCACAACGATCGTAGATACATCCTGCTGGGAGTAGCTATTGATTTTTTCTACCCCTGTTATACCTTTGAGGCGTTTCTCTATAGGGCGGGTAATGAGGTTCTCTATGTCGCTGGGGGAGGACCCAGGATACACGGTATTCACTACGATGGTAGGTATGACGAGGTCCGGGAAAAGCTCTTTGGGAAGGGATATATAAGAGCTGATGCCGAATAGGGTAATGAGGGCGGTTAGGACATAAATGGTAATGCGATTTTGAGTCGCCCATCGGGTGGGCCCGAAGAGACGCATGCCTGAGGAAACGCAAAAAACTTTGAGAAAGTTCCCAGTTTCCCCTCTCCCCTAATACTCACCCAACATCTATAGTTGCGCCTTCTCTTCCCTCAATAGCTACCCCTTACTACTTATCTTTGTAATATGCTCAGGCGCTTCGTAAGCGCACTCTTACTGATTGGTCTCCTCTGGGCTCAGGCTTATACCTACGGCAATGAATGGATTCAAGCGGGTGCCCCCTACATAAAACTTGTAGTCTGGCGGGATGGCGTTTATCGGATTACAGCGGCTCAGCTTGGTATTAGCACAAGCTCGGCTGGACTGCGCCTCTTTTGGCGAGGACAAGCAGTGCCTATATTCGTACAAGATGGAGGAGACGGCTTCTTCAGTGGAAACGATTATTTAGAGTTCGTCGGACACCGCAACGACGGTGAGCCGGATTCAGTGGTCTATCGGCATTCTCTCTTGCTTCAGAAGCAACCTGGTATCCATGGCAACCCCCTTATGCCCCTTAACCATAATGATACCTCAGCGTATTTTCTCACTTGGGGGGGATCAGCAGGAGAAAGGCTCAACTCTTACACTGATCCGAATGCCCTATCTCACCCCACGCAAAACTGGTTCTGGTGGCGGTTTGTGGAGAGCTTTCATACCAGCGGTTACTGGTTTGGCCCTGGTGGATTAGGTGTAGGCGGGTATGAACAGCACAACAATCCTATGTACATTTTTGGTGAGGGACGCGGCATAGGCCTTAATCCTCTGAGTCGCTCTTATACCCTCCCAAGCCCTCAGCCCAGTGCCTCGTCTCAGTTTTATGTAGAACTGTCTCATGCTTCTCTCGCCGCCTCAGGAACGGTAAGTTTGGAATGGCGTGTCAATAGCTATACCGCCCAGACTCTCACGACTAATGCCCCTTACTACTTCCGCCCCCGATTCGCTATACCCACGACCTACCTCAGTAATCCCCTTAGTGTAAGTTGTAACAGTTCCACTCAGAACTATCGCGGAGAGTTTTTGCACTATGTGGCCGTTACCTATCCTCGCCAAGCCAGCCTGAGCAGCTCAGATACTTTCTTGAGCATAGGTGTGGTGAATCCAAGCTCAAGCCCTTTTACGCTGATTCTGAGTGGGGCACCCATTAGTCCTGGTGATTCACTGCTTGTATATGACCTTCGTCATGGTCTCCGCTGGCAAGCGATACCAATCGGGAGTCAATGGTACCTGCCCCTACCAGCGATCCAGGATACCTTCCCTTTGTACATCGTCAGAGGTCAAAGCGTTCAGAGACCCATAGTCCGACCAGCCAACTTAGAGAACTATAGCAGCGCCCAAGGGTCTGAGATTTTACTTGTTACACACCGAAGCCTAGCGGCTTCGGCTCAAGCGTATAAACAGTACCGAGAGAGCCATCCTACTAATCCTCACTCTGTATTTATCGCTTATACCGACGCGATATACGACGAGTTCGGATGGGGCCGAACTCATCATCCCTTGGCTATACGCAATTTGGTGCGATGGGCGTTAGACCGGTGGCCTGTAAGAGTCCGATACCTTTTGCTTTGGGGGGATGGAGTTGGACTTTACCGAATCGGCTACGGGCAACCGCCTCCCCCTCACCACTTAGTTCCTGTGTTTGGCTATCCAGCATCAGACTGGGGTTATGTATCAGACTTTTATGGTCAGCGTGATTTAGTCCCTGAGATACCTGTAGGACGGGTTACAGCTCAGAACGATAATCACGGCTACACCTATATAGAGAAGCTCCGTACCTACGAGAGCATGAACAATCCCCCTTGGCTTAAATGGGCTCTGCATTTAGGGGGAGGGGCAGATGCCATAGAACAAGCCCTCATTGGCTCTCAGCTCATAGCATGCCAGCAAGTATTAGAAGGCAGCCCTTACTTAGGTCAGGTGTTGTATTACCAAAAGCGAACGGGGGGCATGCAAGCCCCACCCGGCAGCCCTACCATCAAAGAACGCATAGATAGCGGAGTCGTTGTATTGCAAACATTTGGACATTCGGGCGCTGAACTCTTTGATGTGAGCTTCTACGAGCCAGTTGACTACGATAACTGGGAACGTTATCCTCTGGTGATTGTAAATGGTTGCTATCAGGGAAACTTTGATGAGATAGGCGGTTTGAGTCAAATACACAGTGAGCGGTTTCTTTTACAGCCTAAGCGCGGCTGCCTATGGTACTTATCCTTATCGGGTTCGGGTTTTATAGGTCCCTTGGGGAATCAAACGCTGCGCATGTATGAGGTATTTTTCCGGGACTCTCTCAACTTTCCCGTGGGAAAAGGGATAGTAGAAACCTTTCGCCGGCTCGCTGCGGCAGGGATGGGTCCTTTTGAGTACTATCACATCGCCGGTCAACCGCTTTTAGGAGACCCCTGTGTGCGCCTGGCTGGCCCGACACGACCTGATTTAGCTATTTCGGCAGGGGACTTGCGCTTATCGCCTTCCACCCTCTCCTCTGAACAGAGTAGCTTTCGTCTCTTCATTCGCTACCACAATCTGGGCGTAGCTTTTACAGATAGCTTCACTGTATCGGTATCCCACCGCATAGCCGGCACTGGACAACAGTTTTCTTACACCTACCGTCGTCCGCGCTTCAGCCGAAGCGACAGCTTTGAGGTTACCCTGCCCGTACCCGCCGGAGAATGGGCCGGCATCAACGAAATAGAAGTCTTCGTAGATTCCGATGATGCTATTCCGAATGAACTTAGAGAGGACAATAATCAAGTTCGTATAGAGTTTTTCGTTCGCTCCCCTCGCCCACTGCCTCTGTATCCATGGCCCTTTGCCGTCATCAACAAGGACTCTATTGCTTTAGTCGCTGCCACCTTCAATCAAAGCTCGTTTGCCCCGCAGGGATATTACTTTGAAATAGATACCAGTTATCGTTTTGATTCCCCGATTCGAGTCCAAAGTGGATTAGTCCCGGGTACGACGGTATTTGGACGGTGGGCGCTGCCCTTCAGGCTTCAGGACAGCGTCGTGTACTATTGGCGGGTTCGGTTAGAAGGAAGCGGTCCTCAGGAATGGGCTACCCAATCTTTTCAATACATCCCTGGACCTAAGGAGGGATGGGGACAAAGCGCCCGACCTCAATTTTTAGAGAATGATCTTGTTGGATTGCAGTATGCCGCACCAAGTTTTCGGTGGTCTTTCACCCAGCGAACCGTGAAGATAGAAGCACGGGATACTTATAATCCCTTGGGGTCTCGCCGCTTTCTTCAGAGGGATGGGAATATGCTCTCCACAGAAGATAGCCACACCCTCAACGCAGGTTGGTGGGATGGGGCGCGTCAGCCAGGTGTATTTATCGCTGTCTTCGATCCAATAACGTTTGCCCCGCGGGAAATAGACCCTATTTTCGGGGGGTGGCGATTCTTTTGCTCGGGCTTCTGCTATCAGCGATACGCGCCCGTTTACTATCAAGTTCATATGAGCAGCGACGCTATGGCAGATTCGCTCTGGGCGGTGATTCAACGGGCTCCTGCGGGGGCTCCGATTGTCCTACTTTTTACCGCTGGACATACACCCTCTACATGGAGCCCACGTATAGCTCAAGTACTTTCATCTATCGGCGCCAGCAACAACCCCTATAACCTCACGCCGAGAACTAAAGGCATCCTCATCGGACAGAAAGGGGCTCCTCCCTCTACAGCTATAGAAGTATTCTGCGCTGATACAGCCTCCTGTTCTATCGAGAAAACGTATACCATCGCCATACCCCTTGGCTGGATGTATTCACCCCGAATCCCTAAACCCGTGCAGTGGGAGGAAGCCTTCTTCGCTTACGATAGACAGGGAAGCGGCGATACCATCACTATGTCTATTTATGGACTCAAACCCGATGGTACGCAAGATACATTGTACAGGGATGTGTCTCATACAGGTGTGTATGATCTGCGTCCATATAACGCCCCTTACACCGACTTGAGGCTTTCAGCCCGCTATCAGAACTCTACCACTAGCGTAACTCCTCAGCTACGGTACTGGTATGTCTTAGTCCAGCCTTTTCCAGATATCGCCGTGGACCCATCTCTACGCTGGGTCTTGCGGCGGGATACGGTAGAAGAAGGTGAGACCCTGAGCGTAGAAATAGGCGTGCGTAACCTTCTATCAGCACGTACCCCTGATAGCGTGGAGGTTCTCTATCTCGTCCAGAAGGCTTCGGGGGATTGGGACACCTTAGGCATACAGCGGTACGCCCCTTTGGAAGGATTAGATACCCTGATCGCACGACTGTCTTTTTCCAGTATAGGATTAGGGGGAGCAAACCGCCTGCGCATCATTCTAAACTATCGCCCCCTTTTCGGAGAACGGACTTTCGCCAACAACCGCTGGGAGGCGAGCTTCTTTGTCCACACAGATCGCATCAATCCCGTTGTAGATGTGTTATTTGACGGCCAGCGTATTCAAAATGGCGATCTGGTTTCTCCTCAGCCTCTAATCACGATAGAAGTGAAAGACGAAAACCGATACTTAGCGTTAGACGATACGAATGCTGTAATCGTGAGGCTGCGCCGATCAGATGAGCGGAGCTTGGGCGAGCGGATTTACTACAGTTCGGGTAAGCTCACATTTACCCCTGCTAATCTCCCGGATAACCGAGCTAAAGTAGATTTCCGTCCCGGAAAGTTAGAGGATGGAGAGTATATCCTAAGTGTGGAGGCTTTTGATAAAAAACGCAACCGATCAGGGAATATGCCCTACGAGGTGCGTTTCCGAGTCGTCAATGAAAGCTCTATCACTTATGTCATCAACTACCCCAACCCTTTCTCTACCTCCACAAGGTTTTACTATGAGCTGACGGGCGCTGTCTTGCCAGAGGTATTCCAAATACACATTTACACGATCACAGGGCGTTTAGTCAAGGTCATAGATTTGAAAGCCCTGGGGGAAGTGCGGATTGGACGCCATCTCACCAGTTATGCTTGGGATGGTACGGACGAATATGGAGACCGCTTGGCGAATGGGGTGTATTTATATCGGGTGGTCTTGCGTATGCCAGGCGATCAAGCCATAGAGCGCCGGTCAGAAGGGCTGGATACCTACTTCAAGGGAGGATGGGGTAAGATGGTTTTGATGCGATGACCCCTTGCGTGTGGGAGAAAAGTTATACTTTTGCCTGAGCTGCGGCAGTAGCTCAGCTGGTAGAGCGCAACCTTGCCAAGGTTGAGGTCGCGGGTTCGAGTCCCGTCTGCCGCTCTCTCGCCGAGGTGGTGGAATCGGTAGACACGCAGGACTTAAAATCCTGTCGCCTGAAAAAGGCGGTACGGGTTCGAGTCCCGTCCTCGGCATGCGATGGACCCCTCCTTCGCCGACTTTCTACGCCAGAAGCGCATAGACCCCGAAAAGTGGGCAAGGGGTGAGACTGAAGCGGGGAAGCGCCTCCATATCTTAGCTTACAAAATGCTGGGCAAGACAGCATACGAGCAGCGTTATCTATTTTACTTCAATCGGTGGCGCAAGCTGTATCCCCTTTCCGAGGCTTCTGGAGTATCGGCTACTTAGGCCGGCGTTTGCTTTTTGGCCAGGGCCTGCGACGGCAACGGTTGGTGTTTTTCCTTCAGCTTAGCGCTATTGCCCTCGGTAGTGGTAGTGCTCTTCTGATTCTCATTCTCTCCTACAGCTTTCGCAGCGCCATCACCGATAAGCTCTATGGATACTTTGGCCGATTCTGGATTCAATATTATGCAAATGAGCAAGAAAGCCATCCCCGTCCCATACAACGGACTTACCTCCAAAAACTATCCGTGAGGGCGGAGCCTGCCATCCATCTCCCCGTACTTGTGGAAGGCTCCAGTCAAAGGTATGAAGGGGTGCAGTTATTAGCAGTAGATGACACTTGGTGGAAAAACCCGATTTGGAAGGCCTCACTCAGGGATTCTCTCGTTGGCTGGACTGTGGCATACGGGGTCGTTTTATCCCAACGGTTGGCGGGTCGTCTCGGGGTCACCCCGGGTGAAAAGGTTACGATTGTATGGCTTGCTGATCCTCCTCGTCTGAGGCGTCTACCAGTCATTGGTCTGTACGATGCCCAGATAGAAGAAATAGATAGGCAAGTCGCTTTCGTCCCCCTTAGCCTCGGTCAAGAGCTCTTGGGGTGGGATACTTCCCAAGCTCAAATAGGACATCTTTTTATGCCTTCCACACCTAATCCAGGCGAACTGATTGAGCGGCTCACAGAAGATTTGCCAACTCCATACGAGCTCGTACCGATAGAGAATATTTTTCCCGATATTTTCGGCTGGTTAGGTCTAATAGAGCAAAACGTTCAGGTTATTCTGGGGATAGTTTTAGGTCTTAGCTTTTTTGCGGTTGCCTCAGGCTTTTTAGTACTTCAGTTTGCTCAAAGATTGAGATATGAGGTTCTATGGGTGCTTGGTGCAACTGAAGCTCAGCTACGAAGCCTCTCCCTGTTTCAAGCAGCTTGGTCTGTGTTTCTAGGGGTCACTATAGGCTTAGGGTGGGCGAGCTTATTATTATGGACGCAAGCCAGGTGGAAATGGTTTAGGTTAGACCCAGAAAACTATCTCCTGTCAACGGTACCGGTTCGATGGCACGTGGAATCGTACCTATGGGTAACGGCGGTGGGTCTTTTTCTGTCGGTTGTATTGAGCTGGATGACGTATCCGAGGCGGCGTGCCCTACGCTTGCTTACCCAAGCCGAATAGGGCTCATAACTTTGTCTAAGATGAGGCTTCTCTTAGCTGGGCTCATGAGCGTGGCCCTCAGCCAACGCTCCCCCCTCCCGCCTTACATCAATACGCCGCTTCACGAAAGCGCTCCCGTTTTGTCTGCCGATGGACGGCAGCTCTTTTTCTGGAGACTAGATGATCCGATCGGCTTTGGGGCTCAGGACATATTCTACACCGTTTGGAATGACACCATTGGAGATTTCGGGTTGCCTGTTCATTTGGGCAGTGCCATCAACGATCCTCGCGGGAATATTCCCTTTGGCATTACTCCAGATGGACAGCATTTGCTGGTCTATAAAGAGTTTCGTAATCCTCGCAACCCTTGTGAGTTAGGACTCTCACGGCGTTTAGCCGGGGATATTTGGTCGGCGCCAGTCCAGCTGCGCATACAAAATTTTTACAGCGAAAGCGGAAGCTCTCTCACGGCTGCCTTAGGTTGGGACGGCCGTACCTTGCTTCTATCTATGAAAGGCAAGGGGAGCCTCGGCGGTGAAGACTTGTATGTCAGCTTCTATGACCCTGAGCAAAGAATATGGAGCGAACCTCTCCACCTCGGTCCGGTGATCAATACAACTGGAGATGAAATCACCCCCTTCTTGGCCCCAGATGGACTCACGCTTTATTTTTCCACTCAAGGGCGTCCTGACTCCAAAGGCATGGATATCTATATGACCCGTCGATTGGACGAAAGCTGGCAACACTGGAGCACACCACAACGCCTTCCCGAACCCATCAACTCCCCGGCTGATGATTATTACTTCAAGTTTGCAGCTCTCGCACCGGACATAGCTTATTTTGTCTCTACCGACTCGGTGGGTACAAGCGGCAGGCAAATATATCGTGCTCCTCTACCGCCTGCTTATCAGCCTAAGCCGACTGTTCTTATACAAGGGCGCATTTTAGAAAGAAGCTCGCGCCGCCCTATTCCGAATGCTGAAGTACGATATTACGACCTGATTGAACGCAAGTTAGAAGGCACGGCGGTATCCAGTGAAGGTACAGGGGCTTATAGAATACTCTTACCTATCGGCACTCTATATGGCATCATCGTACTAAATCCCGGCTACTTCAGCTTGAGCGAACAAATAGACCTGCGCAGCTATGCCTCCAAGGGTGGATTAGAGAAGGATATACTCGTAGCTCCTCTGCAAACAGATGAAGTTTTCCGCTTGAATGGATTGTTCTTCGCTGTAGGCGACAGCACTTTGGCACCTGAAAGCTACTTAGAGTTAGAACGACTTTCTTGGCTTTTGAGCGACAAGCCTACCATGCGCATAGAGATTATTGGCCATACAGACAGTACGGGAGGCTTTGAGCGAAACATGGAGCTATCTTGGCGCCGAGCTAATGCTGTCGCTAAATACCTCATCGGGCGCGGCATCCCCGAAGAGCGGCTGAAGGTCGTTGGACGAGGCCCCACAGAACCCATTGCTGATAATCGCCTGCCAGAGGGACGCGCCCTAAATCGGCGGGTGGAGTTCCGAATTTTATCCCCATAGTTACATGCAACCGCATCCATTCTGCGTTTACTTGCGGGAGACGATCTCAGCTTCATTTATAGCCACTACAAACCCTCTAATACTACCATGCCTATCCGTATAGCTGATACTCGAGAAACCGTACGGAGGCCTGAGCGACGAGCCATCTTAGAAACTTTCCTTTTTGTCACGAATCAGCCGCAGGTCATTCATCTGCACACAGAGGAGTTCAGTGCCGTCTGTCCCGGAACGGGTCTTCCCGATATAGGGAAGTTAGACATATGGTACGTGCCTTCCGACCGATGTATTGAGCTCAAGTCGCTCAAAATGTATCTTTTCAGCTATAGGAACGAAGAGATTTTTCAAGAGCCAGTAGCAGACTTGATATTTGAGGACCTGTGGGCTACTTTGGCACCCCGCTACATGCGTTTATCCTTGCAGTACAACATTCGGGGGGGTATCTTAACCACAGTCCATTTAGCTCGGGGAGATTTGAGTCAACTGCCCCCTGAGATACAACGACTTTTGCCGTAAGCGAGGGGTTGTACTTTTGCCTTTATGGAATGGAGCTTTCCTCTGCCTAAGAATGAGCCAGTGTTAGCTCATGCACCCGGCTCGCCTGAGCGAATCGCCTTAGAAAAGGCCCTTAATCAGCTCTATAATCGTCAAGTAGAAATCCGCAGCTACATCGGGGGGCGATGGTGGGATGGGGAGCCCTTCTTAATCGCGCCTCCTCATCGTAAATCTCATCCTATCGGTACTGGCTATCGTGTGGGGCATGAAGGTGTTCAAGCAGCTATAGAAGCCGCCCTTCGTGCTCACTCTTCGTGGAGTCGGTGGAGCTTTGAGCGGCGAGCCGAAATCTTTCTCAAAGCAGCCGACCTTCTATCGCAAAAATATCGTGCGTATGCCAATGCCGCTTGCATGATAGGGCAATCTAAGACAGTATTTCAATCGGAGATAGACATCATAGCAGAACTGGCGGATTTCTGGCGTTTTAATGTGCATTATGCGGAGTATATTCTCCGCTGGCAGCCTTATAGCCCTGCTGCTACCCTCAACCGTATGGATTATCGCCCCTTAGAAGGATTTGTATTAGCCATCACGCCCTTCAACTTCGCCTCCATCGCAGGGAACCTCCCAACTGCCCCAGCTTTATTGGGAAATACGGTTCTGTGGAAGCCAGCGGAAACCCAGCTTTACTCCGCTCAGGTGATATTAGAAGTCCTCTTGGAAGCAGGACTTCCAGAAGGGGTTATTAACCTGCTGGTCGTTTCGGGACCTGTTCTATCAGATGTAGCTCTGAAACATCCGTATTTTGCCGGACTTCATTTTACGGGTTCTACAGCTACCCTCAACCATCTCTGGCAGACCATTGGCGCTAACCTGCCCGTGTATCGTAGCTATCCCCGCATTGTAGCTGAGACGGGCGGGAAAGACTTTGTATGGGTGCATTCTTCTGCGGACATAAAAGGGGCCGCTGTAGCTCTCGCCCGAGGCGCTTACGAATACCAAGGACAGAAGTGCTCAGCTGCTTCGCGAGCTTATCTACCCGCCTCCCGAGCAGATGAGATTCTTGGAGAGCTTACCGGCATGATTAAGACTTTCCGCATGGGTCCCCCTGAGGACTTTTCTAACTTTATCACAGCGGTAATAGACAAAAAGGCCTTTGACAAAATCGTCTCCTATATAGAAGCGGGACGAAGCGACCCGACTATAACTCTCTTGGCCGGAGGGGGATATGACGATTCAGTGGGCTACTTCATCGAGCCAACGCTCTTCTTAACGCAAGACCCCAAACACCGCCTTATGGAGGAGGAGATTTTTGGACCCGTTCTCACGGTCTATATCTATCCAGACGAGGCATGGGAAGCATCTTTACGACTCGTAGATGAGACGTCTCCATACGGGCTGACGGGAGCGATATGGGCTCAAGACCGAAAGGTAATCCAAAAAAGTTTGGAAGAACTACGCTACAGCGCCGGAAATATTTACATCAATGACAAGCCTACGGGGGCAATAGTCAATCAGCAACCATTTGGAGGTGCTCGGGCTTCAGGTACAAATGACAAAGCAGGCTCTCCATGGAACCTCATCCGTTGGCTCAGCCCTCGAGCTATCAAGGAAACCTTTTTACCACCCCATGATTATCGCTATCCCTTTATGGGATGAGGCCGCCCATCGTTATCGCTCTGGTTAGTGCTGAGACGGTCCGTCCGCTGCGATGGCGCGTCCTTCGGCCAGGACGACCCGCGGAGTCAGCTCATTTCCCAGAAGATGAAGCGCTAACGACTTGGCACTTTGCCGCCCTCTTGTACGGAAACGATGTAGTCGGTGTAGCTTCTTACTTCTTAGAGGGGTATCCAGACCTGCCAGCAATTTGCGCCTACCGTTTGCGGGGTATGGCGACTCATCCTGATTACCAACGCTCTATGGGCATAGGCCGCGAGCTTCTGTTGAAGAGCCTGAGCTTTCTATATCGGAGAGGCGTAGACCTTGTATGGTGCTATGCCCGACTCTCAGCAGTGCCCTTTTATGAGAAAATGCATTTCTCTCGGTGGGAAGCCGCTGGGACGATAGACATTCCAGATGTGGGACCTCATGAGGTATGGTACAAATACTTGCTGGAACATAAGGAGAGAAAGACATAAGGCAGTGGCTCTGTAAATAGGTAAATCCCAAAGCCCAGCTAAATAGAACGGTAAGGTGGGGGACCCCACGCTTTTTTCCGAAGCCGTGCGTTACCTTTGCAGACATGGCCCGAAAACCAGATAAGCGTGTTTATGTGAGGCGTAACCGAGTACGCCGCAAGCTCCAGAAGCGCCGGGCGTGGGCTCCCATCACTAAGCACAAGGCAAATGCCCTCCAAAAGTCTAATCTAAGCCTTCTGAGAGAGCTTGAGCGCCTTTTAGGATGAAGGCGCCCCTACGCTTAGGGATAGTGGGGCTAGGGTACATGGGTAGCCTTCACTTGCAAAAGGCCTTAGCCCACCCTCAGATAGAGGTTACGGCTTTATATGATGCTGATAAAGATGTCCAAGATGGTCTTCGAGCCAAAGGACTGCCCGTCGTGTCCTCATACGAAGAGCTTTTAGATAAGGTGGAGGCTTTGATTGTAGCCTCTCCTACCACGAGCCACAAACATTATGTAGAGTTAGCTCTGCGAGCTCAACGGCACGTTTTGGTAGAAAAACCCGTCACGCTCTCACTCAGAGAGCTGGAACAGCTTATCTTTCTCCGGGAGGAAGCTGGGACTGTAGCTATCGTAGGACACATAGAGCGCTTTAATCCGGCTTTTCAGGCCCTACTTCCATACAGGGAGCAGCTCAAGCTATTTAGCTTTGAACGAGTAGCCCCCTGGACGCCCCGAGGAACCGATGCTTCAGCCGTGATGGACCTGCTCATTCATGATTTGGACCTATTTTGGGCCCTAACTGAGGGGTATAGTTCGGATATACGCGCCAGTGCCTATCGAGTCCGCACTGCTCAAGCGGATACCCTTCAGGTCTGGATAGACCTTGTGGATGGACGCGCTGCCAGCTTCTCGGTGAGTCGAAACGCTCCTTACAAAAGGCGACGCCTCGTTGCCCACGGCCCAACCCTCTGGGCAGAGGCCGACCTGATTCAGCGCTCGCTTCACTTATGGCAACTGTCCGTATCTGTGGATCCTGCCCTCCTTTCTATTGAGCTTCCCCACTCAGATGCTCTCTCAGCCGAGCTGGAACACTTTTTGCAGTGTATCCATGAACAAAAATCATCTACCCTTTCCTTAGAGCATGTGTATTCGGTCATGGCTTGGGCTCAGCAGGTGGAGATGTTATCTGAGCGTCATCTATTTTTTACTCGTTAGCTGCCGTTCTCAAGAAGCATTACCGCCAGCCTACCTGCGTCTTAGTGCAGCCCAAGTCGTCATTGAAGCCGATACGCTTTCCATCTCTCCTCCCTTGGATGCCTGGATCTACCCCCAAGGAAAGTTCCTGAGTATGGTAGAAGCAGGAGGACGAGTTCCTATTGTTCCTGCCGAAACCACTCCTATTTTGTTAGCGGGTGGCGTCTGGGTCAACGGCATATCCGCTACCCGCCGCCCCTATCCTTTTTGGGAATTTGACACTTTACATGGACCCTTAATACCCGAAACCGAGCGTATTTACACCCCTATTTACCGATACTTGGCTGATACCTTGCTTCAGTATCTGCTAAAAGAGGACTTTGAAAGTCCCCAGCTCTCCGTACGAAACCCAAACTTAGGCGAACCTAATGCCGTGCCTATTCGTCGCACGCTTGCTCATTCACGCCGAGGTTTTTGGGCCGGTGAAATCAGCTTACCGCCCAATAGCGACTTTAAGCTGGAAAATGTTACGCCATTTGAGTTTCCTCAGGGTGAAGTATGGGCTGAAATCTCAGTCAAAGGGGATCGTAACTTAGGCGTCGGTCTCGTTCGGGAAAATAAACGAACTGGATCTCTCGTGTCCCGAGAGATATTTTTATTGCTCCGACCCCCCGACACAAGCTGGGCTACTTATTTCGTAGACCTAACCCCTTGGGTAGCTCGGGAATCTGATCTGTATCGCTATCGCCTCTATCTGACCAGCGCAGGGGACACAACGGGGTATTACACCCTTTACATAGATGATATTCGAATCATATCTCTGAGGCGACGATGAGACGTCAGCTTATCGGTATCTTTTTTGCCGTATCAGATTTTTTACTCGCCTATGGAGGCTGGGTGAGTTTCTATTGGATTAGGCGGTTCTACCTTTACAATTATGAAGCTCAGAGCGGCACTTTATGGGAGTACCTCTGGGCACCTCTCATCGTAGGAGGCTATTGGACCCTCTTGTATGCCATAGGAGGAAGCTATAAAGACCCTATCCGTCAATCTATTCTTCATGAGGTTCTAAATAGAGGCTGGCTCACCCTCTTGGGCAGCTTGGCCTTATTCTTCCTGGCTTTTTTAGATGACCCTATACCCAATTACCGAATGTATCGGACCACATTGATTCTTTACATTTTTCTCCAAGCAAGTCTGAGCTGGCTATCGCTGATTTTTTTACGCTTGGTCATGCTCAAAATACTGCGCCGTCGTCTATTTAGATTTCCGACGATTATCGTAGGCGCTGGGCAAAATGCTTTATCGGTCTGGAAAGAACTTTCCCGCCATGGAGAGAGCTTGGGATACGACATCGTGGGTTTCGTTACGGCCGAAGAGGAAACAAAACCCCTGCTGCGCGGTAAGGTTCGTCATTTAGGGTCCTTAAGCGACTTAGAACGGATTGCCATGAGACGCGGGGCCCACCACATTGTTATTGCTACCGAGACCTTAGATGAAAAGGTTCTACAAACGGTCTTGGCTCACATTAACGGCCTTCCCGTAGAAGTACATCTCACACCTGCTTTGCGGGATGTGCTGGGGGGAGGCGTCCGTGTCGGCAGTCCATTAGATATCCCGTGGGTAACGATTACTCCCGCCTCGCCTTCACCTTGGTACGAGTTAGTGAAGCGGCTTATGGACCTTTTCATATCTGTATTCGCTTTGATCTTGCTGGCGCCCGTTATGGTGGTGATAGCAGTGCTGGTACGTCTATCCTCGCCCGGACCGATTATTTTCCGTCAAGAGCGCATCGGAAAAAATGGCCGCCCATTCATCATATACAAGTTTCGCACGATGTATATAGATGCCGAGAAAGAAGGACCCGCCCTCAGCCGAGAAGGCGACCCTCGCATAACCCCAATCGGGCGTTGGTTACGCAAAACCCGTTTAGATGAGCTACCGCAGTTTTGGAATGTCATAAAAGGGAATATGAGTTTAGTCGGACCTCGTCCTGAACGCAAGTTTTTTATAGATCAGATTATCCAGCGCGCACCTGAATATAAACAGCTTCTCAAAGTCCGCCCAGGCATCACAAGCCTCGGTATGGTAAAGTTTGGCTATGCGTCTTCTGTGAGTGAGATGATAGAGCGAATGAAATACGACCTCATCTACTTAGCCAATCGCTCTCTCATGTTAGACCTTAAGATTCTTCTCTATACAGTACTGCGAGTCCTACAAGCCCGCGGAAAGTGATACTTTTGTCCCATGAAGAAAGAAGGGCATCCGGAATATCGCTTTGTTGTGTTCAAGGATACCTCCGCCGATTTCGCATTTCTGACCCGCTCCACTGTCCGCACGAAGGAAACGATTATATGGGAGGATGGAAAAGAGTATCCACTGGTGAAATTAGATATCTCCAGCGCTTCTCATCCCTTCTTTACAGGTAAGCAGAAGTTTGTAGACACAGCCCGGAGAGTAGACAAGTTTATGGCCCGATACAATAAGGGAAAGGGTTCAAAGTAACTTGCTTCCCCCTTCCTATCCTTGGGCGTGCCTGAAACGAATTGAGAGGTTCTAAATGTAGGGAGAACTGCCTCAAAGGAGGTCAGTAGGGCATACCTCCTACTCCTCATAGAGAAGAATTCAAGCCCCTTCCAGAGCTACAGGGAAACTTTTTGCTTGAATGTCCGCTAACGCTTTGCAGGGCCAAAGATCGGGGACTTTCGGGCGGTAAAACCACAGAATTAGGCTACGAGCAAGATTCCATTTCAATGCAAAAGGGCGGAAAGCCCAAAGCTTTCCGCCCTTCAAAAGAGGATGCTAGACGCCTCAATGCATATGGTCTGACTTGATGAGACGGATAGAGCGAACTTCATTCCCAAAGGTTACCACAGCATTATAGTTACCGATTGCCACACGACTGAGAAGAGGGGACAGGTCTATATGGTGGGAGCCAGCCGTTAGGTTATACTCACTCTTCAGAACGAGCTTACCCGCTGCATCGTATACCTGAAAGCCTAAAAGACCACTAGAAGGCACGTTTACCTGCAGAAATCCTTCATTCACGAAAGGCTGCGGATAAAGCTGGACAGAGAAGGCCTCACCCGCCCCGGGCAGGATCGCTTCTACAGTGTTAGAGTAGCGAATATTGCCAAGAGCATCGTGTTGCTCCACTCGGTAAAAGTATCGGGTCAAAGGTTGTACATACACATCCTGATGATGATAGGTAGTACGCCCCTGTTTATCTACTTGAGCAATGCGAGAGAAGTTGAGCCCGTCGGTGCTACGGTACAGTTCATAACCTAAAACATATTCCCGCTCAGGGGTGACTTCCCAAGTAAGAGCTATGGAAGAGCCTGAGGGAATAGCGGTTAGACGGATTTCATCGGAAGGCAAGGGTGCGTTATGAGTGATAACGGTGGCGTAATAGTAAGTGCCATTGAGGTTGTAGGCACTGAAGTTAGTACGCTGAACGGTCCAGCCTGTACTGGACCCCTCGCAATTGTTGGGCGGGGTGAGGATACCCGCGGGAGCTGACCGTTGGTTGTACCCAACGAAGCAGAGATTAGTAGGGTAGTTGTTCCAGTAAGGGTCTGATCCACCCGGCAGACCTGAGGTAGCCCCTGCATTAGGGCAGTCACCCGTTGTAGGAGCATTGGAGACGACCCTATTATACATAGTAACAGAGCTGGGTCCAGATGGATTGGAAGGTGCAGTTGCATCCACCGCAGGGAATGGCATAATTTCCCACCGGCCATTATTCAAAGGATTATACTGGCGGTTTGGACCCGGATCGCCTGGACGGCAATAAGGGGATTGATTAAAAGGGCCCTGAACCGTAGGATCAAACTGCACCCTTACATAGTGAGATGCTGAAGGAGCTACTACAATCCCTTGAATGCCCCTTGCATTGGTACCTGTAGGAACCCCTCCTACAGGGAAGTTGTAGGCATTACCCACTCCAACAACCACATTGCGCCGAAGGATACCATAGATGTACCTATCATCATTACCTGCTAAGAGTACATTGAAGCCTCCTGTACTATTAGGAGGCCAAGGACTTCGAGATATAGCCAAGGGGTCGTTATTGAGCATGCGCACCTCAGCATAGGTGCCATTGGACAAGGAAGTAGTAAAAGTGTGGATGCGTCCGCTTTGGAGAGTGAGAGTGTTTGCGACCCACATATCTCTGTCGGGCGGATCAATACATGCGGTCGCTAAAGTCCCATTGCTGTTGTAATCTGCTTGCTCACAATCAAGCGCAACAAAGCGCCCCGCTATATCATTATTCGTATTGTTGATTCGTACATCATAGAAGGTCCAGTTCTGGGGATTTGATTGAGTAGCATTGCTTACATAGATAGAGACCACTTGGGGACGATTAGGGCCATTGAACTCTACGGTACCACCCAGTGTAGTATTTCCATTGGCTGCAAACGTGCCAGTGGAGCGATGATGACCTCGGATGTTGTGATAGTTCCCTTGAAGGTATATCCATGAGTTAGGGCGAGAGTTTACCTCAGCACCTTCTCCAATCTTGAAGTGACCTCTGTAGCCACCAGCCCCATCTACACAACGGATTTCGCCCAAATTCTCTAAGACGCCTTGATTAGCTCCATTGTCATTGGTCTGCATGCCGCCCTGGACATATACGAGGGCGCCTGCTTGGACATAGACAAGGGCTCCCTGATTGAAAAACAAATCAGGCTGCGCCCACAATAAGGCAATGCAGAAGCAAGCCGAATATGACTTCACGGAAACCATATTCTTGAAGTTTCAGCTAAGGTACGGCAAAATCAGGAAACTTCCAAATGGGCTTGTCTGGCTGTCGGAGAGCATAGGCCTCTAAGGAGTGAGGACTAAGTTTCCATAATCCTACTACAGCCTTGCCCCAGAGGGCCTTTTTTGGGGTAAGAGGCTCGGTTTTGCAGCCGCTGCCGCTTACGATGGCGTATTTATTCTCAGAAAGCCGATGAATTTGAAGGTTATGGTCGTGGCCCGAGAGAAAAAGAACAGGTTGAGCAAGGCGATGCGCCCGCCCTAATAAACTATCTGCCAGAGATGCGTAGGTAGGATATCTTTGGTCAGTCGGGTGACGAACTGCTTTCCTTACAGCGATCAGAGCTGTACCCACTACGGGCAGCGGCAAGTAGAGAAAAGGATGAAGAAGGCGCAGCGGAAAGAGATGCGCACTGAAAGGAAAGTAGCCTCCGTGAGCTCCTGCAGTCCGAGGTGGATGATGAAGTACGAAGAAAAAAAAGCTTGAAGCAGGAATCTGGCTTATTAGAGCATCAACACGCTGCCAATCAAAACCTTGTCCTCCATTCCGGATGTAGCGCTCTGAATCTATAAAGAGGAAGCGATACCGCCCAACGATGAGAGTCTCTACCTGAGAAGAGTCTGGGTCAGGGAGGTGGCGAATATCTTTTGCTTGACGGCGCAAGCCGCTGAGCCCTGCCTTCCAGTCGTGGTTACCCGGGGTAGCAACCACTATGCCCGGAAAGCTTCGACTCACCGCAAGAAGGCGTTCCCACCGTCGTCGATCCCGAACCCTGTTTTGATGTCCAGCAGGATAGAGATTATCGCCTAGCCAGATTAGAATATCTCCCGGTTGGGCATGCTTTGTCCAAAAGCGCTGATAAAGACGAACTTGGCGGGAGCTGAGAGCACCTGCATCGCCTACAGCAAAAATCTGCTGTAGCCAAACAAGCCCTATCCATATCATCAAGACCCGCCCCGAGCAAGCAGGTCTTTAGCCTCTTTCATCGTGATACGCACGCCGTCCTTGAAGGGTACAATCCATGCATCTTTTATGCCTAAGCGCTTGAGGTCTTTCTGAAACGCTTCAGCCAAACCCAAATCGCGGAACCGTCCCACGGTGTACCGATTGATATCGCCAAGCGCCTCGGTTTCGAAGAAAGGATTATCCTGAGCATACTTACGCATGTCAAACAAACGAAAAGCACCTATCTGAACCTTGAAGACTAAACCCGGCATAACATCAAGGCGAGCTTGTTTCTTCTCGGCTTCATAAGCAGCCTTTAGGCGCATGACCTCGCTATTGAGGGAGTCAACGGAGTATTGACGGGCTCTGAGTTGGTCCTCCAGCTTAGCGAGCTGCTCAGCCAGCTCCCGGTTTCGTCGCTGAAGCTCGGCGATTTGATTATCCCGATCCTGAATCTGCTTTTGGAATCCCTCCTCTCGGGCTTTGAGAGCTAAGGGGTTTTTTACATACTGTTTGGCCTTCTTTTTCCACTCTTTTCGGAGCTGCTTCTGAGGGTCTCCCTTCTTTTTTTGCGCCCAACCAAGTCCGAGGCTCAGAACGAGAGCTACCCAAATGTATCGCATACCACAAAAGTAAGTAGATTTGACACATGTGGCTACTCTTCCTGTTCATCTGGACTCAGCTTTTCCTGCGTCCTACAGCTCCTATAGTTAGCTTTGACCAAGATACCCTGTACAACGCTTGGGCAGGCGGGTGGAATAGCCCGCAGTTTTCCACGATTGACATAGATGGGGATGGGCAGGCTGAACTGTTTGTCTTTGACCGATCGGATGACCGCTGCATGATTTTCAAAAAGGATGGAAGTCGGTGGATCTACTCGCCTGAAGCCGACTCTCTCTTCCCCCAAAGGCTTCTTTCGGGCTGGGTCTTACTGCGGGATTATGACGGAGATGGGGATAAGGACCTCTTCACAAATATCAACTCTAATGTACGCGTGTTTCAAAACATAGCGCCTCTGGGAGCCCCCCCTGTTTGGAGGTTAGCGTATGATACTCTCCGCAGCTTATATGCGCCGAACTACCCATCCTACTTGTATGCTGCTCGCACGGACATACCGGCTATCGCAGATATTGATGGTGATGGAGACATAGACCTCCTCGTATACGAAGTTCTCGGCACCCTAATAGAATGGCATAAAAATCAAGCCGTGGAACAGTTGGGTCGTCCCGACACTCTCATCTTAGAACTACAGTCAAGCTGCTGGGGACATGTGTTTGAGCGGTATGACTATACAACAAATACATTTTCGTTTATAGAGTATCATTGCGGTCCAGGTCAAAGGGAGGGGGAACTTTTGACTGTGCCGCCTCAAGGTAGAATCCACCATGCGGGCGGAACTATACTCGCCATAGACCTCAATGGAGATGGGCTGCGAGATATTGTCATAGGCGACGATGGCCCCCCTTACCTGATAGCAGGTCTAAACACTGGCACAACACAGATCGCTCACATTGAGGCTTCTACAGCTATCTCTCCTTATCCGGTCCAGAATCCTCTGTATATGCCTTCCTTTCCAGCAGCATATTATGAAGATATAACGGGAGATGGTAAACCAGACTTGATTTGTGCTAACAACAGCCCCATTTCTGGAGAAGATAGATATACAGTATGGCTATACGAGAACATCGGTCGTATTGACTCCCCAGCATGGAATCCTCCCATCATCGGCTGGCTCTATCATACCATGTTGGATGTCGGGCGTAATGCTCACCCCACCCTAGCTGACCTCAACCGAGACGGTTACCCAGACTTGATCCTCAGTAGCGAAAGTTTCTACACTAACACAGGAACTAAGGCTCGTGCTATCTTGCTATGGGGGACGGCTCAAGGCTTTGCCGTTGGAGATACAAACTGGCTCAATCTACCAAGCTATAACCTTCTGAATCCGACTTTCACTGTAGGAGATATAGATGGAAATGGACGGATGGACCTTATTGCAGGAACCAGTACGGGTAAGCTCTGGCGATGGGAGGAACAAACCGCCGGTGGAGTTGATTTTAGCTTGGTTTCCCAAGACTTTGCTGGGATTACAGCTCTTGCCTTTGCTACACCGCTGCTATACGACTACGATGGAGATGGAGATTTAGATTTGATCGTAGGTGCGCGAAATGGAAGACTCTCGCTTTATCGGCAGGAGTCGGGAGGGAGCTTCACGCTTGTTACAAACTTTCTGGGTCAAATAGAGCTGCGAGATACTCTAAGTACTCTTTTAGGCTTTACGCGCCCAGCTCTAATAGACTTAGACCGCAACGGTACGCCTGAGCTCTTAGTAGGCAATCTAACGGGGTTCTTGCGAGTCTATTGGGCTTTCTGGGGTGCACCCACTGCTGCTTGGCTACCCATCGCTGACCTTCCCTATCGCTGGGGTAAACGCGCTAGCCCAACAGTATGGCAGCAGAACGATTCCACCCTTATTCTGGTTGGCAATACGAGAGGAGGGGTACAAGCCTTTTCGCTCACTTTGGGTCGCTCCAGTTTAGCTTTATCCTCATCCTCCTCCCGTCCTTATACTCTCCTTCGTCAGAGTGACTCCTACCTCATCCAAGCTGATAGGCCCGCAAAAGTAAGCATTTATGATCCGCTTGGACGCGAGATAGCGCGGCTTCCGGAGGCAACTCTCATCTACATCCCCCCTCTAGCGAGCGGGCTGTATGTGTTGAGTGTTTCAGTTGGGCCAGAATCTTTCTGGGAAAAAATTTGGATTTACTGAAATGCGCTACTTGAAAGCTGCCACCTTTCTTACGCTTAGTTTAGCCCGTCATATCGCTGGGGCGGACTTTTACTACGAGTGCATAGACTCTGCGCAAAACCTATATCGATTTGAGCTGTGGTTATATCGAGATTGTACAGACCCTGAGGGCGCTGATTACGACAATCCGATTGTCCTCTACATTTTCCAAGGAGATGGTATCCTTTATGCCATCCAAAACATAACTTTGACCCGTAGCCGACCTTGGGACCCTGAAGGTGTAGACGCTTGCTTTCTCCAGCGCCCCGGTACCTGCTTAGAAGAGGGCGTGTATCGGTTTAATCTAAGGCTTCCGCCTCGGGCAGATGGGTATTATGTAGCGTGGGCGCGCTGTTGCCGAAATGCCGCTATCACCAACTTAGCTTCCCCGCTCAATATGGGGATCACCTACTTAGCGAGGATACCGCCAGCTCGTCGAGCAGTTTGCAATACCAGTCCCCGGTTCGTTCAGCGTCCGCCGTTCTTCCTCTGCATGGGGCATGATTTCTATTTTAATCACAGCGCTACCGATGCCGATGGCGACTCGCTGGTGTATCAGATCGTAGCTGCTTACCACAGCGTCAATACCCAAGGACAAGGAGCAGTAAATCCTATACAGGGCGGTTCTCCTACGGTGGGACCTCACAACCCCATGGGACCCCCACCTTATCAGACCGTTACTTATGCGCCAGGCTACTCTGCCAATCAGCCTTTTGGCTCAGGTGGCATTTGCCAAATAAACTCTAACACAGGCTTACTTCACCTGCGAGCGCCTAATCCAGGCCTATACGTGGTCGCTATAGCGGTCTTAGAGTACCGAAACGGGGAGTTTCTTGGCGAAACGCGACGAGACATGCAGTTCTATGTGGCTCCTTGTCGCCCGCCTACAGCTCCGCCTGTGGTAACGCATGACCTATCAGGGCTTCCTCACCGAGGAGATACCCTTGTGCTACAAGCCAACCAAAATGCATGCTTCACCGCTGTCATACAAGACACTCAGCCCCCCACTCCACCTGCTGTTCTTACCTACTCTGTCTTCCCGTTATCCTCTACCCTACAAGCCAGTGGAACCAATCCCCTTCTTCTGCAGATTTGCATCCGCCCCAGTTGCCAAGACACGGGACGCGTACTACCCCTCTATATCTTAGGACGAAAAACCGAACTCTGCGGCACCACCGAAGATTACGACACGGTGTGGATAGAGGTTTTAGCCCCTCCCAATCGGACTTTGACAGGAGCTTTAGTTCCCCCTTCCCTCCCGCAGCAAAGCGGTGTGTTTCTCATTCAGTTAGACAGCGTAAGTTGCGCCAGATTTTGGGCTTTAGCCACTCCTCCTCAACCCCCTATCCAAATAAGTTATGCTACTTCTCCACCTTCAGCGCAAGTTGGGCTTGTTACCCGGTGGCGGGGAGACACTTTAGAAGGCGAGTTGTGCTACCGAGGCGGGTGCGAGGGACTATCCCAGCCTGTGAGCATTATTTTGAGGGCGGTAGCTCCTTCTATTTGTCATCCGAGCCCTGAGCGGGCTGACACCCTACGATTTCAGGTGCAGCTCCCCGAAAATCCTCCACCGAGACCCGTTTTTATAGCTCCAGACACCTTGGTTGTGTTAGCCGATAGCGGTGTATGTGTCCGTCTGCGAGTAAGCGATAGCCTTCCTCTCAGCCGACATACGCTATATGTCCAAAGCTACCCCCCTCTCGTACGGAATCTTAGCGCTACGCCGTCAGGAGGTACAGGCTCTTGGGAGGCTGAAGTGTGTTTTACCCCTTCTTGCGAAGCCTTAGAACAGGTCATTCTCCTCGTAGCCGAAGTGCGCGATTCGCTAAGCTGCGCCGAACTGTATCGTCGGTACGATACATTGAGAGTTTGGGTGCGTTCTCGCCCCACTTATCCTCTGGCTCTTTATGCGCCAGCATGGTCCGCAGATACACCTTTTCAGCCACTCTTCAATACCTCCTATTGCTTTTCTGTGGTAGCGCGCGATACAGCAGGCAACGGTGGTACTTATCAGATACAAGCTATAGCCCCTCAAATACCCCTACAACTGGGCTCTTTTACTCAAGTGGGCGACTCCATACGCGGAGAGGTATGCTTTCGTTTGGACTGTAACTTTAGTCATGATAGCTTGTATCCGATTATTCTGCGGGCGACAAACCTGCCACCCTGCGCCTTAGTTCCACCTGAAACGATAGATACAATCTGGCTGCGTCCTCGCTACCTTTCTATCAATCGCCCTCCTGTTCTTATCCGAGACCGACCCAGCCCTTGGGAGGTTACCCCCTCTGGGGACAGTCTATGCTATACGCTTCTCGTGCGTGACTCAGACTCGGTAGCGCTTTTCTCGTACGAGGGGATAGGAGCAGCGTTTTCACCCGAGTTTTTTTGGGGTTCTCATTTCTCTCTATCTGTCCTCAGTAACGACCCTCTCCGCCTGCGGCTATGCGCTGAAATAAATTGCTATGCCCAAGGCCAAACCTTTCCTGTGATAGTATGCGTTCAGGATACCGCCAGTTGTGATCCTAATCAGCGGTGGCAGGTGTGCGACACTTTACAGGTTCGGACACGTCTATGCCATGGGGTTATGCCGAATGTCTTTACGCCAAATGGGGATGGCCTAAATGATCGGCTCGCTCCTTATGAGCTTGCGGGCATAGATCGGTGGAGACTGCTTGTGTGGGATCGATGGGGTCAACAGGTTTTTGCGGGCAACTGGGGTGAATCTTGGGATGGAAGCGTTTTCGGTAGCCCAGCCCCTGAGGGTGTGTACTTTTACATCTTGGAGCTGAACCTTTTGAGCGGAAGAGGTCCGAGCTTACGCTTTGAGCGAGCAGGCAGCGTGAGTCTTCTACGCTAAGTTTGCACCCATGGACCCCGTTCGCCAGGCCAAGATAGCCGAGCTACGCCGACTGGGCATAGACCCTTTTCCGACCGAACCTTTTCTGGTCAATACTACAGCTGCGCAGATCTTTCGATATTATCCCCAGCAGAAACTTGACTTTAAGTCGGTTCGCCTGGCAGGGCGCCTATGGCGCAAACGGCTAATGGGTAAAGCCTCCTTCGCCGTACTGCGCGACGAGAGTGGAGAGATTCAACTCTACTTTCAACGAGATGACTTTGCTGAACGGCCAGAACTGTACGATATAGTTTTCAAGAAGCTCTTAGACCTGGGCGATGT
The DNA here is from genome assembly GCA_026414975.1 of Bacteroidia bacterium. Lineage (GTDB taxonomy): Bacteria > Bacteroidota > Bacteroidia > SpSt-205 > SpSt-205 > SpSt-205. The sequence goes on from JAOAHZ010000007.1 coordinate 43,761, forward strand.
CTTAGGAGTAGAAGGCTTTGTCTTTACCACGAAGACGGGCGAAATCACCGTTCATGTTCAGCGATTCCGTCTACTGGCTAAGTGTTTGCGCCCACTGCCCATAGAAAAAGAGACAGAGGAGAAAACTTATGCAGCTTTCACGGATCCAGAGCTGCGCTACCGAATGCGGTATGTGGATCTGATTGTGCATTTAGGTGTAAGAGATATTTTTCGACGGCGCACGACTATCGTGCAGAGCATCCGAGATTTTTTCAATCAGCGGGGCTATTTAGAAGTAGAAACGCCAATACTACAACCCGTTTATGGGGGTGCATTTGCTCGTCCTTTTACCACTCATCACGAGGCGCTGGATATGCAGCTTTTCCTTCGCATCTCCAACGAGCTCTACTTGAAGCGTCTTATCGTAGGCGGCTTCACAGGGGTGTATGAGTTTTCTAAAGATTTTCGCAACGAAGGCATAGACCGCTATCACAACCCAGAATTCACCCAGGTAGAGCTGTATGTGGCCTATCAGGATTACCTCTGGATGATGGAACTGGTAGAACAGCTCTTGGAAAGCGTGGTTCGGCAAACCCTTGGCAAGACTACCGTACAATACGGTGAGCATGAAATAGATTTCGCCGCTCCTTATCGTCGCGTGCGCTACTACGATGCTATAGAAAGCAGCTTGGGCGTAAACGTACGCCATCTATCGGAAAGGGAGCTCATAGAGCTGCTTCACCAGAAAAACCTACCCCTGCCCACCCCCCCTTACGAACGAGCAGACCTAATAGCCCGCCTTTTTGACAAGCTGGTAGAGCCTTCTCTGATCCAGCCGACCTTTGTGATGGATTACCCGATTGAACTCAGTCCCTTAGCTAAGGCCCATCGGACAGACCCAGAGCTAACAGAACGATTTGAGCTCATCGTCGCTGGTAAGGAACTTGCAAACGCCTATTCCGAGCTGAACGATCCCATAGACCAGCGTCAGCGTTTGGAGAAACAAATGGCTTTACGAGCAGCCGGCGGACTTGAAGCGATGCCCATGGATGAAGATTTCCTACGAGCCTTAGAATACGGCATGCCCCCAACCGCTGGATTAGGATTGGGTATAGACCGCCTCGCTATGCTACTTTGCAATGTACCCAGCATTCAAGAGGTTTTGCTTTTCCCACTGCTGAGACCCGAATAGCAATTTCACTCAAAGAGCTCTATCTGCCCTGAGCACCCCCTCAAGAGGGCCCACAGGCGCGAGCTCCTTCACTTGAGGGAACCGAAGCCGTATCTGACAGAATATCTTCGGGTAAGATATGACCTAAACGAGTCTTTTTGGCTTGGAGATAACGCCTGTTGTAAGGGGTAGGTGGGCTGAGGAGAGGGATGATCTCCACGATTTCCAAATCATAGCCTGCTAACCCTGCTCGCTTCTTGGGATTGTTGGTCATAAGACGCATTTTGCGAACCCCTAAGTCCCGCAGAATCTGAGCCCCGGTCCCGTAGTCTCGCTCATCGGGTTTATAGCCTAAAGCCAAGTTAGCCTCCACCGTATCTAGACCTTCCTCTTGGAGCTTATAGGCGTGCATTTTAGGGAGCAAGCCGATACCGCGTCCCTCTTGATTGATATAGACTAAGACGCCTTTGCCCTCTTCTTCTATGCGCTGAAGGGCTAAGGCGAGCTGGTCGCCACAATCACAGCGCAAAGAACCCAAGATATCCCCCGTAAAGCAAGACGAATGCACCCGGACCAAAACGGGCTCTTCGGGGTCCCAGCTTCCTTTGACTAAGGCGATATGGGGCTGCCCCGTGAGCGTATGACGATAAGCGTAAAGTTTGAAGTGTCCATACCGGGTAGGCATATCCACGACGACCTCTCGGGAGACGGTGCTTTCGGTGCGAAGGCGATAGGTAATCAGGTTCTGGATGGTAATAAGGGGTATGCCCCATTTGTCGGCAAGCTGACGCAGTTGGGGTAAGCGTGCCATAGTTCCGTCCTCATTCATGATTTCTACGATCACAGCGACGGGATAGAGGCCCGCCAAACGCATCAAATCCACTGCCGCCTCGGTATGTCCAGCTCGGCGAAGGACCCCTTCAGCTTGAGCTACCAGAGGGAAGATATGGCCCGGTCGGGCGAAGTCTTCAGGCCGAGCTTGAGGATCCGCTAAAGCCCGAATGGTGCGAGCGCGGTCCTGAGCTGAAATGCCCGTAACCTTCCCCTCGCCTACGTAATCCACCGATACTGTGAAAGCCGTATGGTGAGGAGCCGTATTTTCTATGACCATAGGGGACAAACGGAGTTGACGAGCTCTCTCCTCTGTCAGAGGCACGCATATGAGGCCGCGAGCCTCTTTCGCCATGAAGTTAACCGCCTCTGGCGTTACAAACTGAGCTGCCATGACTAAGTCCCCCTCATTCTCTCTATCCTCATCATCCACAACTATAACGAACCGTCCTTGCTGAAGGGCGGATATAGCCGACTCTACGCTATCTATGCGAATCTCTTCCTCCGAGTAGGTCATGAAGCTCTTAACAAAGTTTGAACGATGCCCTCTATATGACCGCTGACCTCCTCCACAGAACCCGTACCAGGAATAGAATACAAGCGACCTTGTTGCCGATAGAAGCTGAGGAGGGGCGCTGTTTTCTGCTCGTATTCACGGAGGCGGGTTTGGATCGTGGTCGGTGTATCATCAGTGCGACCTTCAGCCTGAGCTCGTCCTAAAATACGCCGAATAAGCTCTGCCTCAGGAACATCCAGAAACAAGACCCCGACAAGCCGTCCACCTCTCTCCGCCAAGAGCCGTTCCAAAGCTTCAGCCTGCCCTATCGTGCGTGGGAAACCATCTATGAGATAATCGCTTCCATTCCTAAGATGACTCTCAACCAGCCGAATGATCAAATCATCGGGCACCAACTTCCCCTCTTCAACTAAGTTCTTGATGCTTTGACCCAAGGGGGTACCTCGCTGAATCTCCTCCCGTAAAAGGTCGCCAGTAGCCAAATAGGTCCAGCCGTATCGCTCTACAAGTCGCCGAGCTTGAGTGCCTTTGCCAGCGCCGGGCGGACCTATGAGCAAAAAAACCTGCATAAAGCAAAGGTAGTCATCGCGCCCACTTCTGGAGTTTCTCTCGGGCGAGCCGAGCATATAGGCTGCCAGGCAGCTCTCGTAGGAGACGCTCGTAATATTGAGCTGCTTCCTTGGGAGTGCGACTCAGCTCCCCCAGTAGATAAAGCGCCTCATCGCGGTATAGGCTTTCTGAGTCAGGATAGTCAGCCAAAAGAGTCAAGTAAGTCCGGGCTTGAGCGCTATCCCGCTGAGCGAGACAATGTTGGGACTTAAGCCACAGCACATCATCAGTAATAGGATGTCCGCGATAGACTTTCTCCAACGAGTCCAACAGCCGAAAGGACTCCGCCAAGCGACCCTGATACCGCAGAAGCTCAGCCCGAGCAAACTGATACAGGGGCTCAGAAAGGGTATCCGGCTTCAGATTATCTTCTATATGCCAAAAGAGCTGGATGGCATCGTTAGAGAGGTCATCTTGGGTATCGTATTTGAGGAGGCGCAAACGCGTCTTGGCCAGCTCAAATTCCCCCTGAAAGTATGCCAAGCGTGCTAACTGATAATATACTTCGCTTTGCCAGGTAGACTGGGCTAATCGGGTTTCCACTTCTAAAAGATAGAGTCGGCTTCGGGTGAAGTCGCCTCGCTGCATCGCAGCCTCAGCGAGGAGAAGGTATTTTTGGGCAAGAGCGGCCGCCGTAGGCGGGTCAAAAGTTTCCATGAGCCGTAGCACCGAATCAGCCTCTCCCAAGCGAAGGTGCCAGCGGGCTTTCTCTAAGCGAAGCGCTGTCGAGTAGGGAGACCTCTTCAACAACGAATCTACCAGAGCCAGGGCGCGGCGAGGCTCACGCAAGATAGCTTCTGCCTCAGCAAAGCGAGCCAGCGCCGTGTTATAATACGGGCAGACTTCTCCTACCGTAAGAAGCAAGCGGAAGGCCTCCACAGCGGTAGAGAAAAGGCCGCGTTCATAAGCCATCCAACCCACCTCATATAGAGGACGACAGTCGCGCTCTAAACGAAAGGCTGCCCGAGCGTATCGCAGAGCCTCCGAGTAGTTTTCTGTCAAGAGATAGAAGCGCAGCAAAAGGATAGCGTAAGCGGGATGTGGGGCGTTCTGCCAAGACTCTAAAAGCGATAGCTCTACACTATCCGCTGAGACCCCATCTTCTAAGTATCGCTTGAGTACGGAGAAGAGGGTGTCGACCGGAATAGCTTGAGCTTGCCAGAAGAGGAGCCATTCCCGCCAAGCAAGGTGAAGCAGTCTATCCCGCTCATAGGAGAGAATAAGGGCTTCGGCGTAAGCATGCGGCAAGGGATTGAGGCGGCGTGCTGAGATAAGGGCTACCCGCTGCCAATCTAATCGTCCCCAGACTCGCTGAGCAACCTCCGCCATAGCCTCTAAGGTGGGTAGAGCTAAATCATTACGCTCAACCAAAGCCTGCCATTCACGGTCGGTGCTTGTGTCGCCCTCTAAGGACCGACGACGCAGCTCCCAAGCACTTCCCCAGACCGATAATTTACCTTTCTGACGCTCGGTTTGCACCCATTTTCCATACTCATTCACCTTTTGTTGCTGTAAGAGGCATTCTACCGCATAGGTACCCCATAGATAGTCTTTAGTGCGATCAAAAAGTCGCTTGAAGTGCGGGTAGGCCTCCTCGTATCGCCCCATGCGGAAAAGCTCCACAGCGGGGCGAGGGTCCTGAGCCCAGAGGCCAGTCCATACAAGAAGAAGAGCTTTTCTCATAGTCGCCGCAAATCATTCCAGAAAGCAAAAATCATCAAAGCCAAAATGAAAGCCAGTCCTATATACTGAGCTACTTCTCGGAGACGATATGAGGGTTCGCGCCGAAAGAGCGCTTCTAATCCCAAGAAGAGCAGATGCCCTCCGTCCAATAGGGGTATGGGGAGTAGATTCATGAAAGCTAAAATGAGGCTGAGAGCTGCTGTGAAAGCTAAAAAGCCAAGCCAGCCGCTGGTTTCGAAGGTGCGTCCGGCCACTCGGGCGATACCAATAGGCCCGGCGACACTCTCTGAGATGCGGGCTTGCCCCGTGATAAGATAAACGAGGGCCTTAAGATTGGCGGCTGTTATGCGATAAGCCTGCGAGACTGCCACACCCATTGCATCGGAAAGGGATAAGGTCCGTATCTCCTGGGGCAGTTCTACAGCAGGAAAGGCTTGGAGGCGATAAGCGGTGTCCAAGCGGACTCCCACCTGGAAGGAGGAGGTTCCCCGGCGCACTTCCACCACCACAGAGTCGCGACGCAGCTTTTGGAGGATCTCCCTCATATGACTGAAACTGCTCACGAGCTCCCCCTCTATACGGAGGACTAAGTCTCCCTTTTGCAAGCCAGCTCGGGCTGCGGGCCCACCCGGCACCGGCTCTATCTGCGCTGGCAGCCTCAAAGCCAGTACCTCCCTACCCCGCCCGTACAAACTCAGCAGACTATCCCGTACAGAAGGAGACACACCGAGAGAAAGCGTATCCTTGCCTCGTAAAATCGTTAGAGTGGGGTGTTCAGATAAGAGCCATTCAGGCGAAGAAACGACATCTAAATAGGCCGGCTCACCATTCACCGCTAAAAGGCGATCGCCGGTTTGAATGCCAAGTAAGGGCTGCGCTTCTAATCCTAACTCCCAGCGCATGAGCGGTACTCGTCGTATACCCGACAGATAGAAAATCCCCGTTAGAACCAGCAAGGCATAAAGGACATTCATGAGAGGGCCCCCAGCTATCACTAAGGCTCGCTGAGGCAAAGGCTTTGCTCGAAACTCATCCGGAGCAGGCGCAGAAGGAAGCCCGCCTCGCTTGCCAAGCTGACTCTCATCCACCATTCCAGCTATCTTCACGTACCCACCCAGCGGTAGAATCCCAATCCCATATTCCGTATCCTTGCGCTTCCAACTCCATAGCTTGGTGGGCCAGTCAAAGAAGAGATAAAACTTCTCCACGCGCATCCCAAAGGCCTTGGCTGGCAGAAAGTGGCCCAGCTCGTGAATGATAATGAGCAGGCTCAGCGCCAGCACAAACAGTCCCAGTGTTACCACACCCGAATATAACGAAAAGTTTCGTTAGAGTAAGGACTTGTCCGAAGGGGGGGGCGTGGATTCTGGGTCAGAGGGCTGGGACGAAGAAGGGTCATCTAAAGTCTCAGCGAGACCAAGCCCCCGCAGCGAGGCTTCCATTTGTTGCAGATGCCACTCGGCCTTTTGGCGTAGGGCGTGGCGACGAAGCTGCTCCAAGATAGCCTTTCGCTCTAAGAGGTCTTTCTTGTAAAATGCCTTGAGGCTTTCGTACTCTTCTGGGGTGTAGGGCATTATAGGAGAGAATGTTTGTCGGTGGGTTCTGAAATACCCTGTTGGGGTGGAGGCGGGGCAGCCTCTAAGCCCAGCTCAGATTTCAGGCGAGCCAAGGACTCTCGGGCTTGAATGCGCTCCATTTCCTCATCCACTTTGAGTCGGGAGGTATCTATGCTCTCTATAGCTAGTTCTAAACGAGCCTCATACTTAGCAGACTTTTCTTGGAGGCGCCTTACCATTTCATCGTGGGTTTGATCTATGCCCCCTACCTCAAACTGCTCAAACGCTTCAGCGATTTGAGCCTGCCATTTAGCACGTTCGTACTGCTGGAGAGCAGCGCGAGCTTCTTGGATTTTTCGTTCCCGCTCACGCATGAAGAGCTTCTTGACTTCTAAGGCTTTTTCGTAAGCTCGGCGAGCAGCTTCTAACTCCACTTGGGTTTGAGCGATGCTTTGTTTGAGCTTTTCTATCCGAAGGGCGTACTGTTCAGCCAAATCTTCCCGATTTTGACTAAGGGCAGCTCGCACGCGAGCTATGAGTTCGTTGTACTCTTTCTGATATTTCTCTATTTCGCGCTCAAGCAGGGTAACCGTCGCCTTCACCGAGGCGATGTGTTCATTCATTTTAGGGACTTGCTCATTGAGCTCACGGATATTTTGCTCTAAAATCAGCTTGGGGTCTTCTATGGTCTCCACGGCTTTGCCGAGGAGGGCGCGTATAGCCCGCTTAAGTCGCTTCCACAGGGACATCTTCGTTCAGAAAGGCAGTTACACGATCTATTTCAGAAGCTGGACCCAAGAAGAGAGGCGTACGCTGGTGGATAGCCGTCGGCGTTACATCCAGTAGCGAGCAAGTCCCGTTGGTGGCCTTACCGCCTGCTTGTTCAGTTAGCCAAGCCATCGGATACCCTTCGTACAAAAGGCGGAGCTTGCCCTCTGGTTTTTTCAAGGTGCCAGGATACATGAAGAGGCCGCCCTTAAGGAGGTTGCGGTGAAAGTCCGCTACTAAGGAGCCTACATACCGAAGAGAAGGAGACTGAGGAGCTTTGCGGTTATGAGCATGAAGGTCTGCTACATAACGCTGAAGACCAGGAGCCCATTCGTGGAGTTGATTGTCGTTGAAGGAGTAGTAAGTAAGTTGGGGGGGCATTTGGACTTGAGGGTAGGTTAGAAGAAACTCCCCTGCCGCTGGTTCTAAAGTAAAGCCATGAACACCTTGCCCCGTAGTATAAAAGAGGAGGGTGCTCGTCCCGTATAGAATGTAACCCGCAGCAACTTGCTTTCGCCCCCCTTGTAGAAAGTCAGCCTCTGTGCAAGGTGTGCCCGAAGGCGTAAGCCGTCGATACACGGAGAAAATAGTCCCAACAGGTACGCCCACATCTATGTTGGATGAGCCATCCAGCGGATCCAAGAGAACAACATACTTGCCGTCGGGATTGAGCGGGAGAATCTCATCCTCTTCCTCCGAAGCCAGACCTGCCACATGAGGGTTTTTAGAGAAAAGATTTATAAGCAGGCGATTGGCCATAGCATCCAACTTTTGGACACTTTCACCCTGTATATTGGTCAGGCCGAGCTCGCCTAAGAAGCCAGCGAGGGAAGCCCGCCGAAGGTAGAAGCTAACGAGCTTAGCTCCAAGACTCAGGTCTCGAAGGATTTTAGAGAAGGCGCCTGTGGCTCCCTCAAACTCCTGCTGGCGATCAGCAATAAACTGCTCCAGCGTAACCATGCGGAGGGAGAGGGATTCGAACCCCCGAGCCCGCTTAGCGAGCTACCTGATTTCAAGTCAGGCCCGTTCGACCACTCCGGCATCCCTCCACAGCAAAAATACGACAAGCCTGCTTATATTTGCCGGCGATCCTTCTCGCTCTGTATGCGAAGCCACATCGTACCACTTGGATTACTCATCACTTGTGCATACGCCCAAGCTCAATCTAACCCTGCAGGTCAGATTCGGGCTATCACAACGGCTGTTCCATTCCTTCTGATTTGTCCCGATGCCCGAAGTGGGGGCATGGCAGAAACCGGCGTCGCTCTACCGCCAAACATGTACAGCATGCACTGGAATGTGGGAGCCTTGGCTTTAGCCGAAGAAAGAGGAGGTATAGCTTTCTCGTATACCCCCTGGCTGCGCGCACTTGGGATTGGCGATATCAATCACTTCTACCTGCCAGGCTATGCCCACTTAGGGGAAAAAGCGGGTACTATCGGTGCATCCATGACCTTTTTTAGCTTAGGGCGAATAGAATTCACAGACAACGCCGGCATCAAAACAGGCGAGTATGATGCAAATGAGTTTTCTTTCTCCGCTGGGTACAGTCGCCTCTTAGCCAGTAACCTGTCAGCGGGCGTTGCTCTCAAATACATTCAAAGTAACCTCACAGGTGCTACCACGGTGGGAGGGCTTACGACTCAGCCTGGCCGCTCTGTCGCTGGTGACCTCGGGTTATACTACCAAAAAGACTTCACCCTCAAAGTGCGCCCTCAAGCCATCCCGACCACCTTCCGATGGGGTGTCAGCTTATCTAATGTCGGCGCCAAAATGGCTTACACCGCTTCTGGACAGCGCGACTTCATTCCAACCAACCTACGCTTGGGTTACTCCTTCACCTTCAAAATAGATGACTTCAACAGCTTTACGCTCGCAAATGATTACAACAAGCTGTTAGTTCCCTCGGCGGGAGGTGCGGCCCAAGTTCCCCTCTTGGAAGGCATGTTCAAGAGTTTTGGGGATGCCAGGGGGGGATGGCGGGAGGAGCTATCTGAAATCTACTGGAGCATTGGAGCTGAATACGACTACAACCGCCTTTTCCGCGTGCGGGGGGGTTTTTTCTACGAGGACCCCATGAAGGGCAACCGGCGATTCATCACGCTGGGAGCAGGCATCCATTTCCGCCGTTTAGGATTAGATTTAGCGTATCTTAATTCCCTTGTACAAAACCATCCCCTGCAGAATACCTTACGCTTCACCCTGTATCTGTCGTGGCAGTGAGGAGAAGTTGAGCTACTGTCTCGGCTGTCCTCTGCTCTCCGAGCAGCACGCGAAGCTGCTGGAGCTTTTGCCTGATTTGTTCTGCCTTTTGTAGCTGTTCTCTGAGGGCTGAGGCTACTTTTTGGGGCGTACAATCGGACTGGATCAGCTCGGGAAAAACCCTCTCACCCAAAATTAGATTGGGCAGCCCAATGAAAGGCACCTGAACTAACCTTCTGGCGATGTGGTAAGATAAAGGATTGCCTTTGTAGAGGATAACCGTGGGAACGCCAAGAAGACCTGCTTCTAAAGTAGCGGTTCCTGAGGTAACGACCGCAGCCATCGCCCCGCGTAAAAGCTCAGGCGTATGACCCTCTATGTGAAGCAGACCGGGTGCTAAGTTCTTGTACAATGCTTCTGGTAGATGACTCACTTTGGACACCAGAAAGTCATATTGGGGGAAAAGACCCACAAGCTCTACCATGACGGGAAGCATATGTTTCACTTCATGGACTCGACTGCCCGGAAGCAGAGCTATGTAAGGCCTCTCCCAAGAGAAGGGTTCTATGTCTCTGAGCCTCTCTACTAAAGGATGTCCCACGTAGATAGCGGAGACAGCATGTTTGGCATAAAACTCAGGTTCAAAAGGTAAGATGCAGAGGACCTGGATAAGCTCATTCCGTAAAGACCGAACCCGACCTGGATTCCATGCCCAGAGCTGAGGCGGGATAAAGTACGTAACGGGAATCCGATGCTTTACAGCCCAGCGAGCTAAGCGAAGATTGAGTCCAGGATAATCCACGAGGATGAGCCGATCCGGACGATAAGCCAGAATATCCCGCCGTAAGTACCGATAAAGCCAAATAAAGCGAGGAAGATTTTGTAGGACCTCTATGAAACCTACCACAGCATAATCGCGCCAGTGAGCTGCCAGCTCCATACCTAATGCTGCCATGGCATCGCCTCCCATTCCACGCAAATGCAGGTTAGGGTGGAGCTGTCTCAAGACAGAGATAACAGATGCCGCATGCATTTCCCCGGATAGTTCACCCACTACCCAGTACAGCCGGAGCAGTTTCATCGCTTAGCGAAGGTAAGCCGCTTTACCCCCGATAGACGCAGTCTAACTTAGCATAGGGTAAGTTCGGAGAAGGTACGTCCGCCTACCGTATGCTATCAGAAACCGTGAGAGATAGATTAGTACTCAAGTGGATAAAAACCCTGCCCCTTCTGCCTTAGGGAAAAAAGATGGACGAGCACCGGCCGAGCCTTGAAAGGGGGTACTCGTTAGTCTCACCTCTCTGAGGGGGTAGGAAAAACCGAGTAGATTGCCTGAGGAGACCTGAAGGTCGTTGAGATCAGTCGAGGGCATAGAGAAAGGCTTTTTACTGAGGATGGGAGCCGTTACATGCCTGCAGAGCCCCCTGACGGATTCGAACCGCCGACCTACTGATTACAAATCAGTTGCTCTACCGCTGAGCTAAGGGGGCCTTTTGAAGGGCAAATATAGCGATTCCTATTTCGTACGACGACGGCGACGAGAGCCTTTCGTCCGAGAGAGCGATTCGCCAGCGAGATAAGGATTGAAATCTACTAACTCAATCAAAGCCATCTCGGCTCCATCGCCATGGCGAGGACCTAACTTGAGCACCCGAGTGTAGCCTCCAGGACGCTGCATAATCGCCGGAGCTATCGTGCTATAAAGCTCCTTGATGGCCTCTTTGTCCTGCAAATATCCAAAGAGAATGCGGCGATTGTGCGTGGTATCCACTTTTGCCCGGGTCAAGAGCGGCTCAATGAAGCGGCGCAGAGCCTTGGCCTTAGCCAAGGTCGTAACGATACGCTTGTGCCTGATCAGCGATAAAGCCAAGTTTCTCAGGAGAGCGTCCCGATGAGCGTTTTTACGCCCTAAGTTATTGATGGTATCTCCGTGTCGCATAGGTTACTTCGTCAAATGGGCTTTATAGGCGGAGACATCCATGCCGAGCTTGAGGTTGAGGCGGGCAAGATAGGCTTCTATCTTCTCCACACTCTCCCGACCTATGCCTCGAAAGTGCTCTAAGTCCTTCGGCTGAAGCTGAACTAAATCTATGAGTCGCGTGATCCCCTGGCTCTTGAGTGAGTTGAACCCTGTTGCTGTAAGGCCAAGCTCAGCATCTTCTATAGGGGTCAGAAGGACTTTAAGTAGGTCTTTGGATTTTTCCTTGGAGTCCATCGCCACAGATTTGGAAGGGGTTAGCTCTGACGGGCGCCCCAGTAGACGAACAAAGTGCTCTATTAGAATGTCCGTGGCCGCATGAAGCGACTCACGAGGGGTGATATTGCCTTTAGTCTCTATCTCCAAGGTAAGCTGTTCATAATCCGCCCGCTCACGATACAGAATCGTCTCCACCCGCGGCACGACCCGTAAAACCGGCGAGAAACTGGTATCCAGAACAATCTCATGCAGGTCTATTTTCCCCCGAAGTAAGGCTTTATTTTCTTCAGCCAGCCGATACCCGCGTCCTTTCGCTATGAGCATCTCCATCTGTACGACGGCGGAGCGGTCTAAGTTCATGATCACAAGGTCAGGATTAGCCACCTCGTAGGCAGGCGCCTGCTCGGCTAAATCACCAGCGGTGAAGACTTCTTTATTCCGAATCTCTATAAAGAGCCGATCAGGAGCGTCGTCCGTATTCGGACGCAAAGCCACCTTTTTGAGATTCAGAACAATATCTACCACATCTTCCATGACCCCTTCAATCGCACTGAACTCATGATAAACATTCGGGATTTTGAGAGTAGCGATGGCATACCCCTCTATAGAAGAAAGAAGAACCCGGCGCAGGGCGTTTCCAACCGTAATCCCATAACCTGGCTCCAAGGGGCGGAAAACATAGCGTCCGAAGTAACGGCTCTCTTCAACGACTTCAAAACTCTCGGGTAGAACTAAGGGTGCTGTCAGCTGCATAGTCTATCTATTTGGAGTATAGCTCAACGATTAGACGCTCTTGAATGTTTTCAGGAATCTCAGCTCGGGACGGAATGTAGAGAAAGGTTCCAGCAAACTCAGCCTTGCGGACTTCTATCCAAGGATATTTAGACCGGCTCGCCTCAAAGGTCTTCTGGAACTCACTCACTTGACGAGCTTTCGGCGTGAGGGAGATAACATCCCCTGCTGAGACGAGATAGGATGGGATATTGACGGGCTTGCCGTTTACCAGAATGTGTCCGTGGGAGACGAGCTGACGAGCGCTCGGGCGAGTACGGGCAAAGCCTATTCGGTACACAACATTGTCCAGGCGACGCTCCAAAAGCTGAAGGAGATTTTCTCCCGTATTACCTTTCATACGAGAAGCCTTCTCAAAGAACCGGCGGAACTGACGCTCTAATACGCCATAGATAGCCTTGGCTTTTTGCTTCTCCATGAGCTGGCGACCATACTCGCTGAGCTTACTCCCGCGCTTGAAGCGTCCATGAATGCCCGGAGGATAGTTCTTACGACTCAATACACGCGAGGAGCCAAATATCGGCTCGCCAAAGCGTCGTGAAATACGAAGCCGAGGTCCAGTGTATCGGGCCATGGCTAGACTCGTCTGGGTTTAGGAGGACGGCAGCCGTTATGAGGAATCGGCGTAATATCCCTAATACTGCGCACATGGATGCCCGTGCTCTCTATAGCGAGGAGAGCCGCTTCTCGTCCTGAGCCTGTACCCTTGAGGTAGGCATCCACCGTTCGCAGACCTGCCTCGTAGGCGACCTTCGCTGCGTCCAGCGCTGCAATCTGCCCAGCATAGGGCGTGTTCTTCTTTGAGCCGCGAAAGCCTGACTTGCCTGCGGAACTCCAAGCGATAACATTGCCAGCCGCATCAGTAAAAGTGATGATAATGTTGTTGAAGGTCGCTTGGATATAGACCCGTCCTTCTGGTGCGACCTTGATTTTCTTGCGTGACCTGCCCTTCTTTTCTGGAGAAGTCATATCGTTTTACTTCTTAGGTGCTTTCTTTTTGCCTGCCACAGTCTTTCGCTTGCCTTTGCGCGTTCGGGCATTCGTACGCGTACGCTGCCCTCGCACAGGCAAGCCCAGCTTGTGGCGCATTCCTCTGTACGAGCCGATCTCTATCAGCCGGCGGATGTTCATCTGCACCTCAGCTCGCAACTGCCCCTCTACGGTATAACCCTGCTCGATCACAGAGCGAATACGGCCGATTTCTTCCTCGCTCCATTCAGACACTCGCTTATGGGGGTCCACCTGAGCTTGGACTAATACATCCCATGCGTTGCTACGCCCAATCCCATAGATATACCGCAGCGCTACGAACCCAACCTTATTTCTAGGCAAATCTACTCCTGCAATCCGAGCCATATTAGCCTTGTCGCTGTTTGAGCTTAGGATTCTTCTTGTTGATAATGTAAATGCGCCCTTTGCGACGGACGACGATGCAGTCAGCGCTGCGTTTGCGAACCGATGCTTTGACCTTCATAGGCGTATCATTTATAGCGGTAGATTATACGTCCTTTGGTGAGGTCGTAGGGAGAGATTTCCACCGTAACCTTGTCTCCCGGAAAGATTCGGATGAAATGTTTGCGCATCTTTCCAGATATGTGGGCTAATATGAGGTGCCCATTTTCAAGGCGCACGCGGAACATAGCGTTAGGGAGGGATTCTTCTATTGTGCCATCTAACCGAATGAAGTCCTCCTTAGACATGGACAAGGGCTTTTTTGATAGGCTCAAAGGAGGTAAGGACCTGAGGGGAACCTCGCCGTACGACAACGGTATGTTCAAAGTGAGCAGCTAGAGAGCCATCTTTTGTCTGGACAGACCACCCGTCGGGACCACGAGTAATCCGTCGCGAGCCGATGTGAACCATCGGCTCAATAGCAATCACAAGATTTTCAGGAAGCCGAACGCCTTTACCTGGCTTCCCCACATTAGGCACATCTGGTGGCATATGCATAGCCTCTCCGACGCCGTGTCCTGTAAGCTGTTCTGAGACGGCAAAGTTATAGCTTTTCACAAACTCTGAGATGGCGTAGCCAATATCCCCGGTGTAGGCTCCAGCTTTGGCTTGGGCGATGCCGCGCCAGAGGGCTTCATGCGTAACCTGAAGCAGCCGAGCCGCTTGGGGCGAGACAGCTCCTATGGCGAAAGTGTAAGCCATATCGGCATGGAACCCCTCCAAACGTACCCCACAATCAATCGTAAGAATCTGACCCGATGTCAAATAGCGATGAGGAGAAGGAAGACCATGGACTACCTCCTCGTTGATGGAAACACACAAGGTGTACGGGTAAGATTCCTCTTCAAAGGGGGGCTGATAACCCTTAAAAGCCGGCTCGGCTCCTTCTCGACGGATAAAGTCTTCGGCTATCTCATCCAGCTCAGCTGTAGAAATGCCGGGCGTAAGGTGGGGGACTAAATATCCAAAGAGTCGGCTCAAAATGTCAGCGGCAGCAGCTATAATCCGTATCTGCTCTTCACTATAAATGGGCCAGCCCTCGTATTTCATAGAGCTGGTGCGGTTACGCTTCGACCCCGAATCCGCCCCGTTTTCATGAGCCCCTCATAATGACGCATCAACAGAAAGCTCTCCACTTGTTGGAGGGTGTCCAGCACGACCCCTATCATGATGAGAATGGTCGTCCCTCCAAAAAACTGGGCGAACTGATTAGACACCCCAGCCAAACGCACAAAAGCGGGTAGAATAGCAACCGCCGCTAAGGCAAGTGCCCCAGGAAGGGTAATGCGAGTCAGTACAGTATCTATATAATCGGCTGTAGGCTTACCCGGCTTGATGCCCGGAATATAGCCCCCAGCCCGTTTGAGCTGCTCAGCAATATCGCGAGGATTTATGGCTATGGCCGTATAGAAGTAGGTGAAGAGAACTATCAGCAAGACGAAGAAGAAGTTGTAAGCAAAGCTGGTATAATCGGCAAACCAGCTACCCGTGGAGAGCCAGAAGTCACTTTCGGGGAAGTATTGCGCAATAGTCGCAGGCAAAAACATGATGGATTGGGCAAAGATGATAGGCATGACGCCGGCAGAAGTGAGCTTGAGGGGGATATGACTGGTGGAAGAAATACCCCCTAAGCCCATGGGATAGCGCCCCCCAGCCATTTGACGGGCATAATGCACGGGAATCTTACGGACCGACTGCTGAAGCAGGACCACCGCCCCGATTACCACCATAAGCGCCAACACCTCTATGTAAAAGACCATCGGAGGATTAGAGGTGGCTTCATTCAAGAGTGCAGGAGGCAGCTCAGCTACGATGCCTATGGCAATAATGAGGGAGCTGCCATTCCCGAGACCTTTGTCGGTAATCTTGTCTGCCATCCAGACGAGAAACATAGTCCCTGCCAGCATGCATAAAAGCGAAGTGATCGTGAAAGTGGTAGGGGACATAGTAATGGCAGCAGCATATTGAGTGCGAAGATTGACCAAGTAGCCCGTACCTTGAACCAAAACAACTCCAACGGTGAGGAGCTTGGTGTACTGATTAAGGCGACGGGTACCACTCTCGCCCTCTTTCTGAAGTTTCTGAAGAGAAGGCACAGCGGTAGCCAAAAGCTGAATGATGATAGAGGCGGAAATATAAGGCATGATTCCCAGAGCTAAGATGGCCCCCCGAGAGAAAGCCCCTCCGACAAAAGCGTTGAGCATGCCCAAAATACCCATCCCCTGCGTACGGGCAAACTCCTCGGATAGAACTTGGGAATCTATGCCCGGCAGAATGATGAAAGAGGCAGCCCGGTAGATAGCCAAAAGAAACAGCGTAAATAAAATCCGCTCCCGCAGCTCAGGGACACTGAATATATTCCGAAGGGTCTGAATGAGCCCTTTCATACAGATAAAGATACGACCTTTCCACCGACCTTTTCTATAGCAGCTTGGGCGGCAGCACTAACTTTATGAACCCGCAGGGTAATGGGTCGGGAAAGCTGCCCCCGAGCTAAAACTTTTATAGGCATACCCCGACGCACATAACCCTGCTCGTAAAGCCAATCTGGAGTGAGTTCTGTAAGGTCTGGATGTGCTTCCAATAGGGCCGATATACGATCCAAGTTGAGGGGAAAGTATTCTACGCGGAAGGGGCTACGAAAGCCGAACTTCGGGATGCGACGCTGATAGGGCATTTGCCCACCCTCAAAGCCTCGCTTCAGCCGATAACCAGAGCGCGACTTATCCCCTTTGTGGCCTCGAGTAGACGTGCCGCCATGACCGCTACCTTCCCCTCGGCCGATACGCTTTTCTTTATGAGTAGAGCCGGGAGCAGGCTTGAGATTGTGTAGGATATGGCTCATGACACAGGCTCTATTTTTTCTATCTTGACGAGGTGGCTTACAGTTCTAAGCATACCGATAAGGGCGGGGTTGAGCTCTATTTCCACGGTATGCAAGCGGCGGCGCAGGCCAAGAGCCCGCAGCGTAGCTTTCTGCCGGCGAGGGCAGTCTATACTACTGCGCACCTGTGTTACTCGTACCCGAATGGGCTTCATAGACTCCATGAAAAACTTTTTGTAGGGATACATGACGGCGCTGGGCGATGGATGCAGCGTCCTCTAAATCCATGAGGGCCTTGAAAGTAGCTCGGACGACATTATGTGGATTAGAGGAGCCTATCACCTTGGCCAGAACGTCCTGCACGCCTAAAACCTCCAAAACAGCGCGCACAGCTCCACCAGCGATAAGACCTGTACCAGGTGCCGCTGGACGAAGGATAAGGCGAGTGGCTTCATACTTAACAGATACCATATGGGGTATGGTTGTGCGCCGCAGGGGGATACGGTACAGGTTCTTTTTAGCTGCCTCTACTCCCTTAGCGATAGCGACATTAGCTTCAGCGGCTTTGCCTAACCCAAAGCCCACCACCCCCTGCCGATCGCCTACGACAACCAACGCCGCAAACCCAAACCGACGACCTCCCTTAACGACCTTGGAAGTTCGATTGAGCCAGACCAGGCGATCTTCCAAAGCCAGGGCTTCCTTAGAGACGACTCGCTTAGCCATATCGGATTTAGAAGATAAGTCCACCTTCTCGGGCTCCCTCTGCAAGCGCCCGAACGTTGCCGTGATACTTGTATCCGTTGCGATCAAAAACCACCTTCTCTATCCCAGCGGCTTTAGCGCGCTCAGCGAGCTTTAGACCAACCAACCGACTGCGCTCAATGGGACGAGCTGCACCTGATTGAATATCTGCTTCACGGGAACTTGCCGAGGCGAGGGTAACGCCCCGTGTATCATCTATAAGCTGGGCATACATATACCGATTACTTCGGAAAACCGATAGGCGCGGACGCTCGGGCGTACCGAAGACTTTTTTTCGGATTCGCCGCTTGACGCGCAATCGGTGGTGACGCTTGACCTTCACCTGCATGGTCTATCTACTTTTTGCCTTTACCTTTCGCTTTTCCAGCCTTAAGTCTAATCACTTCGTCAGCGTAGCGGATACCTTTGCCCTTATAGGGGTCGGGAGGGCGTAGATTTCGCAGCATCGCCGCTACTTGTCCGACGAGCTGCTTGTCAGCGCCATCCAGTACGATACGCAGGTTCTGCCCCCGCTCTTGTACCACTTGAGCCTTAACCCCCTGAGGCAACACAAAGGCTATATCGTGCGAATAGCCCAGAGTTAGCAGGAGTACATCTCCGCCTTTGAGTTCTGCCTTATATCCAATACCCACGATTTCTAAAACCTTTTGGAAGCCTTGCGAGACTCCTATAACGGCGTTTTGAATAAGCGCCCGATAGGTTCCGTGAAGAGCCCGGTCCCGCTTTTCGTCGGAGGGCCGATGTAAAATGAGATGATTGGGGTCCTGCTGGACCGAAAAGCCTTCGGGAAGGTGCAGAGTATGCGTGCCTTTGGGTCCCTGCAAGGTCAGAACAGGAGCCTGCCAGGAAACTCGGAGCCCCGTAGGAATAGGAATGGGCTTTTTTCCAACGCGAGACATACCTTAGCGAACAAAACACAAAATTTCTCCCCCGACTCGGAGACGACGAGCCTCCTTATCGGTCATAATCCCTTTGGAAGTAGAGATAATCGCTACGCCAAGTCCATTCGCTACTTCAGGCAAAGCGACAGCGGAGCTGTACAAGCGGCGGCCCGGCTTGCTTACCCGTATAATTTCCCGTAAAGCGGGGGTTTGACGAGGTCCATAACGCAGAAGCACGCGTAAAAACCGCTTGGGGCCCTCCTCAATGACTTGATAGTCCTCAATATAACCTTGCTCTTTGAGAATACGGGCAATCTCCGTACGAACAAAAGAAGCCTGCACTTGAATCATGGGGTGATGAGCTTGGTAAGCGTTGCGCAGGCGAGTTAGAAAGTCTCCTATGGTATCCATAAACCTTACCAACTGGCTTTGGTCATGCCTGGTATTTTACCTTCTAAGGCAAGTTCACGCAGCTTAATCCTACACAGCCCGAAAGCTCGGTAGTTGCCTCTAGGACGGCCGGTGAGCTGACAGCGAAATCGCAAACGCACAGGTGAAGAGTTTCTCGGTAGGAGAGCCAGCTCCTCCCAGCGTCCCTCTTTTTTCAAGCGTACTCGCTTTGGAGCGTACTTCTGATAGAGCTTCCATCGCTTACGCTCCCGAGCTATTACCGCATCTGTCGCCATACATTATGCTTTTTTCTTAGTAGGTTCAGCTTCGCGGAAAGGCAGTCCTAAGGCCTTAAGAAGTTCATAGGCCTCTCGGTCCGTGCGAGCTGTGGTTACAAAAGTGATGTCCATACCCGCTATTTTGTAGACCTTGTCAATATCAATCTCGGGGAAAATAAGCTGCTCGCGCACACCGAGGGTGTAGTTACCCCGACCATCAAAACCCGTCGGAGAAACGCCCCTAAAATCCCTAGTACGAGGTAAGGCCACGTGTATCAGCCGCTCCATGAACTCATACATTCGTGCCCCTCTTAGCGTAACCTTCACGCCGATAGGCATTCTCTTGCGCAGCTTGAAGCCGGCCACATCTTTCCGAGAGAGGGCTATTACAGGCTTTTGACCCGTGATAAGCGCTAAATCCGACACCGCCTGTTCCAAGAGCTTTTTGTCCGAGACAGCTCCACCTACCCCTCGAGATACAACAATCTTCTCTAACCGTGGAACCTGCATCACATTTTTGTAGCCTAAGGTGGCTTGAAGATGAGGAATGACTTTCTCCTTGTAGAGCCGGTAAAGATTAGGTGTGTAGCTCATAGGACTTTACCACTTTTTTTGGCATAGCGAACCCATTTCCCATTCTCTAAGCGACGCCCGACCCGAGTGGGCTGATTAGTGGAGGGGTCTATCACTTGGAGCTTACAAACGGGGATAGGACGCTCTACTTCCACGACGCCTCCTTGAGGGTAGCGTTGGCTTTTTCGCACCCGCTTCTTTACAAGGGCTATGCCTTCCACGATAGCAAGCCCTTTCTTCGGAAAGACTCGGACAACACGGCCGGTTTTGCCCTTATCCTCCCCTGAGAGAACCTTTACCAAGTCCCCCCGCTTGATATGGAGCTTTGGGACGAATCGCTTGCGTCCTCGAAAGCCCTCAGGTAAGTTTGACACCTTCACGCTCATATGACCTCTGGCGCTAAGGAGACGATTTTCATGAAACCCTTGTCGCGTAGCTCGCGAGCCACAGGACCAAAAATCCGAGAGCCCCGAGGCTCCCCTTCGTTATTGATGATGACCGCTGCATTGTCTTCAAAACGAACATAGGTACCATTGGGTCGGCGATAAGCCCGACGGGTCCGAACAATAACCGCCTTGACGACATCCCCTTTTTTGACCATGCCGTTAGGGATGGCATCTTTGACCGAGGCTACTATGACATCCCCAAGGCCCCCGTAACGGCGGTGGCTACCCCCTAATACTCGGATACAGAGCAGCTCACGCGCTCCCGTATTATCGGCCACGTTTAGACGAGACTCTTGCTGTATCATAGCTTTACTTAGCTTTTTGGACGATCTCCACGAGGCGCCACCGCTTGGTGCGGCTCAGAGGACGCGTCTCCATGATACGGACGATATCCCCTATCTGCGCCTCTTGGTTCTCGTCATGGGCGGCAAATTTACGAAAACGCTTGACAGGTTTCCGATACAAGGGATGAGGCTCATTTCGCACTACCCGAACGATGATCGTCTTTTGCATTTTATTGCTGACGACCTCTCCAATAAACTCCTTGCGACGGCCGCGCAAAGTCTGCTTAGGTTCATTGAGTTCGCTCATGACGCTTTTGATTTAGGACCGTGAGGATTCGTGCAATATCCTTGCGCAAAGCAGGTATCTTAGAAGGAGCATCGGACAGAGGACTTTGAGCATTACGATAGCGCAGGTCTGAAAGCTCCTTTCGCTTCTGATGCAAGAGCTGGTGCAGCTCATGCAAGGTGTATCGGCGTAGCTCCTCAGCCTTCATAATCTGTTCGCCGGATAAACTTAGTTTTGATAGGCAGCTTGTACGCCGCTAAACGAAACGCCTCGCGTGCGGCTTCTTCAGAGACTCCCTCACATTCAAAGAGCACCGTACCGGGCTTGACTACAGCAGCGTAAAACTCTACATTGCCTTTGCCTTTACCCATCCGAACTTCTAAGGGTTTGCGAGTGATAGGCTTATGAGGGAAAACGCGTATCCAGATTTTGCCTTCGCGTCGTAGATAGCGAGTGAGCGCTACCCGAGCTGCTTCAATTTGACGGGCAGAAAGAAGCCCTCCATCTATTGCCTTAAGACCAAACGACCCAAAAGCAACTTGGTTGCCTCGGGTCGCCACCCCCCGCACAACCCCCTGATGAAGGAGCTTCCCTTTCTGCTCTTTACGGAACTTCGTGCGCTTGGGCTGAAGCATAGGCTATTATTTTTTACGGTCTTTCTTAGGTGAGCGAGCAGCCTTACTGGACTCGTTCATCCACGGGAAGAGGTCTACTTTCCCGTACAGGGTACCTCGGAGTATCCATACCTTGACACCAATCGCGCCGTAGATGGTATGAGCCGTAGCTGTTGCGTAGTCTATGTCTGAGCGCAAGGTTTGGAGGGCGATGTGGCCGTCTTTATACTCCTCGGACCGAGACATGTCCGAACCTCCAAGGCGACCCGTGCAGCGAATCTTGATGCCTTGCACTCCTGCCCGCATAGCCTGAGCGATAGCTGCCTTCATGACCCGGCGATGAGACATGCGGGCTTGGAGCTGTTCAGCTATGGTTTTTGCAACGATGACAGCGTCCGCTTCAGGTTGAGTAATCTCCCGCAAGCTGATATCTATATGGTCTGTCGCAAGCTGCTCGGGCGGTAAGCCCATCTCAGCCCGCTTCCCTAAAAGAAGGTTTTGGTAATCTTTGTTGAAGCGGCGCACGATCCGAGCCAAGTCTTGCTGCAGCTTCTTGATATTAGAACCATCCTTCCCGATGAGGACCCCAGGGCGTGCAGCATGAATCACAACATGGGTAGCCCGAAGAGAAGTACGATTGATATAAATCCGAGCTATTTGCGCTTTCGGGTATTCGCGTTCTATGTGCTCTCGAAAGAGCTGGTCTAAAATCAAATAGGGGGCCATTTTTCGCCCAGCGTACCAGTTAGAGTACCAGCCCTTCGTGATACCAAGCCGAAAACCTATCGGATGCGTTTTCTGACCCATAGTTAGCCGAGATAGATGTAAATGTGAGAACTTCGTTTTCGGATAGGATGAGCTCGCCCCTGAGGAGCAGGCTGAATACGCTTTAGGGTAGGCCCACCCCCCACTTCTATCCGAGTGATGCGCAAGGTCTCCAAGTCGCCGGCACCCCCTGACTTCTGTTCCCAGTCATTGATGGCGCAACGTAAGGCTTTGAGTACCTCCTTAGCAGCCCAACGGCGGGATAGCTTGAGATAGGCCATAGCTTTTTCCACCGACTGACCGCGGATGAGATCGGCGACAAGACGCACTTTACGAGGGGGGTAAGGACACCCTCGCAGAACCGCATAATACTGGGCTCGGCGACGCTCCTTAAGCGCCTGAGCCATCCGAGCCTTCCGATTTCCCTTAGAAGGCTTAGGTAAGCCTTGGGCTATCTTCTCCTTACGGGTTAGAGGCATAGCTACTTCTTTTTGTCGGATTTTTGGCCAGGATGCCCTCGGAAAATACGCGTCGGGGCAAACTCCCCCAGCTTATGACCCACCATGTTTTCCGTGATGTAAATGGGGATAAATTGCTTGCCATTATGGACAGCCACAGTGTGCCCCACAAAGTCCGGGGTGATCATAGAGGCTCTTGACCAGGTTTTGATTACTTTACGCTCCCGAGTCTCGTTGAGCTTGAGAATCTTCTTCAGGAGCTTAGGATGAACATAAGGACCTTTCTTCAGCGAACGCGGCATACCTATTTGGAGGATTTAGATTTGCGGCGAGAGATAATCAGCTTAGAGCTGGGCTTTTTAGGGTTGCGGGTCTTTTTGCCCTTGGCGTAGAGTCCCTTGCGGGAACGGGGATGGCCACCAGAGGCTTTGCCTTCTCCCCCACCCATGGGGTGATCTATGGGGTTCATAGCTACACCGCGGGTGCGAGGACGGCGCCCCAGCCACCGACTCCGTCCAGCCTTTCCAATAGAGATGTTGATGTGGTCGGGGTTGCTCACGGTACCCACGGTAGCATAACAGTCTATGAGAATCCGCCGAATCTCACCAGAGGGCATCTTAAGCACAGCGTATTTTTCCTCTTTACCGACGAGTTGAGCCCCCGTACCCGCTGCCCGAACCAGCTTGCCTCCTTGTCCGGGCAAAAGCTCTATGTTATGCACAAAGGTACCGAGAGGTATTTCACGCAGCGGAAGAGCATTCCCCACTTTCGGCTCTACACCCGAACCCGAGATCACTGTATCCCCCACCTTGAGCCCCTGAGGAGCTAAGATGTATCGCTTTTCCCCGTCGGCGTAATGCAATAAAGCTATCCGAGCCGTCCGATTTGGATCGTACTCTATGGTAGCCACTTTAGCTGGGACTCCGTGTTTATCGCGGCGAAAGTCTATGAGCCGATAGCGTCGCTTGTGGCCTCCACCAATGTAACGGGCACTACGACGACCTAAGTTATTTCGTCCCCCCGACTTCTTATACGGAAGCAGCAGGCTTTTCTCTGGCTCGGTGCGCGTGATCTCGGAAAAGTCAGACACCGACATCCATCGGCGACCGGGGCTGGTTGGCTTATACTTGCGAATGCCCATAAGCTCAGAGGTTTTCGTAGAGATTGATTTCCTGACCGGGCTTTAGGCGCACATACGCCTTCTTGTAAGAAGGTAGGCGGCTCACTTGAACCCCCTTCCGAGTATAACGATAGCGGATGCGAGCTGGCAGTAAAGCTGTGCGAACTTCTTCTACTTCCACGCCATATCGTTCAGCTATAGCTGCGGCGATTTCGGGCTTGGTGGCATCACGAGCAACCTTGAAGGCATATGTAAAGCATCCTCGGCTATTCTTTTTCTTTGAGAGGGCAATCGCTTTTTCTGTAAAGAGAGGTTTGATGAGTACGGTCTTCATAGACTGAACTGATTGAAGAGGGTCTCCAAAGCAGCCCGCTCCCACAAAAGGTAGCGAGCCCGTGCCATATCGTAGGTATTCCAGTTTTGAGCCGGCTGGATGAAAACGCAAGGGATATTACGCCCCGCCAAATAAGCGATGGGATTATATCCATGCGTATAGACCTGAAGAGGTGAGTGGTCCCATCCAAGCCCTTCTAAGGTTCGTAAGAAGAGGCGAGTCTTGGGCTTCTCGTAGTTCAGCGATTCCACGATCCAGATAGACTGGTGGCGTAAATGCATGACGAATGCACTGAGGCGGGCAAGTCGCTTTTCTTTGTCGTTGAGCCTGATGGAGTAGTCTCGTGGCACAGGTCCATGGACGGTGCCTCCACCCCGCCGGATAGGATTCCGAATGGAGCCCATCCGAGCCCTTCCCGTGCCTTTCTGGCGATACAGCTTGCGCTTACTGCCTTTTACCTCACTGCGCGTTTTAGTCTTATGCGTACCTTGACGGGCATCGGCGAGGATACGCTTCGTATCTAAGTACATCAGGTGCTCATTCGGCTCAAACTGCAGGAGAGCCTCTGGCACGACTAAAAAGGCACCCGTTGGTTGGCCCTCTATGGAGTAAACCGGAAGCTGCATAGGCTTATTTGTAGATTAGGAGAAGTCCGCCCCGGGGGCCTGGAACCGCTCCCGAGACGACTAAGAGGTTTTTCTCAGGGATTATTTTGAGGACAAGGAGATTTTCCACTGTAACTCGCTCATTTCCGTATCGTCCGGCGAGGCGCTTACCCTTCCATACTCGTCCAGGAAAGGTGTTGGAACCCATAGACCCGGGGTGTCGCTCCCGATTATGCTGGCCGTGGGTACGACCTCCAACGCCTGCAAATCCATGCCGCTTGACCACTCCAGCAAACCCACGCCCCTTGCTCCAGCCCGTCACAGAGACCACATCGCCTTCATTGAACAGGCGAACATCTAAAACCTGCCCCACTTGATAGGTATTTACATCCGAGAGCCGAAATTCCCGTAGAATCCGCACCGGCTGAACGCCCTGCTTTTTGAAATAGCCTGCCATGGGCTTAGTTAGGTGCTTGGGTTTGATGGTGCCATAGCCCAGTTGAAGCGCTGCATAGCCATCGCGCTCAGGCGTACGAATCCTTACAATAGGACAGGGGCCCGCTTCTATGATGGTACAGGCTACATCGCCTTCAGGGAGAAAAAGGCTGGTCATACCCACCTTTCGTCCAATCAGACCCAGCATACTCACTTGATTTCTACTTCCACGCCTTCGGGCAAGTCCACCTTAGAAATCTCATCCACCACCTCCTTGAGATTGTTGTAGATATCAATGAGCCGGCGGTGGTACTTGATTTGAAACTGCTCTCGCGATTCCTTATTCACGTGAGGTGAGCGATTGACGGTAACGAGCATCTTTTCAGTGGGGAGCGGAATAGGTCCTTTCACGACCGCTCCGGCCGCCTTCACAGCCTTCACGATACGCTCAGCCGAACGGTCTATGAGCGTGTGATCGTAAGACTTGAGCTTGATGCGAATTCTTTGTAGATTTGTCATAGGGCTAAGCGATTTCTTTTTCTCGGACACCCTTAGATTGGGCGATGATTTGCTCTTGAATATGAGGCGGGACGGGTTGATAGTGAGAGAACTCCATCACAGCATAAGCCCGTCCAGAAGATAAGGTGCGAAGCTGCGTTACATAGCCAAAAAGCTCTTTGAGGGGAACCAGAGCTGTAACGATCTGCATACCAGCTCGGGCACTCATGCCGGTGATTTGACCACGGCGGCGGTTGAGGTCTCCCACGATGCCCCCCATGTACTCCTCAGGGGTTTCTACCTCGACCTTCATAATGGGCTCTAAGATGATAGGATTAGCTTTACGACAGCCTTCGCGGAAAGCGTAGCGTGCCGCTATCTCAAAGGACAAGCTATCCGAGTCCACTTCATGGAAACCTCCGTCGTATAGCCGAGCGCGTATACCCGTGGCCGGGTAGCCAGCGACAATCCCATCGTTCATAGCCTGCCTAATCCCCTTTTCTACCGCTGGAATGAATTCCCGAGGGATAACTCCGCCCTTGATCTCATTGATGAACTCAAAGTGCCCATTCTCCAGCGGAGAAAACTCTATCACTACATCGGCGTATTTACCGCGCCCACCTGTCTGCTTCTTGTACAGCTCCCGATGCGAGACAGAGGTAGTGATGGTCTCCCGGTAAGCGACTTGAGGCTCTCCTTCATTGACCTCCACCTTAAACTCCCGCTTGAGTCGGTCTACGATTATTTCCAGGTGGAGTTCGCCCATCCCAGCCACAATAGTTTGGAGGGATTCCTCATCCACCCAATACCGGAAGGTAGGGTCTTCTTCTGAGAGTTTGGACAGTGCTACAGAGAGCTTATCGGAGTCCGCTTGGGTTTTGGGCTCCACAGCCTTTTGGATGACAGGTTCAGGAAAAGTCATCGCCTCCAGTGCAATGGGATGGGCTTCATCACAGAGAGTATCGCCTGTGCGGACCTCCCGTATCCCCACAACGGCTGCAATATCCCCCGCCGATACCTCTTCTATTAGATTTTGTTTATTGGCGTGCATTTGAATGAGGCGGCTGACCCGTTCCTTTTGCCCCGTGCGAGAGTTGAGAACGTAGGACCCTGACTTGAGGGTACCTGAGTAGACACGTATGAAAGTAAGCCTTCCTACGAAGGGATCGGTGATTATCTTAAAAGCCAAAGCTGCAAAGGGAGCGTTAGGGTCTACAGGGCGGGTCTCCTCCTCGCCTGTCTTAGGATTCGTACCGCGTACGGCTTCTATGTCCGTCGGTGCAGGGAGAAAAGCACAGACTGCGTCCAAAAGGGCTTGCACACCTTTGTTCTTGAAAGCTGAGCCAGCGAGTACGGGAAAGAGCTCCATCCTAAGCGTACCCTTTCGTAAGGCAGCCCGAATCTCCTCTGGTGTGATAGAGCTTGGATCCGTAAAGTACTTCTCCATTAGCGCATCATCATACTCGGCGACCGTCTCCAATAAGAAGCCCCGCCACTTTTCTACCTCTGCCATCAGCTCATTGGGAACTGGCACGACTTGATAAGTCATCCCATAATCGTCCTCATTCCAGATTTTGGCTTCCATGGTAATCAGGTCAACTACACCCCGAAACTGGTCTTCCGATCCAATCGGGACTTGTACGGGGACGGCTTTGGCGCCAAGCCGTTCTCGAATCTGTTCTACGACACCAAAGAAATTAGCGCCTGCTCTGTCCATTTTATTGACGAAGCAGATGCGGGGCACCTTGTATCGGTTTGCCTGACGCCAGACGGTTTCGGATTGGGGCTGGACGCCAGCGACGCCGCAAAAGACTGCCACCGCTCCATCTAAGACACGCATGGAACGCTCTACCTCTACGGTGAAATCTACATGGCCAGGGGTATCGATAATGTTGATGCGGTACTTCTCACCTTGCCAGTTCCAGTAAGTGGTCGTAGCAGCCGCTGTAATCGTAATACCTCGCTCACGCTCTTGGGGCATGTAGTCCATGGTGGCAGTCCCTTCATGCACCTCCCCCAGCTTGTGTGTTAGGCCTGTATAGAAGAGAATGCGTTCGGTTGTTGTTGTTTTCCCTGCATCTATGTGCGCTGCGATACCGATGTTTCGGCAGCGAGACAAGGGTACAGTTGGGTCTATCGGCATAGGATTTTAGAATCGGAAATGGGCAAAGGCTTTGTTCGCTTCGGCCATTTTATGCACTTCATCGCGCTTCTTGATAGCGGCTCCCTCATTTTTGGATGCAGCGATAAGCTCTCCAGCCAAGCGATCGGCCATGGTACGCTCACTGCGCTTGCGAGCCGCCTCAATAAGCCAACGCATTGCTAAAGACAACTTGCGCTCTGGACGAGGCTCCATCGGAATCTGCAATGTAGCCCCCCCAACTCGCCTCGGACGAACCTCTAAATGGGGCATAGCATTATTGACCGCCGCTTGAAAGATTTCCAAGGGATTCTGGTTAGTTTTCTGGGCGATGAGCTCTAAGGCTCGGTAAAATATCTGGTAGGCTTTAGTCTTCTTGCCCTCTCGCATAATCTTATTCACAAAGCGAGCGACCAACTCGCTTTTGTATTTCGGATCAGGAGGGATAACCCGAGGTTCTGGATGCCCTTTTCTCATTTTTTA
The DNA here is from genome assembly GCA_026414975.1 of Bacteroidia bacterium. Taxonomy (GTDB): domain Bacteria; phylum Bacteroidota; class Bacteroidia; order SpSt-205; family SpSt-205; genus SpSt-205. The sequence continues at coordinate 71,697 of JAOAHZ010000007.1, forward strand.
CCTCCTTTCTGAGGCGCGCCTTTGCCGGCTGGAGCAGCGGCTCCTTTCTTAGGACGTTTAGCTCCATAGAGAGAACGGCCTTGACGGCGCTTTTCTACACCTGCGCACTCTAAGGCCCCGCGTACGATGTGATAACGCACGCCCGGTAAATCCTTCACGCGTCCGCCTCGTACCAAGACTACCGAGTGTTCTTGTAGATTGTGGCCCTCCCCTGGTATATACGCAATGATCTCATACCCGCTGGTAAGCCGCACTTTGGCAACTTTACGCAGAGCTGAGTTAGGCTTCTTTGGAGTAGTAGTATAGACTTTGGTGCAGGTCCCGCGCCGCTGAGGGCAGCCAACTAAAGCAGGGGACTTGCTCTTGTAAGGCTTGGGCTTTCGCCCATGCCGTATGAGCTGCTGTATCGTAGGCATACAACGGGGTGCAAAGGTAGAAAACTTTCTGCACACGCTGCAAATCCCACCACCCCCTTGCAATGGGAGAGAAGTTTTTACTTTATCAGGAAACTCTGCTCGGTAATGCCCCAAGTTGCCTCTACCCGCTACCTAAGATACGGGGTGATTGTGCGGCGCGATTTCTTGGCAGGGCTGGTAGTAGCGTTGGTTGCTCTACCCCTCTGCATCGGGATTGCCTTAGCCAGTGGTACATCCGCTTCGGCTGGACTGCTTAGTGGAATGATTGGAGGGCTCGTTGTGCCTTTACTCAGCCGTTCGCCTCTGGGTATATCGGGTCCAGCCGCTGGACTGATTGTACTCGTGGCAGATGCCATGCGCGCCCTAAGTCCATCCGAATGGGCGGTTAGCGTCGCCATAGCCGGAGCTACTCAACTGCTCTTAGGTGCCTTGCAGGGTGATGTCATAGGTTACTTTATTCCAAACGCTGTTATACATGGCATGTTAGCGGGTATCGGGGGGATTATTCTCATCCGACAGATGCCTTCAACCATCGGCTACCAAGCCCTACCGCTGGATGAAGCGATGGCATCTTTATCCTTTTTCAGTGGGTCTATTCACATAGGCGGCCTCATCATAGGTATAGTTAGCCTAAGCGTCCTAATCGTATGGGAATATCTCTTTGTCCCTGCACAGTTGAAAAAATGGCTACCCGGTCCTTTAGTTGCAATTGGGGTAGGCTCAGCAACATCGCTGGTTATGGGAGCTTTTTGGCCGGGGGTTGGCGCTCGCTGAAGAGATGAGGCTCAACCTGCCATCGGATGGAATAAAGATAAGTTGGGCGATACAGGATTTAGGGGCGATTAGGTGGAGCTTAGCGGCTAAACATGGAGGGCTAATCGGTGTAGTCGCTACGCTGGAGACCCTGCTATCTATAGAAGCGGTGGATAAAATGGACCCCTACCGGCGACGAACCCCCAAGCGCCAAGAGATTCTCGCTCAAGGGCTGGGTAATCTCGTAGCTGGATCGGTAGGAGCCCTTCCAATCACTCAAGTCATCGTGCGAAGTTCAGCAGCTGTACAAGCCGGCGGATACGGACGACTCACAACGCTGTTTCACGGGCTATGCTTAGGAGTTTTTGGGTTTCTTTTGACCCCTTGGCTCTCGTACATTCCGCTTGCTAGCATCAGCGCTATCCTCGTGGTAGTGGGGTATAAGCTCCTCAAGCCCTCCATCTTCATTGAGTTTGCTAAACGAGATATCCGACGACAGTTAGCCCCCTTCGTGATAACTTTTATAGGCGTGATGAGCTTAGACCTTCTTGCAGGCGTAGGCATGGGACTTGGGCTTTCCACCTTTTTGCTTCTCTGGGAGAGTTATCGCTTAGGCAGTTATGCCGAGCTCCACCAAGAGGGGATTCACTGGACTTTACGCCTGAGCGAGCAGATCACCTTTTTGAATAAAGCTCATCTGAACCAGACCCTAATGAAAGTTCCCCCTGGAACAGACCTTTTCATAGATACGCGGGCAGTACGCTACATGGACGCTGACGTAGCAGACCTTCTTGCTGAATATGCCCAAGAAGCCCACAAAAGGGGCATCAGGGTTAGGATTGGAGGGGACGAGTCAGCCAAAGGCGCCTATCTCTCCTCCTCTAAGCAGTCTAAGGGCGCTTGATATTAGCTAAACTTCCCCTGACATGGTGTTTCTTTTTCCTTATAGGGGTCTCGGATTGACTCAGAGAGGTTCGGAGCCCCTGCCCTTCAATCATTTGGTTTCCACTTCCGCATAGCTCGCCACAGGAGGACATGTACAGACCAAGTGGCGGTCTCCATAGGCATGGTCTACTCGGGCCACAGGCGGCCATACTTTATGCTGCCACAGCCAAGGAGCAGGAAAACCACCTTGCTCGCGGGAATAGGGACGATTCCAGCTCTCTGATGCTATGGCGCGCTGAGTATGCGGCGCCCGTCGGAGCGGACTCTCGTCTAAAAGCACTTCCCCCCGTTCAACCTGAGCTATTTCCTCTCGTATGCGCTGCATGGCATACACGAATCGGTCAAGTTCAGCCAAGTCCTCGCTTTCGGTTGGCTCTATCATCATGGTACCCACGACTGGAAAAGATACGGTAGGTGCATGAAAACCAAAGTCAATGAGCCGCTTGGCTATATCATCCACTTCTATCCCTGCTTTAGCCTTGAAGCTGCGGAGGTCTATGATAAACTCGTGGGCGACCAGCCCATTTTCATCTGTGTACAGAATAGGATAATAAGCAGACAAGCGAGCCTTGAGATAGTTAGCGTTTAGAAGGGCGATTTGGGAGGCGTAACGGAGTCCATCGGCTCCCATCATTCGGATATAGGCATAAGATATCCAGAGGATCAAAGCACTCCCATAAGGGGCAGCCGCCACAGGTCCAATGCCGGCCTCCCCGCCTGTGGGTATCACAGGATGTGTAGGCAAGTACGGCGCTAAATGAGCGGCGACAGCGATAGGACCCATACCGGGTCCCCCTCCACCATGAGGTATGGAAAAAGTCTTGTGTAAATTCATATGGCATACATCAGCGCCTATAAGGGCAGGAGCGGTCAGTCCGACTTGAGCATTGAGATTGGCTCCATCCATGTAGACTTGGCCGCCTGCTTGATGGACTATATCACAGACCCACCGAATGTGCCGCTCATAAATCCCGTGGGTAGAAGGGTAAGTGATCATAATGGCTGCCAAGCGATCCGCATACTGATTGACTTTCGCTCTAAGGTCTTCTGAGTCAATATTTCCTTGCTCGTCAGCTTTGACTACGACGACGGAGTATCCCGCTAAGACAGCGCTTGCAGGATTCGTACCATGGGCTGAGGACGGCACTAAGACGATGTCCCGCTGTTTTTCACCGCGAGCTTCGTGATAGCGTCGGATGACCATGAGGCCCGTGTATTCGCCTTGAGCACCCGAGTTAGGTTGAAAGCTGACTTGGGCGAATCCCGTTATCTCGCACAAATACTGTCCAAGGCGAGAGAGCATTTCATGATAACCAGCGGCCTGCTCCTTGGGAATAAAGGGATGAAGGCTATTGAGCTCAAGCCAGCTCAGGGGCATGAGAGCAGCTACAGGATTGAGCTTCATGGTACAGGACCCCAGCGGAATCATAGAATGAACCAGAGATATGTCTCTACTAACCAACCGATGAAGAAATCGGGTGAGCTGATGCTCTCCTCGGTATTGATGAAAGGTCGGATGGGTCAGATAAGGAGCCTGCCGTCGGAGTCTGTCTGGAAAAGCTGAGAGAGCGGTGGAGGGAAGAGCCGCAGAGCGCCCGACCGCTTGAGAAAAGATAGCCAGAAGGTCTTGAAGGTCTTTCTCTCTAACGGTTTCGTCTAAACTAAGTCCTACGCCTCCATCCTCATAATAGCGGAGATTGATGTGATAGGAAGCGGCTACCTCTCGCACCTTTTCAGACTGAGAGGGGGTGAGACAAAGACGTAGGGTATCAAAGTAACTATCATAAATCGGCTCTATGCCAAGGGTTCGGAGGGCCTCAGCAAGCCGAGCGGTCTGATGATGGATTCGCCGAGCCAACTCCTGAAGAGCTTCTGGCCCGTGATAGATCGCATACAAAGTGGCCAGGTGCGCTAAAAGAACCTGAGCGGTACATATATTACTGGTGGCTTTTTCTCGCTTGATATGCTGTTCTCGTGTTTGGAGGGCAAGACGATAAGCGGGTTGCCCCTCTGAATCTATGGTGAGTCCGACTATGCGTCCTGGCATGTGACGCTTATAAGGTTCAGCCGCAGCGAAGAAAGCTGCGTGAGGTCCTCCATACCCCATAGGTACGCCAAAGCGTTGGCTAGAGCCGAATGCCACATCAGCGCCTAAATAGCCTGGAGACTCAGCTATGGTAAGGAAAAGAAGGTCTGTCGCCACGGCCACTTGAACTCCAGCCGCTTTGGCTGCTTGAATAAGCTCGGGCAAATGAGGACGCACCCAGCCATCGGTCGTAGGATAAGCCAAAATAGACCCAAAATACCGATCCCATGGAGCTTGCTCGGGTTTGCCTACCTCCACGGAAATGCCCAGACCGTAAGCCCGAGTCTGAACTACCCCTATAACTTGCGGATGAAGGTGCTCATCTACAAAGAAAGCTCGGTCTTTACCCCGAGCTACAGTATAAAACATGAATAAAGCCTCGGCTGCAGCGGTAGCTTCATCCAATAAGGAAGCGTTGGCCAGCGGTAAGCCTGTGAGGTCTGAGACCATAGTCTGAAACAGCATAAGCAGCTCTAATCGCCCTTGAGCTATTTCGGGTTGGTATGGCGTGTAGGCGGTGTACCAAGCAGGGTTCTCCAAAACGAGCCGCTGGATAACGGGTGGTGTGTAGGTGCCATAGTATCCCATCCCGATGTAGGTGCGCCAGCGCAGATTTTTTTGGGCTAAAGCCCGCATCTCTTCTAAGATTTCCACTTCGGAAGCAGGCGGCGGTAAGTTGAGAGGGGTTGAGCGTCGAATATCAGCCGGTATGATAGCATCGGTGAGGGATTCTAAGCTACTTGCACCGATGACATGGAGCATGTGCTGGATATCCTCTGGATCGTGAGGTACATGTCGCCGAACGAAAGGCATCATCTCAGCAAAACTAAACAGATTGCTGCGGGTGGGCGTTTTTGGAAGAGAACGATGCGAGGGGGCATGGGCGTCAGCTCGGGAGAAGGGACATGGGTAGCCCTTCGCCTATGCCACGAGGGGTGGAGAGTTTGGGTGTTTTTTGAGCCCGGGGGCGCGCCAGCGCCAAAGGCGCTGGCGCGCCCCCCCCGCCTTCCATAAACCAAAGCTAATGAGTTCAGAGACACCCTAACGCTCTCAAAAGCAAAAGACATAGACAACCCCAGTGGCCAGCACAGCCTAAAAGCACTTAAGTCCAAAGCCAAACTAAACCCCTTTCGCCAAACCCTTTTTCTCAGCCCAACAGCACCACCTCAGTCGCGCCGCCTGTATATTCCATAAAAACTCACCTCCACCTCCTCAGCTATTTTTTCCCACAAAAGACGAGGTATCTTGATTTTGTAATCCGTAGGACGAACCAAAAAGCGTCCGCTAAGCTGTAACACGCCTTGAGGTTTGACCTCGTAAACGCCTGAAAGAACCTCCTCCCGTCTTACCCCGTGTATTTCTATCATGCCCCGTGCGCTGACAGCGTAAGTACCAGGCTGCGTATACGGAAAAGGCGCCACGAGCTTACCCCGAAAGTAAGCGTAGGGATACTTATCCGACTCCAGATAGTTTTCATTGAAGTGTTCCTCCATGAGCTTATTGGGAAACGAAAATCCCCGAATCCGCACCTGAACATACACGGAATCTGTCGCAAAGTCTATCCAGCTGCGGCATCCGTTTTTATTCTCGGCGGCTATTTTCTCCAGAGGAGCATCCGAGTAGAAGCGTATGACTAAGGTGTCTGTCTCATAGCGCTGAGCCCACGTAGTCGTAAGGCAAAGGGTAGCGAGCCATCGTTTCATCCCGCTAAGGACCATACACAGGACCTCCTTGAAATGAGAAAATGCGGGAAATATTGAAGCCCAGTCTCAATAGGAACCTCTGGGTGAGGAGGGTTCGGTTTTCGCTCAGTCCCTCGGCGTTGGTAAGGCCTATCTGGAAAACATGGCCGCCAGTCTCTATTTCGGTCCCAGCGCTCCATGGCAACCGATAAGAAGGTAGGACAGAGCGCTTCCACAGAGGCAGGCATCCTTCAGCGAAAACCGTAAGGCGAGAAGTGAGCTTGAGACGAGCTCCAAGCAGAGCCCAACCCCATGTATTAGGAAGGCTGGTCTCTAAAGCCATATTTTGATGCAAAACGAGAGCCCCCGCAAGCAGAGAAACGCTCCGAGAGAACTTGCGAGCAATAAGGAGCTGATGAAGGTACTCCCAACGGTCACTGAATGTGGGATATCGGACAGAGTCCTGCACTTCTGTAACGAACGCCGAAGTTATCCAGGTCATGGAAATAGGTATTCCCCCGGGTTCTGTCTGCCGCAGTAGGCGCAGCTTGAGGTAACCATTCCACCACTTGCCTATACCCGTGCGTTCTATACCTACCTCTGCCCAGTTTAGAGGACTGTACCCTAAGCTAACCCGAACAGTAGCCCCAGCGTCTATACCAAAAAAATTTCGGTATCCCTGCGTTAAGTCCCCAAAACGATGCGCCACACGAAACTCTAAGTGGTGAGCTGCGGGTATCTCCGTAGTGTGAAAGTTATATAACCTCGTGCCTTTGAAGGTGGCTAAAACAGGGACTCGTTCTTCAAGGGTTTGCCCCCAAGCTATGGAGATGAATGAGCAACAGTCTAACTTAATCCAAATCAACACTAACAAAACCTTTCGATACGACAGGGTTTTTATTCGGGTGCAGGGGTTCACTGAGGATAGCCTGTGTCTATCCATTTCTTCAAAGAAGCAAGCGTGCAATCGTCTAACTTTCCACTGGGAGGCATAGAACCATTTTGCATGACGCGATACCAGTCGCCTTGTTCCGCTGAACGACGCACTTCCTGATAAGAGTCCAAGCGGACACCCCCAGATGGATTAGTCCCGCTATGGCAGCTTATGCAGTGCCAGCGCATTACTTGGGCTACATATCCATTGTAGGTGATGGTAGTCGTGTCCAATCCAGGGCAGGCGCTGTGGGGCGGCTGGGGCTTCTCTCTCTTGCAAGATAGCAGTGAGGTCCCCATCATGAGGAGCTGTAAGCAAGTGGCGGCACGAAGCATATCTTGTAAAACAAAACTAAGCCTGTCTAAACCTTAGGAAGCGTGAAGTATTCTTCGGCCCAGGTGCGCAGGGCTGCGTGCGGCACTTTTTCAACAACTTCAGCTAAGAAGGCCCGATGCAACATAGACCGGGCTTTTTCCTCAGGTATGCCCCGAGCCTGAAGGTAAAATAGCATATCACCCTGGAGAAATCCCGTGGTCACGCCATGGGTACATCGTACATCGTCCGCAAAGATTTCCAACTGAGGGCGGCTGTAGGACACCGCAGAAGGGGCCGTAAGTAGAGCTTTGTGAGACTGGTAAGCATTGGTCTTTTGCGCAGCTCGGCTTACAAAAATGCGGCCTTGGAATGCACGACGCCCGCCAGCTTCTACGAGAGACTTGAATAACTGGTTACTCTCGGTATGAGGCGCTCTATGCTCTACCCGTATAGCTGTGTCTGCAAAAGCCCCTTCCGTTACCTGCGTAGCACCATGCAAATGAGCACTGGCTCTTTGACCCCCGAGCTGAATCCGCATCTCGCTTCGCATCCAAGCCGTAGCAGCATGAAGCTCGTAGGTCTCTATAGTTGCATCCTCTTCTACATAAGCCGTTAGGATGAGATAGCGATAGGACTCGCCTGAGTCCCGAGGTGAAGGATAGTAAAACCGAAGCCGACCCCCTCGTTGAACATGAAGGTGCCATCGCACCAGAGAGAGTCCTTCCCCTTCTAAGGAGAACCAGACCTCGCCCACCGCTGATTCCGGCACGATAGCGGTGAAAAGCTGGGCAGCAAAGGCACCCGGATTGCGCAGCGCAACACCGATGGGTTCTCCATCAGCCAGCATAAAATGCCGCTGGTGGGCTGCACCAGCTAACAGCGCCTCCCAAGGAGAGAGAGGCTCTGGAAAGCTCTGAATCGCTGGGTTTCTCTCATCTAACGATTCTCTTGGATCACTCAAGCTATCTCCCGCAACCCCAAACGGCTGACCATACTCAAATGGGACATAGTCCCAGCGTTGTCTGAGCAGATCCATTGGAGTGTATTTCCAATCCTCTTTGAGAACCTGTTCAGTGAAAAGATGCGAAAGGTCTCCCGCCTCCATCCACGAAAGAGCTCTATCTCGGAGAGGCGAAGGGGTGCTTCGCCCCATACTTCGTAAAAGTTGAGTCAAATGCGCCGCTCCTTCCTCCAAGGACAATCTTGCTCTTAAGGTCGTTTCCATATCAGGCAGGATTGAGAAGAGACTCGTAACCGCTCTTTTCAAGCTCTAAAGCCAGGTCAGCTCCACCCGATCGTACGATGCGCCCATCCATTAGTATATGAACCACATCTGGTTGAATGTACTGGAGAATCCGATGGTAATGCGTGATAATGATAAAAGAGCGTTCGGGGCTGCGCAGTGTATTGACCGCATCCGCTACAATCCGAAGGGCATCTATATCTAATCCAGAGTCAGTCTCATCCATGACCACGAGCTTTGGATTCAGCACAGCCATTTGAAAGATTTCGGCTCGCTTTCTCTCACCGCCCGAGAAGCCCTCATTCACGGCTCGGGTGAGAAAAGAGGCATCTAACTTGAGCAGGGCGGCTTTCTCCCGCAGAAGCGCCATCAGCTCAGCTGTATCCAGAGGCTCTAATCCCTTAGCTGCGCGATGGGCGTTAAGAGCCGCTCGAAGAAACTGCACCATGCTTACGCCAGGGATTTCCACAGGGTATTGGAAAGCCAAAAAAATACCCGCATGGCTACGCTCCTCCGGTGACATGTCTAAAAGATTCCTTCCCTCATACAGTATCTCTCCTTGCGTAACTTCATACCCATCCCGACCCGTAAGGATAGCCGCCAAAGTACTCTTGCCTGCCCCGTTGGGACCCATGATGGCATGGACCTCTCCAAGATTGACCGTGAGATTGAGGCCTTTGAGAATAGGGCGCCTCTCTACCGAAGCATGAAGGTCTCGTATCGTCAGCATAATCCGTGCAAAGTTGAATATAACCTAAGTACCTCACCGCTTAAACAAAAAAGGGTGGGCTTTTGCTACAAAGCCCACCCGATTTGCGGAGAAAAAGGTCTTAGCGGACGACGTTAATCATGAATCCAGTACGACCGTAAGGAGTCTGAGCGCTGAGGATATACATCCCTGCCGCCACATTCCCAAGGTCTAAAGAAACCGTTGCTTCGCCCGCAGGTACGGGACGCTCCCAGCTATGAAGTACAGCTCCATCTGTAGAGATAAGCTGGAAGCGCGCCACCGTGGCTACAGGTGTAGAAAGGAAGATATTGATGCAGTCCACGGCTGGATTCGGGTAGGGAATCCCAAAACCTTGCCTACCACTCTTTATGACAGAAGTTTGGCAGTTCGCCTGACTCACACCTCCGTTACTTCCAGGCGCCTGATAGACGATGGGGAAGAGGAGAAAGTTAAGCTGATATCCTCCGCCAGAGAATATAAAGTACTGTGGATACCACTCATCCTTAAGTACCCACTGATCCGTACTTTGGCGAAAGCCAGGAGTAAGTAGATAGTTGCGTCCAACAAGATTAGTATCCCCCGTTAGGCAGAGGGCGTCCTCCTGGTAAGCAGGTCCTATGAGACCACAGAGAGTATCCGCAATGCCATCTAAAGTAGGGTGATAAAGCTCATACTTAAGCGCAACATAGAATGAGCGAGGGCGATCCACCTCTACCGGTGAGCTAAAATAGACATGATCTAAGCGCTCTAGGCGATTAATTTGTTGTGACACACACTGACCTGAACTGGTGGGCCACCCTATACGAATTTGAGAGGCCGGTTTGGATACTTGTGCAATCGTGTCTCCAGGGTAAATCCAGGGACGGACATCACCAGGCCCTACCTCGAGATCAAACGCAACAGTATCTCTAAGCTCATACCAAACGGTGTAGACGCCATCGCCATTATCACCTGTGGGAGCTACCAACTGACTCGCATCGCAGTCACGAGGGGTTGTCCCAGGCTTATTCAAAATATGAGCGGCCGCGCCTTTGATGTAAAGAGAGTTTCCAGAGCCAGCTAATGCGCAGGGATCTATATCATACCGTTCAGCGATGCCGCCCCCAATGTAGAATAGAGTGTCTGGAGCCGTATTAGTAGGTGGGAATAGATAGTTGCTAAAAAACGGAGGGTTGCCTGTTTGAACCGACCGAATCAGCCATGCTCCCACGCTATACAAGCTGTCGAAAAAGCTATGGTGACAATCAGAGGAAGTGTTAGGGTCTATATCCTCTCCGGCATTATTGGCCAGGAGGGTATCTCCCGCGAAGTTAGGCTGGGTACTAGGAGTATTGGGAACTGTATCGGCATCCTGACTCGGCTTGAGCCACGGGAGTGGAGGAAGTACAGAGGTTCTTAGCTGGGAAGGGGTAGTGCGGGGAATAGGTGCATCGCTGATCCGTTCCCAGCGAGCATTCTGGAATAAGGCATCAATTTCTGGGCGCCGCTTCAGAACTCGACGCTCTTGGGCCCACAGTAGGCTGTACAGCCCAGCAATCCATGGTATTACCTTCAGGTAACGCATATCAATAGCAAAGGTAAAACTTTCCGTAAAAAGTCAAGCCTGCTTAGATAAATCCGATCCAGCATTCATTTCATAACGTCCTGCGGGAGAAGCAGTTGGTGGGTAGAATCGTATTTTTTTTGGTTTTTGAGAGGCAAGGCCGATACATTTGTCCCTATGTTAGCCACCCCGATCTACAACCGTAAAGCCTTATACGACTACCAAATACTGGAGCGCTACACGGCGGGCATAGTCCTAACGGGGCCAGAGGTCAAGTCCTTACGAGCAGGAGGGGCTCAGCTTCAAGACGCATTTTGTGCATTCAAGCATGGAGAGTTGCATATCTTGAACCTGTACATCGCTCCATACAAGCAGGCGGGCTATACGCATACTCCCGAGCGACGACCGAGGAAACTCCTCCTTAAGAAAGATGAACTTAGGCGGCTCCAGGGCCGACTGACCCAGAAAGGGTTAACCATCATTCCTCTACGAATCTTCTTCAATGAGCGAGGCTGGGCGAAGGTAGAAATAGGCATCGCTGAAGGACGCCGAAAGTACGACAAACGGCAGGCTATTCGGGCCCGAGAGGAGCGCCGAGCTATGGAGCGCTTACAAAAGCGGTACTAAGAGTGGTTCGGTTTGGGCTGCGATTAGCACTTGAAAGCATAGGCATCCTTTTTCTTAGCTTCACTCTTATTTTTCTGCTCTTGAGGGGGCTGGGCGATCCTGCTCAGATGCTTTTAGGGCAACGCTCGGATCAGGTCTCTATGGCAGCGATTCGAGCTCAGCTCCACTTAGATGCCCCATTATGGAAGCAGTACCTGTACGCTTGGGCAGACTGGCTACCCTATCGAGAGGGGCGTTGGCAGATTCCGTCCTTAGGGACATCCTATCAGTATGGGCGTCCCGTGATGGAGCTCTACTTAGAAAGATTTCCTGCTACGGCTATTTTAGCCATAAGTGGACTATTTCTGGGTTTCCTATTAGGGGTTCTTTTGGGACTTCGGCAGGCGATACGCCCCTCATGGCTCCTGGAACGAGGGATGTTGGCTATCCTTGCCCTGCCCGGCTACGTAATAGGGATTCTCTTAGTTGTGCTACTGGCTATCAAAGCTGGGCCATGGACAGGCTTTCCTCCCCATGGCTATATACGGGAGTTTGACCTGATCAAAGAAGCCTTTGTATGGCGGTGGAGAGCTTGGGTTCTTCCTGCCCTTGCGCTCTCCTTGCGTCCTGCAGCCCATCTCTTTTTTCTCACCTACACCCAAGCTCAGGAGCTTCTTTGGTCAGACTTTGTGCGCACCGCTCGAGCCAAAGGAAAGCCTACCTCCCGAATCCTTCTGCTCGACGTGGGGCGCAATCTCCTGCCTACCATTGCCGTTAGCCTATCTCAATGGCTGGCAGGGCTTTTCACGGGAGCGGTGTTTATAGAAGAGCTATTTGACTGGCCAGGTGTGGGGAAGCTCCTTTTCTCAGCCATGGCCAGTAGCGACTTCCCCCTCCTGATGGGTATATCTCAGCTTTCTACCCTACTATTTATCCTACTTCATGCCGCTGGAGAAATAATCAGCCGCTGGGCTGACCCTCGGCTGCGTACTTTAGCGCAGTAAAGTTACTGTGCCGCTGTGTGCCTCCACCGAGGATCTATCCGCCAGCTTATAGCGGATTAAGAACACATAACTCCCTTCTGGAACGGGTGTTCCATCTTTAGTGCCGTCCCAAGTAAGCTGATCCGATCCAGACGTGGTATAGATCAGCAGCCCCCACCGGTCGTAAATACTCATCTCCATGCGCTCCATCCCGTACCCAATCACTATAAAGCGATCATTTATTCCATCTCCATTAGGAGTAAACGCATTAGGTACAAGCAAAGCATATCCCGTTACATCAAAGCAATAAGAAGCCGTATCCACACATCCCAAAGGACTTTCTACCGTGAGATACACGCAGTAGGTTCCTTTTCGAAGGTACGAAATGGTATAACTAATGCCTGTATCAGCTTCTTGACTATCTGCACGCCAGAAGAACCGAGTATTGAGCGGAGCTGAGGCTGCTGTGAAAGTAATCGGCGAGGATACATAATAGCCAAGGGAGCTGGGTTGCGGCGGTGCAATGATCTGAGCAGTGGGAAAGCCCTCTACATAGATGGGCACTTGGATAGTATCATAGCACTGGGAAGAGCTCTGAGCGTAGAAGGTAGCTATGTACTGCCCTGGTTGGGTATAAGTGTGCGTAGCTTGACTACCAGGGATTTGAGTACCGTCCCCCATGTCCCAACGGAATGTAAGAGGGTTCCCAAGGCTGCTGGTACCCGTGGCAGATAGCTCCACTTGAAGAGGAGCGCACCCCTGTGGGGGTGTAGGCGAGGTCGATAAAAGCTGAGCCGTAACTCTGTCCCCAGTTGCAGAGATAGTGATAGGTAGTACAAAAGTATCAGCACATCCGATGCTATTCCGAACAACGAGCTGGACCAGATAGGTTCCAGCGCTTCTGTAGAATCCTGAAGCGGTCGGCGCAGAAGTCGTGAGAGTAGTCCCGTTTCCAAAATCCCAGATGTAGGTAAGGGTGTCCGTTCCCTGCACCGTAGCTGCAAAATCTACCGACACAGGCAGACAATCAGGAATAGGTTGATTGGTCAAGCTAAGTATTTCTACGCTATCGGTAGGGGTAAGCACGAAGACCGTTCGCCCTTGACAATTGAGCGAGTCACGACCTATGAACTCATACGGCACGCCTACAGGGATACCCGTGAAAGTAGGACTATTCTGAGGTCCGAAGGTGGGACCTGTGCCTGGCGTAACAGGTGCAGCTTGATACACTAAAGGAGGAACGGCATTGGGAGCGGTTGAAAGAGTTACAGTACCTGTAGAAGCGCCCTTACAAGTCCTCTGACCCACAGCGGTCAGACCGATGGCGTTTCGGGTATCTACAATTAGTGTATCGGTCGCAGTGCATCCCTGAGCCGTAGAAGCTCGGACAACTACGATATATTGAGCAGGTACAGGAAAGGTGTAGGTAACATTTGGCCCTGTCGTAGTCTGAGAAGTACCATTTCCAAAGTCCCATGTGAAACTCAAACCCCCTCCAAGCGTAGAAGTAGCCTGAACTTCTAACCGAAGTGTGAGGGGGGCACAGCCGTAACGAATACTATCGCCCAAAAATGAAACCGTAATGCTATCACCCTGACCGACGAATAGGGTGTCGGCTTTGGTACAAGTGATTGGAGTCGGACCAGCTACGACTACCACATACGAACCAGGAACTAAGCCACCAAAGCCACCAGAGGCTTGAGGCCCAGCCACAACGTTACCCGATATGTCATACAAGGTGTAAGTATATGTGCCAGGTGAGTTAGGTGTGACCGTAATCGAGCCATCCGCAAGCCCCCGACAAGTCGCCGAGTTAGTCTGCACCGTGAAATCAGGTAGAGGGTTGAAGATAGCTACAGCGGTATCTATCCGAATACAACCATTAGCGTCTTGAGTAACTGCATAGAGAGGCACATTACCGGTGAAAGTCAGAGGGACTGTGTAAGAAAGACTTGTCCCAGTCCCGATTAGGGTGCCTGTAAGGGGAGCCCCTGTGTACCATTGGATGGGCAATCCAAGAGCAGAGGTTGCCGACAAGGTGATCGTCTGGCCCACACACGCTTGTATGGGTTCTTGAATGCGGACCGTATCAGGAGGGAATATTCTCACACGCAAAGTATCTCTATCCACGCAGCCCCCCCGAAAGGTTACCGTGGCAATGTATTCTCCTGGTCCTGTGACCGTTACCAGAGGACGAATAGCTTGACTAAGAGGCGGCGGAGGAAAGGAAGGCGGCGCAGCCAGCCCTCCTGTCGTGCTCCACCCTACCGATGCAATGTCCGACGCATTGGGCACCGAATCACGCACGGTCAAGTATAGCCAAAGTTGAGTCCCCAAACAAACCGTTGTATCTCGGGTAATCACCGTGTCCCCAGGCGCACGAATGACCGCTATGCCTCCATTCCACGCCAACCCAGGTCTCACCCGCAGAATGTAGGTGTAATCCCAGCGCACACGTATCGGACAGCTATTATTCTCTACTGTAATGACTACTGTATGGTCCCCTAAGTCCGATGTGGTTGGGGTCCAACAGAGCTGAACCTGAGCGTTATTTGTATTGTTCCCTGATACAGTAGCGGTAGCTCCCGGTGGAATCTGCACCACAGTTATGCGCAGTCTATTCTGAGGAGCGGGATTGATGGTATCCCGATAATTGAATGTCAAGCAGTACTGCTGAGGAGGCTGACTGGGGCATAAGGGCAAGGTGAATATAAATGAGTTTGCATTGCCTTCGTCATATACAGCTGGGGGACGGTTCGGCGGAATTGTCACAGCAGTAGGAGGCGTAGGTGTAGGACAGTTCTGAATGATTAAGTACACATCCTGAAAAGTCTCTCCGATTTTTACGCCGTTGCGATACTCTTCTACTTTGTAGCAGAAGGCCGCCCGATAAATCTGCGAAGGGATATATCTAAAAAGTCCTCCTGATTGGATCAAAAAACCAGTCGTAGTAGGGAAGGGATTGATGCCGCTTCGCCCTGGAACATAGGTTGTAGGGGGGAAGGGCGGAGGCGTAGATCCGAAAGGCTGATCTAAACAGTTTGTTAGAGAAAGGACTAAAGAGTCGCCATCGGGATCCACTACGCCTAAGTTCAAAAGGGTAGGACGATTGACGCAATTGAAAAATTGGGGGATGTTAGAAAAGACTGGGGAGTTATTACAAGGCACGACGGTGTTATCCAAAAGAGCGTACAAGGTCGTCCCTTGGGAGTCTGGATCATCTAAGTTATCAATAGAGGCAGAGCGGCAGCAGTCATCGTGCCAGATGACCCAGTCGCTTCCGCACCCTGTAGGAAGTGAAATAGTTGTTTCGTAGATCCATCGCTGAATTCCATATAGACCTGGGGCTCCGTTGGGACAGGCGGTGGGCTGTCCTGTACAGACGGGCGTTACGTCCTGACCCGCCCCCGGACCAGCTACAGGTATTGGAATACTAACAGACTGAGAGACACCGCATTGAGCCGATGACCACCTCACTACAATACTACCCATCGGAATGCCGTTGCAGTCTCGATAGATGGTTACGCGGATTCTATACCGAGTTTGGCTGGGATTAGCAGGATTAGGACCGAGACACTGATAGGTCAAATCGCCTCCCAGGTAATGCGAAGCCCACAGAGAATGAATACTCAGAATGGCAAGCCTGATCGACTCTCTCAGCCTCACTGCGTAGCAAAGTTATGAAAAATCAGGACTTAGGGTACAAGTCCTACTTTTATACTATGCAGGAGAGGATTCGGCACAGCATAGAAGAGGCCATTTCCCTCAGGCGGGCGATGGTAGAGTCGCTCGACCAGTTAGACCTCATAGAGCGCATTACCCGAGCCGTGATACAGACGCTCAGAGGAGGGGGACGCGTGTTCTTTTGTGGAAACGGGGGCAGTGCAGCCGATGCTCAACACTTAGCTGCTGAGCTCACAGGTCGCTACTACAAGGACCGCCCGCCTCTTCCAGCCGAGGCTTTGCATGTCAATACGTCCTTTCTCACCGCGGTAGCGAATGATTACGGCTACGAGGAGACCTACGCTCGGCTGCTTCGAGGCTGGGGGCGAGCAGGGGATCTATTATGGGCTATGAGCACTTCAGGTAACTCCCCCAATATCCTAAAGGCTTTAGACACCGCCCGAGAGTTGGGCATGACGACCGTAGGCCTCACGGGCGCTACAGGCGGACAAATGATAGGACGCTGTGATTACCTCTTGCGGGTTCCCTCTACCGACACACCTCGCATTCAAGAGATGCACATGCTCGTAGGACATATCGTATGCGAGCTGGTGGAAAGGGAGCTTTTTGGATAGCTACAAACAGCCCCATCCTCCCTCGCTTTATCTTGCTGTAACTTCGTCTCATGCGCACCGGGACGCTGGGTGTCAATCTGTCGGGACTGCTGCCTATTATTCGTCGGTATCTCTATACCCATTCGGATGTATTTCTTCGGGAACTGATAGCTAATGGCGTAGATGCCTGCCAAAAACTACTAGCCATTGGCCCCCGAGAGAACATTACTCTATCCCCCGATCAGCTTAGGGTAGAAATAGTTGTCTATCCTGCCAAGCGCCAGCTTGTCGTTCGCGATAATGGGATAGGTATGACAGAGGAGGAGGTGGAGCGGTTTCTCACAGTCATTGCAGCTTCAAGCGCCAGAGAGTTCGCAGAGAAGTACAAAGAGACGGACATTATTGGATTTTTCGGGATGGGGTTTTACTCAGCCTTCATGGTGGCGGAAAAAGTGGAAGTTTTGACCCAATCCTACCGAGCCGAATTACCCGCCGTCCGCTGGATTGGAGACGGCTCGGAAAACTACCACATAGAGCTAACCCAACGCCCAGAGGGGCGAGGAACCACCGTTACCCTTCACCTGGCCAAAGAGTATGAAGAGTATGCCCAAGTCTGGAAGGTACGGCAAATCGCCGAGAAGTATGCCCGCTTTCTCCCCATATCTATCTCTGTAGAGGGCAGTCCTATCAATCAAAAGCCTTTATGGCGAGACCATCCAACCCAAGTCCAACCTGAAACGTACAAGCAATTTTATCGGCTTCTCTACCCGGGGCGTCCAGAGCCCGTCTTTCATGTGCATCTAAACATAGATTACCCTGTCCATCTCCAAGGTATCTTGTACTTTCCTCCTCTCCGCCCCGAGATGGTTGTGGAAAAGAACACCCTTTCGCTGTATGTGCGGGGGATGTTTATTACGGATCAACTGAGTGAGCTTCTGCCTCCCTATTTTGAACTTCTACACGGAGTGATCGAGTCAGCCGACATTCCTCTAAATGTGTCGCGCAGCCAACTCCAGATAGACCCTACTGTACGCAAAATCAGCCAATACATTAGCCGAAAGGTTGCCGAAAAGCTTAAGGAGCTTGCAGAAACCGACCGTAGCGCTTACGAGAAAGTATGGGATAGCGTAGGACCCTTCGTAAAATACGGCATGGTGAGAGATGAAGATTTTGCTAAGAGGGTAAAAGACATTGTGCTGTTTCATGCCGTGAGTGGAGAATTTTTTACCCTCCCTGAATACAAAGCTAAAGTCAGTGCAGCGAGGGATCCACGAGGTTTCATCGTGGGATTTTATGTGAATGACCTCAAAAAACAAGGAACCTTAGCTCAGCTCTTTCAATCTAAGGGCTATATTGTAGTCAAAGCGGACAGCGTTATAGACCCCTACTGGCTCTCTCATGTAGAAGCCTCGGAGGGACTTCGCTTCGTGCGCGTGGATGCAGAGGAAGCGGCACGCTGGTTAGAGTCTAATGAGGGAGAGGGTGCTTTGAACGTCCAAGAGATTCAAAGCGTAAAGGAAGCCCTTGAGCGCCTCACAGCTCTCAAGGTAGAGCCGCAAGCTATGGGACCTAATGGACCCGCTGCCCTCCTTTTGAGAGAGGAAAGTCAGCGTCGCCTATACGAAGCTACCTTACAAGGCGAAGTACCCTCCCCTTCACGGTTCATTTTCAATACTCAACATCCCATCTATCGGCGATATTTGCTCACTCAGGACATACGATGGTTAGAACACGCACGAGATTGGGCTCGGCTACTCAGTGGCGACTTAGGGGAAACCGACCTTCAGGCTTTTCTCTCGCGCGACTGGTCTCTTTTATCGGGCTCTTAGCTGGAAAAGCGGTATTTGGTCAGTCCGCTCCGAAGCTGCCTCCATTTCTCAGAGCGGACAACCGCTGGGTAGAGGAACGGCTATCCCAGATGAGCTTAGAGGAAAAAGTGGGGCAGCTGCTGATGGTACCAGCCTACAGCGATCCGAAGCGGTCTAATCGTCGCGACATTGAACGCTGGATAGCGCAGTATCATATTGGAGGCCTTATTTTCATGCAAGGCAGTCCTACCCTTCAGGTCCAGCTCACCAATGCTTTTCAACGACAAAGCACTCTCCCGCTCCTCATCTCCATGGATGCTGAGTGGGGACCGGCTATGCGATTAGATAGCCTTCCCCGTTTCCCGAATGCCCTGACGCTGGCAGCGGTACCCGATGATTCCTTGGTGTACCATGTAGCTCGGGCTATAGCTCAGCAGTGCCGCCGTCTCGGTGTCCACATCAACTTCGCTCCCGTGGCCGACATCAACAGTAATCCCCAAAACCCCGTTATCGGCTTTCGGGCTTTTGGAGCTGATCGCCACCGAGTCGCCCAGCTCAGTCTTCTTTTCATGCATGGTCTTCAGGATGAAGGTATCTTAGCAGTGGCGAAACACTTCCCAGGACACGGCGATACCTATGTGGATTCTCACTTTGATTTGCCCGCTATACCTCATGACAGTAGCCGGTTAGATAGTGTAGAGCTATATCCTTTCCGTCATCTCATCCGAGAGGGAATTGGAGGGGTCATGGTAGGACACCTTTTAGTTCCAGCCCTGGATACCTTCACGGCGACAGTATCTCGGCGGGTTATTCACCAGCTTCTACGGGAAAAATTGGAGTTCAAAGGCATCATTTTCTCGGACGCTCTGAATATGAAAGCTGTCTCTCTATACTTTCCGCCAGGGGAGTTGGAGGTTCGAGCTTTGGAAGCAGGGGCTGATATTCTCCTTTACGTAGAAAATGTTCCCATAGCTGCTCGCGCTATCCATGAAGCTGTGCTTAAGGGTCGCCTTACTGAGGAAGAAATAGATGAAAAAGTCCGTCGTATTCTGTGCCTGAAAGCCTTCTTCGGCCTCCACCGAGCTACGCCTTATATACCGACCGAATCTCTTCTTTATGACCTATGGTCAGAGAGCGTACTGCGTCCGCTCCGGGAGGCTTACATACGCTCGGTTACGCTACTTCAAAATCGCTTGCAGCTTCTGCCTCTGGGACATGCTTTGAATCGCCACCTATTGTATGTCCAGATAGGATACGACAAGCCCGCTCCTTTCTATCGGTATTTGTCTCAGTATTGTGCTATGGATGCTGTCGTGCTCCCCTCTTTAGACAAAGTCCCACCTGACTCTACGGTTCAAGCTCTGAGCGACTACAAGACGATTATTATCGGGCTTTTTGGGCTCTCTAATAACCCTCGTAGGGGCTTTGGGGTGCGCCCTAAAGTATTAGACTTCTTATGTGAGCTGGGGAGCGCCCAGCGGGAGGTGGTATTGTGCGTGTTTGGAAATCCTTATGCTCTGTCATTTTTTGGAGAAGAAGATGCGACGGTCTTGGCCTACCAAGAAGACACCCTAAGTCAGTGGCAAGCGGCAAATGTGATATTCGGCGCAGCTCCTCCTACAGGCCGCCTACCTATCCCTATTCCCATGAAATACCCGCCGACGGTGAGCTACGACTTGGCGCCCTATCGCCCGCTTTATCCCTATCAAAGTCCCTATCCCTTTAGCGTAACCGACTCAGTTCTGCGAGAAGCCATCCGACAAAAAATAACCCCGGGTTTTGCTATTACGGTGATTTACCGAGATACGGTCGTATTCAATCGCGGCGCTGGCAGCCTCGGCTATACCGACAAACGCGTGCCCTCCCCTACGCATCACCTCTACGATGTGGCATCCCTAACGAAAGTCTTTACGACTACCCTCATGGCAATGGACTTGTACGAGAGAGGGATGCTCAAGCTGACAGCCCCTTTATCTCAAGGAGTACCGAAATGGGCAGCGTATCCTATCGGCAAGCTCACCCCCTATCAACTTCTAACTCATACCGCTGGATTTCCCCCTACCCTGCCGCTTGTTCAAGAACTTCTTAGGGAGGACGGATACCTTTCCGATACGCTAAGCGCCACCCATACCCTACCTCTGAGCCGCTATCGGTTTCTCCGCAACGACTACCCTCAGAAAGTGTGGAATAAGATTCGGGGTTATCCTGTTCAACCAACCAAGCGCCCGGTTTATACAGACTTAGGCTTCATTGTCCTCCAGCGCTACATGGAACATATAGCAGGTGAGCCTATGGAATCCTATGTGCAGCGGCGTTTTTATCAGCCGATGGGACTTTACCGGCTCCTGTTTCGTCCGGCGCTTGCCTGTAAAGACTCTCTCTGCGCTCCCACGGAAATAGATACTCTTTGGCGTAGGGACACCTTATGCGGATATGTCCATGACCCTACTGCAGCGCTATTGGGTGGAAGTGCAGGAAATGCAGGCCTTTTCGCCAGTAGCAACGATTTAGCGAAGCTGCTCTGGATGCTCCTCAAAGGGGGAGAATACGCTGGCTTTTGCTATCTATCCGCCTCTACCATAACAACTTTTTCCCAAGAAGGGGCCGACATGGGACGAGCCTTGGGATGGGATAAACCCTCCCGAGAGAAAAATACAGGGGTCTCTTCTACTTTTTCGTCTCGCAGTTTTGGCCATCTGGGCTTCACTGGGACAGCCGCCTGGTGCGATCCGCAACGCGATTTAGTGATCGTCATCCTATCTAATCGCGTGCATCCGACCAGCACAGACCCTCGATACAATCAGCAAGCGATTCGTCGTCAAATCATAGAAGCTATAGAACGAGATTTAGGGCTACGATAATCAGGCCAGAAATAGAATAGGAAGCTAAGGCCGATGAGGTGAGAGGGCTTAGCGAGCCTGAGTTTGCCCTCAGAGCATAGAGGGCAACTCTCCATCTTTGTGTATGCTCTGGGCTTTAGGGAGCTATTTTGCTCTAAGCCTACTGGTGGGGTGGCTAGGTCGGCAGCGTGGGCACCGAACAGTGGAGGGCTATTTTGCTGCTGGACGGCAGCTTCCGTGGGGTTTAGCAGCTTTGAGCATGGTAGCAACCACTTTTGCTGTAGATACTCCTTTAGCTATCACAGAATACGTCCGCTCTGGCGGGCTGGGGGCTAACTGGCGCTGGTGGAATATGCTCATCGGGGGCATGCTCAGTGTAGTGGTTTTTGCTCCTCTTTGGCGGCGCAGCGGCGTCCTAACCGATAGTGAAATCCTCTCCCTTCGCTATGGAGACCGTCCAGCTCACCTCCTACGAATGATTCGGGCTATCTGGCTGGGAGGGTTCATCAACTTAATCATTCTCGGCTGGGTACAGTCTGCTATGCGAACCGTCTTAGAAGCCTTTGTCGGATTGTCCCCTTACCAATCTTATCTCATTCTCGCCCTTAGTACGCTTATCACGATGATTTATACGCTCATCGGCGGGCTTTGGAGTGTGGTATGGACCGATGCAGTCCAGTTGGCTTTAGCCCTAACGAGCACCACGCTCCTCATGGTACGGGTGATGAGCCAAGTGGATATGTCGGCTGTGCCTACACAAGCATGGCAACTCCTGCCAGGAGGGGAATGGTCCTTTGCCATGCTTTTCGCGCTCTTGGGGCTGCAGTGGTGGGCTAGCTGGTACCCGGGAGCGGAGCCGGCTGGCGGAGGGTATATCCTCCAACGCATGGCCTCCACGCCTTCTCCTAAGGCTGCCCAGCGTGCTTTAGCTCTCTTTCAAATTCTTCATTACGCGGTGCGTCCTGTTACTTGGTATGCCGTTGCCTTAGCCTCTCTTGTCATCCTGCCTCAAGCAGACGCAAAATCCGCCTACCTCCTCATGGCCAAGCAGTTTCTCTCACCCACCGAGCAGCTCTTACTGCTGGTTGGGCTCACTGGCGCCTATATGAGCACGCTCTCCACCCATTTCAACTGGGGAGCCTCCTACATTGCTCGCGACATGGGTATGCCCGAAGAGAAAGCCCTGAAGGCAGGATTCTGGAGTACCATCGGCTTAGCTGGTCTGAGCTTGGGCATCGTTCCTTTCATGACAAGCGTCGCAGGGGCTTGGAATTTTCTCTTAGAATCGGGAGCCGGCACAGGGTTTGTTCTGATTCTACGGTGGTTTTGGCGACGGCTCACTATATGGAGTGAAATCACCGCCCTTCTCGCGCCTATTATTGGCTACAGCATCTTCCACTGGGTATGGCCGTTTCCTCAGAGTTACATCGCCACGGTTACTTTCACGGTGGGGGCAGTGCTGGTTATCACCCTACTCGGCCAAGGCACGCCCCCCGAGCGGTGGGAAGCCTTTCGGAACCAGGTCCAACCCAACCTATCCCTCCATCAGTTAGGGCTATGGACAATCGGTGTTTTAGCTGGATACGCCATTACCTTCGGCCTGATAGAATGGGTACGAACGGGAACTTTTCCTGTATTGCTGCTTGCAGGTACAGGTGGAATGATGGTATTTTTCTGGCTTCTCCGATGAAAGGGTGTTTTGTGTTATATTTCCGAGGTGAAAGACGGAAAAGGCGAAGTCATCTTGTGGAGCTTAGAGGATGCGCTACGCTGGGCTGAAAGCCGCTCCATTTGGCCTCTGACTTTTGGATTGGCTTGCTGTGCTATTGAGATGATGGGTACCTTCGCAAGTCATTTTGATTTAGAGCGGTATGGGATATTTCCGAGGGCTACGCCCCGGCAAGCTGATCTCATGATAGTATCGGGTACAGTAACGGCGAAGATGGCTGAGCGCATCCGACGACTGTATGACCAAATGCCTGACCCCAAGTATGTCATCTCCATGGGCTCTTGTGCAACGGCTGGGGGCCCCTACTGGCAGCACGGTTATCATGTTGTAAAGGGTGTGGACAAAATCATTCCCGTAGATATCTATGTGCCTGGCTGTCCCCCGCGTCCTGAAGCCCTCATAGACGGGATTTTGAAGCTAAGAGACAAAATCCAACGAGGTGCTTGAACCCCAGCTTATAGCTGAGACAGCCGAGGAACTTATTCTTCTCAAGCCGCCGGGCATGCCTACGCAAGCTGACCCCACGGGCGATCTTGATCTTCTAACTTGGGCTGAAGGCCATTGGGGCATGTCGCTGTACCTGGTGCATCGGATAGATCGGCCTGTTGGGGGAGTCGTCCTTTTCGCCAAAAGCAAGAGAAGCGCCGCCCGCTGGAGTGAGCGTTTCCGAAAGGGACAGGTCCAAAAAGCCTATTTAGCTATTACCAGCCCGCCGGTATATCCCCCTTTCGGCGAGCTGCGGCATTATCTCAAGAAGGACGTCCGTCGCCACCGAGCCCAGGTTTTCTATCGTCCGCAACCTCAGGCTCAGTTAGCAGTACTAAAATATCAAATATTAGCTGCTCAGGGAGACAAGGGACTGATCCTCGTGGAACCTCAAACGGGGCGGTTCCACCAAATTAGAGCTCAACTCGCTGAGGTTCGCAGTCCTATTGTCGGGGACGTAAAATACGGTTATCCTGCCCCGGCTCCAGACCCTCGCCGCATCGCTTTATGGGCCTGGAGATTGGAGCGATGGCTCGCCTCACCTCCCCTCTCAGTAGAACCTTGGCGAGCCTTTAAGAGCGAGATAGAAAATCTCGTCAGCGCCAGTAGTAAATAATCGGCTTCTCATCGTAGGCGCGCTCCTCTTTCAAAAGCACACGCAGACCCTTCGGTAGAATGGAATCGGGATCAAATAGACGATTGTAAGCCATAAGCTTTTCTAAGGAGCGGCGATAATGACGAGCGACAGCACGCAGAGATTCGGTACCTTGGGCTATATGAATGTGGGCTCGACGCGGAGGCACGATTAAGACAGGGGCTCCCGCTGTATAAAAGGGATTCCAACGCTGGAGGCGTCGGTCCATAGCAGGGGGAGGATAAGTCCATTCTTGATGGAGATAAGGCTCCTTTTGGAGAGGAAGGTGCGCCACCTGAGAGAGCGGGGCCGAAGCTTTGAAAAAGGAAGCCTTAGATGGAGAAGGTGGTTTCTCCTCGGAAGGAGGGAGAGGGGGAGGTGTAGGCTCAACGGGAGGAGCAGCAGAGTAGGTATATGGCACTGGCACCGAAGCATAAGCGGCTGGGTGAGCGGCCGGTACAAATAACTGCTTGAGAGGTTCGGAAGGGCGCTCAGTCAAAGGGGCCTTCTCTAAGATGTAGTAAGTAGAAGGACGACCAGCCGGCATAGCCGGACGACACAGCCAAGGGTTGAGCAGGAGAAACTCATCGGGAGACAGACCGTGTTCTTGAGCCACCTTCCACACAGGTATAGTCGGGCCTTGATAGGCTAAGGGACGCAGGGCGTAGATACGCCTCCGAATAAGCGGTTCAAATACCAACTTATGAGCAACTGCCCGCATGGCATACCAGTGGGTACGCTCGTGGAGACAGACTTCGTTTTTTCCTACATAGGCCGTGTCTATGTAAGGTATCGCTCCAGTGCCCCCTTCATAATAGGCGATAATAGCAAACAGCCAGTTACGATGTCTTTGATATTGCTTGAAGAAGTATAAAGCCGCTCCAGCGCTGGAACGGAACAGATGCTTCCGTTCATCTATGGTATCGCTGATAACGAGTCCCACCTCGCGAGCGGTGAAGTCTTTGAGCTGCCAAAACCCCACCGCCTGGGAACGAGAAACGGCATGGGGATTGAGCCGACTCTCTTGAATGGCGATGTACTTAAGGTCCTCGGGAACGCCGATATAAGTCAGGGCTTCTTCTATGTAGGGCAGAAGGGTCTCAGCTCGTGCGACCAGAGCCTCTAAGGTAGGGGGATGTTCATGAAGCTTGATAATGTACTGCTGGATAGCATGACGAGCTTCGGGGAGGAGACGAGTCTGCATTCCACAAAAGACCATGCTCTCGGGCACAGGAGGCAGACCCGTTAACCAAAAGAGAAGGGCAATCATTATCCCATCACCGATAGATGGAAGTGTAGTCTCAGAAGGCGTAGTTCCTCGTATGTGTATTCACCTCGCAGGGCGCGCATGGCCTTCTCTATGTCATCATCTTCCGCCTCGTAGAAGTAGTCAAGAGCCTCTTCTATACGGTCGGGGTCTATCATGGCCTCTACAGCATAACCGAGACGAAGCTTCACGCCCGCCACAAAGACGATCTGCTCCAGCTTTTCTATCAGCTCTTCCAAAGTGAGATTTAAGCGACGCGCAATCGTCGGCAGGGGCATCCGCATATCAGTAGACTGAATAATTTCAGCCCAGTCGACCTGACGCTTCTGCTGGGTCGGCATGATAAGCTCCACGGGACGCTCAATGTTATGCTCCTCCACGTATTGGGCGATAAGCTCTACGAACGGCTTGCCAAACTTCTGAGCTTTGACAGGCCCGACTCCCGGCAGACGCTCTAGCTCTTCCAAACGGATCGGATACTGGGTGGCCATTTCGATAAGGGTAGGTTCTTGAAATATCACATAAGGGGGAACACCATGGCTTTGAGCTATCTTCTTGCGCAGTTCTTTGAGCTTTTCAAGAAGCAGCTCGTCGTGGAGGACAAGCTCCTCTATCATGCCTTCGTCGTCGGTGGCAGGTACACGGTCATAAGGCGGATAAAGAGCTATAGGATGAGGCACTTTTAGGAAGGCCTCCCCTTTTTCAGTCAAGCGAATAATGGAATAATCATTCGGCTCACGCTCAATGTACCCCTCTACCATGAGCTGGGTCAGATAGGACTTGAGCTCTTCCATCTTATGCCCCTTGAGCGCACCGAACGTAGGGAGAGCCTTGCTCCCTATTTCTGGGGAAAGTCCTATTACATGATCCAAAATAGGCGTGATGGGAAAACGCCCCACCTCCTTGAGAACCTGAAGAATAGGGCGTGCGATAAACTGCCCGTCGAAGCTCTTTTTGGGGTAGCGGCAATTGTCGCACATGCCGCCGCATTTATCGGTTTCATACTCTTCGCCGAAGTACTGCAAGAGAAATTTCCGCCGACACTGCCCACTCTCACAAAAATGAGCAATCTCTTGTAGGAGAAAAACGATGGCTTCGCGTTCGCTGGCGGGTTTGTCCTTGAGAAAGCGATCCAGCTTGATAATATCGTTGTAGTCGTAGTACAGGATGCAGTCGGAGGGCAGCCCATCCCGTCCAGCTCGTCCCGTCTCTTGATAGTAGTTTTCTATGCTTTTGGGCACATCGTAATGAATCACGAATCGCACATCGGGCTTATCTATGCCCATACCAAAGGCGATCGTAGCCACGATTACCTGAATATCCTCATTGAGGAAAGCATCCTGATTGCGATTGCGGGTCGCACTATCCATACCCGCGTGGTAGGGCAGAGCTTTGATGCCATTAGCTTGAAGGGTATTTGCCACTTCCTCCACTCGCCGGCGAGAATGACAATAGACAATCCCCGACTGCCCCGGTCTGGACCGAATATACTGAACGATTTCTTTGAGGGTCGCCTGCTGAGAGCGTTTAGGTGTGATTTGATAATATAGGTTGGGACGATTGAAGCTGGTGCGGAAAATAACAGCATCCAGAATTTCCAGATTTTCTAAGATATCCCGCTGTACCCTTGGGGTAGCTGTTGCCGTAAGGGCTATGATAGGCATAGGGGGTAGGTCTTTCAGGGCATGCCGAATGCGTCTATATTCAGGACGAAAGTCATGCCCCCATTCCGAGATACAGTGCGCTTCATCCACCGCTACGAAACTGACTTTGAGCTGCTGGAGAAACTCTTGGAAGTGCTCTGTCAAGAGGGTCTCAGGCGCTACATACAAGAGCTTGGCTTGGCTGCGCAGACAAGCGCGTTTGACCTCTTCATACTCCTTCTTAGAGAGGCTGCTATTGAGAAACATGGCAGGGATGTCATAAGCCTGCATCTGATCAACCTGATTCTTCATAAGAGCAATCAGAGGCGAGATAACTAAGGCTGTACCTGGCATGAGAAGAGCGGGGAGTTGATAGCAAAGGGACTTGCCTGCCCCCGTAGGCATGATGACCATGGTATTTTTCCCAGAAAGAAGGGTTCGGATGATGTCCTCCTGCGGACCTCGGAAAGAGTTGTATCCGAAGTACTGCTGGAGAGCCGCCCGTAAATCCAAGGCTGCAGCCGACGACATATCAGCAAACGGGTTTCGTTACCTTTGTCAAAGATAATAAAAGTCCTACATGCATACCGAGATAGCTCGCTGGGTCCTACAGATAGAAGGAGAGGCTATACAGCGATTAGCTGAACGAATAGATGAGCGTTTTTCCGAAGTAGTAGAGCTTATTCTGCGTGCCCCTGGAAAGGTCATCCTCAGTGGTGTAGGAAAAAGCGCCCACATAGCAGCAAAGATAACAGCTACTTTGAATTCAGTAGGGACGCCGGCGGTGTGGCTACATGCAACCGAGGCTGTCCATGGCGACGTAGGAATTGTGCAACAAGGGGATGTGGCTCTGCTTTTCTCTAAAAGTGGTGAAACAGAGGAGATGCGGGTACTGCTGCCTGTACTGCGTGAGCGAGGGGCTTTTACTATCGCTTGTGTAGGCAATCCAGAAAGCACTTTGGCACGCAGCGCCGACTTGGTGATAGACCTCAGCGTTCCTCGAGAAGCGTGCCCCCATAATCTAACCCCGACTGCCTCTACGACCGTTGCTTTAGCTTTTGGAGATGCGCTAGCAATAGCTCTGATGCAAGCGCGGCGCTTCGGACCTGATGACTTCGCTGCCACCCACCCCGCCGGTAGCTTAGGCAAACGGCTGCTTCTCCGAGTCAAAGACATAGCTGAACCTACTCTCCCTATGGTCTCCGAGCAAGCCCCCTTTAAGGAAGTCCTTTATGCTATCACCAGTGGCCGAAAGGGAGCGGTTGCCGTCCTCGCACCTGATAGCTCCATTTTGCGCGGGATAATTACTGATGGAGATATTCGCCGGGCCGTAGAAAAGTACGAGCCCTCGCTCCTCCTTAGTCTGCGAGCTAGCGACATCGCCACCAAGAACCCCAAAAGCATCGACCTCCATCAAAAGGCTTATGAAGCGTTGGAGCTCATGCGCACCTACCAAGTCTCTCAACTAATCGTCTTAGAAGGCGGGAGGCCTTGGGGCATGATCCATTTCCATGACCTAATACGGGAGGGGATTCAATGATAGCTCAGACTCATGCCGTCATATTAGCCGGTGGCAGCGGCACCCGTTTCTGGCCGCTCAGTCGCGCCAGCCGACCCAAGCAGTTTTTAGATGTATTGGGCACTAAAAAGAGCCTTCTTCAATCCACTGTGGAGCGTGTCTCCCTTCTCCTTCCTCCCGAACGAATCTGGCTCTCCGCTTATCGCATGCATCAAGCGCTTGTTGAGTCTCAGTTAGGGGATTTTCCTCCCCATCGGTGTCTCTACGAGCCTCTACAACGGAACACCGCTCCCAGTATTCTATGGGCCACTGAAGTGATCGCTCGCCAATATCCCGATGCCATTCTATGGATCATGCCTGCCGATCACTTCATTCCAGATGTTGAAGCATTCGTTCAGCTTGTTCGGTCCGTCTTAGAAACTTGTGACTTTTCAGAAGCTATCTACACTATAGGTATCCGACCGAGGTATCCTCACACAGGGTATGGCTATATCCAGTTCATCCCCAAGCCTACGCTATGTAAGCCCGTCAAGACCTTTACAGAGAAGCCCTCTAAAGAGCTTGCTGAACTCTTTATTCAGAGTGGCGACTTTCTATGGAATAGCGGCATATTCATAGCCCATGTATCAGTCTTGCGCCGTTCATTTAGCCAGCATGCCCCAGAAATATATGAGCTTTTTGCAGATATAGACGTATCAGACCCTGAAGCCGTACTCAAAGCGTTTCAACAGGTGCCGGCTATTTCATTTGACTACGCTGTCATGGAAAAATATACCCCGGTGGCTGTCGTGGAGGGTAACTTTCGTTGGTGGGACCTCGGCGGCTGGAATGCCCTGTATGAAGTCTCCGCTCATGATCCAAATGGTAATAGCCTCTTCACGAAAGCTTTTCTTGGCTCGGTAAAAAACTGCCTTCTTGTATCATCAGAACCTAAGAAGGTCATCGTGGTAGATGGTCTCTCAGACTACCTCGTCGTGGACACACCTGATGCCCTCTTGATTCTACCGCGCGCCCAAGAGCAGACCCTCCGCGAGTGGGTACAGCGCCTTCGCACAGAAGGTGGAAGCGAGTATGTATGACTACAAAGATGAGGTCATTCCGATGAGCCTAAAACCCCTTCAACCAAAGACAGTAGTAGATTTCCACTTCGCCTCTACCTTAGCCTCATGGTAGGAGCTCTTTTCTGGCTTCAGCTCTGGCTACTAGACAAGCCTGTCAGCCAAGTCATAACTAAGCCAGTCTATACCGCCCCTCTTATCCATGCTCTCTACGAAGCTGATACCCTGCTACGAGCTTTTGCTCGGCGTGAAACGCTCTACCTTACTATAGGTGGCAGCTCTCGAATCCGCTTAGAACGATTGCCTGGCTATACCCGCCTAACTGCTCCCGATACCATGACAGCCGTGGCGGGTCTCTATTTACTCTTAGAAGAGAAACATGGGATCAGTTTCTTTCACCCCCGACTCACGGTCCAGACCCCCCATGTGCCGTCTTGGCAAACTTTGGAAGCCGAGCCACGATTTACATGGCGGGGCTTCCACCTTCACACTCAGCATCCCATAGAGCTTACCGAAGCCCTACATGACCCCGACTTCCCTAATGGTGAAGCCCTCATTCGGAACTACATAGACTGGCTGATTCGCAATAGGCAAAACTATTTTGAGTTTTGTCTGCTGCGTACAGTAGACCTACACCGCTGGCTTCCATACATGACGAGGATCGTCGATTATGCCCGCAAGCGAGGTATAACAATGGGATTAGACCTCTCTCTCCGAATGCAGCAGCAGCGGGCTTTCCAACTTATGCCCCGGTGGAAACCCAAGGGTAAAACCCTGCGCCGACACCTCAGACAACTCAGCCAAACTGGCATCACCCGTCTCAATGTGGACCTGAATGCCGCTGAATTTGTCGGAAAATCATGGGGGTCTTGGATAGATAGCCTCATCTGGCAAAGCAAGCAACTGGGTCTTCAAGTAATGTCTCGTCAGCATGTAGTCCCCCCAGAAGCGTACGCAGTGGGGGATTTCCAGCCCTCCCAACTTCCTCCTCAGCTTACCCTTTGCGTGCATTCCGTGATGTGCTACAGCTTAATGGATAGCTTGGCCCCTGTGTATCGGTGCAAAGATTTCTCTCACCTTTACCGAACCCTCCTAACCGAGCAAGGTCGGCGCCCTCTTTGGTATTATCCAGAGACGGCTTACTGGGTAACCTTCGATAATAGCGTTCCAGTGTGGCTGTTGTCTTATTTACGCAGTCGGTTAGAAGATATTCTGATCGTGGAAAGTTTAGCAGAGGGGCATCTGACATTTTCATCGGGGTGGGATGTGGGGTATTGGCTATTTGATTGGAGTGTGGCTCGTTGGAGCTGGCGTTATATTTACGATGGGGTAGCTCAAACTCCTTTTCCAGCCGAGGGTTTTGTGCGACTTTTCGGAGGCGATACCTTGGCTTGGAGTTATCTAATCCGGTTTCAGGATAGCTTGCTGGTAGGACGGAATGTACTAAGCTACATTACCCCAACTACACCCATAGACGAGATAAGTTGGAACCGCTTGCCGTCCTTTCAGCCGCGGCTACCCGTGCCGCCTTGGCAACTGTACCGACATCCTCGTAAGTACGCCGACAAAATAGAGCCCATGCTACAAGGAATAAGCTCGGCCTTAGCCATATGGCCAAGGTGGCCAGACGCTTCCCCCATGGAGCCTATGATGTTTCTTCTTTATGAAGAGCTGAAAACAGCGTGGGACCTGACTCGCTTGAGGGTAAAGTTTCGTTCCTGCTGGCTGCAAGCGCTCATAAGCTCGCAGGAGGCTCGCAAGCAGCTCATAGACACCTTGTACTCAATCCTGGCGCAGGCTGAAAAGACCGTGTCCAAGCTACCTATCCGCTATCCTCATACGGCTCAGCGACACTTATGCCGAGCTAGTAAGCCAGGCTGTAAGCACCCCCACCCTTCCTATCGGTTTGGATATTTATATCCAGCTGTAAGTCTGCACTTCTGGAGGCGGGAAATCGGGCAGGTGCAAGAGGGACGCTGGGGCGTCCTATATAGCAACCTATGGGATATACCAAGGATCATCGGGCTATGGTAGCGCCCGCTGCAGGATTCGAACCTGCGACCCTCTGGTTAACAGCCAGATGCTCTAACCGCTGAGCTAAGCGGGCATGACAAAGATAAAGCATTCTGCGCATACGCAAGAAGTCCGTATCTTTGAACGGTGCGCTGGCTGGTCGGCAGTATAATCCTCTCTACAATACTCGGTTGTGATCCCTATCGGAAGCTCGCCCGCAGCAAGAACCTAGTAGATAGGGACTCAGCTGCTTTTGGTTACTTTAGGCGAAAACAGTACGAGTCTGCCTCTCAGCTTATGGAAGAACTAGTGGGGCTATACCGAGGGAATGTCCGAGCGGCTGAGGTGCTGTATCACTTGGCTTTAGCTCGGATGCACCTCAAAGATTATTACGCCGCTGAGCGCTACTTCGGTCAGCTCGTGGACGAGTACCCCCTTAGTCCTCGAGCCGAGGAAGCCCTCTTCATGCAGGCCAAAATGAACTATCAACTTTCAGCCGATTACGACTTCGATCAGCGGGAAACCAAGCGCGCAATTGATAAGCTTCAAGTGTATCTCACCCTCTATCCCGATGGCGTCTACGCAAGTCAAGCTGAAGCTATGCTAAGTGAGTTAGAACGCAAGCTGGAAGTTAAAGCTTTCCAAACGGCGGAGGCCTTCTACCGAATCGGACGCTACCGTGCCGCCGTAGTGCTATATGGGGATTTCTTGACTTATGCCACGGAGCCCGACTTACGGGAAGAAGCAGCCTATAAGCGCGTCTCCTCGGCTTTCCTCATGGCAGAGCGTAGCATTGAAGAGAAACAACTACCGAGGTTCTCGGAAGCCGAAGCACTTTATCGTACCTTTGTGGAAAATTATCCCCATAGTTCGTACCTTCCCTCCTTAAAAGCGCAATATGAGTACACGAAGAGAGTACTACAAGTCCCTCGCCGAACAGCTCCAAGTACCCCAGGAGATTGAACCGGTGTCTATTAAGGAGCTACTTCGGCGTTCTACCCAAAATAACATTTACGAGGTAACCGTTTCCATGAGTCGGCGGTCTGAGCGAATTTTATCCGAGCTTACCGAAGAGCTACGAACCAAACTTCAAGATATTAGCGCTCAGGAGGACCTAACGCATAGGGGTGACCCGGAGCTTCAACAGCAGCTTCAAGCTGAGCTACAACAGTGGGTAGAACTGTATCGTTCCTTGCCCAAGCCTACGCTTATTGCGCTGTGGGAAAAACTGCACGAAACACCGCCTGAATCCTGAGGTGGCCCACATCCTCCTCGGCGTAACTGGTAGCATTGCCGCCTATAAGACACCTGCCCTCGTACGAGCCCTCCAAAAAGAGGGGCATCGTGTCTCGGTTATTTTGACCCAAGCGGCTCAAGAGTTCGTAGCACCTTTGACCTTAGAAACGCTGGCTCAGGGGAAGGTTCTGAAAGACCTCTGGGGCACAGAAGCAAGAGGCGCCCAGCCGGGAGAGTGGACCCAACATATTGCCTTAGCCAAACAGGCTGACCTGCTGCTTATTGCTCCAGCCACAGCTCATACCATCGCTAAGTTAGCCCAGGGCCTATGCGATGACCTTCTTTCGGCGGTGTTTTTAGCCACGCGCAAGCCTAGCCTCATTGCTCCAGCTATGGAAGGCACCATGTATCGTCACCCGATAGTTCAGCGCAATCTAAAACGGCTTGAACGCTTGCCCTGGGTCTCTATTATTCCGCCTGCGCGCGGTTTCTTGGCTAGTGGGGCTCACGATACAGGACGATTAGCTTCTGGCGCCCGAATCCTTGCTGCGGTAGAGAGGGCCCTTTCGCCGCCTCTTTTGCGAGGAAAGAAGGTTCTCATCACCTTAGGGGCTACTCGCGAGCGCTGGGACGACGTCCGCTTTCTCTCTAATCACTCCACAGGCCGAATGGGCTGGGCTCTGGCTAAAGCAGCCTACGCTCTCGGCGCTCAAGAGATACATTTGCTTGCAGCTCACACAGAAGTCCCCCTTTACCCCCATCTCTTCCGTGTTACGCGCACCCCTACCGCAAAAGACATGTTAGAAGCTTTCCAGCAGGTCTACGCGGGATACGACTGGCTTATATTCGCCGCTGCTGTTAGCGATTACACTTTCGCCTACCGCCTACCCCAAAAGCACAAAAAGTCCGAGAGAGAAATAAGCCTTCCCCTCGTAGCGGCCCCCGACATCCTAAAATGGGCCGGGCAGAACCGCCAACCCCATCAACTGCTCATAGGTTTCGCTTTGGAAGCCGCAGGCGAGGAGAAACTGGCTTGGGAAAAGCTGCACTGCAAAGGAGCCGATTGGCTGGCCTTCAACGAAATAAGCCCTCAGACGGGCATGGGCTCCCCTACGAATGCTCTCACTTTATTGAGCCGCTGGGGCCATCGTCATGTTATCCCTCTCGCTCCAAAGCCTCAGGTTGCTCGAGAAATGCTTATCTTCATCGCTCGTGAAAGTCCTACTCAGCCTTAGCCTCATTTGGGCCCAAGAACTCCTACCCATCGTAAATATCCAGGCCCCCGGCATCCAGGGGATTGATCGCTCTATCCTTCAGCAGCTTCAGCAAGACATTACGCAATATCTCAGCACCAATCGTTTCTCTGAAGATGTATTTGCTCCTAACGAACGCATCAAGTGTCTATTCAACATTGTGATTACTGCCTTACCAAACCCTACACGGTTTGAAGGAACGATGCAAGTCCAAGCTATCCGCCCCGTCTACAATAGCACCTACGAGACCCTCACCTTCAACTTCAACGATCCAGACTTGCGCATCAACTACACCGCCACGCAAACCCTTCAGTTCTCCGAAAACACATACGTGGATAACTTGACTGCCCTGCTAAACTTCTACGCTTACATGATCTTGGGAATGGATTACAACAGTTTCGGTCCCGAAGCAGGCCTACCGTACTTCCAGAAAGCGCAGCAAATACTGAACTTAGCCGCTGCAAATAGTAGTGAACCCGGATGGCAGCCAACCGGCAACTTTCTCCGCTCTCGCTACTGGATTTTAGAAAACCTGCTCAACGCCAGCTATAAGCAGTTTCACACCCTTTTTTATCGCTATCATCGGGAGGGACTGGACAAAATGCATAAAGACCCCGCTGCCGCCCGCGAAGTTCTTTTAGAGGTTCTGCAAGGTATGGTAAAGTTTAGTCAGGAAAATCCCAACAGCACCTTGATACGGCTCTTTGTGGATGTAAAAGGGACAGAACTAATGCAGGCTTTTCGAAAGGCAATGCCTGAGCAGAAGCAACGGTTTGTGGCAGCTATGCGGCAGCTGGATCCCAATAATCTCAGCGTTTACGAAAATCTCCTCCAAGAGGGGAATCCTTGAAGCCAGCCCGCCTCATCTTAATCGGCCCCCCTGCCGCGGGCAAAACGACTTTAGGGCGGCGCTGGGCACACCAAGCTAAACTGCCGTTTTGGGATACGGATGAAGAAATCGTCTGTCGCACAGGACGATCCATAGAGGAATGGTTCCAAGCAGGTGAAACCTGCTTTCGCCAAGTAGAATGGGATACGATCGTCCAGCTCCTTGAGAGAGAAGAAAGGGGAGTGATAGCGGTCGGTGGAGGTTTCCCCGCTCAACCTGGCGCCATGTCTCTCCTTCTGAAGGCGGGGTATGTGCTATGGATAGACCCCCCTATAGAGTGGCTTGTTAGCCGATGGCGACAAGTTTCCATAGAACGACCTCCTCTACACCACCGATCCGAAGCAGAAAGGATAGCCCTCATGACACATCGCCGCTCCTTCTATCGAGAAGCAGACTTGCATTGGCCCATAGACATAATCCCCGAAAACCTAGTCTGGAAGTGGGCTGAAAGACGACTCAGGGCTTAGGTGGAGCGGGCTTTTTCTTACGAGGTTGAGACTCCTCCATTTCCAACTCCAGCTCCACATCCAACTCCTCTAATCCCAAATCATCTATCGGCTCAAACCCTCCCCCTTCTAAATCCAGCTCCTCCAGGCCGAGGTCTTCATCTAAGTTTAGCTCAGAATCCAGATTCAGATTCGGAACATCCGGGCTCACCCCGAGCTCCTGTTCCAGTTCGCGTTCTAAGAGCGTCATATCTTCTTGAATCTCTGATGCAGAGGGACCCGCTAACGGTCCTGCCTCGCTGCCCGCAGAATGAAACTCCGGGATAGCGCAGCAGCTGGACAGAATTGGGTCTACCGAGATTTCCTCATTTATTTCGTACCCATACGCCAAAAGGACCTGCCGTAAAGTGTCTAAACGAACATGATTGCTGTCTAAATCCACAACCACCTGATGCTGAGCCGAGTCTAAGGCCACCGAGAAAACCCCGACAGGAAAAAAGAGACGCAGAATGGAGTCCATACGACTAATAGGACAAGTGGAACACTCGCCTAAATAGTCAAATCGCAAGCGAAGGTTAGCCTCAGAGGCGGAGCTACATCGCATCAAAAGCGGGAATATCAAAGTCAGGCCAAGCATTATACCTTCACGACCCTTCCGGCGGAGGAGCTTATATAGGCTGAATCCAAATCGGACCGCTCCATAAGCTATCATAAAAAGCGGCAGACCCTGCTGAGCCCATGCAGGAAGCCCTGAATCTAACGGGTGGACATACAAATAAGCACCTATCCCGCTAATAAGCAGGCCCGTAAAAAGTCCAAGATATACACTCAAGGTAGCCATCAGTAGGCGAGAAGTTTCTGGACTGCATCATGTAAGCGCCTCCACGGCAGAAAGTCGGCTTCCAAGCTGGGGCTAAATGGCACAGGGGTGTCACGCGAGGCCAATCGGATCACAGGGGCATCTAATTGTTCAAAAAGATATTCACCTATCCAAGCAGCGATCTCAGCTCCAACTCCAGCGGTATAAGTACCCTCATAAAGGACCAAAACCCGGTGAGTTTTACGAACAGAAGCGGTAATGGTATCTTGATCGTAGGGCAGGATAGTACGCAGGTCTATCACTTCTATATCCACCTCAGGGGCGAGCTGATGAGCGAGTTTTAGGGCTTCCACCACGCCCATGCCATAGGTGATGATGGAGAGGTCGCGCCCCTCACGAGCAATCCGAGCTACACCAAGGGGAAGATTGTAATACGATTCTGGGACCGCATCTTGAACACTGCGGTACAGCGCCTTATGTTCAAAGAAGAGGGAGGGGTTGGGGTCTCGCAAAGCTGTGGTGAGCAGACCTTTTGCATCGTATGCCGTAGAGGGATAGATGATCTTGAGGCCTGGGATGTGAAAGAAGACCCCTTCTAAGCTCTGGGAGTGAAAAGGACCGGCTCCTACACCAGCACCCGTCGGCAACCTCACTACTACTTTAGGAGGGACGCCCCAGCGGTAGTAGTTTTTGGCTAGGTTATTAACGATTTGGGTAAAGCCGTAGCTGACGAAATCCGCAAACTGCATCTCTACCATGCTGGAAAAGTCCCGAAGGGCTAACCCAAGGCTCATCCCCAAAATGGCGGATTCACAGAGAGGGGTGTTTCGGATCCGCTCTTTTCCAAATAGCTCTACGAAACCCTCTGTAACCTTGAAGACCCCTCCGTATTCGGCGATGTCTTGGCCCATTAGAATGAGCCGAGGTTGACGCTCCATCGCCTGACGCAGCCCCTCAGAAATAGCATCTACAAATCGCAGAGAGCGACCACCCCGATCAGCTGGGGGAGGAACAAGAGGTTCATCAAATGGCGCATATACTTCCGCAGCTTCTGGAGTCGGTTCGGGTTCAGAAAGGACTGGCCGAATCTCCTCTTCTATCTTTTGCTTTAGTTCTCGGCGCAGAGCTTGGACCTCTTTCTGAGTCAGTAGATTTTTTTCTATGAGAAATCGTTCGTAGTTGAGAATCGGGTCGCGAGCTCCCCACTCTTGGTAGAGGGAGGGAGGCACATATTTAGTTCCGGAGGCCTCTTCATGACCGCGCATGCGGAATGTGATAGCTTCTATCAATCGAGGGCGCCTGTCCTTGCGAGCCTTTTCTGCTAAATCCCGAATTGTATGATAGACCTCTAAGACATTATTGCCTGGGATGGTATAACCTTCCATGCCATACCCGACAGCTCTCAATGACAGCCTTTCACAAGCATACTGCTCGGAAGTAGGGGTAGAGAGGGCATAGCCGTTATTTTCTATGAGGAAAAGGACAGGGAGATTCCAGACGCTGGCCACATTGAGGGCCTCATGAAAATCTCCCTCACTGGTGCCGCCCTCCCCGATGAAGGCTAAGGCAATGTAGTCGTCGTGTTCTAAATTACTGGCCAAAGCCACCCCATTAGCCACGGGAAGCATAGCAGCGAGGTGAGAAATCATTCCGATGACGCGGTATTCTGGTGCCCCAAAGTGAAAGGACCGCTCGCGTCCCCGAGTGAAACCCGAGGCCTTACCTTGCCACTGAGCAAAGAGCTTGCGCAGAGGCATTCCGCGACTGGTGAATACGCCTAAGTTTCTATGCAGAGGGAATATGTAGTCCGTCGGCTCTAACGCTAAGGTTGCCCCCACCGCTATTGCCTCCTGACCAATACCAGAGAACCACTTACTGACCTTCCCCTGACGCAGGAGGGACAACATCTTCTCCTCTATCAACCGAGCGTACAGCATCTCCCG
Organism: Bacteroidia bacterium; assembly: GCA_026414975.1. GTDB lineage: Bacteria > Bacteroidota > Bacteroidia > SpSt-205 > SpSt-205 > SpSt-205. The sequence goes on from JAOAHZ010000007.1 coordinate 109,794, forward strand.
ATAGAGGCGCAGAGCGGTATCCCTCGGTATATCTCGGAGGTCATAGCTAAAGACCGATGCAGTCGCAGACGGTGTAGCCATAAGATTATTTAGACTGAGCGGGCGGCAAGGTTTCTACAATATTGGAGGTACGAGTCTTTATTTCACCTCCGCCGCGCATTCCACTATGGACTGCATGGATGAGCAAAGTAAGTACCACTAAGGCTCCAAATAGCACCCATGTCGCCTTCTCAGCAAAATCAGCCGCATGCCGCACTCCTAATATCTGGGAGGCTTGGGCCACCCCCTGAATGTCCGTGGCTAAACCGCCTCCTTTGCCCTGCTGAATCAACACTAAGAGCGTAAGCAGAATGGCATCCACTACCAGTAAGAAAATAAGTACGCCTAAAACGAAACCCATACTGCAAAGGTAGCTATATTTGTGGGTGTATCGCTGGAGTTGGAGCGCAACTTTGTTGCTCTGGGCTCAGGAATCGCCTGAAAAGGCTTATACTCGCGCAGTGGAGTGGATTTCTCCTCCAGGTATCACGCCAGTAGGACCTTATAGCCCGGCGGTTCGTATAGGCCCCTGGCTATTCATCTCTGGGCAAATAGCCCTTCGTTCAGATGGCACATTAGAGAAAACCTCCATTGAAGCTGAAGCCCAACAAGTCTTGAATAATCTGCGCACCATCTTGGAGACCGCCAACGCATCCCCAGAACGCATCGTGAAAGTTACTATTTTTCTCACCGACATGGCCTTTTTCCCCATCGTAAACAGCCTATATGAGCGATTTTTTCCACAAGGTAAATATCCTGCCCGGGAAACGGTGGCTGTTTCAGCTCTACCCCGAGGGGCTCGCATAGAAATATCCGCCATCGCCTATTTAGGCGAATGAGACGACTTTTGGCTTCCTTCTGGCTTCTCGCTGGATGCTGGGGGCAACCTCCCCCTGCCCCACCAAGCGGGCTTGATTCGGCTTTGCTAAGACCTGACACCTCCTATCCTTTTCTCAAACTACACCTCAACACCATCACGCTGGCAGCCCACTTGATACCCCTGTGGGAAAAGCTCAAAACAAACGATCGGAAAGTACGCATTCTGCACATTGGCGACTCGCACATTCAAGGCGATGTACAAGGGCGTGAGATTCGTCAAAGACTCTATAAGGTATGGGGAGCTGGGGGTCGCGGCTACGTTTTCCCCTATCACGCCGCAGGAACAAGCTCGGCTTATGACTACATTAGTTTGAGTGAAGGGCAGTGGCTCTCAGCTCGCAGCGTTCAGCCCCAGCCTATCCTGCCCTTAGGGGTAACGGGGATCGCCATGGGAACCTACGACCCTACCGCTCGGTGGGAGATTCGGTGGAACCCCGCTTACTATCCTGTAGCGCCGCCAGGAGCCCGCCTTTACCTCCTTACCAGAACTCTTAGGTCAGGGATTCGCTGTACCCTTCGGGTCAATGAAACGCCTACCCCCATGGTCCGAGAGCTTCCAGGCGGCTACGCTCTGACCGAGTTTGACATACCTGAACCCCTTACAGCTCTGAAGGGAAGCTGGGGCTGGGATAGCAACGATTCTTTGGGGTATGCTGAACTGCAAGGCATCTTCATAGAAGAAGGCCAGAAAGGGCTCACCTGGTATTCCATGGGTATAGCGGGAGCTCGCCTTTCCGATTGGGCTACACTTCCCCTTCTAAAGGAGAGTTTGCGTCAACTCCGCCCAGACTTAATCATTATGGACTTAGGAACGAACGACTTATACCCTACTCAGGCTACGCTGACCGCTTTTCGTCAGGCCGTAGAAGCGGCTATAGACACCATCCGCAGCGCCCTACCGAATGTATGCATTCTCTTTACGACACCTCAGGACTTTTACAGAAGCATGCGTCCGCTTCCCCTCTTGGAGCAGGCTTCTCGTTTGGTTCGGTGGATCGCCTCTCAGAAAGGTGTCGCTGTCTGGGATGGTTATACGATTTTAGGTTCGATTCGTGAATGGAGGTTAGCTGGTCTGGCCGCCCCTGACATGGTGCATTTGACAGCTGCGGGGTACGCCCTCAAGGGTCAGCTCTTAGCCTCAGCTTTTTTGACAGCCTACGAGCGATACCGACTTGGAAACCTCCCGCCAGCTGACTCCGAAATGGTTGATTATGCGCCGCCCTCCGAAACCTACACGCCTCCCTCCATCCCTCTCACCCCATCTATTGCGCGATTTGGCGGAAATTCCGATCCAGCAACCTACACCCCCCCTCGTCCAACTTACATTTATCACCGGGTCCAACCAGGAGAAAACCTCGGGCTGATCGCTCAACGCTACGGCACTACTGTGAATGCCATTCGTCAGGCCAACGGCTTACGCGGTCATCTCATCCGAGCAGGGCAAACCTTACGCATTCCTGCTAAGGCTTCCGCCCCACCCTCTATCCCCCAGAGTCCTCCTGCTACCTCGTCGCGTATTCATACCGTGCAGCCTGGCGAGTCTCTATGGGTTATAGCCCAAAAATATCGTGTCTCCATAGAAGCTCTCTGCAAGGCGAATGGACTTTCGCCTCGAACCACTATCCATCCAGGACAAAAGCTAAGAATTCCCTAAAGCAGGCCTAAGCTGCGAGCACTATCTATCCACCTGTCCTTTGGAAGGGGAACTACCCCCACATATTCACACACGAGTCCCCCTGCCAAGTTGGCTAAAGCCACAGTTCGCTCTAAAGGAAATCCCAGAGCCAGCCCAACCGCCAAGACGCTGATGACCGTATCGCCTGCTCCCGATACATCTACAATATTGCGGTAATGAGCTGGTATGTGGATGAATCCCTCTCCTTCTCCAAAAGCCAACACGCCCCGTTCGCTGAGCGTAACGACTGTGTAAGTGTGAGGCATACGATCACGCAGGCGAAGGATCGCCTCTTGAATGGCTGGTAGAGAGGCCTCAGCGAAAGAAAGACCCAAGGCTTCACCCAGTTCTCGGAGGTTAGGCTTGAAGAGGGTAACCCCCTCATACGCCCAGAAGTTGCGGCGCTTAGGGTCTATCAGAAGGGGCACTTGATGGAGTCGGGCGAGCCGAGTCAGCTCTTGTATTAGAGGTTCGGTGAGGGTGCCCTTGTCGTAATCCTCCACAATGATACCATGGAGAGGCGTGCGCAGTAATGTCTGTACCTTGAGAAGGAGGGCCTCAGCCAAATGAGCAGGTGGCGGCGTGGTGATTTCCCTATCAACCCGTAGAAGATGATGTTTTTGTGCGATGAGACGCGTCTTGACGGTCGTGGGACGCTCAGGGTCCGTGACCAGTCCATAGGTTTCTATACCCCACTGTTCTGCTTGTTCTCTCAAGAGATCTCCGGCAGAATCTGCGCCTACCAATCCCGATAAAGTAACTTGGGCCTCTAAACTGCGTAGGTTGAGCGCTACATTAGCAGCTCCCCCCAGCCGATTCTCTTCTTTCTCCAGCTCAAGGATAGGAACGGGGGCTTCCGGTGAGATGCGTTGGACGCGTCCGTAAAGATACCGGTCTAACATCACATCCCCCACGACTAAGAATCTCAACTTTGAGAGTTCCATGCGGCTCAAAGGTAGGGCTACCGAAAGGCATAAGACGAGTGAGTACCTTCAAGAAGGCCTCAGGAGCTGGGGTGGAACTCCTCAGTCAGATTCCCTACCCAAGCTACTTGACAGCTAAGCACTGGACTAAGAGAGCGTAGGGAGACGCTTGACTCTCTTTTCTTTCCCTATTTCACTGCCGAACCTTCCTTCACTGATTCAGGCGACAGAAGGGGGCTTTTTCCGAAGATATCTTCTATTTTCTGGCGGCGATAGCTAAATATTTCCTCGAGACGAGGTCGGATGAGGATCGGATGAACTAAGCGGCCTATCAGTCCTGCTGGCAACTTGTAATGCACTTGGTCTGTCATCAAAACTCCCGTCTCAACAGGATGAAACTCATGACGATGATGCCAAAATGCATAGGGCCCAAAACGCTGCTCATCTACGAAGAAATATGGCGGTTCCCCTTGCCGAGGCCCGTAAAGGTGAGTGATCTCGGTAACCCATCGCATCGGCAGCCCAAAAAGAGGTCGCACAATGTACTCTATAATCACACCAGCTTCCATGACTGAAGGCACTTCAGAGAGAATATCAAAGCCCATATAGGGTGGAGTGATAAGTTTGAGGTTTTCGGGGCGAGAGAAAAAGGGCCAAACCTCCTCTATCGGGGCAGGAATAAGCTGCTTTTGAATCAGACGGTACAACACGCCACTATAAACAAAACTCCAACCACCAAAGGCAGCCTAACTTCGTACCTTTGTAGAGTGAGCGAGCCGATTTACTTAGACTACGCTGCCTCTACGCCTCTGGACCCTGAAGTAGAGATGCATATGCTGCCCTACCTCCGGACAGTGGGCAACCCTTCCTCTATTCATAGCATGGGTCGGCGACTGCGTGCAGCGATAGAAGAAGCTCGCGTCACCATTGCTGAGCTCATTGGAGCTGATCCAGGTCAAATAGTCTTCACCAGCGGAGGAACAGAGGCAGATAATCACGCTTTGCGCGGTGTGATTGAAACTAAGGGTCTAAAGCACATCCTCTACAATCCAACCGAACACCATGCTGTACTCCATACCATAGAGCACTTAGTTCAAAGCCGGGGCATACAGGCCCATCCTATTGTGGTAGATGCGGTCGGTCGAATAGACTTAGACCACTTGGAGGAGCTACTGCGCCGCTATCCCCATAGCGTCGTAGCCGTCATGTACGCAAACAACGAAATCGGTACGATCCAACCTGTAGAGGAAGTTGCTCAGCTTGCCAAGGCCTATGGCAGCTATTTTTTATGCGATACCGTACAAGTGGTAGGATTGGGATGGATTAATGTCCAGGCATGGCCGGTGGATTTTTTAGCGGCATCGGCTCATAAGTTTTATGGACCAAAGGGCGTAGGCTTTCTATACCGAAGACATCCCATCCAGAGTCTCATTACGGGAGGCGGACAAGAGCGGGAGCAGCGCGCAGGTACAGAAAATGTAGCGGGCATCGTAGGTATGGCTTTCGCTCTTAAGAAGGCTTACGCCAATCGTACCTCCTATGAAGCGCATCTCAGAACTATCAAGGCTTACCTTATAGACAAGCTGCGCCAAGCCTTTCCCGAGATTATATTTCACGGGGACATTCGTCCAGAAGGAGGCCATCCTGGTATTTTGAACTTTCGCCTACCTCCGAAAGTCGGACATGACCTCATCCTGATTCAGTTAGACCTTGAAGGGGTTTGTGCGTCGGGCACCTCAGCTTGTGCGTCAGGTAGCGCTCACCCTTCTCGTGTACTGCAGGCCATCGGTATTCCCGCCTCTGAGGCTTCTCTGGCAATCCGATTCTCTTGGGGCCACGGTATTGAGAAAAGACACATAGACACCGTGGTAGATATCCTGCGCACCCGTATTGCCATGCAAGCCGTATGAACCTTCCCGGCTTAGAAGAAAAATACGAGATCATCCGTCCGCTGGGAGAAGGAGGAATGGGTGTGGTCTATTTAGCCCTTCAGAAACCCATAAACCGAAAGGTAGCCATCAAGTCTATAGCTCCGTATTTAGCCCGAGACCCTGCTATCCGAGAGCGCTTCGCCGGAGAAGCTGCCGTCTTAGCCCGCCTCAACCATCCTAACATCGTTACCCTGTACGATTACATAGAGGAGGAAAAAGCTCTATACCTTGTCATGGAATATGTGGAGGGTCAGTCTTTATCTGACCTCCTGAAAGCAGGTCCGCTCCCTATGGAGCTGCTACAGAAATACTTTTCACAAGTCTTGGATGCTTTTGCTTATGCTCATGATCAAGGTGTGATCCACCGCGATATCAAGCCTGCCAACATTATGATTACCGCGGGGGGAAGGGTGAAAATCTTAGACTTCGGTGTGGCTCGTATCCTTCAGACGGATCACTCCCTTACGCGCACAGGCATGCGTTTAGGTACCCTCATGTACATGAGCCCCGAACAGATTCGAGGGGAAAAAGACATTGATCACCGATCAGACATCTACTCTCTCGGCGTCGTACTGTATGAGATGCTCACTGCTCAACCTCCCTATCCTCCCGATATTAGTGAATTTGATCTAAGCTTGAAGATTGTCCAAGAGCCGCTCTTTGATCTGAGCCATCCTCCGGCTGTTACCCCAGCTCGCTTGATAGAGGTTATTCTAAAAGCCACAGAAAAACGACCCGACTATCGCTACCAGCATTGTAAAGATTTTCTTGGGGAGTTTGAGGAAGCCTTCAGCGAAGCGGGGGTCTCATCATCCCCCCTTCCCCCTACCCAGATCCAGTCAGCTCCTTCTCCTAAATCCCTCTCTCGTCGCATTTCTCCCTTAGTTTGGATAGGAATTTTGGTTGGATCGGGCTTAGGCGTAGGAGCGTGGTTCATCTGGAAGAAGAGCGGACAAAGTCCCCCTCCTTCTGACACAACTTTGATCAGCACTCCTGAATCGACTCTAAAGGCACTTAACCAGTCGCAGATGGATACGCTTATGAGTCCTTCCAAAAAACCCGACACGATAGCGATTCCCCATCCTTCTCAAAAACCTACACCTACCCCTGCATCTCATTCTACGCCTAAGGTTGGAAAGAAAAATTCTTCTGCCCCCTCTTCGAGATCGGAGCCCCAGGCTTCATTGCCTCCGCCTGAACGCAAGCCCCTCATTCAAACCGAAATCCAAAACTTCAAGGGAAGCTCCTTTATTCAGCCCAAAGCTAAGGGCACTATAATCGTGCGCAATGTGGGACAAGGTGATGCTAATCTCGTCCAAATTGCCATCCACTTTATGAATAAAAAGGGGGAGGTAGAATATACAGATACCCTAACCTTAGCCGAAGTCAAAGCCGGAGACTCACTAAGTCGACCCCTGCAGGCCCGAGTCAACGGCATCAAGTCTCTGCAAGTGGAGGTCATCACCCCTCGTCCTTGATGCGAACTTATTGGAAAGCCTCCCTGAGTCCAGCGTATAGTTTTTTCCTATCCTTGGTGCTGCTGGTGGGGTATGAGGGCCTCATGCGACTCACAGGTGGAGAGCTGAACGATCGGAATCTGATTGATCAATGGCTCACACGCTTCCTAAGCTGGGCAGCACCTTACGAGTGGATGATTTCATTAGCGGTAGCTTTATTAGGGTTAGCCTACGTATATGGAATCCGACGAGAGCGGATAGAGCTTACTGAGTGGGTCTTCATCGTGATGGTAGCTGAAGCGGCGGCATGGGCTTTTCTGCTCTATAAAGGGCTACCTCTCTTGACGAGTCGTTTTCAGTCGGCTATCTCCGCTCAGCTGGCATGGCTTACTTCGGAATTGTGGCGGAGCATAGCGCACTGCTTGGGCGCTGGGTTCTACGAGGAGCTATTCTTTCGGGTTCTACTGGTAGAAGGCCTATTGATGTTTTTCACTGGACTGCGTTACCGAAAGGCGAAAGCTCCCCATCTAATGGGAGCATGGATATTATCCGCTGCTTTGTTCTCAGCCGCACACTTCTTCCACGAGGACATCACAGGGTATGCCTTTTTATACCGTTTTATTTTTGGGCTTCTGATGAGTGGGCTCTACATCTTAAGGGGATTTGGCATAACCGCATGGACCCATGCTCTATATGACATCTATGTGATAGCATGAAACTCGGGCAGCTCTGGCGCAGTACAGAGATCGCTGAGATAGTGGGTGGAGACCCCTCTCCGAATGCCAAAGAGGTAGTTGTAGAGCATCTATCTTGGGATACACGACGCTTGGGAGGAGAACGACGAAGCCTATTTATAGCGCTGAGAGCCCAGCGAGATGGTCATGAGTTTCTTTCGGATGCCCTACGGCGAGGCGCCGTCCTTGCCCTCGTAGAGAAGCCTCCTTCTGTACCCATCCCTTATATTCTCGTCTCAGACACGTGGCAAGCTCTCTTTCGTTGGGCCTCTACCTGGCGCTCCAGGCTGGACTATCCTATACTGGCGATAGCTGGGTCCGTCGGCAAAACTTGGATAAAAGAATGGTTGGCTTACCTCTTAGAAGGGGAGCGGCGCACCTATCGCAGTCCAGGCAGCTTCAACAGCCAGCTAGGGGTACCCTTGAGTCTGCTAAGCTTTCCCCTCAAAGGAGACCTTGGGATCGTAGAAGCCGGCATTTCTGCCCCAGGAGACATGGCACCCTTGGCACAGCTGATCCGTCCCCAGTACGGTATCCTATCTCCGATAGGTAGGGGACACGATGAAGCCTTTCCTAACTTTGAAGCTAAACTTAGAGAGAAACTTTCGCTCTTTCATCAAGCTGAGTGGATAATCGCCCTTCATCAACCTGAGACGCAGGCTTACTTGAAAGAGCTCCCCCATGTACAGTTAGCGGGGTTTTCTTCCACAAGCAGGTTTATTTGGGAGCGTATCGGCCCATCTGAGGGGCTCTGGCATGTATCAGAAAAAGACAAGTATCCCATTAGGTTGCCTGCGGACAGCTTGCCCGTCTGGCAAAATGCTCTCTTAGCCGCCGCAGCAGCTTATACGCTGGGCCTGTCTATAAGCCATTTGCAAGAGCGGCTTCCCACCCTACCTGCCATCCAGAGTCGTCTTCAGTGGATTCAAGATGGGAGTGGGCGTCTCTGGCTCAACGATACTTATCACGCTGACGCCTCTTCCGTGGCGGTCGCCATAGAGGAGCTCCGTACTATACCCCTCCAGCCCAAAGCAGCCGTTCTGACCGACTTCTCCCCTTACACCGTAGAATCGCATGAAGCGGCTCTCCAAAGCCTCAGAGAGTTCCTACCAATAGACCATATCCATTTGATCGGAGAGGTATTTCAAAAAGTTGGTCATGAGCCCGCCTACCCTTCGGTGGAAGCCTTTCTCCGGACGGCTCGTTTGCCTCAGCGAGGGGCCATCCTTCTCAAGGGCAGTCGGCGCTTTCGTTTAGAAGAGGCTCTGAAACGCCTCATGGGGTATGGACCTGCGCCAGAACTGCATGTAGATTGGGAGAAAGTTTATCATAACCTACTCTACCTGCGAGCTCGGCTATCTCGTCAGACACGCATCATGGGCATACTCAAGGCGGAAGCGTATGGCAGCGGTGACCTCCTCATGGCCAGTTTTTTAGAGCGGCAAGGTATTGCCTACATTGGTGTGGCCTACACTCGCGAAGCGATACGCCTGAGAGAAGCAGGGATACGCACTCCCATTTTAGTCTTTTATCCCGGCGAGGTGCCTCACTCAGTATTCTTAGATTACGGCCTAGAAGCGGCTGTAGGTACCCTAAGAGCTCTGGAATACTGGGCCGGGAAAGTACCTCTTCATTTAGAGTTTGACACGGGGATGGGGCGCATGGGATTGATGCCTACTCAGCTTCCAGAAATCCTGAATCGCCTGCGCGGAAGCGTCGTCCGAGGGGTCTTCACGCACTTGGCAGAGGCAGCTCACCCCGAACACCCCCTCACAAAGCAGCAGCTGACTCTTTTCTCGGAGATATATCATGCTGTGAAAGCGGCTTTCCCCGAAGCGCTGGGACATGTTCTGAATACAGCTGGTATCTTATCTATGGGCGAGAAAGCAGCCTACGACATGGTCCGAGTGGGCATAGGTCTATATGGGATTGGAAAGGGCTTGCAAGAAGCAACCCGACTATGGGCACCCATCCTAAGAATAGCCCCCATACCCCCGAAACAACGACTCAACTATGGCTTCTCCAGTGAAGTTCCCGACGGCTATGAGGTGGCTACAGTGGCTATTGGCTACGGCGATGGGCTCCCCCGAAGCTGGGCGGAACGAGGAGCCCGAGTATTTCTTCATGGCGAACCGTGCCCGATCTTACCTCCCCTCAACATGGACCTTACGCTAATCGCTGTACCCACTGGCTTAGCGCAGGTAGGGGATAAAGTAGAAATATGGGGGCACCATCGGTCTCTTGCCTGCTTAGCCCAAGAAGCCCAAACTATTCCCTATGAGCTGCTGGCGCGGCTCTCACCTCGGGTTTATCGGCTATATTCATGGGGCGCCTGAAGCGGTACTTTTTCCCTGAGATAGACTCCACTCAAAGCCTTCTACGAAGCTGGACCGAAGAAGGCTACTGCAGTTCAGATATCTTGGTCTGGACGCATCATCAGCGCGCTGGCTATGGGAGAAAAGGTACTCCTTGGCTCTCTACACCCGGCGAAAGCCTCACCTTCAGTTTCCTCTTGCATGAGGTGATAAGCCCTCGCACTTTGTCAGCCCGAGTAGCCTTAGCCCTTTATGACGTGGTGAGTCTGTATGCCGAGCATCCCATCGCCCTTAAGTGGCCTAACGACCTTTGGGCAGCCCCCCGTCCCTTAGGAAAGCTCGCTGGGATTCTAACTGAGCTCCGATGGGCTGGCGAAAAGCCTCTCTATGCTATCGTAGGCGTTGGACTGAATGTTTATCAGCGCAGCTTCCCGCCTGAGCTGTGCGCACTGAGTCTGACTCAGATCGGCAAGCCTCCTCCATCTCTTGAACGACTCATGGATGAGTTTGAAATCTACTTTGAGCGGTGGGGAAACGCTACGGAAGCTCAAGTACGCCAAGCATTCATTCAAAGGGCTTGGCGTACAGGTACCTTGAATATGAGCGAGGAGAGACTACCCGCTCGACTCGTAGGATGGAACGAGGCAGATGAACTGCTCTTTGAGACATCCCGGGATATATACCGTCTCCCCGTCAGCGAAGCCGACATCCGATGGCAAGTTCGGTTCTCTGTATAGATATTGGCAATAGCGCCGTCAAAGCAGCCCGCTTCTCGCCGAGGGGAAGGCTTTTGAGCTTCTGGCGCATGGAATCACCTCGGGAACTGGTAGGCTTAGAAGGGGAGTTTATTGCATACATAGACACCCGACTGGATTCAGAATGGAGAGAAGTCCTTTCAGCGCAAGGAGCGGTAGAACTGACGATGGCATGCGGCGTACCTTTCAGCTCTGATTACACCCCTCGCTTAGGACCAGACCGAGCCGCTCAGCTTATCGCTGTGTGGGAAGCCAAGCGATGGCCTGCGCTCGTCCTCAGTCTGGGGACAGCCTGCACTTTAGATTACATGGACGAGAAGGGACGACATCGGGGAGGCATCATAACAACCGGCATTGATTTGAGACTGCGGGCCTTAGCGGCCCATACGGGACGGTTGCCCAAGGTCCAACCCACACCCAACCCACCCCTCTTGGGTAAGGATACGCCAGAAGCTATGCTGGCCGGAGCTATACATGGATTGGGACTGGAACTGAAAGGGTGGATCGAGCTACTCAAAAGCCCTAACACGACCATTTGGATTACAGGCGGAGAAGCCGAGCTAATCCGAACAGCTCTCCCTTCAGACGCTATCTTTGCGCCCGAACTCACACTGCGTGGCGTGTGGCTCTGGCAGCGATTTTTACGACGCTCTGGGGGCAGCTCACCTACAATCCCTTGAGCGGCTATGGAATGGGCTTCCCTTATTTGACTACCTCGGGAAGCGGTTTAGGTATGGGACGGCTCTCTGCTGTAGGCATCGGAAATGGACTACCTGAGCAGCCTGCTCATAGCGCTTACCTCACTGCGATGCAAGCAGATTTTAGCGGGTACGGTCGCACGCAGGTACTGCAAACTCCTACCCAACGAGCCCGCTTTGGATCCGGATCCCTTCAAAACCTCCAGATGAGCTTCGCTCGGGGAAAAGGCTGGGGCTTTGCGCTGGGCTTAGCTCCCCAAGCCATCCAAGGTTATCAAGGCAGTGTCCACGTTCAGGCTCCGATTGCTTTCCGCTATACGGAAAAAGCTGAAGGCCTGCTTTCTTTAGCTTACATTCAGGGGGGGATCCGCTGGAGGTCTGTAGGCATAGGGTATCAGTTCGGGTACTTATGGGGGACTTATGAACGACAGCGCTCTATTCAATCCTCCGCCCAGCTTCTGCCCGACTTTCTTCTCACTACGCTGCGAATAGATGGAGTACAGCATCGCGTCGGTCTCTTATGGCAAGATTCGCTCCGATCGTGGGCGGTTCAGTTGAGTTTAGCTTATGCTTTCCAGACTAAACTCAATCGTGACCTCACCTATAGCTTTCAGAAAAACTTCTCCTTTACGAGCGTTCTGATAGATACTTTGGTTCGTCAGGAGGCAACTCTAACTTATCCTTCAGTCGTAAGGGGGGGCATGAGCCTAAGTAAAACAAGCTGGCACATTGGCTTGGAAGGGGGAATCTCTACAGGGACTAGAACATGGGGAGGAGCCGGACTAAATCCCGCTCAAGGGAGCGTATCATGGGATATGCGCGCCGGTATAGAATGGCAACCCGACCCTCGCAGCACCTCTTTCTACAAACGGTTGCGCTATCAAGCAGGAGGCTATATTGCCCAGATGCCCTATACGAATCTGAGATATTATGGAGCCACAGCTGGATTAGGCTGGCAGTTTCCCCGAAGCCCCAATATCATCTACATCGCAGCCGAGTATGGATACGCTCCTCACCCGCAAGTGCGAGAGACAGCTCTCCAGTTTAGTGTAGCGGCTCTTTTCCGAGAGCTGTGGTTTATTCCGCCGCGCATAGATTGAAACTTTGCTATACCTTTCGGAGCGATGGGTCTCCAGGGAAATGAGAATAGAAAGGTATGGGCGCACTTTACCCAGCCATACAGATGGAGAGACCTCTGTACCAGCCTGAGGCAAATCGCAACCTTTCTCTATCTGGGCCTAACTTTGATAAGTAAGGGAAAAGGACAAATCTCCCTCCCTACTTTCCCACCTGCGAGCATACAACGCATTACTTTGCCCACCTTTTTACGTCAAGTCCAGCAAAATGCTATCTCTGTACGCCAAGCCGCCGTACCTCTGACTGTAGCTCAAGCTGAACTGCAACAGGCCTACCTCGCCTTTTTACCCTCCATAAGCGCTAATGCGAGCGCCACCCAGAACTACGGAACAACTTTTGACCCTTTCGCATTTGATAGGGTCCAGCAGACGACCACTTTTGGTTCAGGCTCAGTTGGAGCGAACTGGCTCATCTTTGCTGGACTGGCGAATCACTACCTCCTTCGTCAAGCTCGGGCCAACGCCGCTCTCACTCAAGCCACCTATCGCCGCACTCAAACCGACCTATTAGCTCAAGCCTTGGCTCAGTTCAGCCAGACGCTTAGCGACTCCTTCTTGATAGCCCTCTCCCAGCAACGCATAGAGCGACTGCGAGACCAACTCAAGCGTGTAACAATCTTGGTAGAAGCTGGACAATCTCTCGCTATAGATAGCCTATCCCTAGCCGCCCAGCTTGCTCGGGAAGAGGCCCAATACCTCTCTTTATACAATCGCCATCGGGAAAATAAGCTCCTGCTCCTTCAGCTAATGGGATGGGACTCTGTATCCGTGGACGCAGTGGAATTCACTTTAGGGGTAGAGGTGCCGGACTTAGGCCTGCTGACCGAAGCCGAAGCCATCCAGCTATCTATTCGCTTTGCTCCTGAAATAGAAGAAGCTCGATGGCGGACCCTGGTGCAAACCTACAGCCTACGAGCGGCCCAAGCTGCCTACTTTCCTACCTTGTCCATGAGCGCTTCCATTCAAACCAACTACTCCTCAAATGCAGGTAACATCCGGTTTGATCCTGTCCAAGGTATCGTACGAGAGCCCTTACCTTTTGAGAAGCAGATCCGAGATAATGTGAACCAATCTATCTTCGTCTCATTATCGGTTCCGATTTTTCAGCAAGGGCGCCGACGCACGCAAGTGATTCGAGCGGAGGGCTCGCTTCGGAATGCTGAGCTTCAGTTAGACCTTCAGCGCCAACAGGTGGTGCGTCGAACGCAGCAGGCATACTTAGCTTGGCAAAATGCCCTTCAACAGGAAGCCGCTTTGCGGCGCAGCGCAGAGGCTGCTCTCCGAGCCTTACAACAATCTCAAGTGCAATATGAGGGGGGACGCATCAACTATTGGACCTACAGGGAAGCTCTAATCGCCGCAACCCAAGCCCAACTTGAGTTAGAACAGGCTCGGTTGGATAAAGCTCTGCGTGCTCTTCTTCTGAGTGCTTACATTGGCAAATACAGAGATTTATGAAACGGTGGAGATGGATTATAGGGATAGCTGCGGGGGGACTGTTAATCTTCGGCATAGGCCGCTGGGCTTGCGGGAGAGACCGTAAGCTACTGGTAGAAGTGGATACGGTCCAGCGGCGCACCTTACGCCCCTTTATCACGGAGACAGCTGTTATTCGTCCAGTGGTAGAAGTACCTATTAGCCCAGATGTATCAGGTGAAGTGGTACAGATTTATGTGAAAGAGGGAGATACAGTGAGAACAGGCCAGCTTTTGTTCACCATCCGCCCCGATAACTACAAGATGGCCCTTCTCCAGATGCAAGCGGCTTTAGAAGAGGCTCGGGCTCAGTATGCATCCGCCCAGGCGACCTTAGCCCAGCAAGAGGCAAGCTTCGTACAGGAGTCGCTGGCTTACGAGCGCGCGAAGCGTCTGTATGAGGGACGCGCTTTATCTGACGCAGAGTGGGATGCCGCCCGTCTGCGCTATCAAATAGCCCGAGCTCAGCGGCAAAGTGCAGAGAACTCTGTCCGAGCTGCTTTCCACCGCATACGCAGCATGGAAGCTAACCTCACTCGAGCCCGAATAGACTACGAACGCACCTCTGTATATGCCTCTATGGATGGGGTGATTACTCGGCTTAGTGTGCGAGTGGGTCAGCGCGTGGTCGGAGTCGGACAAATGGCCGGTACGGAGAGCATTCGTATCGCCGACTTGAGCCGATTTCTCGTGGAGACCCAAGTCTCTGAGAATGACGTCGTACGGCTCCGCGTAGGAGACTCCGTTAGCATAGAGATACAGGCTTATCCGGAGCTCAAGCTGCGCGGCTTCGTTCAGCAGATCGGCTATAGCTCCGGGAAAACCGCCCAGTCCGAGGCCGCCAGCGCCATCTCTGGCGAGCAGGTAAGCACATACCTGATTAGAATCGGCATAGACACCAGCCAATACGACCGAAAAAAATATCCCTTGCGCCCCGAAATGAGCGCTCTGGTTCGCATCTACTACGACAAACGAGAAGGTGTTCTTACGCTGCCGCTCCAATCCGTCGTCTTACGCAAAGGAGAAGAAGTAGTGTATGAGGTCCTCAATGGCTTAGCCTTAGAGCGGAAAGTGCGCAGCGGCGTCGCCGACGACAAGTTTGTAGAAGTAGAAGGGGATATAAAGGAAGGGAGCGTTGTTATCACAGGGCCGTATGATGTGCTTCAAGAGCAGCTCGCCGATAGCACTCCTGTCCAAATCCAACCTCGCCTGTGAGGGTAGGGCTGCTCGGTGCAGGAAGTTGGGGCTGTGCCTTAGCTGAGCTCCTCTGTCAGAACCGTCATACCATCTTGTGGTGGGTACATCGTACCGACATAGCCGACTCTATCCGAAAAACAGGCAAACATCCTTTCATCTTCCCAGAGCACAGCTTCCCGCCCGAGCGGATAGAGCAGGTTACCACCAACCTAACTATTGTCTCGCAGGATGCAGACCTTATTATTTTGGCTTTACCCTCTCGTTACATCGCCTCGGCTTTACAGGAAGTAGCTATACCTCAGACCAAGCCCTGGCTCTCAGGAACGAAAGGACTGCTACCTGAAAAAGCGCTGCGTCCCACCGAATATCTGCGCAGCCGAGGTGTCAATCAGGTTGCAATACTGAGCGGCCCCAGTTACGCTGAAGAGGTCATAGCTCACCGCCCTACATGGGTAGGGCTCGGCACAGAACTCCCTCATCTGTACGAGCTTGCCCATGCAGCTTTAGCCACCTCTTACTTTCACCTTATACCCACCTCGGCTGTAAATGCTCTGGAATGGATCGGCATTCTCAAAAACATCTACGCCATCGGCATCGGGGCTATCAGCTTGATTGGGGACAACGCTCGAGCCGCCTTAGCCTCCGCCATGCTAAGGGAACTCAGCCAAGTCTTATCGGCCTGGGCGCCAGAAGAGGCATTTGACTTCCTTTCTCCAGCATGGGTGGGGGATTTTTTGGTTACAGCTTTCGGTACGCTAAGTCGCAACCAACGCCTGGGCCAATATCTTGCGCAAGGATACAGTCCACGCACAGCTCTAAACCGTCTAGGCATGGTGGCCGAAGGGTATTATGCAGCCCAAATCTTATTTCCTCGCATCACCCCTAACTTCCCTATCTTATACAGCATCGTGAGGGTCTTAAGTGAAAAGGATTCCCCTGAAACGCTACGACAGCATCTCATGAACCACATAGGAGTAGGATAACCTATCGTGCTGGAAAGCACTGGAGGGAGAAGCAACTGGTTTTACTCTTAACGGCGCCCTCTTTGACTCTTCAAGGCCTTTTTCTGTAGGCTTTACGAATTGTCTTTTGGGAGCTTAGGTCGCTCATAACTCAAAATCGTACCTAAAAGTGATACGAATCTGACGGCCGACTTGATCAGCGAAAAAACGCATAAGATCAGGATAAGCTCTGTAAGCATGATTGAGCAGATTATCTCCAGAGCAGGCTATGTACCAGCCGCCTATACGGTATCGGATTTCGGCTCCCAGCAGTCCATAACCGGCGGGAGGCTTGATGTATTCTGCTTCTATAGCGTAGCGGGTTTGACGAAACTGGTGCTGCCAGTAAATCTCCCCTTCCCAGCGTCGGTAGGCTGCCGTTAGAGTGGGGGTCAAAACAAGAGGCGGTAAAAGCGGCATGGGTATAGCCGATGAGGTATAAATAGTTCCCCAGAGGTAAGCCCCGCGCAACTCCCACGACAGGTGCGGTGAGAGCCGCTCCTGCCATCGTCCACTGAGACTCAGCCAAGCCGCTGGACTCTGAGCGTATCTAAGGGTCAGCGCAGCCCCCCGTAGAGAAAGGATAGGGGCGCCCACTCTCTCCCAAACAAAAGCAGGACTGTAGTACAGACCCACCCCCCAAGCCAGACGCCTCATCTCATGAGCTATCCGCAAAGCTGCGGTAGGTTCCATGCGCAGTTCATTAGCTCCAATGTAAAAAGCCGCCTGTGCCTGATGGTACCCATAGGCGTACAGTTCCGCAGGATTAGGGGCTCGAGTCAGCAAGCTCCATCGTACCCGTAATGACCTGCCGCTCCACCCCGTCTCAGCTGCAAGAGGCCAAAACACCCGTTCCCCTCCCTCCACAGGCATGCCTCCCCCCTGAAGAATAACCCGACTGTAGCGGTATTTTACGGGTTCTACACGGAATCCCAGTTCCCATTTAGAGAAACGGTATAGCCCGAAGACCCCACCTTGCCAACGCTCATAGGCTGGAATAAAATAGGCGTATTGCCGATAGTTACGCTGATGCTGGAAGAAGGCTCCAGCGAACCAGCCATTTTTTTCATAGGTAAGCTGCACAAAGTGCGTAGTTAGCTGAAGATCAAGAGCGACCCCAGCACCACCTGTATAGAGGCCGATAAGGTCGCGTTCTCTGCGGCGATTGTACTGACGCCCCATGGTAACGGTCCAAAGAGCCCCATCCGAGGCAACACGACTGACCACTACGCTGGTCAGCTCATGCTCCACTTCTTGATAAGGGGGGGTTATCTTGTACGAAAATACAGAAGGAACTAAAGGTGATGAAGCGGATAAAGCTCGCTGGAGGTCGGATAGGTTACCAGTGTGCATGCCTTGAAAGAGTCCAATGAGGGCATTGTACTGAGCATAGTATAGACGGATCTGCCAGCGCGACCAGAGCCGGTGAAGGGTGAAACTGCCATGCGCTTGCATCGTGCCGGTACCCGTGAGGTAGTAAAGCGGAGCTTGAAGCGTTCCCACCCTCAAAACAGAGCCTTGGAGGCGATAGCCCCACTTGAGGAGGTTACCTTGCAGACGTAAGCCTATGAGACCACCGCGTCCATTATCCACCCCAGTGACGAGAAACCGCCCCTGAGTTTGACGCAAGCAGCACACCAAGGGAATCGGAAGGACAATAGCCCCTCCTACACCTTCAGTTCCATGCCTTACAGGTGAAGAGCCAAGCTGAGCCTCTATTTCCTCCGCACTAAAGGGGTCTATCTCAGGCGCATGGTCCTCTCCCCATTGCTGCGAAGCTAAGGGCTGACCACCTTGCCAATAGGCAATGCGAGAGCCTCGAAGCCCCTCCATAATAGGTTTCGCAATGTAAGGCCCACCTTGGCTCAAAGCCACCCCAGGCACTCTCAGAAGCTGCATCGCTAGACCTTGCTCTGCCCTGAATGGTCTGCTTAGAGGCTCAACATGAAATGCTCCCGATAGATGCCCCTCTATCACTACTGTGTGGAGACGCTCTCGCCCTTCTATGTAGAGAGGGGCTTCTTGAGGAACAGAAATGGACACCTCGGCCACAACATGCCCCTCAAACCATAGCCTTAGCTTATAAGGGCCAGCACACACGCCATGCATGTGAAAAAATCCAAACGCATCAACGCTATCATAGCGTCCAGCAGGCCAAAGCTCTATTCGGCTATTCGGCCAGTCCGCATACCCAGCGACCTCATATGAGCAGGTGTCCTGAGCAAAGAGAAAGCAGAAAATCCCACCAAGCCAACACCGCATTTTTGCCACTTAGCCGCAAAAATATCAAAAGGGCCCCGACGGCCTCTGCTCCTACGAATCATGCCGCGCAGAGAAATTCTGTGAGCATACCCTTACAAAAGTCAGAGAAAGTGATAAGCCATAAGCCTTGTTCCAGTGCATCTTAGATTTGAAGGACTTCTCCTCCGTGCTCCATACATTGAGCCCATAAACAATACGATTTCCGGAGCGGCTGCCTATTTTCTCCATTAGAAATGCCAAACAACAATAAACCCTACTTTTGCATCATGCGACATGTATATTCTGCCTTCCTCCTCTCCCTTCACCTATTACTAGCGCAAGAGGAACGGGTCGTGCCCACTCAACCCCGCACAGAACCCAAGGCTACTCGTCCCTCTGCCATAACCATAACAGGGCAAGTAACCTCAGAACAAGGCGAGCCTCTTTCGGGAGCTTACATACGCGTGCAAGGTTCTGTCCAAGGAGCCGTAGCGGGAACCGATGGGAGCTTCAAACTGATCCTACTCTCTCCCTCGGACTCCATCCGGTTAGAGGTTTCCTTTGTAGGATATGAGCCGGCTATTCAGACCCTTTCCCTCCAGCAAGCTACGCAGCCTTTGAAGATTACCCTTCGAGAAGTAGGTACTCGAGCTCAGGAAGTAGTGATATCAGCTACGCGAGTGAGTGAGACAATCATGAATTCACCGGTTACCGTCCTAAAAATGAGCGCACGCGAGGTAATCGAAGCTCCCGGCCTCAATCTCATGCAGAACATCCCCTTTGTAAAGGGAGTGGAGCAAGTCTCCACCAGCTTGACCTTTCAGGTTGTCAATAGCCGCGGGTTCAATAGCACAAATAACACCCGCTTTGTGCAGCGGATGGATGGTGTAGAAATGCAAGCACCTGCGCTGAACTTTCCAGTAGGTGTGATTACGAATGCAGCGGACTTGGACATAGAAAGCGTAGAAATCACACCTGGCCCTGCCTCAGCTCTTTATGGCCCTAACGCTTTCAACGGGATTATGAATGTCTACACAAAAGACCCCTTTCGCTTTCCAGGCTTATCTGCAGCGGTGCGGGTGGGCATCAATCATATAGATGGTGTAGATACTACTCCTCAGCCCCTGTATGAAATAGCTGCACGCTATGCTTATGTCTGGAATAATCGCCTTGGCATCAAGTTTCATGGTAGCTGGTTTGATGCTCATGACTGGATAGCTCAGGATGCTTCAGACCGAGGGAGCTATGCAGGAGTCCAAGGAGTCTACGCAATACCCGGTCCTCAAAACCCCGGTTACGATGCTGTAAATAGATACGGAGATGAAGCTCGCATAGGTCCAGCCGATATAAGCCGCTTAGCTGCAATCGGTGCAGCCATAGAGGGCACAAACCGCAACTTAGGAGACCTAAACTTTTACATCGCCCGAACAGGATACTGGGAACGCGATATCATCCAGTATAGTGCTCGAGTAAGCAAAGCTACCGCAGGGATTTATTATCGCCTCTCAGATAAGGCTCAATTGAGTTATACAGGATTCATATCTACGGGCTCCACAGTTTATCAAAGCGTCAATCGGTATAGCCTTCGTTCATTCATCTACGGGGCAAACAAAGTAGAGCTTAGCGGACCAGATTACAAGGTATGGGTTTATGGGATAATAGAGGACGCAGGCAAAAGTTTCGACTCACGCTTTGCTGCACTGAACCTTCTCAGCTCCATCAAGCCTCACACAAACTGGATGGCTCAATATGTCCTGTCCTATACAGGACAACTATACAACGCCTTAGAAAATATCCGTAGCGGCCTTGCTGACTCCTTAGGCATCCCAAGAGGAGGGGACCATGCAGCTTCGCGAGCATTCGCTGATTCCGACAGAGCTAATGCAGTCATTCCGTATTTTCAACAAATCGGCATACCCCCCCAAATCACTGGACTATTCACTGGGGGAGCCCGACCTGCTCCAGGAACACCCGAATTCAGACGCGCTTTGAACACAGTGATAGGCCAGCCCAACTTCGCTCAAGGTGGCGCTCGTTTCGTAGACAGAAGCTCTCTCTATCACGCCGAAGGACAATATGATCTTTCTAAACTCATCCGATTCGCCAACGTCTTAGTTGGCGGAAACTTTCGCTACTTCCTCATCAATTCCCAAGGCACGATTTTCTCTGACACCACAGGACCTATCGGTCTATGGGAATATGGCGGTTTTCTTCAAGCTAATCGTACCTTTTGGAAAGAGCGAATACGGCTTCTGGGCTCACTCCGATACGATAAAAACAGGAACTTCCGGGGTCAGTTGACTCCACGGATAGGGGTGGTAGCCGCCATAGATAAAGCCAAAAATCACAACATCCGGGCTTCCTTCCAGACTGGCTTTCGCATGCCAACTCTTCAAGCCCAATACATAGACCTCAACTTAGGCCCCTTCAAGTTTATTGGGGCTCTGCGGCCTTCGGATGAAGCCTATGGCATCATTCGTAATAACTATTCCTTAGAGTCAGTCCAAGCCTTCAAAGACTCCCTCGCTCGCCGTACTCGCGGCTCATCTAACCCCGCTGATTACGCCAACTTGCTGCGAACCTTACCTATTGAGAACATTAAACCCGAACAAAACTACACCATAGAGGTAGGAACCCGCCACCTGTTAGCTAATAGAATCTACGTTGATATTGACTACGCCTATACTTGGTACAACAACTTCATCGGCACGATAGATTTAGTCGGACCTCGACGCTATCCGACCGGAGACGGAAGGTATATCACCCCATCGCTCACCCCAGACTCTATCGCTCAAGACCGATTCAATATTTACCGGCGCTACTATAATAGCACCACTACAGTCTTCACCCATAATGTTGCCATCGCCCTCCAATATACCATCAACCGCAATTTTTTCCTCAATACCAACTTCAACTATGCTGACATTATTCTCTCACAAGAGGCCCAAAAGGATAGACTTATCGCAGGCTTCAACACACCTCGGTATCGGGCTAATGTCTATCTCACAGGACGCGAGCTCCTGAGAAACAAACGGGGTGGATTCTCCATAGGGTACCGCTGGGTGAACGCCTATCTTTTCCAGGAGCCTTTCCATGAGCGAATCATCCCTACTTATCAGCTCCTGGACATGCAGCTTAGTTACAAATTCCCTAAGCTAAGTAGCGCTCTGCGCATCGGGGGTCAAAATATTCTAAACAACCGTCACATAGAAGTACCGGGTGGACCAACAATAGGTTCAATGTTTTATGTGCAGTGGATTTATGATCCCTTCTTACCGTGAGATGAAGCGCCTCTCGCGAGGGAGCCCCTTCAACCCCCCAAGCGTCCCCCAACCTAATCTGCTCCCAAAGGTGGTTGGATAAGCTATCCGCCACTTTTCAAGAAAGTACTGCTAGTCTTCCTACCCATTCGGCCAGCATAAGCTAAGACACTCCTACTTCCCGTTGCCTCACAGGTTTTAGGATGGGGGGGAGACGACTGCTTATCCTAATCGCGCAGGCCTTGCAACCTTTCCGAATGCTGATGCGTATATATCTTGTGAAAACAAAAGACAGATACCTGAACGGACACGGAGCTCGGACCTCTGCCATGTGAGCTCTTCTGAAGGATAAGACCTTTCAGACCTCTGATCTTATATTGATATCCTCTGCGCCGACTCTTTATCCGTAGGTCTTTGAAGCAAGCCCAGCCAGGAGTCCCCCGGATGGGGGACTTTTCCTTTTATCCCAGGTTTATCAAATATACAGCTTGAAAGGAGGATAAAGTGAGGCTTAGATGGCGTAGGGCTGATCCTAAAAAAGAACCACCTCAATCTAAGTCAATGACTACCTCCAACAGTGTATTCATTTTAGGAAGCACTTGAAGTGCTGAACACTTCTCAAGTGTTGTATCTTTGGTATGGGTATGAGCAGCGCTGTAGGGTCTCGCCCAGCGTGGCTGCGGGTCAAGCTCCCCTCAGGTGAAAACTACCGATTCGTTCGACGGGTAATAGATACGCATAAGCTACACACCGTATGCGAGAGTGCCCACTGCCCCAACATGGGAGAGTGCTGGGGAGCAGGTACAGCTACTTTTATGATCCTGGGAAACATCTGCACACGCTCCTGCGGCTTTTGTGCGGTGATCACAGGTCGTCCGACAGAGTTAGATTGGGAAGAGCCAGAACGAGTCGCTCAAGCGGTAGAGCTGATGCAGCTCAAACACTGCGTCATAACGTCAGTCAACCGCGACGAGCTAAAGGATGGTGGAGCTGAAATATGGGCTCGTACCATTCGGGCCATCAAGACTCGCATGCCCGAAACTACTATAGAAGTTCTGCTGCCTGACTTCAAGGGCAACTGGGATGCCCTCTATCGCGTACTGGAGGAAAAACCAGATGTGGTCTCTCACAATATGGAGACTGTCCGACGACTCTATAGACCTGTACGCCCTCAAGCTAAATATGAACGGAGCTTGGAACAGATTCGGCGTACAAAAGAGGCCGGTATGCGTACAAAGTCTGGCGCCATGCTCGGGTTGGGTGAATCGCATGAAGAGGTTTTAGAGCTCATGGCTGATCTCCTTCAGCATGGCTGCGATGTCCTGACGCTAGGGCAATATTTACAGCCTACCCCAGCTCACCTGCCTGTGGTACGCTTCGTACCTCCGGAGGAGTTTGAAGCTTACGCTCGCATAGGATTAGAAATGGGGTTTGATTATGTGGAGAGCGGCCCCTTGGTTAGATCGTCCTATCACTCTGAACGGCATGTGAAGCCCCGCCGAGCCTCATGAGCTTTTTAGCGCCTGCGTATCTCTGGGGACTAATAGCCCTGACGATACCCATCATTGTGCATTTCTTCTATTTGCGTCGCTCAAGAAAGTATGAGTTCTCCCAAGCTGCTCTCGTAGAACAACTGCGTCGGGCGAGTCGTCCTATCTTACGGCTACGCCACTGGCTTCTTCTCCTTCTGCGACTGGCCTTAGTAACGGTGGTAGTTTTTCTTTTCGCTCGTCCTAAGATAAGCCCAACCCTATCGCCTAACCCAAGCGGAGCCTCTGTGGTGATCATCTGGGATGTATCCCCTTCCATGACGCCAGCTTTTCCCCAAGCTTATGCTCTCCTTGAAGAGGCTATTCAGCGAGACCCCCCTTTGTATGAGTACAAGCTCCTAACCACTGATAGTTATCTCCCAAAAGGAGGATTCGTCAGCGCTCGTCTTTTGATGGAGCGCTTGCGTAGCGTAAGGCCCGCTTCTATGGGCTACTCTATCGCCTCTTTCTTAGAACAGTCGGAGCTTCTCTTCTCAGGAGCTCAATACCTTCATCGCAAAGTTTATATTGTCTCGGACTTTCAGCGCAGTTCAGTCGGTCCCCTTACCCGACTTCGGAAGGAATCCTTAGGGGAAATCGTACTCATTCCCATCTCAAACTCGCTAAGCTCAAATGCCTACATAGATTCACTGCACACCCAGCGAGAGGGAGGTCAATGGCGAATACATTATAGACTTCGGGGCGAAGCAGGCAAGATTTACCCTGTCCAAGTAAATGGGCAGCAGCGCTCCCTCTTACCAGGCAACTACGAAGAGAGCTTACCTCTCACAGCTAAGCAGATTTCTATAAACATAGCAGGAGACGGCATAGATTTTGATAACCAAGTTTCAGCCGGTTTGCAGGAATCTCCCCAAAATAAGGTTCTTTGGACTATACCCTTGAGCGAGGCTTTCCTGCGGCTGCATCGTCTATTAGGAATAGAACCGTTACGAGACCAAACAAGGGATGAATGGCAGGCTGTTTCCATTTGGGTGGGAGAGCTGGGGCGTTTGCCTGAATCCATCGCTACTTGGACAGCCGAAGGAGGAAATCTAATCCTTTTTCCCCCGACGGATCTTTCTCCTTCAGTCTGGCAAAAAGTTTTTCTGTCAGCCGAAATACCCTTTCCTCAGGCCAACTTTCCCTCTCAACCGTTAGCTGTACAGCCGGTCAACTCATCTTTCTGGGAGGGGGTCTTTTTCAGCGGAAATCCATCTGCTACTCTGGCGGAACCACTTACTGTAAAGGTTCTGTATAGGTTTCAGCATCCCACCGGACGAGTATTGCTGCGAGACGACCAAGGAAACGACCTACTGTGGGAGATACCCGTAGGCCGAGGACGAGTTTACTTATTTGCTTTCCCCTTAGAAGGAAGCAATCTAAGCTACCACAGCCTTTGTGTGCCGCTTTTTGCTCGTCTGTATAGGTGGGAAGAAGAAACCGAGGAATCACTTTGGAAGGTAGAAGCTGGCAAACGCCGCACTTTTAGGATTCAAAGCGCCGAGCGCCCCCGACTGCGCCATATAGCTACTGATAGAGATTACATTCCCCCAGCAGAAAAGCGAGGCCCTGTCTGGCATTTTAGCTTCGGGGACCAGCCTCTTCCCTTAGGACTCTATGAAGTACGGGATGAGAAAGAAGCCTATGGCTATGTTGGACTCAATACGGCCGTAGAGGAATCTTCGTCGCCTCCTCTACCCCTGACCGAATGGGAACAAGCTGGGCTATCCGTACGGACACTGAGCTGGGAGGACGGACAACTGGTGGAGAAACGCCTTACCTTTGGTTGGCGAGATTGGCACGTGTGGCTAATCTTGGCAGTCATACTGATTGCAACTGAGACCTATTGGGCACGAAGTTTATTGCGGCCGAACCCCGCTACTGTACCTTTACAGTGAAGCGGCGCCTTATCTCTCGTCCATTGGATGGATAATAAATAACCTCCGCCGTCCCCTGAAACTTAGTTTTATTCAGGGTTGTCTCAAGCTCTATTTCACCGATTTCATTGGCATTAAAGTAGGTGGCCCCAGCTTTTTGTCCTGCCTTAAAGAGCCGAATAATGAACTTAGAGTTTGGCTTGAGCCCTGTGATGTGGATGTTGTAAGTCTGACCTCCCTGGATAAGCAGCGGGTCTTGCCAAGAGAAGAGAGTCCCGTTGACTCGGATAAAGGCCTCGTCTCGGAGGGGAACCTGGACGGGAGTTTCCGTCTCGCCCTCGTCCCCGATCACTTCGTTAGGGTCGTAGCCTGAGGTCTGAGCCCACAACACGCCTACCAGTAGAGCAGTCACTCTGATCCTCATACGGCATAAAGATATTATTTTTGACATGTATGGCAGAGGGCTTATCTCAAGCCGTATCTCTACCCCAAGTATTTTTTGACTGGCTGGCGACGGTACAGCGATTCCCCATGTTTAGCGTATGGCGGGATGGAACCCTCTGCTCTATCAAGCTAACTCATATCTTAGACCTCTCAAATACGGACCGAAATATATTTATTCATCGAAGCCGCTTAGCCGGTCTCTTTCCGGATGCCTTCTTACCCCTTGGATACGATGTGTTTGGAAACCTTCTGCTGTGGGATGTAGAGCGAGATGAAGTCTACATACACTGGCGAGGCATGCCCCCTGAACATCGGATTAAGGTAGCGTCTTCATTAGAGCACTTCTGCGACAAGCTTTACTACAGACCCATACAAGGATGAAACTATCTCAAGTGCTACGCTGGGCCGACAGCTATCCTTACTTTTATTTCCAGCTTCAAAACAGCCCTTACGATGAACTTACGCATTACCGTTGGATAGTGGCAGTAGCACACAAGCCTCATCGGGATGCGCTGCACGAAGGGAGCTGGTACGTAGGCGGCTGGACCTATGAATGGAAAGCCCGCTACAAAAAAACTTGGATTGAATTTCCAAAACAAGCTTTCTTTATCCCTAAAATCATTATCGCCCAAACCGAAGCCCCCGAATGGG
Organism: Bacteroidia bacterium; assembly: GCA_026414975.1. Lineage (GTDB taxonomy): Bacteria > Bacteroidota > Bacteroidia > SpSt-205 > SpSt-205 > SpSt-205. Next base: position 136,011 of record JAOAHZ010000007.1, read on the forward strand.
AGAAAGAGTCTTTCAAGCGCGAGCCCGTCCGACAAGCCCGATTTCTGCAAAGCTCTTTGGATAAAGCCCATTTTACCAATCTGGTGGAGCGGATCCAGGAGCATATTTATTATGGTGAAGTTTATCAAGTCAATCTAACCTTGGGATTAGCGTGGGAAGCGACTATAGACCCGATCTGTGCGTATATAGCTCTTTTACAAGCCTTTCCTACGACCTACAACTTTCTCTTCAAGTATCAGCAGAAGTATGTGATTGGAGCTTCGCCTGAACGATTTTTCTGGCAGTGGAAACAGCTTATAGCCCAACAGCCTATCAAAGGTACGGCGCCCCGAGGCAAAACTTGGGAAGAAGACCTCCAAATCGCTGAAAATTTACGCCATAGCCCCAAGGAGCTGGCAGAAAATACCATGATAGTAGACCTCGTCCGGAATGATCTGCAGCGAGTCTGTCTGCCCGGCTCTGTTCAAGTACCTGTATTAGCGGGAGTCCAAACCTTTCCCGGCCTTCATCACCTGGTATCTACCGTCTATGGAGAGAGAGAAAAGCATCTGTCTTGGATAAATGCGGTAGAAAGCCTCTTTCCCGCAGGGTCCATGACTGGAGCCCCTAAGCAGGCTGCCATGCGATATATCCATCGGTATGAACCCATAGGCCGTGGATTTTATTCGGGAGCGATTGGATACATCTCGCCTACGGGAGAAGCTGACTTCGCCGTAGTCATCCGAAGTTGGATATACGATAGAGCCTCACGGCGACTCGTCATCCAAGTAGGGAGCGGTATTACTTATGATTCTGACCCTGTAGCTGAGTGGGAGGAAAGCTGGCTCAAAGCCGAAAAGCTCCTTCATGCTCTGAAGCTCTCCCCCCAAGCTGCGTAAGTCCTCTCACATAAGACCTGAATCCCCTCTGCACCAGACCAGTACGATCTGAGCTTGTTAAGAAGCTTTTCCCGGTTCGTTTGATTCTAACCAGCCTGTGCTTAAGTCGTCAGCACCTCTGCGCCCCTTCAAAGCCAATGTCGCCAGCGAAAGTACCATAAGGTAAGAACCGAAGAGCCTATAATCAGTGCCCAAGCAAATATATAACCCCATTCCCACTCCAGCTCAGGCATAAACCGAAAGTTCATGCCATATACACTGGCGATTAGCGTGGGTGGCATAAAGGCTACGGTAATAACGGTGAAGATTTTGATAATACGATTTTGTTCCAAGTTAATCAAGCTGAGGATAGTATTTTGAATAGACTCCAAACGCTGAAAGCTAAAACTCGTATGATCTATAAGAGAGCTGATATCCTTTAGAAGGATGCGAACCGCTTCCCGAGGTGAGTCGGTGAGTCGCTCTGAACGAATCAAAAGGGACAGGACCCGTTGGATATCAAAGAGACCTTCGCGAAGCCGAATAAGGTACTCTTGTAGCGTCTGAACAGCAAGTATGATTTTTTCTCGTTCAGAGAAATTAGCCTGACGGATAGCTGTAGAAAGACGATGAATGTGCTGGGATATCAGCTCTATGTTGTCAGCATCTACATCCACAATCTGTCCAAAGAGGGCCAGTAGCAAACGCAGCGGAGTATCCCCGATCTCGGGATTAGACTTGATGCGACGAACCAGTTCTTGAAACACCCGGCTGTCAGATGAGCGGTGAGTAAAAAGCCGCTCAGGTGTCCAAATGATACTAAGGTCCTGCTCCTGCAGAACAAGCTCCTCAGCCATGGGCCGCACTTCTATGAGACGCAGTATGATGCGGAGCTGCTCATTTTCTTCATGATATCGAGAGCTTGCTTCAATCTCGGCCTGCTCCTGCTTAGAAGGAAACCGAATACCAAAGTGCTGCTCAACCTCTTGAAGTACCTCTCGGCTTACACCACAACTATCCACCCACTGAAAAGACTCTAGATCCGTAGGAGAAAAACCATTCTCCTCCCACTTTTTTTGCTCATAAGGACGGAGGCGATAGGCACGCATCATCACGCAAAAATAAGGGGAGGGGGAGACCGTATCTTTTGAAGAAGCTACGCAGTTGAACTTCTAACGGAATAGACTCATCGTTGATGAGGAGGAAGTCAGCGTGAGCGATTTTCTTCCATTCAGGCCACTGATTATAGAGGCGACGGAGAATCTCTGCCTCTGAATAGCCGTCACGCTGCTTCAGTCGCTGTATCCGCAGTTTCAGCGGAGCATAAACTAGAATCAGAGCCTCTAATCCCGCATAAGCACCCGCTTCCAAAGTAAGGGCAGCCTCCTTGAAGACAGCCGTATGACCCCGACTCGCCTGCTCCTGCACCCAGGATAGGAAGTCGGTTATGGTTAGAGGATGGACTAAATGATTGACCTTCTGCAGAAGAGCAGGCTCCTGAAATATACGGGCAGCTACATAGGGGCGATTGAGGCGACCTTCAGGAGTATAAGCCTCCTCTCCCAGCAGTAAAGAGAGTTCGCGACGCAGGTCAGGCGTTTCCATGAGTTCTTTAGCTCTTCGATCGGCGTTATAGGTAGGGAAGCCAGCCCGAGCAAATAGCTGCAAGATGTACGACTTTCCTACGCCGATGCCACCAGTAATGCCAAATACACGCATTCAATACAGCCGAGTGAACTTCAAAGCGGGAGGAAATATCTCCACCTGCCTGACATAAGGCGGACGTCTGCGAACCTCAGGGTAGACTACACTATCTTTTGGAAGAACTTTTTGCATATCCACTACCACATAAAAATCTGACGGCTTCCATCGGTCAACCATGGATTGAGGCACCCAGAAGCGCACTTGAACGCGAGAGGGATTTAGAATGAGAGTATACCCCTTGGTTCCCTCTGGCTGAGGTGTAACCTCTGTAATAGCATAAATGAATCGAGCTACGTTGGCTTCTACCCAAAGCGTTTCAGGATAGACGCCCCAGTGCCGAGGTAAGGGTATAGGATAGGTCCGACGGCCCACCTCAGCAGCAAGCTGATAATCCCATCTGGGAAGGCTATCAATAAACGTCCATACGGAGTCCGCTATCCATGTGGGAGGCACCACAAAGTCCGCTCCACTCGGGAGAATCCAGCGCAGGGAAGGTCTATACCGACGCACTTGGAGTTTTCCACAGACACCTAAGCGACTGAGATTTTCCATATTCCAGTGCAGCTTCACTTCTCCAACCGTAGTGGGAGGTGCCACACATAGCTGGACAGCAGAAATGGTGTCCAGGTGTCTCCATCGGAGAAGATTATAGCCCTTTCCTGTTACCTCTACTCCTACGAAGGCCCCATCCCCCAGCGGAGAGCCCCGAACAAAAACAGTGTGGTTCAGTGTGTAGAGTTTATCTAACTTAATCAAAAACCACAAAAGAATCGCCGCGGTACCTGCTATTACATACAGGAATAATCTCATTTATTCTCGGCGGGCTGAGCATACGAGCGTATAGCCGTCTTTTCTAAACGAAGCTTTACGTTTTTATCTACCTCTAAGAGTAGGGTATCTCCTTCTACGGCCACGATTTCCCCGTGGATGCCTGAGGTAGTAATGACTTTATCGCCCTTCTTCAAGGAGTTACGGAATTCTTGCTCTCGTTTCTGTTGCCGCCTTTGAGGTAGAATAAGGAAAAAGTAGAATACTGCGAAAATACTGACGAGGAATATGAGTTGCACCAATAGAGGGCCGCTACTCAAACCAGTCGGCGCTGTATCTGCCCAAATAACCATAAGAGAATCATTTCGGTATCACAATACCTCGGAACCGAAGCAGATGGGTAGGGGGGTCGGTGTTAGCGAAAACCGTTACAGTCTTCAACTGCTCACCCGAGCGCCCCTGAGAATCAAATATGACCTCTACAAAACCCTCTCCTCCTGGGGGAATCGGCTCCTTAGTCCAAGCCGGTACTGTGCAACCACACGAGGGTTTTACGTCGGTAATCCGCAGGGGCACAGTACCAGGATTTTTGACCCGAAAGCGATAGGAGGCTTTCTCCCCCTCCCGAATCTTGCCAAAATCATGCTCCATCTTATCAAACTCAATCTTGGCCGCAGGCTCCTGAGGAGAAAGAGAAGTGCTATCGCGAGAGTCAGCTTTGGACGACGGAGTAGCCGTGGATGACTTAGTGCCTTTATCCTCCGAAGTAACGGTAGTACAAGCGAACCACACGAAAACCATGGCTACTATCACACCGCGCATACGCCAGGCAAAGTTACGATTTAGCTAGCAGTGCTCCGAACTTCTCCCAATAATCCTTCTATCTCCAGAAGTAGCTGCTCAGCCTTTTTATACTCATCGGGTCGCAAGCCACTTTCCATGAAGGCTCTTTGTCGTACCTCTTCATAAGAGGGTTGAGAACCAGAGCCAGATAGACGACTGCGAAGCGCTTCCCAATACTCGCCGAGCTTGCGTCGGAGCCGTCGTCGGGTATTGACTCCGCTATCAGGCGCCACAAGAATGCCTACAAGGGCTCCTACCGCCACTCCTGCGAGGAATGCCCAGAAAGCGCCACTTCCACGCGTTTCGCTCATACTGGCAAATGTACAACGAAGGCTTGCCATCCTTCGCCTCGGAGTCGGTCGCGTAATCTCTCAGCTTGTCGGCGTGTGGCAAAATCCCCTATCACAACCCGATAGAGAGAACGACCATTAGCTACAGTTCGCCATATGAATACAACCTGATTGACTTCATTACCTGCATTACGCGCCAAGCTTCGGGCATTCGTTTCCTCCGAAAAAGCCCCTATCTGCACCCCGTAAGCCTGAGGACGATGGGGCTTGCCGTCTATACGATAAAAAGGCGTGGAAGCCGAAGGCGGAGAAGGCGCAGCCGGTACTTGAGTAACTTCTAACCGCACCGGCCCTACGCCTTGACTCAAAATTCCTAACTCTTGGGCTGCTTTTTCAGACAGGTCTATGATGCGTCCTGGCTTATGAGGGCCCCTATCGTTGATGCGTACAATGACAGCTTTACCCGTGAGCTTATTCGTGACTCGTACATAAGTATCAAACGGGAGGGTGCGATGGGCAGCCGTCATACCCCATCTGTCATACTTTTCCCCAGAGGCTGTGCGGCGTCCATGAAAACTGGGAGCATAATACGACGCTTCCCCCTCCTCCACGTAACCCATTTGGGCCAATAGAACCTTCACCCCAAGTACAACAGACACCCAACGCATCCCTCAAATATAAAGAAGCCTATGCAAGCGGATCACCTGCTTAGGACTCCGTAGCTCCTTTCCCGTTCATCTATTTGACATCCTATTTTTTCTCTTGGGTCAAAGCCCTGCTAAGGGTCTACTCGAAAGAATACCCGGGCGCTTTGACTGCCCCAGCGGCGATAATGCTCATTACGCAACTGAATCAGCGCCTCTCGCAGTTTCAGGTAAGCGTATTGCAGAGGGAGCTTGAGGAGAAGTTGCATATGATACAATCCGCGCATGCGAGGCATATCAGCGTATACTGGTCCTAATACCTTTTCCACTTGGAGTGTTTCCAGAGCTTTTTTCCAAAGTTCTGCCTGCGCTTCCAAAGCGCCTGTATCCTTGTGATGGAGATTGACCTGTATCAATCGGCGATAAGGGGGATATCCATACCGACGACGCCGACTAAGTGCCTCTAAAGCAAAAACCTCGTAGGATGATTCAAGCTGACGAAACAAAGGTGTCTCGGGTTTGAAAGTTTGTATTACAATGTGGCTCGGCGTGCCCCGGCGCCCCCCCCGCCCAATAAGCTGGACTAAAAGGTGATAAGCCCTTTCCTCTGCCCGAAAGTCGCTTCGCCCTAAGAGGCTATCTGCATATAGCACGCCTACTAAGGTTACCTTCTCAAAGTCTAATCCCTTTGTAACCATCTGAGTGCCAATAAGAATGTCCGCTTCACCTCGTTCAAAAGCTGCAATGATACTTTCATACCGACGTCCTCCTGCCGTGTCCCGATCCAGCCGTAAAACTCTTGCGTAGGGAAAAAACCGCTGAAGCTGCTCTTCCACTCTCTCCGTGCCAATCCCCGAAAGAGAGAGAGAGTCTCCCCCGCAAACACTGCAATGAGCTGGCATTTTCTCCCTGTAGCCGCAGTAATGACATAAAAGCCCATCTTGGTGCTTATGGTAAGTCAGCGTAATCGCGCACTGGGGGCATTCCCAGCGATGACCGCAGGTTCGGCAGAGAAGCATGGGCGCATAACCCCTTCTGTTTCTGAAGAGAATAGCCTGCTGCCCTTTTGACAGGACACTTTCTATCATCTCCTGCAGCACCGAGGAAAAAACCCCTGTACTTAGCTGCTGAGCCAGCTCTATACGCATATCCACGATATGAATCTCTGGATGAGAGGTAGGAATAGCTTTTTGGGTCAGAGGTATGTAGGCATACTTGCCCTTGAGTGCGTTGGAGTAGGTTTCCAAGGCAGGAGTTGCAGACCCTAATACAACGGGGATTTGACGCAAGTGAGCATAATACACCGCTGCATCTCGGGCCTGGTAGAAGGGCAGACGACTTTCTTGGCCGAAAGAGGGGTCATGCTCTTCATCTACGACAATAAGGCCCAGCCGATGGAAAGGGAGAAACAAAGCGGAACGCGTACCAACGATTACATCTACGGCATCCTCTCTTACCGCTTTCCAGAGGCGATATCGTTCGGTTTCTGAAAGCCCGCTATGATACAGCTCCATGGCTTCGCCAAAAGTGCTGCGTATGCGATCCAGGGTCTGTTTCGTGAGGGCGATTTCAGGTAATAAGTAGAGCACTTGTTTGCCTTGGCGGAGAACATCTCGCATCAGTTCCATGTAGAGGAAGGTCTTTCCACTGGCGGTAACACCGTGGAGGAGGACTGGTCGCCGAGGGTTTTGATGGATAGCTTCTCGGAGGCGTAGGAGAGCCTCGGTTTGGGCTGGGGTAAGGGTGTATTCGCGTAAAGGGCGAGCGTATAGACGCTCGTAATATTGTCTTGAGGGGACCAAGCGGACATAACCCGCCTTTAAGAGCGTGCGGAGAGCTTTGTGCTCTTTTCTGAGAAGGTGGGCGTATAAGGGGGGCTCCTGCCGAAGGGTGCGCTGGAGAAGCTCCAAGAATAGCGACTGCTCTGACAGCCCCAGTCGCTCCCACGCCGACTGAAACGCAACGGGCTCTTGATAATCTGGAGCAACTTCTACGAAGGAAGGAGGACGCGGAGAGGTGCTTCGCACGATCGCCTCCAAGCGAATAGCTCCTTGGCGCGACCATCGGCGTAGGACTGAGAGGAGCTTTTTCGGAGATAAGCGGAGCTCCTTGGCTATATTCCGAATAGTCCCTTCACCCCTGCGAAAGAGCCGTTTGTACAGCTTTTTAGGGGGCAGAGCAGGCGGAGCTCCAACCTTCCACGATATTTTCCAGTCGGTTATGCTTCCAACTCGGCCGGGCAGTATCACATGAGCCATGTCCCCCGGCGCCGCCATATAATACTGCGCTATCCATCGAAAGAAGGCCAAGCTTTCTGCGTCGTATAGCGGAGCGTAGTCTAACTTTTGGAGGATCGGCTTGAGATCAGAAGGAGGAGAGTCCTCGTAGACTTCCATTAGCAGAGCTATATAAGGGGTATTATGCTGTCCAAGGGGCACAAGGACACGCATACCCGGCACATATGGAGCTTCCTGTGCTGGCAAAGCGTAGGCCAGAGCGTTCAACCCCCGACGGCGAACCCAGAGTAGTCCCCACATTACTTTTGCGGCTGTATGGCAAAGCTATGGATTTGGCTAGGGCTTCTGTGGGCTCAGCCCCTCCTACCGCTCAGTCGCCTTCAATACTATAGTTCGGGTAGGGCCTACTGGATACGCGAAGCGGTAGTTCCCATGCTGCGCTCAACTGTGGCCGTACGACTGCAGGGGAAAGCTCAACCCCTTTTCATTCTCCACCCGCCAGAGTATCGGATTAAGCGTTGGTCATTTGTAGCCGATACCCTCCTCGTTGAGGGAGGCCGGTCAGCTGAAACCATATCTCAATTTCTCACTAATCACATAGGAGCGTCGGTATGGATAACCTATAGTGCTGGGGCAGAATGGGAAGAGGTTCAAGGCATCTTAGAAAAAGTATCTGAACAGGGCGATATCCTTCTGCGCCGTCCTTCTCAAGAACGCTTATGGCTTCCACATTCTCTGGTTCAGGCAGCCCGAATAGAAGGAAGTGCAACCCCTAAGCGAAACACCCCAGCCTGGCGGGTGTTCATTGAGACAGACACCACCCTACCAGCCGCTCGGATCATCGTAGGAGGTTGGGACTCTCTCGCACCTTGGACGGCTCTTCATACCCTGCAGCTCACCAGCCCTACCCGAGCTACCTTGACCACCTATATCCAAATCCCCTCTTTTGCGGAAGAGGCGGCTCAAGTGGATTTGCACTTAGTTCAAGCGGAGTCTGACAGCACGCAGACTTACTCGTGGCATTTGCCGATGCAGAAGCTCTCAGCTCAAGCAGAAAATCGAGTCTTTCTCCTTCGGGCTGAAGTGCCTTATACCGAGCTTTACCGTGCCTCTCTACCCGACCTAATAGAAAGTCTGGACCCCATTGCTATCACAAGCTGGAGGGGATATGCGGAGCGCTCTTTACAAATCCTAAATGTCAGTCAAACCACGATTCCCGCCGGAGCTGTGCATATCTTGGATGAACAGGGATTAGCTGTAGCCCAAAGCCGAATCGGTATAACCCCCCCAGCTGGCAGCGGGTATATTCCCCTGGCTCACATGGCTGGAATAGAACTGCGGCTCCAAGAGCAAGAGACGCGTCGCGAGCGCCTCAAGGACCCAGCCTATAGTGGAAAGGTTATCCTCACTGGAACCCTACGGATTCAAAATAGCAGTTCTCGTGAAGCTCGGCTTCTGGTGCAGAAGCCTATCACGGGGCAACCTCTTGCGGACCGACTGGGTTTTGCTCGAGCAGCACCCCTTCCCGAGCGCCGCGGGCCTAACCCCCGATACCTCCTCCAGTGGGAGCTTCTGCTGCGGCCCGGCGCTATCGAAACGCTGGAGTACGCTTACGAGATCACTTTACCCGCTTCAAGCCGATGAAGACAGAAAAGCGGTATCTAAAGCCCCTCTTGCTGCTCTTGATAGCCATAGTCTTCGGAGGGGTTTCTTACGAGCTGGTCCGAAATAAAAGCACACCCGACACCGCTTTAGCCTGCGGTATAATATGGGTTGCCTTAGGCATTGCCGGCGCCATAAGCCTTTGGATGGTACAGACTGGCTCTATTCGGAAAGTCATCTACGCTACTTTCCTCAAGGTAGGCTTGTCTTTTCTTCTTATTGCGGGTATAGCTCTCTGGCTCCGACCAACCTTTGAGCCGTTTCTATTGTGTGCAGTGCTGGCGGTGGTAGGGATACAGGTGGCTCATGTGCTTTTCTCGCTGTAACTTGCGCTGGTCAGTATGTGGAAAAAACTCCTTCTCCTAAGCACAACCCTATCCGTCCTAAAAGCTGGGGGCGGGCCAGCGGATTTTATCCTGGGTCACGTAAAGGACTCTTACGACTGGCATATTACAGACATCCCTTGGGGCAAAAACCCTGATGGGTCTACCCACTACATCGCAATAAGTATCCCTCTTCCACGACTCATTTATCATCCCAAGTCAGGGCTATCCATCTTTTTCGTCAAGGGTCATACCCCTTCGGAAATCCAAGCTGACCTTGAGTCCAGAGGATTCACCCTCACTCCAGAAGGCAAGATAGCTGCCTTAGATTGCCAGCCTATTTACGACTTCTCCTTCACTAAGACTGTATTCCAACTGCTTATAGTGGGTGTGTTGCTTTTATGGCTGGGGCGCGCCGCTGTCCGCGCCTATGAAACCTCCCCTATCCCTAAGGGCATAGCACGCTGGATAGAGCCTATCGTCCTATTTATTCGGGACGAAGTAGCTCGCCCCATGCTCCATCATCATGCAGATCGCTTCCTGCCCTATCTACTTACCCTCTTCTTCTTCATCTGGCTGAGCAATCTCTTTGGATTGACTCCCCTCAACTCCAACATCATGGGAAACATCACCCTGACCTTTCTCTTAGCCCTTCTGACCTTTATCCTGGTTCAAGTGAATGGCACCAAAGCCTACTGGCAGCACATTTTCTGGTATCCTGGTATGCCAGTGCCTCTCAAGATATTCCTTATGCCACTGGAGCTGATTGGGGTATTTACCAAACCCTTTGCTCTGATGATGCGTCTTTTTGCTAATATTTTCGCCGGACACCTGATGATGCTATCAGTCATTGGATTGATATTCATTTTAGCCTCCGTATTTCAATCGGTAGCGGCTGGACTTGGCGTTGCCCTCTTTTCTGTTTTACTGGGTCTTTTCGTGATGGCATTAGAAACGATAGTAGCCATACTCCAAGCCTACATCTTTACCATGCTAACAGCGGTGTTTTTAGGGGCAGCCTTGGAGGAGTCCCACTGAAACTTTCTACCTTTGCGCCCGATATGTGGTTAGAAGCTAGTAGCACCATTCATTATCTCGGCGCTGCTTTAGGCGCTGGCCTTGCGGCTATTGGAGCTGGTATTGGCATTGGAACCCTCGCCTCGTCCGCCATGCAGGGGGTCGCTCGACAACCCTCTGCCGCCGGAGACATCCGAGCTAATATGATCCTCATGGCGGCTTTCGTGGAAGGGGTGGCTCTCATCGCCGAAGTAGTCGCTATTCTCGTCGTTTTCCTGAAGTAGCACTCGTTTCCGTCCTCACCTTAGAGAGCCGTCCGGATTAGCGGACGGCTTATCTTTGTCTCGTGTCAAACTTGCGTCTCTCCCGCGAAGCCCAAATCGGCATCATTACAACAGGAGCTGCTATACTCCTCTTCTTTGGCCTCAACTACCTCAAAGGGCATTCGGTGTTTCAGCGTTACAACACGTACTACGCCGTCTTTCAGAACGCCGATAACCTCTCCACCAGCGATAAAGTCCTATACCGAGGCTACAAGGTTGGACAAGTGCAGGACCTACGGTTTAACCCTCGTACGGGTGAGGTTCTAATAGAGTTTGAGGTGCTGCGTGAAATACCCCTTCCCGTAGATAGCCGAGCCACCATCACCAACTTAGACCTCATAGGCACCAAGGGGCTTTGGATAGTGCCGGGCTCATCCGAAAAGCTCGCTCAAGAAGGCGACACCCTTCTGGACAGTTTAGCCACTGGAACCTTTGATAAGGTTCTTCAAGAGATACGCCCCATAAAAGACCGCTTAGACACCCTTTTAGGACAGCTCAATCAGACCGCTGCCCACTTAAATCGTCTTATCGCTCCTGAGGGGGGAGCCGTGCCTCAAACCATTTCAGCGGTTCGTGTGTTAGCCAACCGTACAGCTGACGAACTCTCCCCCACCGCTGCTCATCTCCGACAAACCTTAACCGAGCTGGATAAAACCCTCTCTGAACTAAGGACTCGACTCACCTCCGCCCTAAATACCTTTGAAGAAACAGCTGACTCTCTAAACGGTCGCCTGCCCTCTCTATTGACCCGTTTAGACTCTTCGGCTTTCCAGCTTCATAAAACCCTCCAAACACTCAACGAAGGACAAGGAACCGCTGGCCTTCTCCTAAGAGATAGCAGCTTGTACAGAGACTTAGATAAAAGCGTAGTCAGCCTAAGGCTCCTTTTAGATGAACTGCGGCTCCATCCAGAGCGATTCGTACATTTTTCCATATTCGGCCGCAAAAGGACCGAAGACTGAGTAGCTCAATAAACATCAGAGCATCCCAATCCCTGTCCTCTCGAAAGGGTCGGGACGCTTACCATGCATGAATGCAGAACTGGCTTAGTTGGAGCTTGATATCAGGCATGTCTCAAAAGACGATGGGGGGCCTTTTCTATCGGTCAGAGCTTATCTCTGCGGAGTCTCACAGGTCTGTTGCAAAGGCCACTAAGTCTTAGTGATACCTCCTCTTACCCCGCCAGCGGCTGAAGACACCTCCTTTGCAGCTTAGCAGACACAAGCTGTCCCCTGAACAAGCCTTGCCTGCCAAGCAAGGCAAGGGAGGGCGCTTTTATTCCAGCCAGACTTCCCACCCATCGGGCTGAGTTTTGACTCGGACATATTCCTGAAGCGTAGTGGCTAATCGCACACCGACATAGTCAGGGTAGATGGGATAGCGTCTATGCCCCCGATCCACTAAGACAAGCACTTCTATTTGAGGGGGCAGATGCTGAGCAGCCAACTCTTGAATACAAGCCAAGAGCGTCCGCCCTGTGTAGAGTACATCATCTACTAAAAGCACTGGTCTCGTTGAAGGAGGGGATAGGCTCATCGTAGCCTTAACGCCTTCTCGGTCTAAGACTGTGAGGAGGTACTCGGCTATGGGGCGGCCGCGTTCGCTAGCTGGCATGAGGAACGGCAGCTCGGCTCCATAATGCCTTTCCATGATTTCTAATCCCATTCGGTGGAGGACCCGCTTCACCTCTTCTGAGGAGAGAATGCGGCGTCCTACCATTCTATTTTCTCTTTGCGGAGGAAAGCCTCTATACCTCGCCGAAAGTCCTCTGTGGCTCGAGCATGAGCATTCATCTTAGCAGCGAACTCCAGACCCTGCTGAAGGGGAAGGTCTTGCATATCAGCTATGAGCTTTCTCGTGAATTCCATAGAAGTGGAGGAGTTTTGTCGGATGATCTTAGTAGCCAGCTCATGCACAAATGTCCGAATTTCCTGAGAGGGAACGATGTAGTTGAAAAGACCTACCGTATGAGCCCACTGAGCAGGAAAAGGTTCAGCCGTCATGAGGAGCTGCCGGGCCCATCCCTCCCCCACGCGTCGGAGCAGAAAATAGGTAACCATAGCTGGGAGAAAGCCGATTCGGGCTTCGGGATAGCCTATGGTAGCTTCTGGCGTAGCCACCACCAAATCGCACACGGTAACCAGGCCAGCTCCCCCTGCCAAGGCCGGCCCTTCTACCTGAGCTATGAGCGGTTTTCGATACCGATACATAAGCAGATAGAGCTCCATGAGATGCATAGAGTCAGCCAGGTTCTCCTGAAAGGTGTAGCTCTGGAGCTTCTGAAGGTACTCAATATCCGCTCCAGCACAGAAGACCGGACCTCGGGCCCGCAGAACTACGATACGCACGCTTGGATCTTCTTGCCACTGAGAAAGGGCCTGTCTTAACTGGCTGACCAAGGCGTAGCTGAGGGCGTTGCGCCGTTCAGGTCGGTTGAGGGTCAAGTATCCAACTCGGTCCTGGACTTCAGTCTCTATGAGCAGAGGGGTTTTATTTTGGTCCTCCATAGGACAAACATAAAGCTAAAAGTTTGCTCGGGCTTGCATGCGAGCCGAATGGATTGGTTCTCGGCTGCTGTAACGCCCCTCATACAGCAGGGACAATTCCACATAACGACTTATAGGAAAGCTGAGAGTCAGGCTGGTGAAAAGGTTGCGCCCGATTTGCATGCCCTCCAAAAGGTCCAATAGAAGAAGAGGGGGGATTGGTGTGGCAGAGCGGTAGAAAGCCGGCTCTATCCGCAGATTCAAAAGGGCTCCAGCTCTCCAGCTCCATCGCTGCTCTATAGGGAATCGCACACCTTGCACATTGAGAGTAGAGGGGCTATTTGACCATCGCCGTCTATAAGCTAAGCCCGCCGCTGTACGCCACTTTCCTGAAGGTTGGTGGATAAGCTGAGGGGCGACCTCCACCCCCTGGTATGCGTAAGTTAGGTCTGGTTGAAGGGGGGCTAAACTCTCCTTTACAGTATAGGTACCTACCATTTCTCCCCCCACTTGACGGGATAGGTTGTACCGCGAGCGAGAACTGACCTGGCGCTGAACCTGACGCTGAAGCCCTGAGAAAGGTACCAGTTGAGAAAGCTGGTACTGAAAGGAAAAAGTTTGGTCCCCTCGTCGGGCTTGCCTGAATAGAAAAAGGTCCTGCCGATGAAGAAAAGACCAGCTAAGGAAGGTCGTATCGGCGGGAGGCAAGCTGGGAAGGTAGCGCATCCATCGGCTATCAGGGGCATTTTGACGCTGCTCTAATCGGGTATTCAGTTGATAGCTGAGCCATTTGAGTCGCTTCTGAGGCTGCCATCGCAGCGACACGGCTGCATTGACCGCCACGGCTGGAATGAACCGACCTGTCGCTCGCTGTACCCGAATATACCTGGCTAAAAGAGGATTCACGGCCGGAAAAAACTCCTCTATCTGTTCTAAGCCATCCCCATTCAAATCGCGCCACTCGTGAGTGCCTTGACCCGGGTTGACGGCGACAAATAAGATTTGCCGCTGGGGCATCTGCTCAGCAGAGAGTTGGTAGAAGGATTCTATCTCCCAGGGAGTCAGACGAAGGCGAAGGCTATTTTGGCTCAGCAGCGTACGAGAAGGAGCTAATCCAAAGACCGTATCCCCCACTTCAAAAATCCGATAAGAGCTGACTGTGGAGAAGGTCAGCTTATCGCTCTGGTAGCGCAGCTCTATCTGAGGCATGTAGGCCCGAAACCGAAGCAGCTCCCCTCGTTCTTCTCCACCCAAAGGGGGGCGCTGCCACTCGCGCCGCCATTGGTACGACACCTGCCCTAACCACTTCTCACCCTTATAGCGCACATACGGCGTGTATTCATAAAACCGAAAGTTTGTACTATCGGAAAAGGTACATCGTCGGCGCTCCGTCCAGATGGAGCTACCTACTTGCCATTTTTGCAGGGTGAAGAAGACTCGCCCCGTCTGGCGAATCCACCGGTCAGAGCCTAAGGGCGTGTAAGAGGGAATGTATTCGGCCAGATAGAGCCCGCCCAATCCCCGCGTGCTGTCTAAGCCTTCCCACAGGAGGGCTGAGCGCAGCGTGCGTAACGAGTCCCCCCAGCTACGCCAGCCCACATGCGGGGTGAGCCGATACCGAGCCTTATAGCTCACCACCCAGCGACTTTCCACTAAACGCTCAGTCCGCCGAACCCCTAAGTCGTTGTAGTTCCAGAGGCGTCCATACTCCCGTTCATAAACCCGGTCAGCGTTTTGATAAGAGGCCCCGACGTACTGGAAGGTAAGCTCAGGCCGCAGTTGCCAAGGACTACGGTCGGACAGAGCTTGCCAGCGAAGGGTCTGCCGCAACGCTACATCTTGAACCGTGCGACGAGCGAATCTATTGTCTGAGAAACGACTGATATCCACTTCACCTTCCCAAGAGAGCCGAGCCGGACCCTGCCATGCATGACAAAGGGAGAGTACCTCCACGCTGATAGGCAGAGGCACGACACGCCCTACGATATAGTCGCCCCTGCCTGGGCCTACCCAGCGAAAAGCATTTCCGTTGAGAGATGTGACTTCTCGCACATATTCACCTCGACCTGCCCCAACAAAAACAAAGCTCACACGGTACATAGCTAACTGGGGGTCTTGGCTCAACTGAAAGTAGCGCAAGCTAAGGCCATTTATCACCGTATCCCGAGCTTCATAACGAATCTCCCCGGGCTCAAACGGCACCGTATCAACGCCCGACAAAAGCCCCTGCCGAGAACCCGGAGGCAGGGCTGCCAGCTGAGCCTCCTCCTGAGGAGACAGAGAAAAATCCAAAGGGCGGCGGAAGTTATCCGCTTGACGGAAATAAGAGACGCTCCCCTGTAGCCTCTCGCCCTGCCAGGTCTCCCTCAGCCAGATAAAGCTGCGTCCATAACTGCGATCCGCATACTCAAAATCCACCACTATTCGCGTCGCAGCCGTAATGGGTACCCGAGGTGTGAATGTAATCTCCCCCACCGTGTAATCTATCACATAGTCGCGATCCTGACCCCGCTGCATAAGAATCCCATTGAGGTAGACCTTCTCCGAACCAGCTAAAATGGTGATGAAGCGCTCTCCGTTTTTACCTGTCAGAGGATAAGGACCCTGCCGGCCCTCCTGACCCATGAAAGAATTTGTGTGAAACTGACCTTTAGCCTCAGCAAAAGCTACCTGAACCGCATGTTGGTCAATAGGAGCACGCAGCTCCACTCCGAGTACATTCCGATAGAAGTTGGCAAAATGAGTGCGACTTTCCCGCAGCTCTAAATCTCCAAAGAGTAGCTGGGCACGGCGCCATCGCAGACCTATATTAACTCTATCAAAGTCAGCGATGCTTTGAGTAGCAGCCGTCTGAAAAGGTAGGTTCTCATCGGTGAGGGCAGCAATAAGGAATAGGTCAGGCGCTATCTTACCCTCCAAGCTCAAGCGAAAGGCGCTATTGAGGGTGGCGCTTTGACCTGTACCCACAGTAAGAGAACGAATCAAGCTACCATTTCGGCTTATTTGGGGATTGAAAGTATCTCGCTGGACAGGCGAAACAGGCCCTTCCGGGGGAGGGCGTTCAGCTTGAGCTATGCTATCCCACCGCTCTAAGGCTTTCCACGGCAAAGGACTAAAGCGAGAAGGGGCCTTCGGTAGAGGCAGAATCTCCACTCGTACTCTTACCGAGTCTCCCGCCGACTGCCAAGCCAGAGTGTGAGCTGCACTATCGTATCGCCACCCACGCAGGGGAAGTATCTCCACAGACCCGGGAAGTAGCCAACCTTCGGGTAAGCGCCATTCCGAGACGGAGGGCGGAAATATCGTATCTATGCGCTGAGCACGTATAGACGCCCCTATACCTATCCATAGGGCAAAACGATAGACTATCATCCCTCTCCAGCCCCCATCCCAGCGCATGTTGTTCGTATAAATATCAAAGTTTATGGACCCAACTAATCTGCGAAAAACCCGACTGTATTGAAGGAGCTGCGCGAGTCACCCCAGCGGAGAGCGCACCTCTTTATTAAAGGGGCAGGCAGACTGATCTGGCTTAGCTGAGAGATTGACCAAAAACCTTGCACCCAGTAAGCATCCTTGCTCATCTGAGAGGGCTGAAAAAGAACCCCATCCTCGGGGGGGACCGATCTGTCAAGGTACCCTCCTCTCATAATCAGCCGACTAAGAAAGGACTCCGTTCTCATCGGCCCTTGAATGCTTCATCGGACCTTTTCAGCGACGGCGCATAGGAGGCGATGTTGGCGGGCTTTACCCCGATTAGGCTCTATGAGTGAAATGGATACGACATAGACACCAGCGGCCAAGCGCCGTCCCTCTTTATCAACCCCCTCCCACCGAAAGGTATTTTCTCCCACCCCAAGGAGATAGGATTCAGCGACTTTACTCACTAAGTGTCCGCTCAGGGTGTAAATCTCAATATCCACCTTTGTATCAGGCGAGTCTGCTGGCACATATATCCACAGAATGTCGTCATACCCATCTCCATCGGGCGAGATAGTACGGGGTTCTAAACGAATCCCCCTCCCTGCGTCAGAGGGTTCTCTTTGGGAGTTTTCATAACCTGGCGTTCCATAGCGCACGCTGCTGGCGGCAGAATACCAGTTTTGGGGATCATGAGAGGGTCTGTGAGGCGATAAACGCTCTAACGCCACCCCTTTCCGACTGCGAAGGTCGGGAAAGTGATAAGCGGACGAATATGGCACCCAATCAATCGGCACAGAATCCCTACTGCGCAGAAGCCACACAGTATCCCGACTATAATCGTAAGCAGGTAAGCTACGCACTTGGTGAAAGCGGGCATGAGGGGGCGGACTATAGCGGCGCTGCACATCAGCCGTATCCGAGGCAACGCATAAATAGCCCCTGGGAAAGAGCAGTACAGGTCTTTCTCCCGTAATCGCACGAAAACTGAAAGGCTGACCACCCCTTGCCAAGATAAGCTGAGTTGCGTCTATGATTTTTTCGGATCGATTATAGAGCTCTACGTATCGTACTCCAGATACCTGCGGCTCAGGAAGGATTTCGTTAATCACCACATCCATAGGCTCCACGGATGCTGGTACTATGAAGGAAACGACGAGGGAATCCAGCGGCTCCCCCGCACAAGAGAGCAGGGAATAAAGGGTAATCGTGTAGGAACGATTCTCCTCCAACGGTATCATAGGAAGAAGTTCTACAGCAAAGCCTCCTTCCATTGGTGTAGCAGCTATCAAAGGCACGGGAGGGTCCCATCGGTACAGCTCCACTTGGCTAAGAGTACTACTGTCCATCCTTTCGGAGAAGGACAGAAGAACGACAGGGGGCCTATACTGCGCCGATAAGATAGCGGGGCGTGGACGGGGCTCCGTACTCCGAACAGAGTTGAGTGAAGCTGGCGTGCCGCCAGTGGGAGAGGCACTAGCTCGCCATCCGTCCCCCCCTGCACAGAGCCATTCTGTCCATAGTCGCTCTAAGCTCCAGCCCCCATCTTCTTTCGCAGGGTCTTTGTACCATGCGTCCGAGTAGTTTAGCCTTTCGATGTCCCTTCCCCCTGCATCTCTCAGCACGATTAGGCCGCCCCGATTGGGTAGGCTCGGAAAAGACAATATCCCTAATGCAGGACCGTAAGCTGACAAAGCCAGCACCCCTTCGGATGAAGTAACTGTAACATAACTATTCGGCGGTAGGAGATAGTGAGGTAAGCGCCGTTGGATAGTACCGACTTGAAGCGTCCAGTTCTCTAACTCTATGTACTTCTGAGAGCGATTATACAGCTCTATGTACTCATACGGAGGAAGGCCTACAGGAGGGTCGGGATCAGCCATAACCTCGGAGATAACCACATCAAAAGGTGCAGCCGGAGCAGGCAAGCCAAAAGCATAGCGAATCTGAGCCGCATTGCCCGCACAATCCCGAGCTTCTATATCCAGCGTATGCGCAACGCCACTTATTAGGGGAACCGTCAGATAAAGCAGAACCTCATTCAGCATGCCGAAGCTCACCGATTGTACAGTCGTACCGCCCGTGAGAATGTATCGCTGAGGTAGGCGCATGTAAGCTGTATCTACAGGCTCAGAGAAGGTTAGCAGTATCTCTTGGAGAGAACGAAAAGTTAGCTTTACAAGAGATGGAGGGGTCTGATCGCTCCACGAGCCCATAACGCTATTGGGAGCACCTGGCGTACCGCCTGCAAGGTGAATAGAGGCTATCCAGTTGGAATCCGTGCTGCAGAGATCATCTAAGTCTATCCGTTCTAAGCTCCACCCTCCTTGGGCTTTTGCCGGGTCCCGATACCAGGAGGCGTAATATTGAACCTGATCCATCGGCACATTATCGGCTCTTAGCAGGACGAGGCTGTCCCCTGAATCGTTTAAGGTAGGAAATGAGCTAAGTCCTACAGCTTGCGGTAGGGCAGAGGCTCCATTTACTGTCGTCAGGACTAAATAGTCACCCGGCCCCAAAACTCTCTCTGGCAAGAGGGCACAACGGCTTCCATCACAGAACTGCCAGCCCCCCAAACTTATCCATTTGGAAGAGCGGTTATGAATCTCCACATACTCATGCGGCGGGAGCCCTACCATAGGGGTAGGCTTAGCCATGATTTCTGAAAATATCACATCGCCCGGCAGCGCCGGCTCAGGTAGTCCGAAGGGAATAGTGAGACTTTGGCTATTTCCCTTGCAGTCCTTAGCGGTACAGGTAAGTGTATAACTCAAACCCACCTGAGGCGTACTGGAGAAGCTCAAAATAACCGTCTGAAGCCCTGTCCGTAGGCCAGTAATAGCAAGTCCGCCCGCCACTGTGTAGTTGCTCGGATTTTGCATAAAAAGGGTATCCAAACCTTCTGAGAAGATAAGCTGAAACTGGGTAGGAGAAAGCCACTCCCAGCTTTGAAGGATCGGAGGGCTCTGATCGGTCCAGAGCCCCATTACGCTATTGGAAGCCCCCGGCGTGCCCCCTGTAGGATGCGTAGAAGCTATCCAGTTTGAGTCAGTGCTGCAAAGGTCATCTAAGTCTATTCGTTCCAAACTCCATCCACCTTGAGCTTTTAGGGGATCGCGGTACCAAGAGGCGCGGTATCGCAAAGCCTCTATCACCTCATCCGATGGGCTTAGAAGCGTCAGACTATCCCCGCTATCATTCAAGGTAGGCCATGCCGATAGAGGTATAGCATTAGAGTAAGCGGAAACGGCGCTGTTAGGGACAAGCAAAATGAAAGTTTGAGGCGGCAGGATGGTATCCCTAAGCGTCCCGCACTGAACCTCATCACATAATCTCAATCCTGTAGTGGTCAGCCACTTAGAGGAGCGGTTGTAAATCTCCACATACTCGTGAGGGGGAAGGCCCACAGCTGGTGTAGGCTTGGCCATGAGCTCGGACATAACCAGATCACCTCGCTGAGGAAGCTCTGGCAAGACGATATTTACTTGTCCGCTGCCTGAGTTGCCATTCATGTCTTGAATGCCCGTGAAGCTGAGCTGATACACCACCGAAGGGGTCAAAGGAGCGGAAAGAGTGAGTTCTACCTTGGCGGGGGTGATACGAACCGCCGCATTTACGACTATGCCGCCTGGGCTCAGGGTGTAGTTGGCAAGATTTTGAGCAGATGCAGCCTCTACCGCCTCTGAAAAAGTCAGGCGTATGAGGGTTGGGGTAATAGCCTCAGCAGAAAGAATTTGCGGCGGTATGGTATCCACGATAGGAGGTCCGATGTAAAAATCGTCTAGCCATAGATTTTGCCGATTGGTAGAGGTGTGCTGGAAAAGGATGCCAAAGTGAGAGGTGCTGGTAAAAAACGCATCATTGACGACAAGCTCCTGCTCCCAAAATCCCAAGCTGTCGGTATAGACGCTCCATGTCCCCGCTGCATTCCGCAGGACTCGTATGCGGAGTATATTATTTGTACCGCCGAAGCGCCCGACCTTTCCCCCAGCTAAGCGGGTATGCAGCGACCCCTGCTGACGATAAAGCTCCAAGCTATCCAGATTGCCTAAAATGCCCCCTAATCGCAAGTAGTATCCCTGCAGAGCCGGATCGGTGAGATCAGCTCGGTCAGCTACGAGATAAACTCGCACAAAGTTGGAAGGGGAGGGATTGAAGCCCACCCGCACCCAAAATTGCCATTCCGTATTATGCATCAGGGTATTGGTTGTGGAGAGATACAGGGTGGCGCTTGCAGAGGGACCGTTACTGCGCAAGCGAAAATCGGGCGTGATGATCCAGTAAGCGTCCGTACCGCTCCAGGTGGGATTGGTTGTAAAGTCTCCATCAGAGAAGTCATCGGTCACCTGGGCTATCAATAGGCCTCCCAAAATCCACGCCCAACGCATGTGAAAATGTACAAACTTTTTTACCTTCGGGGAAAATGAAGGATGCATGGCGATATGGGCTTGCGTGGCTACCTTTCTGGCTTGGTGCTCAAGGCGTAGGTATTGGCATTCTGCAACCAGACCCTGCAGCCATCTTGCATTTGGAGAGCAACAGCAAAGGGCTACTGCTACCTCGGCTAACTCGCAACCAGCGGGATGCCATCCCTAATCCCCCCGCCGGCCTTACGATATTCAACACCCAAGATAGCATCGTAGAATACTACAACGGCCGCTGCTGGCTGCCCGCCTACGCTGAGAGCTGCGATGATTGTAACTTCACCCTCACAGCTAATCCTACCAGCGGCACCATAGACCACATCAATACTCAATCGGTCCAGACCACAATCACGCTCACCCAGACGGCTGGCACTTCTCAACCCATAGCCCTTCAAGTGTATTCTACGCTCCCTGCTTATACCAGCTACAGCTTCACTCCGCCCATCCTGACGGGGTCTGGCTCAGCTACCCTAACGATTACGGCGGAACCTATAGCTCCTCATGGCACTTACCCTATCGTCATACAGGCAGTGTGCGGAAACACCATCAAGAACATAGTGTACACCCTCACAATAGACTCCTGCTATCGGGTTCTCATTCTAAATAACGCTACGAACTACAACCTCACGGCTGCTAACCCTCAAATCCCGACAGGGCAGCCAGTATGCGTAATAGTTCACACTTACCCGGGGGTGGAAGTTAGCGCTACGAGCCCAGCTAATCCCGCCTTCACGACGGGCAACCTCCATCCTCAATCTGTAGTAGCTCTGATTCATGAAGGCGCTTTCTTAGGGCGGGGAGGTGACGGCGCAACGGGCGCCCCCCTTCCTAACTACAGCTTACCAGGGCAGCCGGGCGGCGACGCTGTCCATATTACCGCCCGAACGCACCTATACTTACGCAACGGCCATATCTTCGGCGGTGGTGGAGGGGGCGCTTCAGTTGGCGTGGAGCAAAACTTCAACATCCCGATTGTAGGAGGAATAACCATAGGCATAAGTGCAGGAGGAGGCGGAGGAGCTCAGCTCGGGCGAGGCGGACGCCCCTCAGGAAACTTCACGATTGGCTACTTTGCGCCTGGGCAAGATGCTACAGGGGGTATCACGGCAACCGCCGGTCAAGGAGGTCTACTTACTCTCGTATGGACCTATACCGTGAGCTTAGGAATCGCTAATATAGACCTAACGGTACGCCCAGAAGGGTATGGAGGTCGGGGAGGAGACTATGGCTACCCTGGACGCGAAGGATTCATACGAGTCTGTTTAGAAGGACAAGTCCGACCCGCTATTGGATCTCCGGTTCCCTTTAGCTTAGGCTGCTATCCGCAAGGTAACTTTGTCCTGCAATCAGGCGGATCTCCTGGATACGCCATACGACGCATAGGGGGAGCTCCCCTCCTCCCCTATCCTGATAACTACTACCTTACAGGGCTCATTCGAGGGCGTATCGGACCATGAAACGCCTCATTACTCTCTTACCACCTGCCCTCCTCTGGGGGCAATACCGACTGGATGCCACCATCTCTTTCCCGGTACGGGACACACTTCAACCCATCCGAGCGACCCTATGGCTTTTCCCCACGGTACTGCGATACGACCTTTACGGAACCCATAGGGGCAAAAGCTACCAACTTAGCTACCTTTTCTCTGAAGCAAAAGCCTATCTGATTGACCATACAGAGAAAAAGGCTTATGAGGTTACACCCCTCCGAGAGACCCCTACGCCCCCCGAAAAAGCCACCTTACTTCGGCGATTTACTACAAAAGACGGCTATCAGGCAGAGGAATGGGAGCTAACTTTCCCCGAACTAAGTCTCAAAGTTACTTGGGCTTTGGAATTCCCATTTGATTGGAAGCTATGGGAGCGATTCTTGGAAGCTGACCGGATAGGTGCGGCCGCCCGCTACTTCAAAGTGGGCCTGCCTCTGCGTATAGAACAGTATGAAAAGGGGCTTCTTACCTGGGCTTTAGAGACTCAAACCATCCAAAAGTCCGATAGGCCTCCTTCGGCTCAACCTCCTTACCCAATCTCGCCTTGGATAGGGGATAAATAGAGATGTTTCTCGTTATCGGAGCTGGGGGTGTGGGACGGGCGATTGCCCAACGCTTGCGAGCTCAGGGTGAAGAAGTAGGACTGCTTCAGCGACCTCATCAGCCTCTTGAAGGCGGCGTCATCCGATGGACTAATCTCGCTGAAGTGCCTTTTGCTTCTATACGAGGGGTATTTTTATGCGTAAAGGATGCCCAAATCCGCCAGGTAGCTGAAGAGGTTCGGACTTACATTCCTCCCGAATGCCTTATTGTACATACAGCTGGTTCTGTGCCACTTTCTATACTCTCCGAGCTATACGGCGAAAAAGCTGGCGTGCTATACCCCCTTCAGAGCTTCGTTATAGGCGAGGCGGTCCAGTGGGGCCGCTTTCCGATTTTCTGGGAGGGCCCCCCTGAGGTAGAATCATGGGCTCATCTCTTAGCTGGCACGCCCGAGCAGGTGCATTTCGCTGAGTCATCGCAGCGGCTGAGGCTTCATATCGGAGCCGTTTTTACGGCTAACTTTCTCAACGCCCTCTTTCACATCGGTGAGCGTTTAGCTGCTCCAATCGGCGATAGGAAACTGTACCTCCCCCTGGGAGAGACGGTCATGCGCAGACTCTGGAATCTCTCCCCCTCTGAAGCTCAGACGGGTCCCGCTCGCCGAGGCGATCTCTCTACAATCCAAGCCCACCTTGAATACTTGAGGCAGACTATGCCGAACTTAGCGACATTGTACGAAGCTTTCACGGACTACATTCAAAAGGCGTATCGCTTCCCATTACAGAGCGGCTCATCCCGCTGAAGTAGCGAACATGCCTCCCCTGTGAAAGCACCGTAGAAACAGCTTCTCTTGCGTAGCCTGTGAAACAGCCCGGCGCTATGGAGTCTCATCCTTCTTACCCACAGAACCGCCAAGGGCCCAATTCATCCCTACAAAGACCTGTCTGGGGGGCAAGTAGCGAGCAGGGTCTGTCGGGGGAAGTCCTGTATCCAAGGGGTTGGGATACTTGGGGTCTCGCCAAGTAATAGGCACATCGTCGGGGTATTCGTAGGCCCGCCCAGTGACAGGATTGATAATGGCAGCGTTTTTCCAGTTGAGCACATTGCGCCCTTCTATAAAGAGGGAGAGCCGACCCCGTAGGAAGCTGCGCGTCAATCTCAAGTCCACCCAGCGCCAAGGTGCCCCAATGGCTGTATTGGGTGGTCCGTCCACCCGCTCGTAAATAGGTCGTCCAGAAAAATCATCCTGTCCCACCAAACGAAAAGGCGTGTAGCGGAGACCTGACTTCCAAGTGAAAGAGATAAAAGCAGTCCAGTCTCGTAGGACCGATTTACTCCATGCGTTAGGAGACCTAAGGATACCCCAAAGCTTGATGTCCCAGGGGCGATCCCACGCTAAGAAGAACTCCTGCGTCGCATCGTTGCGGCCGCTCTGCCGAATCTGCAAAAGCGACTCCAAAGCTGAGTTAGACTTTCCCGTAGCGACTTGATAAGTAACCGAAGCCACCAGGCGCAACCAGTCCCCCACCCGCCGCTGTAGAAGAACATCTAAACCCCGTACCCGAGCATAATCAAGATTGACCGAAAAAACACGCTCGGTAAAGCGGCCTGTTTGATCGCGCAGGGTAATGATACGGTTCACGATAAAGTCAAACTTGTCATTATAGAAAGCGCTAAGCTGTAATGCCCAACCTTTGCCCAGGTTAGACTTGAGTCCGATTTCGTAGCCTACATTTACCTCGGGGTTGAGGTTAGGATTGCCTAAAAAGGCTAAGAAGGAGCGGTCTTGATAAACTGGGTCCAGCCCAGCATACACGAAACGGGGATGAGGCAAACGAGTAGAGTGGCTGTAGTTGAAAAAGAGCACATGATTGTCCGTAACAGGAAAGGACACACGCAGGCGAGGGAGAAGCCGACCTTTGAAACGACGACCGAGGAGGGGAATGGTCTCTTTGCGATAGGCTTCTCGCACCGCATCTAAGATGGGAGCCCGAGGATTCTCCACAGCTTCATCCACGAAGGTCCCCGGAGCCCAGTACATCAAACGAGCCCCAAGACTGGCTACAATGCCCTTGTATCGTATCCTATCTTCAAAAAAGATTCCCCCCGTGGCGGGTCTCACTCGCCAAATATCATTGCTGGTGCCGATCCGATTTGAAGCAAAAACCTGCCCGTTTTCCAATCGTATCGGCGCCCCTACCCATGGACGCGTCACATCTATCCACTGATAATGCTGCTCCCGATGCTCCAACCCAAATATCCAAAAGTGAGAGGTGCTCTTCGGCTGATAGGTAAGCTTGACTTTGAAGGTGTATTCCTCGGCAAAATGGTCATGCCATAAGGTGGCTATGCCTCCATTATTGAAAACGCCCGGGCCTGGATTGACATAGACGATGCTATCATTGGGATTGAAAACTGTAACAGGATCAGTAACGATAGAAGCAGGGTCGTATATCTGCCGGATGACCGAATCTCGGAAAGGGCGACCGTTTGCATCAGCCCTTAGATTCACAAATAGACGGCTCAAGGTTAGCTCACCGGTCCAGACGCGAGACAGAATGCGGTTCAGCTTGAGGATGGTTAGGTTGGAGCGGTGGGTATAGGTATTGGCGTTATCCGGCTGGAGTATAAAGGGAAACTGAAAGCCGGGTACCATGATTTGGTCGCTGCCGATGATCTGAAGAGAACGGGTATTTTGATTGATAGCTAAGCTCTGCTGTATAGAAAGCGAGAGACGAGTTTTGGAATCAATCCGATAGACCCATTTGGCTGTGCCCGACCATTTATTGTCCTGACGTGGAGCGAAAAACTCACTTTTGGTAGGGCTACCGAAAAGACGACTCATAGACCGATAGAAAGGGTCCCTGTCCGAGCTTTCTTCTATCAAACTGCTGCGCAGCTGATTCGCTCGGACACCGAAATACTCATCGCTGAGGCGCAAATCAAAGCTACCAAAGAAAGTGAGTCGAGGTTTGCCGGTAGAGTCCCGCCACACAGGTCCCCCCAGCCCGAGATTAAAAATGTCCGTATTCCACCCCCACTGAGAGACGGCGCCACCGAGGGCATCTCTCATGTAGCGGCCGTAGAGTCGCCAGCGATCTCCTCCTTCTTTGAGGCGAACCGCTACAACCCCGGAGGTCCCATCCCCATACTCGGCATCTACACCGCCTGTTATTACTTCCAGCTCCTCTATAGCTACTTGAGACACATCCACCCCGAAGCCAGTGCCGGCGAGCGGGTCTTGAGCATTGACCCCCTCAATCACATACTGAGTCTCATACACGCGTCCCCCTCGAATCTGAAGGCCATCCAGCGTCTGAGCCACCCCCGGTAGCAGGGTAGCCATGGTCTGTACATCTACAGCGTTCGTCTGAGCAATCTCATCGCCTGTAACCTTGAGGTCAGACTTACCTGACTCTAAGTTGACCAGAGGGCGGTCCCCTACGATTTCTACCGTTTGGAGGGTGGTACCCGTCGGAGAAAGAGCAAGATTGAGCTGGAGTCGCTGTTCTGGCTTCACGGTAATCCCTGTGAGGAGAAGTTCATTATACCCGACATACGACACCCGCAAAGTGTAGGTGCCAGGCACAACCTCCGTAAGAGTAAATCGCCCGTTTTCATCGGTATAAGCTCCTTTATAGGTGCCCACTAAAGCCACAGCCGCACCTATTAGGGGCTCTCGGGTATTTTTATCTATAACGACCCCCGCAATTGTTGCCCTCTGCGCCCATATAGCGCCTAATAGGTAAAGCAGTATAAAAAGTCTCATGGTTGCAAAGCCGTTTGAAGGGCGGAAAGAAAATCTACTCTATCACCTCCAAGCTGAAAGAGGGGCAAGATGAGAAAGATTTGACGAAACTTGCCCCCATTTGTGGGGAAGCCCACGGCTGCGGCCTTGCTTAGACCAGCTGGCCAAGGCTGCCCGTTGCCCTGTACGAGATTCGGTAGGTCGTATAAAGTAACTGCTGTTCCTTTGGGGTAAGGTGGATTGATGCCGCCCATGAAGGAAGGCAAGCCATTACTAAGCTGCGGAAAGCCTGATTGAAGGGGTCTCACGATCCCACCGGGCGCTAATAATCCATTCTGTCGGACAGAAGATAGGCTATCTATGGGTGCCCAACGGAAAATGGGCGAGGTTGGCTCTATGGTACTTGGAAGCGGGAAGTTGATGAAGAGCCGCCCCCCTCCAGACAAATAAAGCTCTATCAAAGTTTCGGATAACTCCAGCTCGGTCAGAGCTGTAGCGCTTCCCAGCCAACCCACAAATGAATAAGCACGAAATACATGAAGCCAAGTCGGTATCTGAAGAGGAGGGCGCTGGGTGGTACCACGGAGGCTCCAGTGATCGTATCCAACCCATGCCTGACGAAAATAGGCGTCTAAAGTATCTATAGCCTCCGTGGTAGGCCAGCTATCCAAAATAAGCCATGCAGCGGTTTTGCGCCGCAGGTAGATTCGGCGCGTACTATCCACCACCGAGAAGAGCCCACCTTGATCCTTCGCTCTCACATATAAACGCAGCGTGTCATCCAAAGGAAGGGGGGTAGGAATCAAAAGACCCGGCATAAGGGAATTCCCAAAGAAAACCAACGTCGCCGAGGTAGCCGACGGATTCTGCGGGGTAAGGGTGATGAGGGTATGCCGAGGAGAAAAGGATACCCAAGGCCCATTTCCTATCCGAATGTACAGGCTATCTACGGTCTCAGCTCCATCGGGATCATCTACTCGGAGAGCCAATGTGATCGCTACTAAGGCTGTATCGGGAGGGGCCAAACGATCATCAATCTTGCAAATCGGGGGAGAATTCTTGAGAGGCACACGCAAGTGAGCCGGAGGGTCAGTACGCAGCCCATCATTATCTACGGCGCGGAGCTCAAATAGGACATCTTTGTATTGTATGCCGGGCTCAAAAGCCACCGTAAAAGTGCTTTCCTGAGCTGTAGTAAAGCTCCAAGCCCCTCCATTGAGACGAATCTCATACCCCACTACTACTCCATCGGCATCTTCTCCATACCATCGCAAGACGAATCGCGAGGGTAGCCGATTCTCTCCTTCCAGCCCGATAGAATCAACGAAAAACCGAGCGGTTGGGGGACGTTTAGGACGCAGGGCATCCTGCTTGCGACAGGCCGCAACGACAAGGAAAAGCCACAGCCACCAAATCCGTCTCATTCCTCCAAAGGTATTCCCTCCATCGTAAAGCCAGGATAAAGAGAGCCACTGGGAATGCTTTTTGCCTTATTTTTGAAGCATGTCTAAGCTCTGGCTGAGCGGACTTTTATCTTGGCTTCTCGCCCAGAGTGCTATAGGAGACCTTGTACTGGTGTCCGAGACCGGTGAGCCGTTTCGCCTTTACATCAATGGCGAGTGGGTATCAGATGCCCCTGTAACCCGCGCAGAGGTTCATGACCTGCCCGAGGGCTCCCAGCGAACTACGATTTATATCTATCCGTCTGAAGGACAAGTCGTGCAAATACGACGCACCCTCTACATAGAGGGAGGAATGGTAGAATATTACGCTATCCGCAAACGCAAGAGGCAGTATGTCATCGTACTGTACAATCGCCTTCCCCGCCAGACCGAATCTACGCCTCCTGTAGGTTCTCCCCCCTCACCTCCTCCCTCTCCTGGAGGAAATTCCCCTTCCTCAGGACAAAATCAAAACACCACTATCGTTTTCAATCCAACCATACAGGTGCAGACAGGAAGCGGCACTCAGGTTAGTTCCCCGCCTCCTTCTGCCCCATTCCCTCCTTCAGGAGCATTTCCGCCCAGTGGCAGCGGCTACACAGGCCCCTGCAACTGCTCAGTCCCCATCTCTCGAGAGAGCTTCTTGCAGGCCCTCCGCACCCTGCGTCAAGAACCTTTTGAACAAACCCGATTGGAAATCGCCCGAGGTATCGCTCGCCAAAACTGCCTTCTTGCCCAAGATGTGCGAGACATGATGCAAGCGCTGGATTTTGAGAATAGCCGATTGGAGCTGGCAAAGTTTGCATACGATTACACGCATGACTTATCCAACTATTTCATAGTCAGCGAAGCGTTTCAATTTTCTAGCAGTCGGGAAGCGCTAATGGCATATATCCAAGGACGCCCCACCCGCCAGCAATGTAATCCTACCATTGGCGGAGGCCAGCAACCTGTATCGCCTATTCGCCCTTGTAGTCCCTGTATGAACCCCCAGAGCTTCCTTCAGGCTTTAGCCACAATCCGCCAGATAAGCAGCGAGCCCACCCGCTTAGAAACCGCCAAACAAATTGCCACAACAAACTGCCTTGCCTCCCATCAGGTTAGAGACCTTTGCCAAGCGTTCACCTCAGAGGTAAGTCGTATAGAGTTCGCTAAGTACGCGTACACTCGAAGCTGCGACCCTCAGAACTACTTTGTCGTCAATCAGGCCTTCTCTTCCGTGGCAAGTCAGCAAGAGCTGGCTGAATACATTCAAAGGTTAGCAGGTGGGCGATGAGGTCGATGGAGCTGCCCATTTTCTAAGCTGTATTAGGAGATTTGGGAGCGGAGTTGGTCTTTTGGCTTGGAGGACGGCAGCTGGATTTGTCGCATCTTTGGATTTTTAGGGGGTAGCTGGGCACTTGTTGAAAGAGGCCCATTTTCATCGCCATCCTGAAAGCTTCGCCCCAAACCTACAGTCCAAGCCCCTCGCTTGCTTTCCGCAGAGCCCCTCTGCCTCCAATGGACTTATCCCTTACGAGCTTCCTAAAACTTTTTTTCTTCCTGCCCTGCTCCATAAAACTGCGGCATAAAGTCGGGCGGGAAGCCATTAATCTGCCGCCAGATTTCATACCAAATAGGCACATCACTAAGCAGAAACCAACCTCGCACCCCACCTCCTAATCGTAGAAGAGCAGGCCATGGTTTATCTTCGGGATCAGGTTCTACCAACACGCGAAACAGCCCATTCCCCATATCTACATAGTCTATAGAATAGACGCGCCCCCCAAAGGTCCCAAAACTAAGCCCAGGCCAGCCGGAAAATACAAACGCCGGCCATCCATCAAACTGCAGCCTCACCTTTGCCCCGGGATAAAGGAGCGCCACATCCAGCGGGCGGACAAAAAGTTCTGCAGCCAACTTATAAGCCGCTGGCATAAATACCACCAAGGGCTCGCCCTCTTTTATCACTTCGCCTACTCCAGTCTTGGTCGCCCGCACGATGTACCCATCCTGAGGTGCGACGACAGCATAAAAGCTCCGCCTCACCTCCACATTAGCTATCTCATTACGAAGTTTAGCGATAGCCGCTTCCACATCGTATAGATAGGACTCAGCACTCCGTAAGTCTGACTCGGCCTTAGCTATCTTCTCGCTAAAGTCCGCTTGGATGACTTGAAGCTGAATACGGGCGTTATCCACGTCAGCTGCACTGGCGTTGAGGCGATTTTCAGCGGCGATCCGTTTAGCTTGAGCTTCCTGGTACCGCTGCTGACGCACCTGAAGCTCAGTAAGCGAACGAAGTCCCTGCTTATACAGGCTCTCTTGACGAGCGTATTGATTTTCTGCTAAACGATATTCAATCTCAGCGGCGCGATAGGCTGCGCTATCAGCCGTATAACGTAAGCGCGCCTGGAGTAGGGCATTCTCAGCCCTGGCCAGGTTACCCGCTCTGGCTTCCTTCAAAGCAATGATTTGACGACGAAGGGCTTGAATCTTTTCACGCTGGGCTTGAGCCGTCGCTTCCTTGGCTTGGAGCTGCTCTCGCAACCGGAAAGAAAGCTCGGGATCCAAATAGTAATCCTTGATCTCACCGATTAGTAAGAGTGTATCTCCTTTTTGGGCTCGCTCACCTTCTTGAACGTACCAGCGAACGATCCGACCAGGAATCATGGCGTGAAGCGTCTGTGGCCTTACATCGGGAGTCAGCGAAGTAACGCGTCCTACCCCCGAGACATTTTGCGTCCATGGCAAGAAGAGGAAAGCGAGAAAGAACAGCCCCATAATCCCCAGCCAGCTCAGACCTTTACGAACCCAGGAGGGAGGCTCTACAGTATGCCCAATAGCATATCCTATCTCATCTATACGCTCAGAAACAAACGAATCAAAAAATGGCCACTTCATGACAGAAGGGGTGATTGGTAGTTCTGAATGTAATCAAGGATTTCCGCATAGGTACCGCTATGCTCTAAGCGCCCCTCTTCAAGGATAAATACCCGATCGCACATTTGCATTACCCTCGTATCCTGAGAAACCACGATAGCCGTATAAGGAGCCCTTTGATCAAGGATGACCCGATAAATAGGTTCTTTTAGACTCCAGGCTACACTTGCGAAAAGGTCATCCACGAAAAGGATAGAAGGGCGAGCCAATAGAGCCCGCGCTACTAATAACCGACGCAAATCCAATCCCCCCAGCACGCCGCGCCCTTGCGGAGGTAAAACGGTAAAAAACCCCTCCGGAAGCCTATCAATGGCCGGCTTAAGCTGAAGATTTTCACACACCTCCATCACCGTGTCCCAGCTCACATGAGCTGCCCCCAAAGTGAGGTTTTCCCAAACCGTCCCTTCCACAATCTCTCCCACATCTATTGCATCGCCTATCCGAGAACGAAGCATAAGTAGGTCTATCTGACGCAGATTAACCCCCTCAATGAAAACATCCCCTGTGTAATCCGTATAAAGCCCATAAAGCACCGCAAGTAGCGAAGTTTTACCACCCCCCGTAGAGCCAGCAATACATACTTTCTCTCCCGCACGGATGTCCATGGAGATATTCTGCAAAATAGAACGGCCATCTGGATAGGTCGGCGAAGAGAGCGACAGATTTCTTATGCTTATGCTATAAGACTTCTTGATAGGAAGAGATAGGCCCGATATTTTCTCTGTGGGTGGAGTGAATATCTGACTTATCTTCTCAATACCAACAAAGGCATCATAAAGAGATTCCAAATGCCCTACCAAACTTTGCACAGCATTCAAAATGAGGAAAAGGACCAACTCCGAAGCCACAAACTCACCTAAGCTTATCCGCTGCTCTATCACAAGGAGAGCCCCCATGGTAAGCATAATCAACGCAATCGCAATCTGATAAAAGTATAGAATGCCCTTTTGAGTCAGAAGAGCCCGGAAATAATGCTTCCGGGAGCGGAGATATCTCTCTTCAAGTTCCTGGGTGCGTCGGTATAGCAGAGGTGGAAATCCAGCAACCTTGAAGGTTAGCAGGGCCCGAGCGATCTCCTCCAGCCAAGTTGCCATACGATACTTTTCATCCGATACGGCTTTCTTCTTCTTATAGGTGCTATGGAATGAATAATAGATCGCTGCTCCCGTGATCCCTGTGAGCAGAAGGATAGAAAAAGCAAAAAATGGAGCATAAAAGGAAAGGAGGATGATTCCAAAAGTAATCGTCAGCAAATCCGCCGGTACATTCAGAAGGAGTTTAGAAAGGTTCTTTTCAAGGGTAAAAATCTCAAAGTAGCGATTAATGAGTCCGGGGAGGTTTTCTCGGATCACTGCAGGATACACCCAACGAGGCACATAATGAACGATTTCTAAGGTAGAATGCAGAAAAAGTCGGCGCTGCAGATGCTCTATGAGAATATATTGTCCAATGCGGACAACAGCGGCCATGATAAGCACTAAAGCAGCTAACAAGATGAGGGTAGTAAGACCTGTAACCCACTGAAGGGTCTGAATATACGTAAAGAGCGCCTGGACTATGATAGGGATGAGAAGAGAAGCTCCTCCAGATATGATGGCATATAGATAAATGTAGCCAACAAGCTGCCCCTCTGAAGAGAAAAATCGAGCCAACCGCCCCCAAGGCTTGACAGCATGACCCGTAAAGGGAGAAGGATGAAACCCACGAGGAACGATGATATAGGAGTAGGCATCCTCGCCGATGCCACGCTGAAGTACCTCCTCGGGTTTGAACCGTCCGAGAAACCGCTCATTTCTCCAGAGATCCCATAGACCTTTCTCGGCTGGAAGGGCTAAGAAGTAAAGCCCCCAGTCTCGCCTAACCAACAAAAGAGGGAGGCGCCGCCTCCTCAAGTGGGTAATTATAGTGTCTCGGGTAAAGACCTGAGATAAAGCTATTAGATTAGCTTCACCGAGCTTTTCCTGAAGAGCATCAAATGACTGGGGCCACAGGACCCCATCTGCTTGAGGCGGACCATATACTTGGCCGTAAAAATCGCTAAGCACCTGAAGGTAGAGCTGCATAGCTCAGGCGAGTTTTTCTGCAAGACGGCGCTGTACCTCTTTAGGGTCTGCTTTACCGCCAGAGCGACGCACAACTTGCCCCACAAAAAACCCTAAAAGCCCTACCTTGCCTTTACGGTAGGTCTCTACCTTGTCAGGATGTTCAGCCAGTACATCAGCTATCCAGGCCTCCAACTGATTCTCATCCTGAGAGAGAAAGAGGTCTAAACGCTGCGCTATATCGGCGGGTTCAGCCGTTGGGTTCTGAACAAGATGAGGGAAGAGCGTTTCCCGAGCTGCCGTCAAGCTAACTTGTCGGCTTTCAGCCAGGCGGATAAGTTTAGCCAGGCTGGAAGCAGGTAAAGGAAAAGCCTCCATGGGTATAGCCGCCTCATTGAGGTAAGCTCGAACGGGACCATTCATCCACGAAGCGGCTACCTTTGGGGACACACCCTCTCGCAAGAGAGCTTGGAAGTATTCCGCGTAAGGGCGGTCCTCTGTAAGGAGTAGGGCATCATCGGCACTTAAGCCGTATTCGCCAATCAAGCGGTCAAACAGCCGATCGGGTAGTTCAGGTAAAGACCTTCTCAAGCGCTCCAGCCACTCCTCCGATAAGCGTACGGGGGGCAAGTCCGGCTCAGGAAAATAGCGATAATCATCCGCCGTTTCCTTTTCTCGTAGAGGTACCGTCTGCGTACCATCCCATGTGCGAGTCTCGCGCTGAACGGCTTGTCCCGCTTCTAATAGAGCGACTTGGCGCCGATATTCGTAGTCTAAGGCTTTACCTAAAGCAGAGATGGAGTTGAGATTTTTTATCTCTACCCGTGTCCCAAAGCGCTCTTCACCCCATCGTCGTACCGATATGTTCGCATCACAGCGAAGGCTACCTTCTTCCATATTCCCATCTGAAATGCCCAAAAACCGCACTACACGACGAATATGAGCCAGATAAGCCATCGCCTGCTGAGGGGTACGAATGTCTGGTTCGCTCACTATCTCTACTAAGCCAATACCCGCCCGATTGTAATCCAGCAAGGTATCAAATGGGTCTTGGTCGTGCAGGCTCTTGCCTGTATCCTCCTCCAGTTGAATCCTCTCTATGCCTACTCGATGGCGAGACCCATCCGCTAATCGCAAGAAGACTTGGCCGCGCCGAGCAATAGGAGCAGCCTCTTGGGTGATCTGGTAGCCTTTGGGCAGGTCAGGATAGAAATAGTTTTTCCGAGAAAAAAAGAACTCGGAGGCTATCTCACATTCTAAAGCCAAGCCTAACCGAGCCGCTGCCTCTATACAAGCCTTATTTAGGACAGGTAAAGTACCTGGGTAACCCAGAGAAACCCACGACACAAATGCATTTGGACGCTCACCGAAGGTTACGGCTTCGGGAGCGAAGACCTTAGCCTGCGTCTGGAGCTGCACATGCACCTCCAGGCCTACTACCATCTCGTATGCCACACAGCAAAAGTACTCACTGCAAAAATAAAGGATAAGGTCGCTTGCGATACCGAATACGCACCGAGCAGCTTGCACCAGGCAGGCAGATTACTTTCCCTCCTTTTTCTACCTCTACAGTTCCTTGGCCGGTGAGGCGAGCACCCGATGAGATAACCAGCCGGCTACCCCGTCGCAGGATCACTTTACCCCGCCTTTCTATAGACATAACGGCCCCGGGCTCCACTACCAGCTGAGTCGTGTCGCTAAAGATATAGCGACGAGCCGTGCTATCGTATTCTACGGCATAAGGATAGGTAGGACTATCGCTACGGTCCAGGAGGAGTTTCCCATAAACCTGCAAAGCTGGCTTTGTACTATCAAAAGGGTTGGGACTCAAATGAATATCCCCGCACCATCGAATCGCTCGCTTCAAGGCAAACGCATCCCAGCGGATTTCCACTAAGATAGCTCCATCAGACCGCTCTCGCAACACCTTTATGGCCAACCCACTGAGCCAAATGCTACGATTATCGTAGGGGGCCGGCTTGCCATGGCTGGGATAACGATAACCCTCCTCCGACCGCAGCGTATAAACAGGTACTGGGACAGGATTCGTTTCTAATGAGAGAACCCTACCAACCTGAAAAGCGTCCCAAGCATCGCCTACCGCATACCAGCTTTCACAAGCTGAGTCGCCGCGCCATTCTACGATACCATGACCTTTCCCTTCTCCTGTAGGCTGTACTTGTCCGTCCCCATTTTCATCCCAGCTTAGATAAAAGTCATGCATTCCCGTGAAGGGATTGGGCAGACTGCTGGCCTTATCCAGCGCCCACCCCTTGGGAGAAGGGCGAAAAGTCAAATCATATCGCCCCTCCGCCGGCAGCCAAAATATCCAACTGCCCAAGCCGTTAGGGTGACTTGGATCAGCTGAGTAGATATCGGTTCCCTCTTTCTTATCCTTGCCTACTTGAATATAAGCATACAGCCCCGGAAACCCGCGCAGGGGAGGCGGTGGAACCGACTCACAGCTATGCCGATTAGAAGGGCCCCATACTTCCGACGTGGCTAAAAATCGTCGATTTTCTAACCAGAGGTATTGAGGCTTGACTTTTCCGCTTCCTTTCTCTATGTAAGGAAATCGAATCCGCACTGCATCCCCCGTCGTGAGAAAATCTCTCAACCACACTCTCCATACTTCTGGACGAGAGGGTTGAACAAAGTCAGTGGAGACCTCCTGCCCTTGCTCATCTAAGGCACTAATGAGGTAAGTTTTAGGCTGAGCTTTCCACCCCATGAGCCAGCGATCGTAGCCTATGGCATAGATAGGACGAGAACCTTGGGTACTCAGCCCCCTACAGACAGGCAAAAAAGGAAACGTATGCAGCCCCGCTCCCCCAGCCGTATGCCAGTGATTACCCCCATAAAGTCCATGAAAAAATTCGGCGAGAAATCCTACCGCAGCTCCACGCGCTGTACCACAAGTGGTGTAAGATGAGGCGGTTTCTATCCCTCCCAAGAAGGGGCCGACCGATCTCCGACTATCACAAACCCACAATCCAAATCCATAATTGCACGGGAGAGGCGGCCTCTGAATGTCCAAGCGATAGGCTAAGTTGCGCCAAATGATGAATAAGGCATCCAACCGAGGCTGGTAATCGGGTGCCATAGAGCTGCGGTACTTAGGCAAGCCCGGCCGCTGCGGCAGCAAAATCCATCGATCAAACTTCTCCCAAGCCACATTATGGGCGGTGCGAAAAGGCTTCTGACTAAGAGCTTTAGACACGAGCTCCACTTCTTGATAAAGGCTTTGCGTTCCCCCTCGGGGAAGCTCTTTGCAGGGCACCCGAATCACCTCGGGGAAATAGTCCCCTAAAATCACGAGCTGCCAAAAAGAAGCCTCGCCATAAGTCCGAGTTACGATGCCCCGAGCAAGAGTCGGGTCATGTATAAATGGGTCTAAGAGAGAGTCGGCGTCCTTAGGCACCTGCGTGCGACCCTCTGCGTTGCGTCCCCATACGTTGCCGTATTGTTTTTCGTGAGGGTCCTCTCCACATTCGCTGTAATCTATCTCAGCAAAAACGACCAATATGTAAAGCGTATCCCGGGTAGGTAAGAGAAACCCTGCCTCAGTGCTTGGGAGCTGAGCCCATAGAAGAGCTAAGCTCACCGCCGCTTGTAGTGGCTTACCCAGTCTTGAGACCACAGCTCTAAGGCATGTTCAGCTTGTTTTCGAAAGAGTTGGATCCCGCTTTCAATCGAGGCTCCTTGAGCTCTGGCTTTCCGCAGGAATAGAGTAGGATTAGGGTTATAAATCAAGTCCCACACGACCCAACCCTTCTGTATAAGGTGAATAGGGAAAGGAGGAAGCCGCAGCACCTCCGGAAACATACCCTCTGGCGTAGCCTGTACCAGAAGAACCCGATCGGGCCAATCAAACGCCTCACACTCCTCGTAGGAAATAACCTGACAGGAAGCTGGAAAAGGTAGAACTTTATTGCGCTGCCGACTGATAAAAACAATCGGCATGAGAGGAAATAATTCGTAATGCGCATGAGCTACGGCCCGAGCTGCTCCCCCTGTTCCTAATATCACCACCTTGTCCCAAGGAGGATACACCTCACTCATCTCGCTGAGAATATAGCGAGCCGCCGTGGAATCGGTATTGTAGCCTATCCACCGCCTATCCGGTAAAATGCTGACCACATTAACCGCCCTTATCGCAGCCGCCTCCGAATGCAGCTCATCTAATAAGGACAAAATCGCTTCCTTGTAGGGCGTAGTTACATTGAACCCCGTCCATTTTTTTTGTGCGATTTCCTCTTTGAGAGTAGAGAGTTGGTTAGGGGTGTATTTCTCATAAGTAAGCCCATAGATTCGTCTAAAATAGAGAGGGGAAAAAGAGAGAACGGAGGCTCCAGCCAGCAGCCCAAGCTTCATAAGTCAAAGGTAGCAGTCTTGAATGAATAGCCCCTGGGACTCCGTCCAGTCTTCTATTCTCTAACGGATAATCGGCTATGCAAGGGGAGTAGGGCAACAAGGGAGCGCCTCGTCAAGACGAGGGTTCTTTCTAAAAACCTATCTTTTTTCTTGCAGTTGGGGCAAGACTTTACTCTGGTTGAGGTCTTCTAAGTTGCCTTTTGCCAAGGTAAAGTTGGGAAAGATTTTCAGAGCTTCCTCAAAGGCTTTCTGGGCTCGCTCGTATTCCTTCTGCATGCGGAAGGCCACCCCGCGAACATTGAGGGCCGCCGCCCGAAGAGGAACCTCTTGGGTCTGACCATCAGGCATAGAGATGCGCACAGAGAGACGCTCAGACTCAGCCGAGTTAAGCAGCCGATCTATATTGGCTTGACATTCTCCGTACCGTTGAAGGTTGAACTGAAGCGTAATGATTTGATACAGGTGAAGAGGTGATTGGGTGATGTCATACAGCTTCTCGTAAGCATCCAAAGCGCCTTTGATATCTTGAGAATAGAAATACGACAGAGCTCGCAGCTCAGCCAAGTCCGCATTACGGGGCTGATCGCGTAGGAGCTCCTCGGCAACGGCTATGGCTTGACGATAAAAACCAGCTTGGAAGTAGGCTTGAGCCAAAGTGTCGCGAAGACCAAATCGGTCGCCTTCGGCGGCGATTCGCCAATGCAAGGCAAAAATCTGAGAAATAGGATCGTTGTATTTAGTGGCCTGTTCGTAAATCCTTTGCGGCAAGGAAGGAGAGGCAGGCGCCCCTTCAGGCTTAGATTCTTTCTTTTTTTGGGCAAAACTCCATCCTATGACGAGGACAAGGAATAAACGCATGGGGCAAAGGTAGCAACTCCAAGATGCAGAAATCCGTTTTCTTTGTTAAGAGTGAGCCGATTGTGGGGACTTATAATCGGTGCATGTTGGGCCCAGGCCTGGTACGAGCCTCCTATCCGCCGTTGGCAAGCTATGGAGGTAGGGCCGATTATGGTCTGGTACACCGAGGGGCAGGAGGGATTGGCTCAACAGGTAGGGCAGTGGGGGGCGGACGCCTACCGAGAGCTGGTCAGCCTGCTGGAGTTCCAACCTGAGGCCAAGCTCACCCTCCGGCTCTATCCCTCTCCACAAGCTTGGGCTCAGTCGCCTACATTTGCCCCTAAGGGAATGCTCGTTCCCCCTTCGGTGGTAGCTGGCGTGTATCCCCTTTCATCTCGTGCAGCTACTGCCGCCCTCATACGCAGCGAAATGACCGCTCTGATTTTGCAACAGCTCTACTTCTCTGAGGGCGTACGACTACAGAATCGCTCTCTTCTATACCTTCCAGACTGGTTTTTCTGGGGATTCGCTTACTTCTGGGGAGAAGGTTGGACTGGAGAAGACTTAGCTCGGCTGGCCGATATTCCTCCTCGGGTCTTTACAGAGCTCTCTAAACGCACCGCTTCTCCTTCCCCTCTATACAAGAGCTTGTACAAGTCCATCTGGTTCTATCTCTACCGCTCTTACGGACAGCGTAAGGTTATAGACCTGCTCTACATGACCCGCCTCACTCGCAGTACCAGCGAAGCGATCTACTTGACTCTCAATCTCTCTGAAGAGGATTTGTGGGAGAGATGGCAAGCTTTCCTCCGCACCTTAGCTAAAGAAAGCGCTCTAGCAGGGGAAGAACTTGAAAAACGGCCCGTACTGACAGCTGCTGTAGCAGCAGATGGTGTGAGCCGGGCCTTCGCTGTCCTGACGGGGAACAAGGTGCGTTACTACATTCGGACCGAGGAAACCCTCTACGAACTACCCGGAGACTGGTACTGGCGAAGCGGATACTTAGACCCTCCCGTAGAAATGAGCTTTTCACCCCAGGGCACGTTGGTTTGGACTGCTTACTCCCACAAAGGGCTCATGCTATGGCAGTGGAACCCCCTCGAACGCCAATACAACCGCTTCCCCCTACCTCTCTTAGCTATACAAGGACTCAGTTGGGACGGAGAAAAGCAGCTCCTATTCTCTGGGTTAGATGCGAATGGAAAGGTCAAGCTGTACAGCTTTACTTTTCCCCAAGGCACCTTGACTCTACTGGGAGAAGCCCAGGGTGATCTACTCTATCCGCAACGATTTCGTGGGCAGTTATATGCGATTTGGCAGCCTGATACGAGTCGGCTCTCCCCCTTATCTGTACTGTGGGAGCCGAATCGCCCTGTCCAAGAAGTGAATAGAAGATGGGAGCCTCTACCCTACCCCCCCTACTATTCCGTAGGAGGAGGCTGGATTGTACACGACACAGCTCTGACCACCATATCCGATATTGTAGGTGACGGGTATCCATGGACCTTCGCAGGAGACACTTCCTATCCAGCTCAATGGGAGGCTGGTAGTATCCGACAGTGGGCTGGAGCCACTCGGGATGAAGTATTCTTTCTGCGGT
The DNA here is from genome assembly GCA_026414975.1 of Bacteroidia bacterium. GTDB lineage: Bacteria > Bacteroidota > Bacteroidia > SpSt-205 > SpSt-205 > SpSt-205. The sequence goes on from JAOAHZ010000007.1 coordinate 176,007, forward strand.
ATCGCTCCGGACGCCTCCGGCTTGCCAAAGCTCCTCGCTCTACTTTGCTATCAGAAGGTAGAACTTATCCTCCGATTAGCGCAGCTGAGGCCATCCAGTTTCGCTTACAGAGACAAGCTGCTCATTTCGCAACTTACAGTTCAGACGCCCCCCCTCGGCTGAAAGCGCCGATAGATACCTTTCGGAACGATACGCCTCGCACGCAGCGCCAACCTTTCTATCTTTTTGACGAGGACGTAAGCCGCCCCCCTCGCCGAAGGGCCCGTAATCGCTTAGTCCCCGAAGCCATTGGTAATCCCAAGCAGTCCATCCCTTCCCCTCGCGCTTTAGGACAGGTGCCCTATCATTGGATACTATGGGAGCTTCGCTTAGAACCGGTTCTGCATCCTCTGATACGCTTTGGATGGGAGATAAATGCCACAGCTCGGGATTGGCAAAGCGATCACGCTTGGAGCTTTCTTTGGCGCCCTTACATAGACCTGCGCAGTTCAGAGTTTCAGCTAAGCTACACTCGCTACCGAGCTCGGGTACAGCCTGTTGTAGAACTTTACAAGCAAAGCCACTTTTTCCCGGCTCGTCGCTACAACACCACCCTACGCATCACCTCTTGGCAGGGGAGGCTATCTATCAGACACCCCCTCTCTCCCACTCTAATAGGCGAAGCGTACTTGATGGGCATCATTTCAGACCGATACAATATCGGAAGGACAGGAGATAGAGACTTTTCGGCGCAGAGCCGCAGCATCGGGGTGGGGATGCGCTGGACTTACGAAAATCGTACTCGCCGAGAAGGCTTTTCTTGGTCGGGTTGGCACGCTTCTCTCCGAATGGAAGTCCTTCGTGAGTCCAATCGGTGGCGCTACCCCCTCGCTTTCCTGCGAGCTGAGCGCTTTCAGCCTATATTGGATCGGATTGTACTGCACCTAAGCGGAACAGCTGCCGCGGGAGGACCTAATGGACGTTACTTCCTCCTCGGAGGCATCCCCGAGTGGATCAACTATGAGTTTCAAAACAGAGCCCAAGTACCTCTGCTGACCGACCCAGTAGGGTATTTTTTGACCGAGTATGCCTTTATGCCGGGCTTTCCTTATCAAGCGCGACGAGGGCGCAACCTCATTCTCGGGTCTGTCGTTGCCCACATGCCTCTTCTGGCTTGGCGCAGGGACCCCCACCTTCCTACCCGGCCTATCTACAACCTTGATTGGTATGTCGGTTACCACATTGGTACGACATGGACAACGGGCAATCCCTTTTCCCAGAAAAACCCCATAGACGCGGAATTTATCTTTCGCCCACCCCTCGTCATCTCGGTACAAACCCTCAAAAGCCCCTTCATCCTGAGCTTTGGCACAGGGTTATCTTTTCAAATCATGAAGCTGCCCCTGTCAGCCGAGGTGTACTGGCCCGTAGAAGAAGGACGAATCACCCGAGCTAACTTTATAGCTGGCATCAAAAGGCAGTTTTGAGGGTCTGGGAAGTTTTTTCCTCTACTTGGCTACCCTAATGCATAGTAAAGGGCGATGACTAAGGAGACCCATGTTCCAGCCAAGGGCTAAAACGGCGCCTACAAGAAAAGTCCGATTACCCTAAGTTCCTTGAAAACGCCGCTCCCCGAGCTATTTAGGCACAAATGTTTCGGGAGAGGCTGCATAAAGGAAAGCAACGAGAGTTTCCCCCACCGCTTGAAGGGTAGCTTTATCTATCACGGACAGATCATCACGCGTGGTGTGCCATTCAGGAAAAAAACCCTTTCCCATTGGGTCTCGCTGAATGATATTGACCATAGGTATGCCGCCACGAGCTGATAAGTAGAAAGGATCATCAATAATCGGATCACCGGGCAGAGAGACGAAATAACGCTGATGACCTAAACGCTGGGCTACCGTCCAGATCGCTTCTAAAAGTAGAGGTGCATACTGGCGGCTATGACCCTCTTGGAGAAAGGTTGCATCCCGCCCTCCTACCATATCCAAGTGAATACCCCAAGCGTAAGTCTGAATCGGATAGGGCTTAGGCTCAGAAAGCCAGAGTTGGCTGCCGAGGCAGTAGGAGTCTTCTACGCCCTCTTGTCCTAAATCTTCTGCATCCCATAGGATGATGTCTATGGGGTAAGGGAGCGGCTTCTGGGCCAGAAGGCGAGCAATTTCTAAAAGAATAGCGACTCCACTTGCTCCGTCGTTAGCGCCAGGGACGGGAGCACGCTGATCACTCGGATCGCGATCTGCATACGGACGGGAGTCCCAGTGGGCTGATAAGATTACCCGCTTGCCCCCCTCTGGACCGAAGGAAGCTATGATATTACGAATAGGTGTGCCTTTATAAACGCCCGTATGCTCATAGAGGCGCGCCCCCCATCGGCGAAGGGTAGATACAAGCCAGTCTCCTGCCCTTTTATGAGACGCAGTACCGGGGATTCGAGGGCCGAAAGCAAGCTGGCGGGCGATAAGTTCATAGGCGCTGTCGGACGAAAAAGTGGGGCGCTCGGCTGGAATACTAATCTGCAGCTTAGGGGAAGGAGGCGTAGGCGACACGTTTGTACAAGCCGTGAAAAGCAGCCCTCCCAGAAGAAGCAGAGCAGCCCCTCCACCCCTACCTAAACTCCAATCTACTTTGGGTTCCATTTAGTTCAGGACCGGAGTTGGGGTACAGTGGTTTTGAAAGCTCAGTAGCCAAAAATCTCCTCCAGCGAAAGCTCTCGGATCTGCAGCCCTTTTTCTCTTAGGGCACTTAAGGGGAGCCGCTCTCTATCACCCATGAGCAGTAGCAGCCGAGGCTTGAGTTTGAGGTAAGAGTCATGAAACTTGACTAAGTCCTCGTCCGAGAGATGGGGAAGCGCCTGCCAGATATCGGCCCGACGCTCTCTATTCAAGCCAAAGCGCCTCGCATCCCAATAGGAGAAAAATACCCCTTCATGGGTAACTCGCTCAGCCGCTAAGTCGGCCAAAAGAGAGCGTCGAGCAAGCTCAGCCAGAGCTGGTGTAACTCGCAGCCCATCTATGAGGGCTTCCATTGACTCGTAGGCTTCTATCAGCTTGTCAGCCTGAGTGCTGATATTAGCCACGAAGAAGTGATGCATATCAGGCTGAGAAGGCGTCGCAAAATAGGCATTAGCCGAATAAGCCAAGCCCTTGGCCTCCCGAATCTCTTGAAAGACCACGGCCGACATACCTCCCCCAAAGTATTCAGTGAAATAGACAGCCAGTGGATAAAGGTCGCGGCGATAGGGTACAGAACGATGTATCCACTGAAGCACAGCCCTCACCATAGGGAAATGCACGAAGTAGACCTGTTTAGCCGGCGACTCTTGCATTTGGAAAGCTTTAGGTGAAGGAGGCGATTGCCAAGTGCTGGGTTGGGAGATTACTTTTTCTAAGAGAGGAGCTATGTCTGCTCCGCCGGGTCCGTCGTAGTACAACTCCCAAGGATACTGCCAAAGCTCCAGCGCCCGACGAGCCAGCTCCCCTGCCGTCATCTTGCGTAGCTCAACCTCGCTCGGCATGTGTTTGCGAGGGTGCTCCGGTCCATATAACCCATACGCCGAAAGCATGCTCTGAATGGCGCCAGGATTCCGCTTTGCATCAGCTCGGTTCTTGAGAATATTATCCCGAAGGAAAGACCAAGCTTGCTCATCAGCTGCAGGCAGTCGGAGCAGAGAATCTACAAGAGCCACAATAGGAAGGAGATTTTGGGCGATACCGTCTACTCTCACATAGCTTTCCCTCTCCCCCCCACTGAAAGATAAACGCCCTCCTAAGTAGAAAAGCCGCCGTTTGAAAGTCTGGAGGGACATACCCTGAGGACCTATTTCATCGTAATAGCTCATCAAGAGAGGAATCCATTTATCGTGGGCGCTGCCTATGGGTAAATACCAAATCAGCGTGAAAAGGCTGTCATTAGTATTTCGCGTGGCATACAGAGGGATTTTCTGATGGAGCGCAGCTTTCTCCAATACACTATCAAACACAACGAATTGAGGGGGTGGGGCACTGACCTCTCCCACCTCAGCTAGAAAAGCCTCTGTGTAAGAAGAGCTCTGTCCTCGTTCTATAGACAGAGGCGTGATGGGGGGTTTGGGTACTTTAGGCAGATTAGGTCGTTGGCCTTGGCGCTTGTAAGCTACGACGCTTCGCTTCGGCAAGTAGTACCGACGAGCGTGAGCGACAATGTCTGCTTTGCGTATAGAGCGCAGGGCTTGAATCTCATACAGCGCTTCTGACCAGTTTTTCTGCTTGATAAAGATATCAAGCAGCCGATTGGCGCGAGCATTATTGCTTCTCCAGCTTTTTAGCTCGCTAAAGAGAAGATCATTTACCGCTGCTTCAATCAGGCTTTCCTCAAACTCTCCCTTCTGCACTCGGCGGATAGCCTCCCAAAGGAGCTTTTCAACTTCCTCCAAGGACTGGCCAGCCTTAGGCTCTGCATAGAAGTAATGAACGCTATGATCGTTCAAGAGCATAACTGAGCTGCCGACCGACTTCAGCCGATGGGTATGGACGAGCCATTCATCCAAGAGACCCGAGACCGAGTTAGAGAGGATTTGACTGAGGACATACGCTATCTGAGCGTCTTGCGTGCCATCAGGCGGAAGTCGGAACGCTATACGCACACTGGGTGATTGCGGACCCACCACCTCCACGAATGTGCGCTTGCGAATAGAAGAGGGAGCTCCTTTGAGATAGGGAAAAGGAGGAACAGGCTTGGGCTGAAACGATCCCCAGTATCGCTCTGCCCAGCGAACCACCTCATCTGGCTTTACATCCCCCGCAACGATAATAGCCATATTGTTTGGCACATAGTAGGTATCGTAAAATCGCCGAATAGCGCTAAGGGACGGATTCTTGAGATGCTCGATCGTACCAATGGTGGTTTGGGTGCCGTAAGGATGGTCTGGAAAAAGAGCAGCTAATACTTTCTCATTCAACTCCCGAGCCTCGTTATCTATAGCAATGTTTTTCTCCTCGTAGACCGCTTCCAGCTCAGTATGAAACAGACGAAACACAGGCCGACGAAACCGCTCCGCTTCTAAACGCATCCAGTGCTCCACATAATGGGCAGGCACATCGTTGATATAGGCTGTAACTTCAAAGCTGGTGAAAGCGTTCGTTCGCTGAGCCCCCATAGCGCTTACCATTCGGTCGTATTCGTTCGGAATCGCCCACTGAGCGGCCAACTGGGAGACGGAGTCTATTTGCCGATAAAGGGCAAGCCTTTGGAGGGAGTCTTTCGTGCGGTTATACTTCTCATACAGGTCTTCTATGGCTTCTAAATAGGCTTTTTCTCGGTCGTAGTCCTTGGTCCCGTAACGGTCTGTGCCCTTGAAAAGCATGTGCTCCAAGTAATGAGCCAACCCGGTATTGTCGGCGGGATCGTTTTTGCTACCTGCCCGGGTCGCTACCATGACAAAAGCACGGGGCGTAGCAGAATTCGGACTTACGATAACCGTGAGCTGATTAGGGAGCTGATACACATAGACTTGGTGGGCTTGGTCTTGATAAATGAGCTTAGTTTGGGCCCAGAGGAGGGAAACTATACCCAGCCATCTGCGGATAAACATGCCCCAAAGATACCTAAAGTATCAGGGATGCCCACCCAGCCCAACAGACATCTGTTTCAAAAAGGGGGGAAAAGGTTAGAAAACTCAACTTTGGTAGAAGTAGCGAATTGCGGCAAATCCCCAAGCCCCTGCCTCCCGAACCGCAGCGATTTTCTCCTCCGTGTCAATCCCCCCTAAGGCAACTAAGGGTAGCGTTGGATAGGCCTGACGGAGGTAAGAAAGAGACTCCAAGGCGAGAGTTTCTTGGCGCTCGGGATGAGAGGGCGTGAAAAAGAAAGGCCCTATCCATACATAGGAAGCCCATGAAGCCGCCATTGCCACTTCCTCTGTACTATGGCACGACTGCCCGAGCAGGTAATCTGGATGAGGTTTGGTGATCCTCTCACTCGGCGGTGCAGGGAAATGCATCCCGTGCCCTAAGGGCTGCGAAGCCCAGCGCGCATGCACTATCCACGGTAACCCCTCCCATCGTCGCGACCACTCCCAAAGCTTATCCATCGTTGGGGGGTGAACTAATCGGAGTACAACACACGAAGCGCCTTTCCTAATAGCGCACTCAGTCCATCGATTCAAATCCTCTACCTGCCATGGCGTGATAGCCATAGCCTCCCAGTAGTTCCTCATGGCAGAGAAGTAGCTATCACCAAATACCGATTCTTGTCTGGAATCAAGGTCTCCACCTCCCTGGGCAAGGGAAACCGCTTCAACTCTTGCGAAAGCTCAAAGCGAAACCGCCTCTCTCCACTCAAGAACTCCATAGGACCCCGAAAGTTTTTCTCATCACATACCCACTGGGCTTCTAAAAAATTCCCGGTGCTGTCCTTGACGAGGCGATAGCGTACGACAGGCGGACGCAGGTAGTACAAATAAGCCCGAAAGAAGGGTCGTAAGTCCTCCCCCAAATGCCGTCCCATGAAAGCTATCAGCTCCTCTGCAGAGATCGTTCGGAATGAAAAAGTATCTTGGATAGCTCGCAGGCAGCGAAACCATATCGAGTCGTTATTCACTCGGCTGCGAAGGGTGTGAAGCACCCACGCCATTTTGTAATAAATATCTGTGTTGTAAGTCTGGTCTGCATTTACGCCGTAGGGGCCTTGGATGGTCTGACGGTTTTGAATATAGGCTCGCTGTTTGAGAAGATAAGTAACGGCTTTCTGATAGCCATAGTAGTATTCTATGTAGAGGGCTTCGCCGTAGGTACAGAAGCCTTCCTGTATCCAGAGGTCGCCGTTGTCAGCGGCTGTTACATGGTTACCCCACCACTCATGCCCAGTCTCATGGAGGATAATGTAATCAAATCCCCAATCGGGGTCTAAACGGAAGCGGTTTCCGTACGCAATAGCGCTCTGATGCTCCATACCATAATAAGGCGACTCCACTAACCCAAATCCGTCCCGCTGTACAGGAAAGGGGCCAAAGTAATGCTCCAGCGCTCGCAGAACCTTCACAGATTGCTGACGCAGGAAGGGGATTTTATCTACGTTTTGGGGGAGAACAGAGAATCGTAAGGGGATCGCTTTACCACTCGTGCTATGGAAAGTATCTACATGTGAGACATACCCAGGGGCAGCATAAAAAGTGATGTTATAGGTATTGATAGGGTATGAGACTTTGTAGGTAAAACAGGAGTCATTTCGCTGGGCTGTAGCAACCACTAAGGAGCCATTAGCAATGACACGCAGCGGTTTGGGCACGCAAAAGGATAGAGTGGCGCTATCAGGCTCATCAGACAGATGGTCTTTGAGAGGCCACCAGATGCTGGCTCCTAAACCTTGACAGGCCACCCCTATCCAAGGAGCACCTGTAGGAGTTTTATCCCAGACAAGGCCCCCATCCCAAGGGGGACGAGGGGCCTTCCTCGGGATGCCTTTGTATGTAATAGACCAGCGATGGAGGGTGCCTATCTCCCAGCTCTCAGCTTTCTTGGGTAAAGTTACCCAGATCGCTCGGGTGCCTTTGACTCGCAAAAACGGCACTTTTTCTCCATCTACTCGTAGCTCCATCAAGCGAAACCCTGGATCCAAGTCTATCTGTAAAGTCTCGCTCCTCTCTACCCAGCGAAAGGTACACACAACCTCACCCCCAATACTCTGGCGCGCTGGGTCTATGGATAGAGCTAACTCATAATGGATAACATCATAACAACGGCGATAAGGCGACAGACTACCTAAAAGGGTGTCTGCCCAGGTGTAGCTTCGGCGACCTTGGAGAACCTGCGTCCCTTCCCACTGAGCACAGGCCACTAAGGGAATCAGAGCCGCTACGCTCCATAACTGGCTCCGCATACGAGGATTCCGCATATTCGGTAAATAAGATGGGCAGCTACAACAGCATCTAACTCCGCTCCACCTGTCTCACACACATCAAATCCGATAAGGGTTCGGCCAGATCGAGGTATGGCTTCTAAGATAAAGAAAAGTTCCTCATACCGCAGTCCGCCAGGAACGGGCGTTCCTGTATGAGGCGTATATCCCACATCTAAGGCATCTATATCCACGCTCACATAGACTCTGGAAGGCAAAAGGCTGACGATTTCACTGACGGTCTCGGTGAAGGGACGCCCCCGAAATAGGGACTGCGCTAAACGCCTCATTTCATATACAACGAGCCGCGGATACAAGGCGCGAGCGTATTCGGCTTCTTCCCGAGCCCAATCCCGAATCCCCACAGCTACGATTCGTTCTATAAATGGCAGTTGGCTCAGATGATACAAAATCGTGGCATGCGAATACACCATCCCATCGTATGAAGCCCGTAAGTCCGCGTGTGCATCTATATGCAAAACGCCATAAGGTTCGGTGGTACCGAGAGCCAGATGTGCACCGAGAGGGACGCTGTGATCCCCTCCTATGATGCCGAAGGCCTTCTGGGTCGATAGAGCGGCCTTAACTTTTTCCCGCACGAAAGGAAGAACTTCAGACTCATACACGCTGTCCTTGTTGGCACGGGAGGAAAATCCCACAGGAGGTTCCTCCCACGCCAATCCTACTTCTTCTAAGGCCAAGCATTCAGAGCGATGATAGTCTATATGAGCAGATACCCGCCTTATGAGCTCAGGAGCCTGGGCTGTGCCTCGGCGAAAGGAAACACCCCCCTCCCATGGTACCGCAATCAGAGCAAGGCTGGCTTGCTCCCAAGCTGTCTGGCGTCCGTATATTTCGCGTCGTACTTGATGCATTTCCGCCTGCATCGTCAGCGAAGATACGGCCTTGTGTAGCTTTTCGGAGTTCGCTTATCTTTGTGGGTAATATGGTGGGGCTCGGCAGGCGATTCTTTGCGGGAGCTACACCCTTATCTTGGCTCATTGGAGTCAATGTCGCCCTTTATGTGCTCTCGGTTTTAGTAGCTGTGGGGTTCTACCTTGCAGGAGAGCTAGCTGTATTTGAGCGTTTCTATCGCAAGTTAGCTTTACCTGGAGCCCCTACAGCCCTTCTTAGGCAGCCTTGGGCGCTCTTAACCCACATGTTCATTCACGACTGGAGAGGGTTTTGGCATATCCTCTTGAATATGCTCTGGCTATACTGGATGGGTCAGCTCTTTCTGACAACGCAACCAGGTATCCGACTCTTCTGGGCTTATGGAGCAGGGGGGCTTGGAGGCATAATAGGATTTTTGAGCTACGCCTGGGGGCACGAAGGGTATAATGGATACGCTTTCGGAGCTTCCGCGGCGGTCAATGGAGTATTTTTTGCGACCGTAGCTTTGATGCCGACCTTCCGTGTCTTTCTCTTTATTTTCGGTCCCATAGCCCTTAAGTGGCTAGCGCTGGTGTGGGTGTTTTTGGACCTTCTTCTAACCTTAGGCGGAAACGAAGCAACGGCTATAGCTCACCTTTCTGGAGCAGGCATGGGGCTACTTTTAGGGTATTTATTGGGGCAGGGATGGGAGCCTGAGCGCCTGACCGCTCCCTTCTACCTCGCTTTCAAGAAGAGAGAGGTTACCTCAGACGAAGTTGACCGAATCTTAGAGAAGATTCATCAAAAAGGACTGAAGAGCCTTTCGCGCCGCGAGCGTGAAATACTGAAACGGGCAGCTGAAAGGCTTTAAGAGCGTGTATTTCTGGCGAGTAGCAGGGCTCCTGCTCATGGTGCTATGGGGCCTCTCCTGGTTTGTGCCGCCCTGGGGATGGAGTCTACCCTTCTTTACGGCTCTTTTTTGGGTATACGGCGGGGGTGCCTTTTTCACCGTCGGCTTGCTGAGTGACAATCGTCATCGCTGGTTTTGGCTTGCAGGATTACTGGTTTGGATCGGAAGCCTACGATACATCTGGAGCTTTTTCCCCTCTATCTCCCATGAGACACCCTTCTTACGGATTGCTACATTCAACATGGACGCAGCGCATTATCGGCGCCCTCAGATAGAGCGCTTAGCCGACAGCCTACGAAGGTGGCATCCCGACATTCTATGCCTGCAGGAAGTGTACTTGGGAGATTATACAGTGGAAGCCTTCGCTCGTCGTGTAGGATATACTCACTATACCTTTTTGGATGCCAAAATGCACATGGGAATGCTTATACTCAGCGACTTTCCTATAGAGAAGGACCGAATCCACTTGCTCCTCCCCGGCACCACAAATGGACTTCACGAGGCACGACTTCGTCTACCTGACGGCGAAGTAGCGCAGGTAATCCATATTCATTTCCCTTCCTATCGCCTAGGACGAGAAGATTCATGGAGTTGGAATTGGCTAAGCCGAATCTGGGGATACCATGCTAAGTTTTACAAAAATCTATACCACCTTTTAGAAAAACCTTCGACGATGGTATGGGTATGTGGAGACTTCAATGCCCCTCCCTTTCACCCCATCTATCGTATGCTGAATAGGCTCCTTTATGACAGTCATACAGCGGCTCCGTGGGGAGTGGGCCCGACCTGGCAGAGGGTTCTGCGGATAGACTACATCTGGGGAAGTCACCCTGCTCTTTGGCAACGGATACGCTGGATACCCGGACAAGCTCACGCCTACGTAGAGGCAGCTTATGCACTTTCCACAAAGAGTGCTACCTTTGTATCCTCGGGGCGTTAGCTCAGGGGTTTAGAGCGCCTGCTTCACACGCAGGAGGCCGGTGGTTCGAATCCATCACGCCCCACTTGCGGCGAGTCGCAGTTTTAGGTGGGAGTGGAAGCATCGGCCAACAAGCGTTATCTTTGATAGCTGCCTTCCCGGATTCGTATCAACTGGTGGGGCTTTCCGTTCATCGCCAACTACCTAAAATCCAGCCGTGGATAAATCAACTCAACCCCGCTTGGATAGCCATCACCGACGAAGAAACGCGTCGTCACTCGCATTCCATCTTTCCCACCCAAAAGCTAATCGGCATAGAAGAATTGTACGAGAAACTGGCCACCGAGCCCATAGATATTGTCATAAACGGTATCGTAGGAGCTGCAGGGTTTTGGGCAAGCTGGTACACCCTTCAGAATCCTACTGCGCGCCTCGCCCTCGCTAACAAAGAAAGCTTAGTCTTCGGAGGGCAATGGCTTAGCGTTTATCGGAACCGCATCCTTCCCATAGATAGTGAGCATAGCGCTCTATTTCAGTGCCTCTTAGGTGAAAAGGTAGAAGATGTAGAGAAACTCATTTTGACCGCTTCGGGAGGACCTTTTCGGGGAAAAAAATCAGCTGATCTTTCTCATATCACACCCTCTCAAGCTCTTGCTCACCCTGTTTGGCGCATGGGGGCTCGGATCAGTGTGGATTCTGCTACCCTCATGAATAAAGCCTTGGAGCTTATAGAAGCCTACTGGCTTTTCGGTGTACCTGCTGAACAAATAGAAGTATGGGTACATCCTCAGTGCATCCTACATTCTATGGTTCTTTTTCGGGATGGTAGCTTCAAAGCTCAGCTTAGCTACCCGGATATGCGCTTACCGATCTTGTATGCTTTATCTTACCCTTATCGCGCCCCTTTCACTCAGAAGCGATGGAGCCCCTTTTTAGAGGGAGGGACTCTGACCTTTGAAGCAGTGGATGAAGAAACCTTTCCCACACTAACCTATGCTCGGGAGGCCCTGCGCATCGGCGGTCCGGCCCCAGCTTTGCTCAATGCTACCGACGAAGTAGCCGTAGAAGCCTTCCTCCAAGGACGTATCTCGTTTTTGGATATTTTCCGGTGGCTAGAATGGACTCTCACGCAGCCTGAAGTGCGCCTTCAGCCAGAATCGCCTCACGGAATGGAAGCTCTGGAGAAGGCCTTTCGTGAAAAAGTTCAATTGCACTTCTTAGGAAAGGCCCATGCAAAGTGAGAGCGATTTTATTGACTATGTACAACTGCGGGTGGAAGCGGGAAACGGAGGCGCCGGAGTCGTGCACTGGCGCCGAGAGAAGTTTGTACCCCGAGGTGGACCGGATGGAGGAGATGGCGGGGATGGCGGTAGCATCTGGATGGAAGCCGACCCCCACAAATGGACCCTCTTAGACGTTCGGTATAAACGCCTCTTACGAGCTCCATCCGGAGAGCCCGGACGAGGACAGTGTCAAAAAGGCGCCTCCGGTAAGGATATCATCTTACGCGTGCCCTTGGGAACCATAGCATGGGATGCTGAGACGGGAGAACTAATCGGCGAAGTGCTTCAGCCTGGGGACAAAGTGTGCTTGGCCCGAGGAGGACGCGGAGGCCGGGGAAATCATGCCTTTCGCTCACCAACCCTGCGAGCCCCCGACTTCGCCGAACCCGGCGAACCCGGCCAAAAGCGCCTCATCCGATTGGAACTAAAGCTCTTAGCCGACGTCGGTCTCATCGGTCCGCCTAACGCCGGTAAATCTACCCTCCTCAGCGTAATCACCCGCGCCCGTCCTAAAATCGCTCCTTACCCCTTTACTACCCTCGTACCCCAGCTCGGCGTGGTACAGGATGAGCGCGGCCGAAGTTTCGTCATAGCCGACTTACCTGGACTAATAGAAGGGGCTGCCCAAGGTAAAGGGCTCGGCCATCGTTTCCTTCGCCACGTAGAGCGAGGAGCCATTTTGCTTTTTACCTTGCCCTTAGACCATCCACACCCCTCAGCTCTCTTTTATGCTCTCCAAAAAGAGCTCCACACCTACCACCCAGCCTTAGCAGAAAAGCCCTACCTCATAGCTTTCACCAAATGTGATTTAGTGCCTCCTCCTCAGCGCTCCAGTTACCTCATTCCGCAAGAAGCGGCACCCCAGTTTTTTATCTCCAGCATTACCCGCGAAGGACTCCCTGAGCTCCTCAGTCATCTACGCTCAATGGTAGAAGCTCACCGCGGAACCCGCAAAGTATCGCAGCCTTTTTATTCATGAGGGAGACTACGCTTACAGGCAATCGGCCCAGCAGCTTCGCCCCTATGCTCCTTTCCATGAGATTTTCCTAACTCTCTGGCGTCCTCGGTGCCCTCAACCCAAGAGTCAACGTGCCTTTTCACGGCTTACGAGAAAGGTAGACAAGAGACTGCGCTTACATGCTCTACAGATATAGCCACAGAGTCTTAGGACACCCCACCCAACTTGCTCGGATGCTCCACCTATTCACTTTGAAGCAAGAGAGACCGTGTCTATGGACGAGATAAGCCAGACTGGGGCCCTTCTCCTTGCTCTATTCGCCCTTTATCTATCCATCCAACTCTTCATCACCGCCCTCCTCAAACGCTATCCCCTCCCCTCTATCCGACAGACTGGTAGTGCTATGCAGGTCCTGATTCCCTTTCGGAACGAAGCGGATGTACTGGGCGGCTTGATAGAGTCCCTGAAGCATCAATCCATGCCCTTGGACCTTGTGTTTGCCGATGACAGCTCTATAGATGAGAGCCGACGCGTCATTATATCGGCTTTGGGGGAACAGGGGGTGATCTTAGCCGTACCTGACTCTATCCATGAACGGTATCCTGGCAAACACGCTGTGCTGGCGTATGCCGAAAAGTTCATGAAAACCGATGTTTTTTTCATAGCGGATGCCGACATGCGATTTCCCCCCAAGTGGGCTCAGTCTCTGTATACGGCGTTAGAGGGCGATGCGAGATTGGGGGCGGTGTGCGCACCGAGCCTTCCTCTGGAGAAGGACCTGTGGCAGGCCTTTCAGCGGATAGAGTGGGCATCTATTCTGTATCTCATCATGGCCTTACAGCGCTTCGGAGAAGTACCTACGGCGATAGGTAATAGCATGGCCGTCCGACGAAAGGCTTGGGCGGAGGTAGGGGGGTGGGAAGCCCTATCCCCTACCCTGGTAGAAGACTATGAATTCTTAAGGGCGCTAGAACGAGCGGGATGGCGTCTGCAATGGGTTTTTCATCCCAATACGCTGGGGGCCACTCGGGCTGAACCCAGTTTTTACCGTTGGGTCCAGCAGCGGCTGCGCTGGCGCGCCGCCGCACGCCGCCTTTCTCTTATGCCTATCGCCTACTGGAGCTTTCAATCTATTTTACCCTGGACTCTAATAGGCCTACAAAGCTGGACAGGCTGGATAGGGGCTCTCAGCCTTTGGATAACCGCTGAGGCTCTCCCCCTTTGGCGATTTCGCCACCTCGTAGCAGCCAACCGAATCCTCCGCTACCTCCCGCTCCTTTTGATTTATCGCTTCATTCAAGGACCCTGGCTCCTGTGGCTAAGATTCGCTGATAGGCCGATAGAGTGGCGAAATAGATACTACCCCTCTAAATGATAAACCCCCGGGGACTCAACCCGAAGGGAATCAACCCGGGGGCCTCTCTGCTGGGCTAGTACAAAGATGCGAACTTTTCCATATTCGCAAGGGCTTTTTCTTAAGTAGAAACTTCAGTTGCGTTATTTAGGCTCTGAGTGGTAGAAAAATCCATCCGAAGAGCATCCTGCGTCCCCTCATTCCTTGCAGGAAATCAGAGACTTAGCATAAGATGAGTAGATGAAGAGGAATATACCCTACCCTGATTCCGTTTATTAGGCTCTCGGCCATATATGCACAGGCTCCTCGGGTAAATGCCAGAAACCTATCAACTACCCCCCCCACCTCCTTTCAGTCACATTCCACCATTTTTTCCTAACTTGCTTCTGATGAGTTGGTTTGACTGGCTCAGCCGAGCTAAGCCAAATAAAACAGACCAACTGGGCTTAGAAAGCATGCCCCTAAGTTACGAAATCGCCAACCTCATGGCGAAATTCTACCCTGAACCAGTTCTGGTCATCGATGGAGAGGCAGACAAGATTGAATGGGCCAGCCCAGGCCTAATGATATTTAGTGGATGCAGCGTCAGCGAATTGAAGAATATATCTCCTTCCGAGTTCATGACCCAGTTTTTTGATCCTAAGGATACCATTCTTTCTCTATACAGAGAGGCAAAGCCCGACGGAGAGTTCAAAGCGCAGTTTCGCTCAATCTCAGGCTGGAAAACAGTCTATGGGCTATGGACGCGCCTCCCCGAGGAAAGGGGTCTGGCAAGGTTATATCTTCTTATGCTGAAGGACATAACCGAAATAGAGCTCCTACGGCAAGAGACCCTTCAATATTCAGAAGAGCTTCAGCAACAGCTGGATACCATACAGCAGCTTGCCGAGGAAAGAAATCGCATAATACAGCGGCTTCGAGAACAATCTGAGAAGCTTCGCTTAATCAGTGCAGCCACAGGTTATTCTAACACTATGAGCTTCATCTTAGAACCTGATGGAACGATTACTTGGATTAACCGACTCTTTGAAAAAGCCTCGGGCTGGAAAGCTAACGAGCTGATAGGGAAAAACGTCAGAGACATTGGAGGCTCCTTTGCTCATTTACTTCCTCATCCTGACGCTGAGCCGACCGAAGAGACGCTCATTACTCAGCATTTTCACCGGGCTCCTTTCACTGAGGAGATATTTGCTTACGATAGACAAGGGAGAGGATATTGGATGCTTATCACTGTAGCCCCTATACCAGATGAGTTGGGTCAGACGACTCACTATATAGGCTCTCTCATCAATATCCATGATAAAAAGCTTCGTGAGGAACAGCTCCGTCAATATAAGGAGGAGATTCAGCAATCCCTGAGCTACGCTGAAAAGATTCAGGAGCGATTTTTCTCTCATACTGAGGAGCTTCACAAGTATTTCTCTGCAGTGGAGCTCTGGTACAACCCCATCTTAGGGATTGGTGGCGATTTCTACTACTGGGACCCTATGGAAGAAGAAGTAATCATCGCCATGGGAGATTGTACCGGGCACGGGGTACCGGCATCTATGCTAAGCATTTATGCGCTCACCACTCTCCGCCTAACCATCAAAGCTCATAAGTCCGACCTACAGGCCATTTATAACCGTTTACTAATGGATATAAAGGCAGTTTTTGGAGGAGACAACCCGCTGTATGAAGGATTTGAGCTATCCTTACTCAAATATGACCGTGAAACAGCGAGAGCTATGTACGTTGGAGCTGGTCGACCCCTGTGGGTACTCCGAGAAGGCGTTGTAGTTAATGTTTTAAGTAGCAGGGCAGACATTAGCGTCACACATGCTACCTTTCCAGGAGGAGGCGAAGTGGTTCCCCAGCAGCTCAACCTGCAGAAAGGAGATAGGCTTTATTTATTTTCAGATGGTCTGACCGATCAGCTCAATAGAGAGGGCAAACGGTTCTCCAAGAGTCGATTACAGAAACTAATCCAAACCACTGGCCATCTCTCTCTGTCCGAACAGGTTGAACTAATCCGACAGGCTATAGGTCAGTGGTCTGAGGGGATCTCTCAGACAGACGACCAGACTTTAGTGGCCCTTGAAATATAAAATCTAGTCGTCACCCCGAGATAGATTGAGGGGAACTTTTGGTCGGCTATGCAGTTCAAGCCATTCTATCGCAACAAAGGGAGGAGGGTGGCTCTTTACGTGGTTATCGCACCAGAATGCGAACAGCCCCGTCAGGTAGCACCCATAGAAAGCCTCCATGGATGGGAAAGACCTTTTCTCCCTCTGATGTCGAAAGGCGAACTTCACCCTTTGCAAGCTGAGCGATAAAAGGGGCATGTCCTTCCCACACTTCAAAAGCCCCCTCAAGGCTGGTTGCTGCTACTCGCTGTGCTTGCCCTTCATAGAGGGGGCCTGTTATCGCATAAACCGCTGTGTACATTAGGCTGCCACTTCTTCTAAGATCTTTTTCCCTTTTTGAATCGCTTGGTCTATGGTACCCACCATGTAAAAGGCTTGCTCAGGCAGGTGATCCAGTTCGCCCTCTAAGATCATATGAAACCCACGGACGGTCTCCTCGATAGGAACGAACACGCCAGGCATTCCTGTGAAGGCTTCAGCGACATGGAAGGGCTGGCTGAGAAACCGTTGGATTTTGCGGGCTCGGCTCTCTACAAGTTTATCTTCTTCGGACAGCTCTTCTCGCCCGAGGATATTGATGATATCCTGAAGCTCTTTATATCGCTGTAAGATGGCTTTGACTCGCTGAGCAGTCTGATAGTGTCCTTTGACCGTCTGCTGATCGATCTCCGGTGTGAGCATCCGAGACGTGGAGGCAAGGGGGTCTATGGCTGGATAAATACCCAGCTCGGCTATAGCCCGAGAGAGCTCAGTCGTAGCATCCAAGTGGGCAAAAGTCGTAGCCGGCGCAGGGTCTGTGTAGTCGTCAGCCGGGACATAAATCGCCTGAATGGATGTAATAGAACCGCGACGAGTGGAAGTAATCCGCTCCTGAAGGGCTCCCATCTCCGTGGCTAAGGTAGGCTGATATCCGACAGCCGAGGGAATCCGGCCCAGTAACGCCGAAACCTCAGAACCCGCTTGCACAAATCGGAAAATATTATCTATGAAGAATAGCACATCTCGTCCTGTAGGATCATCCGGCTCGCCATCCCGGAAATACTCTGCAATCGTCACGCCTGTAAGCGCCACACGAGAGCGCACCCCAGGAGGTTCATTCATTTGACCGAAAACTAAGGTGATCTGAGATTCCTGAAGCTGCTTCGTATCTACTTTGCTGAGATCCCAGCCGCCCTTCTCCATGCTATGCTTGAACTCAGCCCCGTAGCGAGCCACACCCGCTTCTATCATCTCACGAAGGAGATCATTTCCCTCTCGGGTACGCTCGCCTACCCCAGCAAATACCGAAAGACCCTTATGAGCTTTAGCAATATTATTGATGAGCTCCATGATGAGCACAGTTTTACCGACCCCAGCACCGCCAAAAAGACCGATTTTACCACCCTTTTTATAGGGAATAAGCAAGTCTATAGCCTTGATACCCGTGAGGAGCACACGAGGTTCTGTGGAGAGCTCTTCAAAGGGAGGAGCACTTCGATGAATAGGATAAGACTTCTGAGCCCGAATCGGAGGCAAACCATCAATAGGCTCACCCACTACATTCAAAAGTCGGCCCCTGATACCCTCCCCCACAGGAATAGAAATCGGCCCCCCAAGCGGTCTAACCTCATCTCCTCTCTTGAACCCATCCGTACTATCCATAGCTATCGTGCGAACCCTATATTCTCCCAAATGCTGTTGGACCTCTAAATAGACTTTATTCCCCCGAGCCTCTAAGAGGAGAGCGTCATAAATCTCAGGAAGGTATCCGTCCTTAGAATCAAATTCCACATCCACGACAGCACCGATAATCTGAACGACTTTGCCCTTAGCGGTAGGCTGATTCATACGGTGCAAAGGTAGTGGGTCAGAGGAAATACCTGCTTCTTCAGATGCTAAAACGGAGCACAGCGCGGCCTCACCGATGGAAACAAGCCAAGAAGACCCCGGGGGTTGCCCTTAGATTAAGCTACTGAGCGTGAGGCATATGCAAGCTGGAAAACCAGCCGAGACTATCAAGCCTTCAAGTATAAAGTAACTCTTGACTGTAATCTACCGCATCGCTGAAACAGGGTTTCGTATCTGGCCTTCACCTGGCATGCTTTTATTTATGGATACCTCAGAACGCCCCCACCTTAAAGCTTGTGTCAGCAATCAGGATGGAGTGCCGATGTTATACTTAGCCACAGGGACAATCCCTTGAGACAGAGCTATTGGAAGCGGATTTTCTCACATCCCGTAGCTCCTGGCCCTATAGTAATGAAGCCATCCCGGATCACCCCTTTTCCAGGATAGTAAGCGCTATAGATCAGGCGCCAGCAACGGGAACCTCCTCCTAAAACACCTCCCCCGCCCCCGCACACATCTGACATATCCCCTAACCGGTAGTGAAAGCGAAACTTCTTCACTCCACTATCTTCACAGGTCGGCTCTGTGAGGAAAGCTTCGGAGCGGAGATAGAAGCTATTCCACAGCTCCTGCGAAGGGCCGCCTTGTGGATCCGGGTCGCTTATGCGCAGGTAGAGCGTATCTATTTCCAACTGAGCCAGATAGCGAGCGAAGGTGGTATCAAACCAGAAAGCTATCGTATAGTTGTATTCGCAAATCTCGCCTTTGTGGCGATTACAGTCGCTGCAGTAGTTAGTAGCTACTTGCTCCATGCATCCCTCCTTTCGCCGACATGCCGTAAATAGAAGCCCCCCGAGGGTTAGGAGGACAATGCCTGCTTTGCTTTTCCAACGCATACAACAAACTTAAGAAGCGCAAATTAGCCGGCGACCTTCTCCCCATAAAACAGAGCTTTTGCTTACTTCCTGCTCTCACGAGTAAAGTTGGGCTGCTATCCAGCGGGATGGGAGACCATTTTACCTGATAAAGCTCAGGATGGCGCAGAGGGACTCGAACAGAGGAATAGCTCCCCTCTCATCATAGCTCCCATTCTACCAAGATGTAACGATCTGGCCACTTTTTTCGGTCGTAGTAGCAGGATTCATCAGCTTTGCTAGCTGAGACTTTGAGCAAAACCACATTGGAAGCATCTTTAGCATAGAAGCATTTTACTTCTCCCGCCAGTCTTACTCCTGAGCCGGGCTCACAAACTACCTCCAGCTGTCGTGCAAGAAAATCATACCAATCCCGCACAGCTTTTATTTTCTCTCCGTTTTTGAGGTTTAGAAGCCCTACTTCGTTTAGGTGGAAGTAAAATAGAAGACCTAGCTTTTCAAGGAAAAAGAAATAGCTCGGCGAGTAGTTAGGATAATCCATACGAACTCCCCCCGGATACTCCTTGGAATAGAAGACCAGTGCCCGAGTGCGGTCTCGGTAATTGCTACATGCCCCTGAGTCCAAAGAAAATACCCATACCTTTTCCCCACGCAGCTGAAGGGGTGCAAGGGGCTGCCAGGACCATGAGATATCTCCATGGTAGCCTTCTTCTAAGCGAATTTTTTTCTCTCCCACAGGGAAGCGATACACCTTCATACGATTTCCTGCAGCGCAGCCGCTACGAAAGGTGCCTACTTCTACAGCTTCCATATCCGGAGGGGTAGTTGGCGATTGATTGAGCGCAGAAGTTATTTCTATCTGAATGGAGTCTCCCACTCGCCGCTGAAACTCTAAAAGCGTCATCTCCCAGTAGAATACCTGAGCCTGAAGAAAGGAAAAAAGTAGCATGCCTACTTTTATCCTGTGCATAAAGCAAAGATAGGGCATAGCCAAAATGTGGAATATAACGGGGATGTATTCGGCTGAGCTCGTAGAATGCCTGGCATTCAGACATGTCAGAAGGTTTTTCCATATTAGCAGTTCTTATTTACATGCCGCAATTTCTAAATATACTCTAGCGGTCTTGCTGGATTGTTGCTATGAATATGGGAAAGGAGGAGTCTGATAGTGCAGTTATCTACAAAATATAGTTACCACAAGCTCGGCATTTAGAAGAAGGCCCAGAAGGTTTAGTTGTAGAAAATGGTCATAACTTGCCTAACTTTGTAAAAACATGGCTCATGCACGGTGTGTCGTATGTGACTCTAATACTGAGCTGATTTATCCAGAGTGCTCGGATTACTTCTGTGGAGCGCCAGGTAAGTATGATTACTACTTCTGTGATGAGTGTAAAACTATCCAACTTCACCCTTTGATTTCCGAGGAAGAACTTATACCCCTGTATCAGCAGTACTACACTGAAACTCTTGCCTTACCTGACATATCTACCACCTCTTCTTGGAAATCCTTTGCTCGCCGCTGCATCCTCAGTCAAATCGGCTATCCTGCCGACCGAATAGAGCGGATTTTAGGCTTCTTTTTATCGCTTTTCCCTCCAATTAGGGAAAAAGCCTATTATGATTTAGGATACTGCTTTGTGCCCTATAAATCTCAATGCCGACTGCTGGAAATTGGATGCGGCACGGGCTGGTTCCTGAAGATAATGCAAAATCACGGCTGGGAAGTATATGGTATAGAACCAGATGCGGATGCAGTAGAAATAGCACAGAAACATTACGGCCTTACGAAAAATCAGGTCTTGGTGGGCACTCTAAGCCTGAATGAGTTGCCATTTCCTCGTGAGAGTTTTGATGCTATCATTATTCGTCATGTGATAGAGCATGTACCTAATCCCAAAGAGGTCTTAGCCAAGGCTTTTCAACTCCTTCGGAAGGGTGGGGTAATAGCGCTCGCTACTCCAAATGGACGCAGCTTGGCAAGTAGATGGTTTGGACGATACTGGCGTGGGCTTACTCCTCCGTGGCATCTTGTACTTTATAATCCTACCTCCATTAGAGCCCTTCTCAAATCAGTAGGATTTGCAAAGGTGAGGGTTCGTACACGAGTTTTTCCGGCTCACTGGGTTTATACTGCTTCTCAGTAGATAAAGAAGGGGAAGTATAAGCATGATACGCAGGTGCCTTCTACGTGGTGGTTTTACGGGTTAGAGCTCATCCTAAATTCCTTTCATGGGGGTTTAGGGGAGGAGTTAGAAGTGCAGGCCTATAAGACGTAAGCATATTTCTGATTTTCTCAAAACGCTTGAGGTGAGGGGGAGGAGCTAATTACTGATTCAGGTAAAGGTAGCATAGTGCTCCTCCATACTACAACGCTATCACCCGCACCACTTCATTTCCGCGCAGGTCTATCGCTTTTACAGCGATGCGGTGGTTTTCGCCTGGACGAAAGGGGAAAGACAGAGTGCCACTCAACTGCTCAAAGGCTTCAGGGTTTATTTGAGCTTTGAGGGCGCGCTGGAGCTTCTTCTAATCCCCCTTCTATGGAAACCTCTGCGGTGGAGGTGAGTCTGACAGGGCTAAGACTTTGGGCTTAGGGGAGGTCAAGGGGTTGCGTTGTTGCCCTTTTGAGCCCGAAGCGAGGCTTGGTAAAAGGTTATATTCAGCGGCTGGGTGCAGCTTCACTTAGGGTGGGATAGGCGCAGGTACCAGCTATGATACGTGATGTATTGGCTGGCTTTGGCTCCAGAAAGTGTGAGCGGGGGGCGCACGATGGCTGAGCTGCCCGCTTTTCCAGTCCACTGGGGTATGGAGCGGGTGCTTGTTCGGGATACTGAAGCGCTTGGAAAAAGTTACGCCCCCTCGCCATGAAAAAAGAAAGGACGCTCTACCAAAGTGCCCCTATTACTCCAGCCTCTCTCCGTAGGCTTACTTCCAGCTCGTGGGCACCTGCTTGGGGGAGGCAGGCTCCATGACCTCTTTCATGCGGGCGCGATAGAGCGCCTCATAGCCGAAAACCTGCGGATCAGGCGGCCAGTAAAAGATTTCGCGCCCTTGCTCGCGGGGACGGTTTTTGGTCAGAGGACGAGCAGGGTCTTCCTCTACCTTCAAAGGAGGCGGGGGAGAAGCATAGGGAAAGCGCCCTTCCCCATACCCCGTCTTCGGGCGTACGACAATCTGATAGTCCAAATAGCCCGTGCTTGTACCCCCGCCCAGCTCCACTAAATCAAAGCCCGTAGCCGTGCGATTCGTTACCGTAACTCCCTTGAAGTCGGGCATATCCACGGGGGTTACAAAAACGCGGATGGGATATTCCTCATTCACCACGATAATATCGGCTAAAATGGGGTCTAAATCCACATGGGCTCGGCCGTTTACCATTTTTACCGTACCGAAGTCAAAGTACCAGTACTCTGGCGCTTCCGGCGCCGTGAGGATGATACGCCCATGGCGCGGATGCGGGATGACTTCTGAAACCGCATTCGTACCCGTGATTTTGCGATTAGTACCACTGGCATCTGCTACTCGTGCCCAGGCTTGTGAAGTTCCTCCTGCGGTGAAAGCCTCAAAATAGCCTCCTGCTCTTTGAAAAGTGCTATTTGTATAGACCACCCCCCTTACACCAAACCCATCCTGAGACTGGCCAATAGCAACGCCCTCCACGCCGATAGAATGGCCAAGATTGCCAGGAGTGGCAGTTCTATTATGATAGCCCCGTATGGCCCTCTGATACCCGCCCAAGCCTGAGTTGGATACATTTAGTTGGCCGTATATAGCATTTGGGTTGAAGGTATTGGTAGTATTGTCGGTCAAAGCATATACAC
>JAOAHZ010000008.1 GCA_026414975.1 Bacteroidia bacterium
ACTGCTAATAGCGGGGTTTGTGCAAGGTAAGCTGCTGTATGTGTTGGAAGTGCCTTTCCGCTGTATTGAGCCACGTTTAGAGCAGGTACTGGCAAAGCGCTTTCCTTCGGGTAAAAGGGGCAAAGGTGAATATCTCCGCTCTGCTTCCTTCACATATAGAGACTACCAATCCTGCCAAGAAGTAGCGCTTAGGTTCCTTGATCCGGCTATTCGGCAGTTTAGCGCTTATCTGGCGAAGGGATTTTTAGATTATCTTCACACTCTGGGACTATGAGAAGTCTGCCCTTGGATCAAGTGATATGCGGTGATGTATTAGAGGTTCTGAGAACTTTTCCTGACAGCTCCATAGACTTGGTCATTACTTCACCCCCCTACAATAAGAAAGAGAAGTATGGCGGCTGGCTTGTGGATAAGGTCATTTATGCGGGGGCAAAAGACCACATGGAGGAAGCGGCCTATCAAGCCTGGCAGCTTGCTGTACTCCAAGAGCTCTATAGGGTGGTAAAGCCTACGGGCAGCTTATTCTACAATCACAAGGTGCGGTATGAGGAAGGCAAGCTCATTCATCCGATGGAGTGGCTTTTGCACAGTCCATGGCAGATTTGGCAGGAGATTATATGGCATCGTAAGATTGCCGGAAATATACGGGGTTGGCGTTTTTGGAGCGTGGATGAACGAATTTACTGGCTTGTGCGGCAGCGTCCGCCTGAATTAGCCCCTGCCCATGCGAAATTTACTTCTGTCTGGGAGCTGCGTCCTGAGTCAGGCCATAAGCAACATCCTGCGGTATTTCCCATAGAACTGCCGGCTCGCATTATCTTTTCTATTTTGGAGGATAAGCCGGGGATTGTATTAGACCCATTTTGCGGAACGGGTACGACCTTAGTCGCAGCGAAGCTCTTAGGCAAATCCTACATTGGCATAGATATTAGCTCAGAATATGTAGCCTATGCTGAGCAGCGGATAGCTCAGGCAGAACAAGAACGCCTGCGTCTCCAGCAAGAGATTCTGCGCCATCAGGTAGAGCTTACCTTCGCTGAGAGGAAAGCCAGGGGCCTCTGGGACTGACTAGCGACGCCAAAAGGCTTACCCGACTTCTAAAAGCACCTCTGGATGTATTTGGCAGGTAGGTGGAGAATATTGCTTGTACTCGGTGTGTATTTATACTTCGTAAGGAGGATTAGCCGGCTGAAAGCTGAATAAACCAAGATTTTTCCTAACTTGAGCCCCCCTTAGTTGAGAGCTCGTTGCCATTCTGCCTATGAGAAGGATAACTCAGGTTCCTTACTTCCTACCTGCTCTCGTGAGCTTATGTATAAGCGTGGCAGGGATTGTAGTGTCCTATACTCACTGGGAAAAGGGAAAGCTCGTGCGGTTTGCGCTCATGGACGATGCGATGATTTCCATGTCATTTGCCCGCAGCTTGGTGGAGGGGTGTGGTCTTGTGTGGTACTGCGGAGCCCCAAAGGTAGAGGGCTATACTAACCTCGGATGGGTATTGTACATGGCTTTTTGGCATTTATGGGGGATACCTGCTGCTTATACCTCTATTCCTATCTTCCTGACGGGACTCTTTACGCTTGTATGGCATATTCGGGGTATCTATCAACTGACATCCCTTTTTGATAAAAAGGCAGCTCAGATAGCCGTCTGGATGACCGCTATATTCCCTCCCATTATTTTCCATCATACCTCAGGACTGGAAGCCGGTTTTTTAGCTATGCTACTCACCTATTTTCTATACGAGATGTTGCGTCCCTCGGGCTCTATTACACGAATGGCTGGCATAGCTGCAGTCGGCACGCTGGTTCGGTTAGATTTCATATTAGGGGTGACAGCTATAAGTGGAGCAAAAGCTCTATCTCTCCGGGGTGATAAAGTCTCTAATCAGACGAAAGCAAAGAAATGGGAACCTTCATGGCTGCCTATAATTTTAGCCCTACTCGTAGCTTTAGCCACGACCTTTTGGAGAAAGAGCTACTACGGATTATGGGTGCCTAACACCTATACACTAAAGGTATCTTCCGTGCCGTTTTCCTGGCGAGTCCTGAACGGTCTAATCGCAGCTCTCATGCACGTAGGGATGAACCTGCCCGCATGGGCCTTAGCTGGAGTAGGCTTCTGGGCATGGCGATTTACCTCCCAGGCATGGATATGCATGAGTGTTTTAGGGATCAGTATGGCTTATAGCATTTATGTAGGAGGAGATATTTATGAATCGGCTTCCTGGAGCAATCGGTTTCTAATGAATGGCTTTGCCCCTCTTCTCCTTTTCGCCTCAATCGGTGTAATCAAAATCTCTTCAAGTCATATAACTCAAGGGCTGCTGGTGTTGTTAGTGTCTTATGGCTTACCTATGCCCTTGCCTTCTCAAATAGGTTATCGCTGGAAAGGGCTCTTCCGTTCTCAGGAGACAGCTTATTTTCCTGTTGATGGAATCTTTCCTCCTAAGGCTCGTCTCTTGATAGGACCTGCTGGAACAACCCCCTATTTCCTTCGAGACTATGAATGGATTGATGCCTTCGGCAAAGTGGATACGGCGGTTGCTCGCCGGGGTTTAGTTGTCTTGTGTAATGGACGCCCTCCCTTTCTGTATTTTCCTGGTCATACTCGCGTGGATACTTTTCGTCTTTGGGACGCAGATGGAATAGTGGGAGCCACATTTATAAGTCCAAGCTTTTGTACCGATTCAACGGCTCCTCCTCTGAGTCGGTGGTGGTGGTTCAGGTTTGTGCGATTTGTGTCGCCGTGTAAAGAAGCGGTGCCGGCCTGGTTTCCATTCCCCACCCCAGCTTTCCGAGAGCGATTCTGTGCGACTTACGAGCCCGTTGAGGGTATCCTAATCACATGGAAGCGAAAGGCCGCAGCGTCGTCAGCTGACAGCTCAGAGTATGCTTCAAAGGCCCACCCTTGAATATATCCTACCAATACATGGGGCTTATGATTGTCAGCACTACTCCCACAGCACCTTCTGAGATGGTAGAAATGCTTTAGGAGCTATGTGTCTAACGTCGGCAAATGCCTTCTATGCAGAAGGCGAGGAGCCGTACAAGACACGGCAAGCCTCAGCCTTAAGAAGTAGAGAGCAAAAGAGTGGCTGCATTGAAAAGGTATCTCAAGATTAGGTTCAAGTCGTGGCAAAAGCCTTTTACGCGGGAGGAGCCCTCATTTTTAGAGCCATGTGTGGATAAACTGGGTTTTATCAGCACCATGAAGCCCTTGTTCATGTTGAAGGATTGCTTACCTTTGTATCAAAACCAAACTATGCGACATATGAGCAAGCGTTACGAAGAACTGGAAAAGCTCGTTGCAGAGCTAACGGTAGACCTGCGAAAGTTTTATGATGATGGGAACAAAGCCGCTGGCACCCGCGCACGCAAAGCCCTTTTGACACTCAAGAACTGGTCCCATGAGGTTCGAAAGGAAATCTCAGCGATGAGAACGGCGGCTGAGTCAAAAGGCAGCGGGAAAGGCTCATCTAAGCCAGCTTCTAAAGCGGCCTCTAAGCCAGCAGCTAAAAAAGCACCGCCTAAAAAGAAGTAAGGCAAGTCCCCGTCCGCTTACAGAACTTTTATTACCTTTGCGGCGCTTTGCCCCGTTCGTCTAGCCCGGTCTAGGACACCTCTCTTTCAAGGAGGAAACAGGGGTTCGAATCCCCTACGGGGTACGCAGGCAAAGGTTTTTTTGTTTTATGCAGATGATGGCACTGCCCCGTTCGTCTAGCCCGGTCTAGGACACCTCTCTTTCAAGGAGGAAACAGGGGTTCGAATCCCCTACGGGGTACGCAGGCTATTCAGGAGCTCTCTAATGAGAGGCGGCCCTTTGTAGACTAAGCCCGTATAGAGCTCCACTAAGGAAGCTCCATCCTCTAAGCACTCATGCATATCTCTGGCTGAGAGGATTCCACCCACCCCTATTATTGGTATTCCAAAAGGTCTGAGACGTTGGACAAGCCGCCGACGGAAGGGTCTCAAAGGGGCTCCACTTACCCCGCCTGGTCCCAAATGAGGATACTCCACTTGTGTAGTGGTATTCCCTGCGACCCATCCAGCTATGCCTATCGCCTGAGCCATTTCGCCTAAGGCGTCAATCTCCTCATCGGTTAAGTCGGGCGAAATCTTGAGGAGTAAGGGTTTGCCGTAGGGATTTTGGTTTTGAAGGGCTTCTACGATGGGTATTAGGGCCTCACGCGCTTGTAGCTTTCGTAGATTGGGAGTGTTAGGTGAGCTGACATTGATAACGAAAAAATCACCCAAGTCGCGCAAAATCCGAAAGGCATCCGCATAATCTTTGTAGGCCTCTTCAAGAGGAGTATCTCTGTTTTTCCCAATATTGATACCAATGATAAGCTGAGAGGGACGCTTTTCTAAGCGACGCGCCACAGCTATGGCTCCATCATTATTGAACCCCAATCGATTCAAAAGAGCTAAGTCTTTAGGAATCCTGAATAGCCGAGGGAGTGGATTACCAGGTTGCGGACGCGGCGTAACCGTTCCTACCTCTACAAAAGCTAAACCTAAGTGAGCCCACAAGCCCAGTGCTTCAGCATTCTTATCTAAACCTGCAGCTAAGCCAACTGGATGGCTGAACCTTAGCCCCCACAATTCCACTGGGGCAATCTCTAAACACTGCCCACCCCATACCCCCAGCCGACTTAATACTTTAGCCCCCCATAAAACCAGTCGGTGCGCCGATTCAGCTGGCAGACTAAAAAGCACTGAACGCCAAAGCTTCCACATTAAGCAAAGGTAAAGTAGAACTTCTACGAGCTTGTTTTTTGTTTCAAAGGTACATGACCGTCAGTAGAACTATCGCAATTACAGCTACTTTAGCTGCGTCAATGATGCAGGCTCAGCCTCCTGCAAGATTACAACTTATCCACGCCGTCGCTGACCTGGTAGGACTAAATTCACCCTTTGTAGTTGACAGCATAGACCTCTACGCCGGGGTCGTGAATAATCCGGGTGATACGACATGGCTGGCAGCGAAGATGAACTTCAAGTTCAGGCAAGCTACCCCCTATCTGACTATCCCTCCTCAAAAGCCTGTAGTGGTAAAGGTCCTACCAGGCGACTTTGCGGACAATCAACATAGTCCCTCGCCTACCCCTATATTCAGTCAAGCACCTGCGGCCGTGATCCGCTCTTCGCTAGACCCGAATACAGCCTATGTAGGCGTCATTCATGGACAACTAAATCTAAGCGCTCCCCCCCTCTATGGATTACAAGTAGACTTCTACGATAACGCCCGCCTTACTTCAACCGCCCCTTCGCAGTTCCAAGTCATCGTCTATCACGGAGCAAATGATGTTGGGGCTGTGGATGTGTATCTACTCTCCCTAACAACTGATGCGTATGAACCTACCGTTAATCTACCTCAATATGACTTCCTCCCCGGCTATGTCCCTATCACACAATCAGACCTGGTTGTACTTGATGCCACACCTTCAGATAGAAACACTTTTCTACCCCAAGGCTTTTTAGTACCCCATCCCGCTTCGTTGGGGCTATTGGGCCAGACAGGTGTTGTGTTTGCTTCAGGGTATGCTAATACAAGCGACCCTCGGAAAGCCTTTGGGTTGCATGTAGCCCTCTCAAATGGTGGTGTAGTAGCCCTGCCCACAGAGCAGGTTCGACGTCTCCAAGTCGTACACAATGCAGCTGATCCAGCTCTCGGACAGGTGGATTTACATATAGGAGGAGTTGCCAGTTCTAATCCTATTCCCCTTGACTTCAGAACAGCTTTACCCACTACCTTTGAGGTAGGTCCGGATGGAGCAAATCTACTTATAGAATTCACACCAAGGGGCCAATCTAGTCCGATTTTAGCCACAATAAATCTTCCTTTACCTCCAGCAGGCCAAAATCATATTGTCTTCGCTCAGGGTGTGGCTAATCCAGCTAACTTTGCCGCTAATCCTGATGGCATCTCTACAGCCTTCAGACTCCACGGCATTACGAACATAAAAGGTTGGGCCCCTCCTACCCAGTTCATATTTGTACCCTTCCATGGAGTTACAGACGCACCTGCGGTAGACCTATTTGCTGGGAGTACGCCGATAGCTACGGCTATCAAGTACTTAGAATCAGATCCAGAAGTCGTCTTGCCAGCAGGTACATCAGCCACCGTAGACGTGCGCCCAGCAGGTCAATCGACAACCCTCGCCTCGTTTAGCCTTTCTGCCTCTCAGTCGCAGGGAGGAAGAGGCGCCGTCATCTTTGCTAGTGGCTTTCTCAATCCAGCGAACAATCAAAATGGACCGGCTTTTGGGTTATTCATCGTCTATCCAAATGGCTCTGTTGAACCGCTGAGCCGATCTTCTGACATCATACCGGCAAATACCCTCAATTTCCTTGGCGTCAGTGAAAACCCCAGCACCACAGGGGAATGGAAGATTTCCATCGGAGCTGCAACTCAGGGTGAGTTTTCTTATACGCTAACCACTCTCTCAGGACAAGTGGTAAGAACAGGCACTTATATCATCCCTGGTGCGGGCACGTGGGTTTATGAGCTCAAGGCTTCAGAGCTCCCTACTGGTGTATATATTTTGCGCATCGCCGACCAAGTGGTACGGATAGTCCGCCTCTAAAAAATAATCTCCATCATTCACAAGGGCTTCACAGCCTAAATGCTGTGAAGCCCCTCTTTTATTCGTAGCCCATAGTGAATAAGACCTTGAGGCCTTGCGGCTGTGAGTATTTAGACTTAGGCGGAAACCTATGGGTTTTTCTGCGTTGAGTGAGCGATAGTTTTCCCTTGACGACATACCTACACATTTCGTACCTTTGAATAAGTTTTGTTTTGTCTGGTATGCGCGCCTTGGCGGGAAACGTCGTGGTTGCTGTTGCAGCTAGCTTAGTTACTTTTTGGCTCGTGCGCCAAAGGGAAAATCCTATCTCCTCCCCTACCCCTCCACCCCTCTATTTACAGCCTGCTCGCTGGGAGGTTCATCCCCCTGTAGATTTCACTATTGCTGCTCAAATAGCCATGCCTGCGGTCGTTCATATACGGACTCAGACCAAATCCGACCTTCCTTCGTTTCACCGCTTCTTTTTAGAGGAAGATGAGGGAGGATACATTCCCGGCAGCGGCTCTGGGGTGATTATTAGCCCAGATGGCTATATTATCACTTGTAATCATGTGATTGAAAAAGCTGCCCGTCTTCAAGTTACTCTATACGATAATAGAACCTTTCGAGCCAGTGTGGTAGGTACCGATCCTTCCACAGACCTTGCTTTGCTCAAGATAGACGCAACGGACCTGCCTTACATGGAGTTTGGCGATTCGGATCAACTTAGAGTAGGGGATTGGGTCTTAGCGGTTGGCAACCCTTTCAACCTCACCTCTACGGTAACAGCTGGGATTGTCAGCGCAAAGGGACGCACTTTGGGTCTATTGAGAGAGAAGTTTCCCGTAGAATCTTTTATCCAGACAGACGCTGCTGTCAATCCAGGCAACAGCGGCGGTGCTTTAGTAAGCTTAGAAGGCAAGCTTGTCGGGATTAATACAGCTATTGCCTCGATGACAGGTACTTTTGCGGGATATTCATTTGCTGTCCCATCCAGCATTGCCAGAAAGGTCGTGGAGGACCTGCGTCAATACGGTAAAGTTCAGCGAGCCCTTCTTGGAGTTATGATAGAGACGCTCACGCCGGAGCAGCAGAAGGAAGTAGATGCCCCGGTTTCACAAGGCGCATACATAAGAGATGTTTATGGAGGCAGCGCAGCCGAGGAAGCTGGTATCCGACCCGGTGATGTAATAGTAGAAATAGATGGACGGCCCATACGCAGCTCAGCAGAACTGACCGAACTAGTAGCTCGACATCGTCCAGGCGACCGGATTAAGATTGGGTACTACCGAAACGGAAAGAAAATGGAGACTGTTGCACGCCTCAAGGGACGCTCTTCGGAAGAGGACGCCCCTCGTGCGGAGCGGGGAACCTTTTTATCTACTCTTGGAGCCCGGGTACGCCCTCTAACTACGGAGGAGAAAAGCAACCTGGGGGTAAGCCACGGCCTCAAAGTCATAGAACTAACCCCAGGCCCTCTGATGGAAGTAGGTGTTCGAACCGGCTTTGTGATCACAGCGATAGATCGGCGCCCCGTCTCCTCACCGGAGGAAGCGGAAGCTATCTTACGCAACCTCCGAGGCGGTGTCCTAATAGAAGGCCTTTATCGGAAAGGCGATAAAGCGTACTACGCTATCTCTACTGAATGACATCCGCTATGATGGAGACGTCTTACCTCTTTCATGCCACACCCTCGTACATAGAAGGGCTCTTAGCCCAGTATCAGAAAGACCCCAAGAGCTTACCTCCAGATTGGCAGCGCTTTTTCGAGGGATACTTCGCTGCTTTAGCGAACGGCACCTCCCCCACCCTCTCTCCGCCAGCTGAGGAAATTCAGCGCATAGAAAAAGAGTTTGGCGTGATGCTCCTGATTGCCGCCTATCGCAACCAAGGACACCTTTATGCCAGAGTCAACCCCCTCGCCGACTACACCAACTGGGAAGAGAAGCTGGATCAAGCCTTCCCCTTGGAGAACTTTGGCTTGGGTCCCGAAGACTTGGACACTACCTTCCAAGCCGGCAAGCAAATAGGCTTAGGCCCTGCACCCCTCCGAGATATCATAGCTCATCTACGGCGAGTTTACTGCTCTACCATAGGGATTGAATATCGCTACATCCGCATACCTGAGATTCTGAGCTGGTTTGAGGAGCGCTTAGAGAAGCCGGAGAATCTTCCAAGTTTTACCCCTGGTGAAAAGAAAACTATCCTACAGTGGCTATGCAACGCCACCACATTTGAGCGGTTTCTCCACCGAAAGTTTGTAGGCCAGAAACGATTTTCTTTGGAAGGAAATGAGGCCATAATACCCGCCCTCTATGAACTGGTAGAGAAAGGAGCCTTACTGGGTATAGAAGAGTTCGTGTTTGGTATGGCTCATCGGGGACGACTCAATGTCCTGACCAATATCATGCAGAAGTCGTTTCAGGCAGTCTTTGGAGAGTTTGAAGGTAAGGGTATCGCTACGGATGCATTTGATGGCGACGTAAAATATCACTTAGGCTATTCCAGCGACCCTGAGATTGGAGGTAAGCGCATCCACCTTTCTATGCTGCCTAATCCCTCTCACTTAGAAGCGGTGGACCCTGTAGCTACGGGTACCACCCGAGCTAAAATGGACCATTTATATGGGGGAACTCATGATAAAATCGTCCTTGTTCTTATTCATGGCGATGCAGCTATCGCCGCCCAAGGGGTGGTCTATGAAACTCTGCAAATGTCTTTACTACCTGGCTACGAAATAGGAGGCACCATTCACATTGTTTTGAACAATCAGATAGGTTTCACTACAGGTGAAGCTCAAGCTCGCTCCAGTCACTATGCTACAGATGTGGCTAAAGTAACTCTATCTCCCGTCTTCCATGTCAATGGAGAGGACCCCGAAGCAGTAGTTCATGCGATGCGATTGGCTATTGCTTTTCGGCAGGCATTCAACCGAGACGTATTTATAGATGTGATTGGCTATCGTCGGCACGGCCACAATGAAGGGGATGAGCCACGTTTCACTCAACCGCGCATGTATGCGGCTATAGCGCAGCGGCCTTCCTCCTTTGAAGTGTATGCTCAGCGCCTCATCTCCGAGGGCATTATTACAGAAGCAGACCAAAAGGCTATGGAGAAGGAGCGTACGGATTTCTATGATGCCCAACTGGAGCGTGCGCGACGCGAAGAACCTCAAATAGACACTCTACCTCGCCGTACATGGCAGGGCATCCGACTTTATGATGACTATGTACTTGAGCCTGACCCGGATACCCGAGTCCGCAGGGAAGTATTAGAGTTTATTGCTCAACAGACTCTACGCCTGCCCGAAAACTTCACCCCCCACCCTACGGTTCGTAAAGTCTATGAAGCTCGGTACGAGGCGGTCCGCCGAGGAAATGGTCTAGACTGGGGGACCGTTGAGATGCTTGCCTATGGTTCTCTGCTTTTGGAAAACAATCCTGTACGTCTTTCGGGACAAGATGTAGAACGAGGCACCTTTTCCCATCGTCATGCCGTCATCGTGGATCAGCGAACAGAAGCTACCTATGTGCCGCTCAATCACTTATCTCATCGCCAGGCTCCCTTCTATATCTATAACTCGCCTTTATCGGAGTATGCTGTTCTGGGTTTTGAATATGGATATGCCTTAGCATCGCCTCATACGTTGGTTATTTGGGAAGCCCAGTTTGGAGACTTTGTTAACGGCGCCCAAATCATCATAGACCAGTATTTAGCCGCTGCTAAGACGAAATGGCAGCGCTTGAATGGTATAACGCTTTATTTACCCCATGGATACGAAGGTCAAGGACCTGAACACTCCAGCGCACGACCGGAGCGCTTCCTCACCTTAGCAGCCCAAAACAACATGTACATATGCAACTTCACCCATCCGGCCAATCTTTTTCATGCTTTGCGGCGTCAACTGCGTTGTAATACGCGTCGACCTTTGGTCATCTTTACCCCCAAGAGCTTGCTGCGACATCCAGAGTGCGTTGCCACCTTATCAGATTTGACGCAAGACCGATTTCGTCCAGTGCTTCCTGACCCAGAGGTTACGCCTGACCAAGCCCGCCGCCTCCTCTTATGCACAGGGAAAATCTTTTATGATCTCGTTCAAGTGCGCCGAGAACATTCCAAACATGACACAGCCATCGTACGAATAGAACAGCTTTATCCGTTTCCTGATGAAGAGATTCGTCAAGTTTTAGCGGAGCATAGTCAAATACAAGACCTATACTGGGTGCAAGAAGAGCCCATCAACATGGGGTATTGGAGCTTTATTTTGCGCAACTTTATGGAACATGGCCTGCCGATCCCAAAGCCTATCGCCCGTCGTGAATCCGCCAGTCCTGCCACGGGCTCTTACAGTCATCACGTACGCCAGCAGAACTATATCCTTCGTAAAGCCCTGGATATTGTAGTAGAGCGAGTATGATAGAAATCCGCGTACCGAGCCCCGGCGAGTCTATCACAGAAGTTTTGCTAGATAAGTGGTACAAACCTCAAGGAAGCTGGGTGGAGAAGGATGAACTTATCGCTGAAATCCAATCAGATAAAGCTGCGCTGGAGGTGTATGCGGAAGCAGCAGGGCGGTTAGAAATCTTAGTAGAAGCAGGCACTTCGGTACCTGTTGGGGCGGTCATAGCTCGCATAGACACCGCTGCCCCGAAGCCCACTTCGTCATCCCCAACCAACGGAAATGCCGCTGCAGCAACTCCTTCATCTACCTCGGAGAAGGCCCCCCCATCCGTTGTAATGCCCTCAGCAGCACGAATTCTCGCTGAGAAAAATATCCCTCCTGAGAAAGTCCAAGGCACTGGACCTGGTGGGCGCATTACCAAGGCCGATGCCATGGCTGCCTCTCAAACCGCCTCCACGGAACCCCCTCCTATAGCGACCATCCCCTCTATCCCTGAGCCCTCATCTGCCCTATCAGAAAAGCGGGCAGAGACCCGCAAAAAGCTGACACCTATTCGCCAAACTATTGCCCGCCGGCTCTTAGCCGCTAAAAATCAAACCGCCATGCTCACCACCTTCAACGAGGTGGACATGAGCCGAATCTTAGAGCTACGCAAAGTCTATAAAGACCGCTTCCAAGAGAAATACGGTATCGGCCTGGGCTTCATGAGCTTCTTTACCAAAGCCTGTGCTACCGCTCTACAGGAGTTTCCCGAAGTCAATAGCCAGCTTCATGAGGATGAACTGATTTACTTCACTTATGTAGACATCAGTGTAGCTGTCAGTACCGACCGAGGCCTCGTCGTGCCTGTAGTTCGCAATGCTCATCTTCTTTCGCTGGCTGAGATAGAGCGAACGATAGCCGATTTAGCCGCTCGGGCTCGTCAGAATAAGATTTCCATAGAGGAGATGCAAGGCGGTACTTTCACTATCACGAACGGAGGGGTGTTTGGTTCGCTATTGTCTACACCTATTCTAAATCCCCCTCAAACAGCGATCCTCGGGATGCATAAGATTCAAGAACGCCCCGTGGCCCTGAATGGACAAGTCGTCATCCGTCCGATGATGTATGTCGCTTTATCGTATGACCATCGGGTGATAGACGGAAAGGAGGCTGTAAGCTTCCTCGTGCGAGTTAAGGAGCTTTTGGAGGACCCGATTCGTCTCCTTCTCTCTGTGTAATGCAGCTCCGAGTTTCGGAGTTAACCAAGCGGTACGGCACGCAATGGGCCCTCAAGGGGGTTAGTTTCACCTTAGACAAGCCGGGGGTCTATGGTTACTTAGGTCCGAATGGAGCGGGTAAATCAACTACCTTCAAAATCTTAACGGGCTACTTGCGTCCCACAAGCGGGCTCGTAGAGTTGGGCGAGTGGCGCCTACCTACTCACAAAAAAGCCATTCAGCGACAGATTGGCTATCTCCCCGAACATAATCCCCTCTACTTGGATATGTACGTTCGGGAGTATTTGCTGTTTCGGGGGCAGGTATACGGGCTGAGGGGGGCAAAGCTACGACAGCGAGTGGAGGAGCTGATAGAGCAAGTGGGCTTGACCCCCGAAGCTCACAAGCTCATAGGTGCCCTTTCTAGAGGATATCGTCAGCGGGTCGGGTTGGCAGCCGCCTTACTGCATAATCCGCCCCTTCTGATCTTGGATGAACCCACAAGCGGCTTAGACCCTAATCAAGTAATAGAGATTCGTCAGCTAATCCGTTCATTGGGCACTTCCCATCAGATTATTTTCTCCTCCCACATTCTTGCTGAGGTCCAAGCCATCGCTGATCATGTTCTAATTTTACACAAAGGCAAACTCGTTCTGAATGCTCCGCTCAGCGAAGTGGAGCATCACCTCAATAGAGAAGAAGAGTACTTAGTAGAGACAGCCGGCGAAGCGCTAAACTGGAGCTTTCTACCTGAGGGAGCGACCGTAGAAAAAATCGGAGTTTCCTTGTGGTGCGTGCGAGCGCCGGGCGGAGCTGAAATACGCCGATCTATTTACGAAGCCTCTGTCCAGCAAAAAGTACCTCTTTTGCGATTAGAAAAGCGACAGCTACCTCTGGAGGAAGTGTTTCGTCAGCTAACCCAAGAGACGGTCCCCACGCAAGCCTGAATGTCTTTTATGTAGCCCCCCCTGCTACAGTCATCTTACCTAACTCATTGCCGAGACCCTCAGCAGTCTAAGTTTCATTTTATTTGCTGTATGCACCGTTTTTCTCTATGGGGGCTGGTGGGCGTCATGCTGAGTCAGGTGATTACGGGTACTGTCTACGATGCGGCTACGGGCGAAGCCCTCCCAGGAGCAAGTGTGCGTATCCAGGGTACAAATGTAGGCACCCTTACGGATGAGAAAGGCGCTTTTTCCCTTCCTCTCAAGGCTAAGCTACCTGTATTTTTGATTGTTACTTACATCGGCTACGATACAGCCAAAGTACCCGTATCCAGCTTCAAACCCCTGCGAATAGCCCTGGGTGAAAAAGAAGTACTCCAGCAAACCGTGGAGATCGTAGATATTCGGATCAGTCAGAAACAGCAAGAGTCGCCCCTCACGATTGAAACAATGGACGCAATAGCGGTGCGGGAAAGCCCTTCGCCAGACTTCTATGAGAACCTTGCCAATCTCAAAGGTGTAGATATCACAACAGCCAGCCTTGGTTTCAAGATTATCAACACACGCGGTTTCAATAGCACTCGTCCCGTAAGAACTCTCCAAATCATAGATGGGATGGACAATCAAGCTCCTGGTCTCAACTTTTCTTTAGGCAATTTCGTGGGAGCCTCTGAGCTGGATATTCAATCTGTTGAGCTGGTCGTGGGCGCTCAGTCAGCTCTATATGGACCCAACGCTTTCAATGGAGTAATCCTAATGCATCTCAAAGACCCTTTCCTTCATCAAGGTACATCGGTAAGCTTCAAAGTCGGAAATCGCCGCCTTATAGAAACTAACTTTCGTTTAGCTCAGGTTGTGGGAGCAGCAGAACGGTTCGCATTCAAGCTAAGTGGGTCTTTCATGCAAGCTCAGGATTGGCCTGCTGACAATGCCGACCCTACCGAACAATCCCTCGTCGGAAAAGATAATCCAGGTGGCTATGATGCTGTAAATCGGTATGGAGATGAAAATCCAGACCCTCGCTCTAACAATTATGATAATTCCGATTATAGTCGCTTCTTTTTCCCGGGTTTAGGGATTTACCACCGAACAGGGTATTGGGAGCGCGAGCTGGTAGATTATACAGTAAAAAGCTTCAAACTATCAGGTGGCTTATATTACAAACTCACGCCCGATTTACGCGCAGAATACACCGCAAACTTCGGTACAGGCACGACCGTTTATCAAGGGGACAACCGATACAGTATACGGGATATCCTCTTTTTTCAGCAAAAAGTCGAACTCAAGGGGAAAAACTTTTATCTCAGAGCCTATTACACGACCGAAGACGCCGGGAAGTCCTATGATATTGTCTTTACTGCCCTTCTACTGCAGAACTACGCCAAGCCTTCAAGCCGGTGGGCATTAGACTACCAAGCAGCCTTTCTACCCTATAGCCAGCGCATCCGACAAGACCCCGACTTTCCAAGCTCCTTCGTCAATAATCCTAACTTTTACACTCAGTATCAGCAAGTCTTAGCGAAATATCGAGATTCTCTATACGTATGGCACGAGATAGCGCGAGCATTCGCAGATAGCCAAGGCAATCCCTTTTTCTGCGATACCTGCCGCAATCGATTAGAACCAGGGACGCCTGAGTTCAATGCAGTATTTCAGCGTATTATCTCCAATCCGAGCTTTTTAGGGGGAGGTAGCCGTTTCGTAGATAACTCTTCCCTCTATCACATCCAAGGAGGCCATGAATGGACATTCGGGGAGCGATTTCACTTGCATTGGGGCGCTAACTACCGAAAGTATCTGCCGCGCTCTTTTGGGACGATTTTCGCTGATACACTGATAGATCCGACTCGTCCCGAACTGGGATACAGACGAATCACGCTATATGAGTGGGGTGCGTTTGCTCACTTAGAGAGTCGCTGGCTCAAAGAAGATCGCCTGCGCATCGGATTGGCTTTGCGAGCTGATGTCCAGCAAAATTATGTAAGAGAACGGAATATCTTACAGCGTTTTTCTTTAGAAAAGATGCGCCGGGCCTTGCGTGAGAACTTTATCTACTCCCCAGCGCTTACAGCTACTTATGACTTGAAACGTTTCCATACCCTGCGAATCGCTTATACCTCGGCTTTACGATACCCCACCCTACAGGACCAGTATCTCTATTACAATGTTGGACGGGCCATTCTGCGAGGCAACTTTGAGGGGATGGGCAATATAATCCCCTTAGAAAATCTATACGACTACTTAGCAACGGGGGATCAGCGGTTATTAGAACCCATATTTGTCCCGGGAGTACGACCAGAACGGTTACGCACCTTAGAAGTAGGATACAAGGGAATATGGAAAGAACGGCTCTTCATAGATGCGGGCTACTTCTTTAGCTGGTATTGGAACTTTTTGGGATTTCGACTCGTCTCAACGGTACCCGACCTTCTGACAGGACGTCCCGTTCAGATTTACCGCCTCTCAGCCAACGCCTCTGATATTGTAACGACCCAAGGATTTGCCCTTGGCCTATACTATTACTTTGCGAAGAAGTACACTTTTTCGGGCAACTACACCTGGGCTGTCTTGAACAGAGGAGGCGCATGGATGAATGACATAGCGCGTCAGGTAAACCGGCTTGGGGGACGCCGCATACTCCGTGAGATACCCCCTCATGACGACCCTATTATCCCAGCTTTCAATACGCCCCCCCATAAATACGGCCTGGGCCTCAGTGCTCGCGACTTGATTATACCTATAGGAGGGCGAGATATTCGGTATATAGGCTTTGCGGTAACTTGGCGGTGGATACATGGCTTCCGCTTCGAAGGTTCTCCTCAATTTACAGGCTATGTACCCTCTTACGGAACCTTGGATGGACAAATCAGCTGGCGTCCAGCCTCTACACCCGAGATTACCTATAAACTGGGTGGAACTAACCTAACAGGACAACGCTTCTTTCAAGCCTATGGGGCACCCTTCATCGGACGACTTGTATATATAGGGGTGTGGATAGACCTATTGTAGATTCTGAGAAAGTGCTATTTTAGTACCGGGTATGGACTGCTCAGGTTTAGGTGTAGCCTTAGCTACACCCTTCCAAGCGGACGGCTCTCTGGATGAGCCAGCGCTACGACGCCTCGTGCGTCATCTCATAGAAAGCAAGGTAGACTACCTCGTAGCCCTCGGTACCACAGGCGAAGCTGTAACTCAAACCTTAGAGGAGCGGCTCCGCGTGGTAGAAGTAGTCTTTGAGGAAGTAGGCGATAAACTGCCAGTCGTCGTAGGGGCTGGGGGATATGACACTCGAGCTATTGCCGAGGAGATGCGCCGATACGCTGCACACTTTCCTGTGCGTGCTTTCCTCTCAGTTACCCCATATTACAACAAGCCCACCGCCGATGGGTTATATACCCACTATGCCTACTTAGCTGAGAGAAGTCCAATCCCGATTATACTGTACAATGTACCCGTACGTACAGGAGTTCATCTACCGCCAGCCGTTACTTTGCGTTTAGCCAAGGATTTCCCAGGCCAAATCATAGGGCTCAAAGATGCTTCTTTAGACCTTATCCAAGGCATGGAGCTATACGCTCAGATTCCTTCAGGGTTCCAGCTCCTATCTGGAGATGATGTATTAGCTGCACCTGCAATCTTGATGGGATATGTAGGGGTAATATCTGTATTAGGGAATGCTCTTCCCAGTGCTATGAAGCGCCTCGTGGAAGCCGCTGTACAAGGAGATTTGCAGACGGTGCGGGAGTTAGAATCTGCTCTACTTCCTCTCATGCGCCTATGCTTCGCCGAAGGCAACCCTACGGGCATAAAAGGGCTGTTGGCCGAGCTCAATTTGATTGAGCCTTGGACTCGGCTGCCTCTTCTTCCGGCCTCCGAGCTTTTACGCAGCCGCTTTAGAGAGCACCTCTCTACCTTACGCTATCACTTGGTCGGAGGGGTGCCTATACAGGCGTAAAAGCCTGCGATATAGAGGATTCTCGCAAACTGATAGGGGTGTTTTATGCAAGCCGCAGGGATGGGTGGTTTTGTATTTTTTGACTTAGAGGGGGGGGGCGCCAGCGCCGAAGGCGCTGGCGCCCCCCCCTCACCTTCAGGCCAGCAAGCTAACCCTTACTCCAGAACCATCCGGATGCCCTTTGTATAACCCTGATAGGTAACTCCGAGCATATAAACTCCAGAAGACAGCCCACTGGGTATGACACATTTAGATATACCAGCGGGGCAGTTTCGGGCTTCTTGCCATATTATCCGACCCTGAGCGTCAGCAATTCTTATAACTACCTCACCCCCTTCTGGCAGATTGATACGCAAAATAGGTGTTCCCTGAGACGGATTAGGGTAAAGCATCACATCCCAATCAAAAGATTGGCCGGAGGTGGAGTTCAGGGCCATTGAAGTTCCGGCGAGACGAGCTACTAAGCCCACCGCATAGTCTTCGTTCTCTAAGTCTCTATAGGGGGCCCATATGCCACTTATTCCCTCCAGCGCTCGGCGAGATATAGGTGCAGCCCCATCGCTCACGATGAAGTTGCTATAGGTTGAGCCAGAAGGGGCCAGAGTCCTGAAGCCAACAGCTACACCTTGACCAGCTTGAAGTGAAATAGGATTAGTGAGGGGAATCACATAACGACGTAAATAGAAGAAAGCTGTCTGATTCTGGTTTGTGTAGAAGTTGAGCGAATCTCCATTGGCAAAGTCAGCCTCTTCTAAAGCTACAGAGTCCAGAACTGCCCCCACTGCTCCCGAAGCTGGGTCGTATGCCATCACCCAAAAAGCAACTGGACGATTATTAGGAGAACCATCCTCATAAAGCATATCAGCCGAGATCGCCTCTATGACCATATCCTGTGGCATGACGAAAGTCATACCCCCCGCTATGTCAAAGCCACCTCCTAACTCCTGTTGCACATCCCAGTTGCCATCGTCATAGCGTAGAATATATCGCCCATACTGCCCCCCTACTTGCCCAGAGTCGCAAAAAACTACTTCTGTGCCTATCTCGTTATTGAAGTTATTCCCATCTGCCGGAGTTCCTATAAGTTGAACTCGGTTGATAGCATAAAAACTTTGCGTACGCAGGGATGTAAAGGGAGGCTGGTTTGTATTTAGAGGCTTAGTATAGGTAGCTATCAAGGCGGCACTGGGAGCGAAGTTTCCGTTGGCTAGAAAGATAACTGTATCCCTGTAAATATCCGCCCCTGTCGTTTGAATCCGTCGGATTCGTATACTAGAGCGAATCTGATTATTGATAACTAGGTTTCCTGTATTCAGGATGCCTGCCTGGATAGAAGGCGGGGCATTTCCACGTCGTAAGATGAAAATCCCCTCGCTCCTAGGATTGAGAGACCAGTCGGCTTGCGCATCCGTTACGGTACAGGATAGTACGCGGGGTGGATAAATCTTGATAGCAAACTCTTGAAAAGGAACTGGCCATGCTGCTGCGATATCTAAACCGAACTGACCGGTTATATTTTCCATGCCTACAACGTTGAAGTTTCCGTTTGCATAGCTGGAGTGATAGCCTGCCTGGATAAACCGATATTGAAGGGTAATGGAGGAATCAGCGGGATTCAGAATAATCTGGAAGGAGTTTCGACCGCTCCATTCTCCGGGAGCAGCGCCATTCCAGTAAGGTACGCTATCCCATGTGATTACAAAGCGCCCTTGAGCATCGGTCCCATAATACAAACGAGCACCCGGCACCGGCTGCCCATCTCCATCTACAAAGGTCAAGTCAGATAAATAAGCCGCTATCCACTCATTAGGAGAAGCCACATTGGGAAAGCGATTGAAGTAGGGTAGCAAAGGACTTGATGCCGCTAAATACCCTCGCCCGAAAGTGATATATCCGTTAGAGCCTACATACAGTTTGTCATAGCTGGTCCAGTAGTATACAAAAGGCGTTGGTAGCAGAATCGGACCCACAAAGTTATCATCGCCCATTCCAGAGAGGATATTAGGGCTTCCACCATTGAGCGTTAGGGGATCTACCCAACTATAGGTAGGTGCAGAATCTACCACGGTAGACTGAGACGTGTACCAGCGATACCCACAGCCATCTCCACCCTGAGGGGATGGGGCTTGGGCCAAGAGTATCCCTAATAGGGAACTTAGCGATCTTAAGCGCATACACGCAAATATACAACTTGGGATGAAATGTGTTTATACAAAGTTGTGGCGTGTGTTTCTGTTATGCATTGCGTCAGCGACTTGTGAGCCTATGCGTCGTGCCCCGGAATTTCCTCCAAATCTCCAGTGGCTCAATGTGAG
The DNA here is from genome assembly GCA_026414975.1 of Bacteroidia bacterium. Taxonomy (GTDB): domain Bacteria; phylum Bacteroidota; class Bacteroidia; order SpSt-205; family SpSt-205; genus SpSt-205. The sequence continues at coordinate 19,384 of JAOAHZ010000008.1, forward strand.
TCGCCCACTCCGTTTACATGAGGATTTGAGAGGACGATTTGTACTCTTAGACTTTTGGACTTATTGCTGCATAAACTGCATGCATGTACTACCTGAGCTCAAGCGCATAGAGAAAGAGTTTCCCCAACTAACCGTCATAGGGGTTCATTCAGCGAAGTTTGATAATGAGCAAGATGTGGAGAATATTCGAGCAGCGATCTTACGATATGACATAGAGCATCCTGTTCTCGTAGATGTAGGCTATAGAGTATGGCAGGCTTATGGGGTTCATGCTTGGCCTACATTCGTTCTGATCAGTCCTCGGGGTGATGTATTGTGGCAGTCTGCAGGTGAGGGTATTTATGAGCGGCTCGTACCACTTTTGCCCAACTGGATAAAGAGCTATGAAAAAGCATTAAGTCCATCGCAGCTACCTTTGAGATTAGAAAAGCACAGCCGAGCTAAAGGTCTTCTGGCTTTCCCAGGTAAGCTTGCCTTAGCGAAACGCCCCTCTAAGAGGGAGCCTATCTTGTACCTGTCCGACTCCAATCATAATCGCATCATAGGTATCTCCCTGTTTGGAGAAGTCCAAGAGGTAATCGGAAGTGGTAGCGAGGGTTTGAAAGATGGCTCATACGAAGAAGCCGAGTTCTTTCGTCCTCAAGGTCTCAGCTACGACGCTCAAACAGACGCCTTATATGTGGCCGATACCGAAAATCATGCTATCCGAAAAATAGACCTCCAGACTCGGCGAGTACAAACTATAGCGGGTAGGGGGCAACAGGCACGCCGCCTCCTTCGAGAAGGACACGGACCTCACATACCTCTCAATTCGCCCTGGGATGTAGCGGTGAGAGGCGAGACTTTATACATAGCGATGGCAGGATGCCACCAGATTTGGACCCTTAATCTAAAGACTCTTCACAGTCAGATATATGCGGGTTCTGGGTATGAAAACATCATAGATGGCCCTCGCTTTGCCGCTGCTTTAGCTCAGCCTTCTGGGTTAGCCTTAGCTCACGACGGCAACCTGTATTTCGCTGACAGCGAAACCTCCTCTATCCGATACATAGAGGGAGACCAGGTAAAAACTTTGGTCGGTAAAGGACTTTTTGAGTTTGGGATGAAAGATGGAGAGAAGCAAGAAGCCCTTCTCCAGCACCCCATTGGCTTATGCTACCACGAAGGCAACCTGTACATCGCTGATACGTATAATCACGCTATCCGTCGTCTTAACCTCCAAACCGGACAGTTAGAAACCATAGCGGGTACCGGCAAGCGCGGCTATAAAGATGGACCTGCCCATCAGGCAGAATTCAATGAACCCAATGATATCTTATATGCTGAAGGTTACTTTTACATCACTGACACGAACAATCATCTCTTGCGGCGATACGACCCTAAGCGAGACGTAGTAGAAACCATGGAACTGTACCCCTTAGACAGACTGGCATGGTTCCCGAAGAGGCAACAGGCTATCTTCCCCGAGGCTATACCTCTCCCCCCTCAAGCTATACCTAAAGGTAAGTCATGGACCCTCCACCTCAATCTGCCCTTAGACTACAAACTAACCGAAGCGGCCCCCCATACGCTGAGGATTCACACAGATTCTTTTGGAATAAAAGATACCCTTCCCACCCTTAGTGGCCCGTCAAAAGCAACGCTCACCCTCTACCTCTGTGAAAAAGACCACGAAAGAGCACTTTGCTTTCCCGTTACCTACATATTACCACTGATTCCCGATGAAAACACAGGTGCAGAAGTCCATGTAACCTTACCTGAGATACAGCGAATGCATCGATAGGCATAGGGGGATAAACTATGTCTTAGTTAGTAGGGCTCCTCGGTGTTGTAAAGTCCCCCTTGGAAGCACTCAGTTAGACTCTCAAGGACTGGAAGAGGCGAGCAGAAGCCTTAGTACAACCAAATGTAAATGAGCTGAAGGGCCTATCGGGTGCTAAAGCGTAAGTATTCCACGCGTATAAAGGGAATGCAGGCCTCATAGAAAAGCTCCCATCCGGTAACCCGCCATTCCGCTTCTGATAGGTCTGGAAATACCTTATCTCCCTCCACATGCATAAAGACCCAAGTTAAGAAGAGCCTATTTACCTCTGGCAGGGTGAGAGCCCAGCGATAAAGTCTCTCCCCTCCGACAAAAAAAGCGGGCCGATCCTCTAGGCGAAGGGCTTTCAAAAGGCTTTCGGGCTCGGGAAAGAGCTTCACAGACTGATGAGAAGCCAGAGTTCGGCTGAGCACCCATATTTCGCGTCCCTGAAGGGGTCGGCCTATGCTCTCCCAGGTATGCCGTCCCATAATCAGAATACCGCCCCACGTGAGCGATCTAAAGAGCCGCAGCTCTAAAGGTAGATGCCAAGGCAGACGCCCCGAACGCCCAATGACTCTATTTGGATAAGCTGCAGCTGCCACAATACTCCACATCGGCAAAAAGGTAGCACATCCCTACCCAATCTAAGCTATATACCCCTAAAGCGTCGCTTCTACCGTCTCACTTTGATGAACGCAACGCTGTCCCTTCTGAGCAGTCCAGCTTTATTATCCGCATTACTTTATTTTGATGAAAGTTCATCGCGTACAAGGAGAGTCCTAAGAGAAGTAGCGGGAAGAGCATAGAGCCGAGGGTGCCCTTCCCTGATTTCCACAGGGCGCCAGAAAGGCATGCTTTGCTGAACGCCTAAATAGCTATAGGTACCCGCAGGCAACCACAGAAGCTCCCCAGAAAGAGCTGGTATTACTGATCCACCTGTGTATGGAGCAGCACCGTATAGTCGCCAATGCACAACGAGGCTATCCGATGGCAAACTCACCGGATGCTTGCGAGCGGGTAGCTTCAGAGGAATGGTATCTCCTGCAGAGGTACACAGGAAGGTCTCTACCTCGCCTTCCGTTGGGAGAGGTGAAAGCCATACTTCTCCCGGCAAAAAGCAAGCGTCAGCGAGAAACAGCGAGTCCCCCTTTCGCCCAACCCAGAACGTATCTAAAACGGCCATCGTATCTATCCATCGCAAGTAGATGTAGGGGGTTCTTGCATTCACAGCCGAGAACCAAAAAACTCGTGGCGTGTATGCCTGAGTGTCTATTTTATCAAGGTTTGCAACGATCGTATCGGTGTAACCTGCAGAATCAGCTACGATGAGTAGATTATGCGGTTTGGTCTGAAGAACGGTCTCTGATAGATGAAACGCTTCTCCCCCTCTTAGAAATACCGGCTCTGTGAAGAACATGAGTATCGTAGCTGAGTCAGGGACTTGAAAGCGGGGGGCTACGGGAGGCAAGGTATCAGCTCGCCAGCGATACCAAGGAGGTAAGTGGATAGATTGAAGCAAAAATGCCTCTTGAGGTCCAAACTCAAAGGTTCTACCCCCATCCTTTTCAGAAGGTGATAGCGTATCAGGCGGTGGCACTTGGAGAGGCTGTTGAGGCAGCCATACTGGTTCAGAGAGCGACCATCGTCCGTCATTATCTTGGTCTTCCCAGGCCCAAGCTTCATAAACCCCAGGTGGAAGGCCTGCAACATATAAATGCTTCCGCCATCCAGCGAAGCGATACACATGCCGACCTCGGTGAAAATCAGCCCAAATAACGGCCTTATCGTTCGCTTCCTGCAGAGGTACGGCTATAAACAAGGATTCTACCGGACAGCTGCTCCATAAAAGAGTTGGCGGGAGAGGGTTATTCTCTGTGAAATCCTTCAGGCCCGGTCCGCCCCATAACGAAACGCAGTCTTCTATCGGTAGGCTATCCAGTCTAATATCAATCTTCTTACCCCTTAGAGAAGCTCGGAAAGGGAGGGAAGGATTCATCCAGAGTCCCGGCCCTGTAAGCTGCGAAGCTGGGGAAAGATACTCATCCCATCGTAAGCGAAGGCGTCGTCCCTTGCGTAAGCGAGAAACACTCCGCAGAGCAGGAGGATCTACATCCATATCCCCTCCATCAGGTGGATGAATGGAAGCACATCCAGAAGCAAAAAAGAACGCAGTCAAAATCCACCCAAGGCTCCTAAAAGTCATCTCATCTGACGCCTTTTTAGCTGAAAACCCATCCCAGCGCTGCCACCTGATGAAGCATAAGCCTCCAACAAACAGCCTCTGTATGGGAGATAGGGGAAGCTCTCAAATAGAATGGGGGTCTTGAGAGGAGCGGACTTTTTCGGGCTTCCATGGTATTTCTTCAGCCTGGTTAAGGTAGCTCATATGCCGACCTAACACAAAAAGCCAATCACTCAGACGATTGAGAAACTCTATGAAAAGAGGATTGACTGGCTCGGCAAGGTGAAGAGCCACGAGGCGCCGCTCAGCGCGCCGACATACAGTACGAGCTAAATGCGCATAGGCTTCGGGCATACAGCTTCCGGGTAGGATGAAGTGCCTCATCGGAGGTATCACCGCTTGACGATGGTCTATGTCATTTTCCAACCAGCGAACCTCCTCTGACTCTAAGGTCGGAAGGGGTATAGGCTTCTCAGAGCGTCCCGCCGCTAAATGAGACCCTATCGTAAAGAGCGCCCACTGAATGCGCCGCAGAGCTTCTTTATCCTCAGGAGGAACATACTGAGCCAATATCCCTAAAACAGCATTCAGTTCATCCAGCGTACCGTAGGCTTCTATGCGTGGGTCAGCCTTAGAGACCCGCTGGCCTCCTAATAAGCCCGTATCACCTTTGTCACCGGTTTTGGTGTATATCTTCATCAAGCAAAGTTAGGCTAAAACTTGCGTGCAGATACCGTCTCTCCGGACTCAGACGAAGAACGACTCGGCTCGTATCACTCAATCTCCATTCTAAATCCCCTACCTTTCCCTGCGGACTCCCATAGCGAGCGGTATAGGTTTGGCGAAGGAGCTGGTATAAATCGGTCATCTGAGAGAAGCTATCCGACTCCCACAAAAGGCCTACACTGTAGATTCGTTCCCCCCGGCTGTAGTATTCGACCCATAGCTTGCCTCCTACAGGGGTAGGGTACTGAAAGGTATAGCCTAAGGAATCTTGGTAATATGGCACAGTCTCAACAGCCTTAGCCCTCTGGATAGGCTGTCCCAACAAACTATAACGCGGGGTAGTCGTATCCTGAGCATACTCCCACCAAGAAGGCGGAGCCTGCGAAGAGGAAGTGCATGCGACGAGAAGAGCTAAGCTGATGATAACTTTTCCGCAAAACCAAAGTACCTCCTCGGAGAGTCTTTCCATCCTGTATGACTCGGATTGCTTTTCTTTCCGAAAGTAAATGAGGACCTTCAAGGGGCTTCATGCCTCGACAAGGCAAATCATAAACCCACCCAACAAGACCCACCCTGGGCTAAAGAGCCATGAGCTAATCCAAGAAAGCGAGCCTGCTTATTATTGCGCATAGAGCCGAAAGAGGGAAAGGTCCTATCACGAGTCACCGAAGCTTGAAGCGGATGGTTACGGTCATACGCTGAATTTGATTTCGGGGTATAGGGTTGAATCGCCACTGAAGAATTGCTTCTTCCCCGGCTCGCTTGAGTTCCGGGGGAGCTTGAAGGTCTAAAGCGCGCACATGCGACACGCGCCCATCGGGCAAAACGAAAAGCTCAAACTTTACTCGGGCTTCTCGCTGCACGGTGTAACGCGGGGCAACAAAGTGAATGAGGCGACGCTGGGATGCTCCTTCATCTCCTTCCCCAAACTCTAACAACCCCTTGCCTAAGTCTCCAGACGTAGAAGCGTCTGGAACACCGCCGGGCTGGAAAACTTCAGTCTCCTCTTCGGCTTCCTCCTCGGCCTCCTCGGTGGATTCCTCTGCCTCAGAGGAAGGCTGAGGAGATGGGGTAGTAGGCTGGGGAGATACAGTTCGGACAGGACTTGGTTCAGGTGCCGTCACCACAGGCTCAGGAGGCGCAGTTGAGGCTTTGGAGGGCTTCACCGATCCCACCGTTTGAGTATAGCCAAAATCTATCATTCCAGCTATGATATACGGATTCTCATCCTCGGGCGGAATGGTTCCCCGCACCAAAACCCAGATATACGCAATCACAAATACTACTAAGAAGAAAACCGCTGTAACCAGAGCGCTGATTCGGCGGGCCTGCGCCTCATCTTGAGCGTATCCCCTCATGAGCGTTTGGTGGCTATAACGACCGCTCCTCGGTACTCAGCGATTAGGGAGATGGCATAAGCAACTTCGTCCATCGTTACCGTCCTATCCGTACGAAGGGTAATCGTTCGGGCGTTAGGGTCTTTCGGCAAAGGGGTGAGAGCCGCACGAATATAGCCCTCTAAGGCTTCTTTTTTGATACGCTGATTATCCCAATACCATTCGCCCTTGGCTGTAATCGTGATGCTATGAGGCGCTGGGCTGGGCTGAGTAGAGCGCCCTTGAGGAAGCTGAACCTGTACGCCACTCTGCGTAACAAAAGTGGAAGTTAGCATGAAGTAAACAAGTAGCAGAAATACCATGTCAGCGATGCTCGCCAAGGCGAAATCAGACTGAGGCTGAAGCCGGCGACGAAACATAGCTTACCGCACCGGTTCTTGAAGTACATCAATAAAGGCGGTGCTGGCTGCTTCCATCTTGAGAATAAATCCTTGAATCCGATTAACCAGCATATTATACGCAAACTGTAGGGGGATTGCCACAATGAGACCAGCTGCCGTCGTAATCATCGCCTCATAAATCCCATCAGCCAGAGCAGCGGGATTCACATTGCCCTGAAGCTGAGATATTTTCATAAATGCCTGAATCAGACCCGTTACAGTACCTAAAAAGCCTACCATGGGCGATAGAGCGGCTATAGTGGCTAAATAAGGAATGTTTTTCTCAAGTTGGAGTATTTCCAGATTGCCTTGATTCTGGACAGCAGCGGTGATATCCGGGAGCGGAGAACCAAGCCGACTAATCCCCTTACTCAACATACGAGCAAAGGGCGTTTGGCTGGCCGTACAGAGAGCCTCGGCTCGTCGCACGTCCCCCTGACGTATAGCTGCTTTCACCTGCTCCATAAAGTCCCGTGGATCCTTATCGTACTTGGCTATGAGGAGATAACGCTCCAAAAAGATATAAAGCCCAATAGCCGCCATCACAATCAAGACAACCATAGCCCACCCTCCCATGATAATAAAGTCTAAAAGGGTGAGTTCCACAGGCTTAGGAGGGGGGAGGGATACTTCTCCTGCAGGCGTTTGAAGCCAGAACATGCCCAAAAATACGCTACACCTGACTCATCAGTAGGATGAAAGTGCTGCTCAATGAAGCTACAAAACCAAGGCTAAGCTCTACTTATTCTTATAGGCTTGGTAGTAGTCGCATAAGTCCACGAAAGGGCAGGCATTGCAGAGGGGCTTTCGCGCTGTACAGTGATACCGCCCGAAGAGGATGAGCCAGTGATGCGCCCGAGCTAAATAAGCTGGTGGAATAATTTGGCTCAGCTCCTCCTCTACCTTTTCTGGAGTCTTGCCTTTAGCCAGGCCGAGGCGGCGACTTACCCGAAATACATGGGTATCTACGGCGATGACGGGGGCTTCCCAGAGTATCGAGGCGATTACGTTGGCACTTTTTCTTCCGATACCAGGCAGCTTCTGGAGAAGGTTGGGGTCGCGGGGAAGTTGCCCCTGATATTCAGAAACCACCGTGCGAGCCAACTGGATCAGACGGTGCGATTTGCTATTTGGATAGGATATGCTCTTGATATAGGAATATACTTCCTCGGGCATGGCCCGAGCCAGCGTCTCAAAATCAGGAAATCTTTCAAAAAAAGCAGGGGTGGTCTGATTCACTCGAACATCTGTGCATTGAGCAGAGAGTACCACTGCCACAGTCAGCTCATAGGGATTGCGATAATGAAGTTCGGTCGTAGCTGCACCGTAACGCGCCTCTAAAACAGGAAGGATTTGGCCTATCTTTTCGGCAGGTGACATAGACGAGGAGAGCAACTTACAAGTTTAAGAGTAAATAGATAAGGAGAGCGCTTGACTTAGACCAGCACTAAACCGGCATCTGTCCTCTCAGCGACTATTCCTTTGAGCCCTGGACGGTCGTAGGGGTTTTTTGTTAACTTTGCTGGGCTGCGGGAGTAGCTCAGCTGGTAGAGCGTCAGCTTCCCAAGCTGAAGGTCGCGGGTTCGAAACCCGTCTCCCGCTCAATAACCTAAGCCTCTTCGCCAGTGCGTTTATCATGATGAGATTTTGCGTTGTGCGTGGTAGGGCCACTCTCACCCTTCTTGGACTAACTCTACGGCTTGCTGCTCAACCTTTGGAAATCACTTACAAGGTAGAAGTCTCTACCATTGCGGGTAGCGGCAAGGTTGGCTATAAAGGTGGACCAGCCTTAGAAGCTGCCCTCAATCGTCCCAACGGCATTGTCGTTGATAAAGCAGGTAACATTTACTTCTCTGACGATGAGAACCACTGCGTGCGAAAGGTTACAACCGATGGACGAGTCGTGCTGGTAGCGGGGCAGCCGCGCAGTCCGGGTTTTGACGATGGAGAGCGGGAAGAAGCCTCCTTCAATAGCCCCCACGGCCTCACCTTAGACCCTAACGGCAACCTCTACGTATGCGACTACTTCAATCACGCCATTCGTAAAATCTCACCCGCCGGGGAAGTTACTACCTACATAGGCAGCAAAGGTGGCGGGTTTAAGGACGGAGGAGCGGACGAAGCTCGATTCCTTTTCCCTATAGCCATCGTGCGAGACAGTAAAGGCAACCTCTGGGTGTTAGATGGAGGGAATCACGCCCTACGCAAGATTACACCTCAACGACGCGTCTACACCGTGGTAGGCACGGGCCTACCCGGATATAGAGATGGCGCCGGTAAACAAGCCCAGCTAAACTCTCCAGTGGGATTAGCCATAGATAAATATGACAATCTCTACATCGTAGATGCAGGCAATCGGTGTATCCGCAAGGTCACACCCGATGGAATGGTAAGTACTTACGTAGAGCTTTCCTTTCGGGGATGGACGATTCGAGGCGAACTAAGTGGAGGGCTTAGCTTCTCTACTTCAGGAGGAGGTCATGGCGGCGGCGTAGCGGTAGATTCAGAAGGCAATCTTTACATCGCCGACGGCGGGCGCCACATCGTCTATCAAATAAACACAGCTGAAAAAACCGTAGAAATTCTCGCTGGCACAGGGCGCCCTGGATGGATAGATGGCGACGGGCGATTTGCCCGTTTCAATGAACCCGTGGAGATCTGTGTTGCCGATAAACCGAATGTATTTTATGTTTGTGATTATAGGAACGCTGCGATTCGCCGCATTACCATCGAAAAGCTGGAAAAATACAAGCGAACGCAACCTGTAGATACGTCTAAAGTTCAACCCATTCCTCTCACCGTACGAGTCGTAGATGCCCAGACGGGCCGTCCGCTACCCGGCGTTCGGCTAAAAGCCTCACCCCCCCAGAAAGACTTTCCCCTTACAACCTCTGATCGAGGAGAGGTCCGAACTGAGATTGCCTCTGGAAACTATACGCTCACGCTATCCGTCGAAAAGCAGGGTTACAAACCTCAACAAAAATCCATCAAGGTAGAAGGCCTCCCCATAGACGTAGAGCTCCAACTCATACCTGAAGGCCCCCCACCCCCTCCTCCTTTCTATGTGCGAGTCTTAGACGAAAGCACGCTAACACCCGTTGAGGGCGCCCAAGTTCGCTTCATCAGCCAGGGAATGCTCCTCCAAGCTGGAACCACTCCTAGTACTGGCGAATACAGGCCTTCCATCGCAGGGAAGGTAGAGGTACGAGTAGAAAAGAAAGGCTACTTCCCTTCTATGCAGTGGGTGGAGGTGCGTCCAGGGGATTCTCTCATCATCAAGCTCAAGCCAGCAACCGTAGGAGCGGTTCTTCGAGAGACACGGATTCATTTCAAACCTAACAGTCCTCAACTGGAGCCCAGCTCCTACCCCATATTGGACCAGATAGCTGATTTCCTCAAAGCCAACCCCCAGGTGCGCCTGAGGATTCATGGACACACGGACATCGGAGACCCCGACCCTCGCCATAACCAGCGCCTATCCGAGGAACGGGCTATCAATGTGCGTCAGTACTTGATAAAGAAGGGTATCGCGCCCGAGCGATTAGAAGCAGTCGGCCATGGCAATACCCAACCCATAGCCGATAATCGCACCCCGGAGGGACGGGCTCAAAATCGTCGCGTGGAGTTTGAGGTCATAGAGCTCTGATGCGACCCACTGCAGCTGCGCTCATCCCTATCTTTCTCCAAAAAGGCTCTAAGAAGTGGCGATTCTCTCAGTTGCTGGAGCAAGTACGCCCCGTCATGGACGAAACAGCTCTGCTTGTAGAGTTAGAAAGTCTCGTGGAAGAGGGATGGATTGAGAAAGACGCCAAAGGTCGCTACGCTCTTGCCCTATTGGGGCGCGTCTTCATCGCCGAAGTGCAAACCCGTTACGAGGAAGCGTATGTGTATTTAGACCCCCTTGCTCTCAAGATAACCTTAGGAGACTTCCGCAAACTCAGAGTGCTTCCTGGCGAAAAGGTAGAGGTGGAGATACACGCCATCTACCCCGATCAAGTTTTAGGACGATTACTGCGCCGAGTCACTCCCTCCACCCGCACTTTCGTGGGCATAGTGGAGGAGGGACGGAACCGTCGTCTATACGTCACGCCTCAACAGCCGCCACTCGGTATAGATTTTCAGCTTCCTAAGGAGACCCCCTCCTCACTCGTCGGCCAAAAAGTCGCTTTGCGGTTTTTGTCTTGGGGACTCAAGTATCCAATCGGAGAAATTATCCAACTTCTTGGCCCCCCTGGTCAGCATGAAACCGAGATTCATGCTATCATGTTTGAGTTTGACTTGCCTGAAGGGTTTTCAGATGAGGTAATAGCCGAAGCTAATGAGCTCCCAGATAGCATTCCTCCCCAAGAAGCGGCTCGACGACATGACTTTCGCGACATACCTACTTTTACCATAGACCCCGAGGATGCTAAAGACTTTGACGATGCAATCTCTTTTCGCATCCTCTCTAATGGCCTATTTGAAGTAGGCGTGCATATCGCCGACGTAGGATACTACGTCCGTCCCAACACCGCCTTGGATCGTGAAGCCTATGCTCGCGGCACCAGCGTGTATTTAGTAGATCGTACCATTCCCATGCTGCCCGAGCGATTGAGCGCCCATCTATGCTCTCTTCTCCCTTATGAGGATCGGCTCGCTTTTTCTGTCGTCTTCCAGCTGGACTCTAAGGCCAACATACAGGCTACCTGGATAGGACGCACTCTTATTCGCAGCCAATATCGCTTTACTTACGAAGAAGCCCAAAACGTTTTAGAAACTCAACGGGGGCCTTTCGCTGAAGAGCTCCACCTTTTGAATGCATTAGCAAAGCAAATACACCATCGTCGTCTAAAGGAAGGAGGGATTCGCTTTGAAACAGAGGAGATCAAATTTCATTTGGACGAGTTCATGCGCCCTACCGCTCTGTATATCAAGGAGCGAAAAGATTCTCATAAGCTAATAGAGGAGCTGATGCTATTAGCCAATCGCCATGTAGCGCTCTTTCTATCTCAGCAGCGAGGCATCCCAGCGGTGTATCGGGTCCACGACATGCCTAAGCCAGACAAACTCAAAGCCTTACAAGTTTTTTTGGAAGGTTTCGGCTACGAAATAGATACGCGATCAGCTCGGACCCTCACCCAATCGCTCAATCAGCTTGTGGAGGCCATAGAAGGCAAACCAGAAGCCCACATCATCCAAGCGGTTGCTATTCGCTCCATGCCTAAGGCTCTCTATACGACCAACAACATCGGACACTATGGATTAGGCTTTACCCACTACACCCATTTCACAAGTCCGATACGACGCTATCCAGACCTATTAGTACATCGGATTTTAGCGGCGGTGCTGGAGGGCACTCCATCACCCTATCCAGACGGGAAACGGTTGGCTGAGCTATGTCGCTACAGTTCGCAGCGGGAAAAGCTCGCCGAGCAGGCCGAGCGAGCCTCTATTCGATACAAACAGTTAGAATACCTCAGCCAAATGCAAGGTAAAGAGTTGGAGGGCATCATCGTAGGGATAGAATCGTGGGGGTTCTATGTGGAACTCACACAAAGCAGAGCGGAAGGGCTTATTGCGTTGCGTAGCTTGCCGACGGATATATATGAGATAGACCCCTACCATCATTCTCTAAAAGGGCGCTATACTCGCCAGCGCTATCGTTTAGGTGACCTAGTACGAGTTCGTGTTATAGGCATTGACTTTGACCGTAGGCTGATAGACCTGGAGCTGGTAAATGCATAAGCTGCCCCCCTCCCTGACTAATGGGGTAAGAGCAACTTAGCAGCCTATCCCGCCAATCTCAAGGGAGCCAAGCGAGCTCTTACCATTTCCTCCGTAACCTCTACATGCGCTCCGGAAGGGCGCTGATACAAAACATCCTCCAGCACCGTCTCCATCAGACTGCGCAAGGCCCGAGCCCCTGTGCCAAGGGATAAAGCCTCTTGGGCGATAAGTCTCAGAGCACCTTCCGTAAAGCTGAGTGTTATGTTATCCCAGGCGAGAAGCTGTTGGTACTGCTTCACCAGGGCGTGGCGCGGCTCAGTAAGGATGCGAAAAAGCGCTGTCTCATCCAACGGCTCCATCGCCGCAATCACAGGCAAGCGTCCTACAAACTCAGGTATCAACCCAAATCGCCGCAAATCTTCGGGCTGGACGTACGCATAGAGCGATTCTGAGGGGCTCTCGGCCAGCTCCCTTCTGCGAAAGCCTATGGTCTGCTTGGAGAGACGCCGAGCAATAATCTTATCCAGTCCTTCAAAGGCTCCCCCACAAATGAAAAGAATATTTTCCGTATTGACTGGAATAAAGCTTTGCTCAGGATGTTTTCGTCCACCTTTTGGCGGCACATTAGCAACCGTACCTTCTAAGAGCTTCAGTAGAGCTTGCTGAACTCCCTCGCCCCCCACATCTCGTGTCAGGGAAGGATTTTCAGATTTTCGGGCTATCTTATCAATTTCGTCAATATAGACGATACCTATCTGAGCAGATTCCACATCGTATTCAGCAGCTTGGAGAAGCCTCACTAAAACATTCTCTACGTCTTCCCCTACATATCCAGCTTCGGTTAGAGTCGTCGCATCGGCGATAGCAAAAGGGACTTTGAGATACTCAGCGATGGTACGAGCTATGAGGGTTTTGCCTGTTCCCGTAGGACCGATGAGGAGGACATTGCTCTTTTCTACGCGGACGGCGGGGGATGACTCTCTTTTTTCTAGCAAGGAAGCGATTCGCCGATAGTGGTTATAAACGGCGATAGCTATCTTACGCTTAGCGGATTCTTGGCCGATGATATACTCGTCCAAATGAGCTTTGATCTGAGCGGGAGAGGTAGGAGGCATTTTCCATCCTCGCAAACGGCGACTGCGGCGCAGCTCTTGACTAGCAGCCTCATGGATGTGGGTAGCGCAGTCTATACATATGAATGCCTCTCGGATGGGAGACTGTACTAAAGGCACTTGCCCACCTGAGCGACCACAGAAATCGCATGAGGGTGCTTTAGCGCTGTCCATCGCCAGCAAAGAGCTTCGTCGGACGAAGCACCTCATCTACCAAGCCATACGCCTGAGCTTCATCGGCTCGCATCCAGTAGTCTCGGTCGGAGTCTTTCCAGATTTTCTCATAAGGCTGACCTGTATGAAAAGCCAAGATTTCGTACAACTCCCGCTTGATCTTTTGTATCTCGGCATGTACGATTTCTATATCAGAGGCTTGTCCTTGGACGCCTCCTAAGGGCTGATGTATCATGACTCGGGCGTGAGGCAGGGCAGCTCGCTTGCCTTTAGTTCCCGCTGCCAAAAGCACCGCGGCCATAGAAGCCGCCATACCCGTGCAGATGGTATTGACATCGGGGCGCACATACTGCATCACATCGTAGATACTTAACCCATCATAAACAGAGCCTCCCGGCGAGTTGATATAAATAAAAATATCTCGCTTTGGGTCAGCCGACTCCAAGAATAGAAGCTGAGCATTGACAATATTGGCAATTTGGCCATCTATAGGATACCCAAGGAAAATGATCCTATCCATCATAAGCCGAGAAAAAACATCCATGACAGCGATATTGAGCTGCCTTTCTTCGATGATATTGGGGGTTAGATTGTAAAAGGAGCTACGCAGTCGGGCCTCGTACTGGTCTATGCGCAGACTTTCTATCCCCAGATGACGCACAGCATAACGGCGAAACTCGTCTTGAGGTGTCATAGGGTGTAAAGTAAAATCAATTTTAGAGGGAGTAAGTGTTCCGTTGGTTCCCCAAACTTTTCCTTCAGAAAGGTCTCTAACCGCTGCAGCTGGAGACCCCGACGAAGGCTACTCTCGTTTCTCTCTAACAAACTGGCGATAAACTTATCTCTGGCAGCTTCAGACTCCCTGAGAAGGCTTAGAAACTTTTGCGATTCTTCGGATATATCGCCCACCTTTTGAATATTCTCCCATATAGTCTCCTGAAGCTCCGCCTGACTCACCTGAAGAGCAGGCTCCGTAGCTACGAGATTTTGAAACAAGAGCTCCCAGGCTAATTCCTGCTGAAACTCTGTGTAATCTAACCTCTCGCCATTAGCCTGCGAACGAGAAGCCAGGTAGAGAATGTATAAGTACTGAGCAATATCAGAAGGAATGGTTATGTCTGCGGCATGGAGAAGACGATTTTTTAGAAGGCGACCATTGAGGTCTCGTAAGGCTTTATGGACATGGTGATGGAGGAGTTTCTGCCACTGCTCCTGAGGTGCAAAGTCTGGGTTTTCGTGGAAGTGCAGCTTCTCCTCTGACGCTTCTAAAGAGAGCGGGATAGCTGAGGCAGCAGCCGTCAGAGTCAGCTTAGTCTCCTCAGCAGTAATAGGCGAGTACTCTGGATAGTAGACGCGAATGTACTCTATGTAAGAACTCAGAACTTGGGGTGGAACTTCAAATGTGTCGCCCACCTTATGCCCTGCCAAGTACCGCCAAGGGAAAGGCTCTATAAACGAATTCCATCTCAGTTGGAGAGGTATGCCCCCTTCCTTCGGTTTCCAGAGAAGATGCAGGAGAACAAATCGATCGGCAGGAAAAAACTCGGGTAGCACTTCCAGCTTTTCCAGGCGCCCGAGAATAATCTGGATATAACGCTGAAAGATGCTCAAGTCATCGGGGGCCTCTTGATAGGCATAACGCACGAGGGATACTGGTTTCTGAATAAGGGCTTCTTGAGCTACAACCAGAGCTCGGAAAGTGTAGACGTAGTCCGCCAAAGGAGGCTTAACTTGATAGGTTTCGGGCGTGCGCTGATGAAGCGGATACTGAAAGAGCTGCTTATCTCCCAGAAGCTCCTTGAGGGCCTTCATAAATCTATCGGCAAGCAGTTGAGACAAAACCTCCTCGCCATAGCGCCCCATGATGACATCGCTGGGCACCTGACCCGGACGAAAGCCAGGCAAGGTCAGCTCTCGTCGCAGCTCTCGGATTCTATGCCTATACGCTTCGGCATAAGCCGAAGCGGGAATATGGATAGTTCCTTCGGCTAAGTATGGCTTAGGGAAGTGGATGGAGGATTCCAAGTGCGGATGGAGGGACTCGAACCCTCAACCCCAGAGGGACCAGATCCTAAGTCTGGCGCGTCTGCCAATTCCGCCACATCCGCCTATGGCACCGGCGGGACTCGAACCCACATTTGGAGTTTAGGAAACTCCCGTTCTATCCAGTTGAACTACGGCGCCTACCTTTGCAAAGGTATGGAAAACCTGCCACTTTTAGACCTGAGGCAGTTTCAGGAAGGCGATTTTAAGCAGAAGTGGCACTTTGTAGAGGCCTTAGGAGCGGCCTTCTCGGAGATTGGGTTCGTACTGATTGAGCACCACCTTGTTTCCCCCGCCCTCCAACAAGCGATGTATGAGAAGGTTCAGCAGTTTTTCGCCTTACCTGCAGAGGTAAAGGCCCAGTACATCATCCCGGGCACAGCAGGTCAGCGAGGCTACACCCCGCCTAATCAAGAACACGCTAAAGGTCATTCCGTTCCAGATCTCAAAGAATTCTTTCACATCGGACCCGAGATCGAGGACCCTACCGACCCCCTATACGAGCGACTGCCTCGGAATGTATGGGTCAAGGAGATACCAGGCTTCCGAGAAACCTTTCTGTCAGCTTATGCGAAGTTTATGGAGACGGGACGCTATCTCCTGCGAGCTATAGCTTTGTATCTTGGATTAGAAGAGGGATATTTTGATGAGCTTATTAGGAATGGGCCGAGCTTGCTGCGCCTGCTTCATTACTATCCCCTTTCCGAAGGGATACCCATTCCAGAGGGAGCTACTCGCGCCGCCGAGCATGAAGACATCAACCTTATCACCCTCCTTATCGGCGCCAGCGCAGAAGGGTTAGAAGTGCTTACACGAGAGGGACACTGGCTTGCTCCGAAAGTAGAACCCCACCAGATGGTCATTAATGTGGGGGACATGCTCCAGCGCCTCACTAATAATAAGCTGCGGAGTACCACCCACCGCGTCACCTTGCCTCCACCTGATAAGCGGCATCTGCCAAGGTATTCTATTCCGTTTTTTCTACACCCCCGCCCAGAAGTCAGCCTCGCCTGCCTCCCCTCTTGTATAGACGAGCTCCATCCTAAGGCTTACCCCGATGCCACTGCCGAAGAGTACCTTAACGAAAGACTCGTGGAGCTTGGACTCAAGAAGTAGAGGCCTCTAATCCCGCTGAGGGGCGGGGGATTTGAACCAGGACTTAGGGCTGTACCTAATCCATGGCTGTATAGTAGGAAACGCAGCTTTGCGAGTACGCTTCTAGACTACCCCCCACTTATTTAGTTACCGCTTCAATCTCTCCCTGAATAATCAAGTTGGTGGTAGGCTGCCGAGGGTCATTGGTAATGACTGTGACGCTTTTAGAGTCACGGCCCGAGCGCCCCGTAGAGTCAAAAGTAACTTTGATGGTGGTACTCTCGCCAGGTTTGAGCTCTGTTTTGTCTGGATTAGCGGCTGTGCAGCCGCAGCTCGCCTTTACCTTGCGGATAATGAGAGGCTTGCGTCCTGCATTCGTGAGACGAAACTCATGGACTACTTTTTCTCCTGCTTTGATTTTACCGTAGTTGTATTCTGTAGAGCTAAACTCGGCCCGAGGCGCTTCTCTAAGCTGCTCATCCGTAAGCTCCCCAAAGTATTCCTCTATGTTTGCCGTTACATAGAAGGGCTTGTCTGGCTCAGTTGCATCGTTCGTTGGCAGCTTGAGCATGTGATATACAAAGCCATAGTCTCCCGCGGAGCCGGCATCATACTCTACGACGACTTGGGCTGTGTCTTTCGGAGGAAGTACATAAGCGGAGACGGTTCCTTTAGGGGTAAGGTAGCTTACTTTGATATGCGAGGGGACATCTTTGAAGTTTCGAAGTTCCATCGGTTTATCGGAGTCGTTGTAAAGGGTAACGCTTAGGGTTCGCCGCTCGTTAGTCTTGATAGTGCCGAACGAAACATGATTGGCTGGGCCAAAGCGGAGGTTGCCTAATTTGGTAGGATAAAAGTCTTCTGGCCCCTTAGGACGGGGGAGAACTTCACCTTTGATAGTGAGAATGTAAGATTCTTCTTTTGTGGTATCTTTTTCAGACCGAACCCGCACGGTTAGGGTTTTAGAGAAAGGGCCGGGACGACCCCATGCATTATACAGAGCCTCTACGAAGCCTTCCTTACCAGGGGCAACAGGCTCTTTACTCCAACTGGGGGCCGTGCACCCGCAAGAGGCTTTCACATCTAAAATCCGAACGGGCTCTTTGCTTACATTTTTGAAGGTAAAGCGTGTAGTGGCCGTTCGATCTTCTTCCTTTATCTTACCGAAGTCGTGCTCTATTTTAGGGAATTCGATCAGCTTCGTAGAAGACGGTTCAACGGTAGCGGTAGGTGCAGAGACTTTCTTTGTCCGCTGAGCCCACACGAGCGCTGCAACTATTAAGCCGAGTGCAAGGGCACGCATATCCAGGGCAAAAATACGATATTCCTTTCAGCGGAAGTGATTCCGATTCTGCGCAAAGAACGAAGCATAATCATGCATCCGACGCTGGGTGAAGGCTATGCGGAAATTCGCCTGTGAGATGGGGAAAAAGTCCTGAGGAGACTGAATCCCCAACTCTTGAAACCAGCCTTCCTTTTCCACGGTTTGGATGTAAGCGAGGGCGCTGCGATAATCCGAAAACTGAGCCACATAGGCCAGATGATGAGAGTTATTGTAGAGGAAGACCGTGAGGGTCAGACGCTGCTCTCCGAAATAGTGCTCATGCGTACGAGCTAAATGCTGTTTCAAGACATCGCTGGAGGTCTTATCCTTAGGCACGAGAAGAATAACGAGGATAGCTTCACCCGCCCGAGACTGAAGAGTGAAACCGCTGGTGTTTTCGGATCGGGTATTTTCAGAGGTTGATTGAGGGGAGGATGAGGTCCCGGGTTGAGCTTCGGCTACAAGTTGGGTTTGTCCTTTCTCTAACCGCTGAAGTAACTTCTGGGCCAGCGGAGTGCAAGCAGCTTGGGGGTAAGATTGAATCAAGGTGCGCAATAAGGGCATGGCTTTTTCAGGCTGACTAAGGTGAGTGTAAGCCGCCGCTATGAGATACAAGATAGGGGGCTCCGAAGAGGTGCCTTTCCAGCGATCCTGTGTAGCTTCTCCGAAACCTATCACCGTCCAATAATCGCCTTGTTCGTAGTTCTCTAAGAGAGCTTGATGAATATCCAAGTTAGTGGCAGTAATCTCATTGAGCCGCCCACCCGAACGAAGCAGTTTAGCGTACTCCGAATCAGGATACTTCTCCAGCAGCTCTTTTTTATACGGGTCGGCAGCGGGCGTGCCTGTATGCAAGGCATAAAGACCATAAAGAGCGGGTATTTGGGCTTCGCTACGGTGAGGTAAGCGCTGCCTAAGCCAGTGGTATAGTTTCTCCGCAGAATCTTTCCGGGCGAAGGCTTCTACATACACCTGGGCTAATACAAGCGTAGCCCCAATTAGTGTATCTTCAGTGGCGCGCTTCTGAGCAGGCGTGCGCGGTATCGTTGCTAAGAGGCGTTTTTTGAGGACCTCTACGCGCTGGGGGGTAAGCTGAGCTATATCGTCAGGCCACTCAACGGCGGTAGAGTCGGCTGCATCCTTTTTGCCTTTCTGCTCCTCTTTGCGATCGGCGAAGCTGACCGTTTTATTGCGGCGACGCCAGTGATCCTCGTCAGGACGCTCCCCCCACAGCCGTACAAACTCCTGCTTACCATTAGAGACTTGAATAGGATTGTCAAAATAAAATCCTCCTGCGCGAGCTCCGGAGGTAGAAACCGATTGCAAGAAGGGATTGGAGGATGCACTCGCTGGCGAAGCTTCACGCTGCGACTGGGCTTTTTCTGTAGCTCTGCGCATCACCTCCGCTTGAATGTAAGCTTCTATAGCTCGCTCCTGGGCTTCTGGGCTCATTTCAGATAGCGCCAAAAGGCTGTCAGCAACACGAAGTTTAGCCTTGAGGTTTGCATATTCTTTGAAGCGGGCTTGAAGGGCTTTGATTTCTAAGGTCTTGGGATGCTTCTCAGGAATCAAGGTGGCGGCTGAGTCAAAGTGCTTTTGCGCCGATACAAGATCATTCAACTGCTCAAAGTATATTGTACCTGCCTCATAATGAGCCAAAGCCCGAGCTGGTGACTGACCCACACTACCTGCCTTCTTATACGCTGTAAGAGCCGCTTCGTATTGTCCCTTTTCCCTATACATCTGCCCGATACGATAGTAAATCTGGTCCCGATAATCTTCGTACCGAGCATTCTGAGCCATCTTTTCCAGGTGTCGTATGAGGCGTGGGTCCTTGCTTCCTCTCAAAAGGCTAAGCTGAAACTGGGCTTGAAAAGTGAGACCGTTGGTAGCGTTGAGACGATAGACTTTCCGAAAGGCTTCTTCGGCTAAATCGTATTTCTTCTCGTGAAGGTAAAGTTGTCCCAAGAGAAAATAGCCCCGAGCCCGCCGTAAACGCGTATCTAAGTGCCTGACACTGCGCTGTAAAAATGGACGAGCCAACTCTGGCTGGCCTTTGGCTATCAGCGTCTGGGCCAAAAGCGCATCTATATGAACTTTGTAAGATTTGACTTGCTTCTCGGGTAGGTTCAGTGCCTCGGTAAGGCGTGTCTCTGCTCTATAGGGGTTATCGTCATGCAAAGCGGCATAAGCTTGCCACCAGTAAATCTTTGCCCGTAAAGGGGTATGAGGAAAGGCGTTCAGGACATAGTTGAAGTTTAGCTCGGCATTCGGAAGGTTATTGCGGAGAACCCATGACTGTCCTATAAGGGTGCGGCTATCGTCTATATAACGACCATTTTTATGACGGAAAATGATCACCTCGCATTTCTTGGTAGCCTCTTCCAAGCGGGCGTATTGAGAGCGGGCAACGGCTGCATCTACGATGGGATAGACCCGAATAAACCCCTCAGCGGGTTCAGGGGTTTGCTGTTCTATCTCCCGCTGGGCAAGGCGAAAACGCTGTTCTGCATGGTAGTAGCCATTGAAATAAGATACAAATGTGTGCCAGCTCCGGGCTATAACATTATTGCGCTCAGCGCTACAACCAAACAGTCCCAAGAGAAGTGCCGGTGCCCATCTCCGCTGCATGAATCAAAAGCCCCAGTGCTGTCAAAGATAAGAGATTTAGCGCATATGAGAGAGCAACCCGACCCAAACTTTTTGCTTGAGCCGATGTTCAATACGTACGCCCCAACCCAGCTTTAGTTTAGCCAGCGGTGGCCCACTACGCGGTCTTCCCTATCAGTGAAGCCCCGATACAGCACGAGGATGGCGTATGTATTCTCAGCCTCAAAGAAACTGCCCTCTATGGGTTCTGCTTCAAAAGCCTTTTTTTCTGCATCCCAAAGCGCATACAAGTAGTCGTACACGCCCTGCTTAAGGAGAATGCGTCGGCGATATTCAGCTGATGATGCATCATACATAAGCTCATAGCGACGATCGGGGCACCACCCCATGAAGCCTCCTATGACGTAAAGCGGCTTAGGATAAGGCGTGGCTGCGCCTAAGCGGAATTCCACCCAGAAATAATCTCCTTGCGTAGCTGCTGCAGCGTCTCGCCCCATCCACTGACGTGCCGTGTCTAAAAGAGCGTCCTGAAGCTGGATGATGAATCGTCCATTCAAATCTATCTGGCGTGTGTAGGCTAAACCTGCCCTTGGCCGCTCCGAAGTCAAGAGTACGACAATCCCGCTATCTGTCCATATTGTTCGTTCTATCTGAAAGCTTCGGCGCCGAAGCACCGAGCGCAGGTCCAACATCCGAAATTCTACCCCAGCTGGGATATCCAAAGCCGGCTGAAACCGATACTCCATGTAGTCGGGATGCATAAAAGTCGGCTTGATACCCACACGAGCATTATCCCAACGCCCATTCTGGAGGAGCATACAAGAGAATTCCTGGTACATCTGAGTACTGCGAAGTTGAGCAGGGTATACCTTGAACGCTATAGTTTGCAGGCCTTGCCTTGCACCTGTAACGACTTGACTCGCCTGGAGATCAGGGACGATGCGAACGAGATTTTCCACTACATAGAAGCGTCGCCGCAAGGCCAGCCGTTTTGAATCTCTATCTCTAAAGACCTCAATGACATACAAACCGCTGCGTAAGAAGCGATTCTCTAACCTGTACAAGTAGTGGATATAGGGCACTCGCGTGTTATAGGCGGGAGCAAACTCGGTAATGCGGTCGGTGGGGTACCCCCCCCAGTATTCGGCCATAGGCATAGAGGAGGGCTTCCACTCCCGGGTGCACAACTTTACTTCCACCCAGAAGTCAGACGGAGTATCCACCCCTACTTCATCAAACTCAAGAGTGAGGTGCTGAGCCTCTCCTTGTCCAAGGAAAGGAAAACTGAGGGTATTATTGCCCCTGTAAAACTGCACAGAGTAGATTTGGGGCTCACAGACCTCCTCTGCGAGCTGAGCCACACCTACTCCAAGGAAAAGGATACCTAATAGGCGCATGAGGTAAAGTTAGGCCATCTGGTGGAGGACTTAGGGGGACCTATGCCTGTACTTCAGGACAGCCTTTCCCTCAAGGGTAGTACTTCCCACCCTCAAGCTATCAATAGCTGATATGCCTCAGCCCGCAGCAAATCACTTAGCTCCGCCGGCTTCTCTACCCGAACTCTCACCATCCATCCCTCTCCGTAGGGGTCTTGATTCACCTTCTCCGGGTGGGCATCCAGTATCGCATTCTTCTCTAAGATGGTCGCCGATACCGGGAGATATAAGTCTGAGACAGTCTTGACCGCTTCAACGCTCCCAAATACCGCTCCAGCCTCCAAAGTTTGTCCCACGGTAGGAATATCAACATACACAATATCGCCGAGCTGGGACTGAGCATAATCGGTGATGCCAATGAGCGCTTCCCGCTCGCCCGTCATGCGAAGCCATTCGTGCTCACGGGTGTAGTAGAGGTCTTGCGGACAATTCATACCTGCCACAAATATACCCTAAGCCGCATGAATCACATTTCGTAGATGTCCCAACTCAGTCCCCGTAAGAACCACCTCATCGCCTATGCGAAGCCAAACTTCAGCAGCGGTAGGGTCTGCTCGTCTGCGCGTTCCATTTATCTCCAAAAAGCAGCCAGTGCCCACCGTACCTGAGCCGATGACCTCTCCCGGATAGATTTCCACACCGTAGCTCACTCGCTCCAAAATCTCTGCAAAAGTCCAACTCATATCGGAAAGGTATCCATAGCTGACAGGCTGACCGTTCACTTCGGCTTGGAGAGCCAGTCTGTAGGTCCTCCCTACATGACCTGAGGGGGGGGCTGTCTGATACGGAACTAAATCCTCTGGGGTAACTACCCACGGCCCTAAGCTGGTAGCAAAATCCTTGCCCTTGGCTGGACCCAAATTGAGTTTCATTTCTTCCATTTGGAGAGAGCGGGCACTCCAATCATTCATGAGCATGTAGCCGAAAATGTACTCGTCGGCTTTATGGGCCGGTACATTTCGTCCAGACTTTCCCAAAATCACTGCTACCTCCAACTCAAAGTCTAACTTTTCCGTGTGACGCGACTCTACATAAATAGGTCCAGGCCCAGTGATAGCCAAGGCGTTAGAGAAGTAAAACACAGGAAACTGATCAAACTCAGGGATCATTTCTAATCCGCGGTTACGGCGAGCTGCTTCTACATGCTGACGAAAGGCATACCCATCGCGCAAGCTAAGGGGTCGCCTAACGGGGGAAAGAAGATGAACGGCTGCATAAGGCACCTGTAGCTCTCCAAAATCTCCTCTCTCATGATAGCGCCTGTGAACCCATTCTACCCAGCTCTCCCATTCCAACCGATGTCCAATATAGCTCTCTACATCCCTACAATCAAACCGTCGTCCCAAAGCTCGTCCCACACGATTTAGGGACAGCACGAAAGCGCCTGATGAGTCCAAGATACCAAGCGACTCCTCCCCTTGCCAGATGAAACGAATAAGCTTCATGTGCATAGCAAAAGTACTACCCGAACTCTGACTTTATTTCCCCCTAGTCCGCTAAGGGCGAGCTTCAGTCTGGCCCAACAGAGAAGGAGCAAAACGCCAACAGGGACCGCATACCTCAAGGAGGGTTTGAAGAATAAACAGAGAGGGCCTCTCTATCTTTGTTTCATGTGTGGGATTGTCTGGCTGCGGCTTCTCCGTCCCTTAGAAGCCTATCCTTCCCCCGCTTGGGCTCTGAGAAAGGTTACGCTCCTACTTCAGAAACAACGGAACCGAGGCCAAGACGGAGCTGGTATTTTAACCTATAAAGCGCAATCGCCCGTAGGCAGGCCTTACTTTTATGTCAAAAAGCGCACTAAGCCTGCCCCGCCTTGGAGATTTCTCATAGAGGATATCTGGAGTGAATGGGAAAACTGGCAAAAGGAAGGTCAGAGTCCCTACGAGTTCCCCTTTTTGGGGGAAGGGTATTTAGCCCACCTGCGGTATGGCACCTTCAGTGGATATGGATTAGAGGATACCCATCCAGTTGTGCGGAT
Organism: Bacteroidia bacterium; assembly: GCA_026414975.1. Classification (GTDB taxonomy): domain Bacteria; phylum Bacteroidota; class Bacteroidia; order SpSt-205; family SpSt-205; genus SpSt-205. Next base: position 43,351 of record JAOAHZ010000008.1, read on the forward strand.
AGGAAGCTGGCCTTCCCGTAGCCTCGCCATAGCAGGTAACTTCAACCTAACGAATGCCGAGGAGCTCTTTCAGCGTCTCGTAGAACTCGGGCAGCATCCACTTCACCGAGGCGACACTTACACGATCGTAGAACGAATGGGGCACTTTTTAGACGAAGCGGTAGAAGAGCTCTATCAACAAGCTAAACAAGAGGGGCTTTCTAAGTTAGAGGCCAGCCAATACATTCAGCAGCGCTTCCCAGTAAGCACATGGCTGGGTCGCAGCTCACGACGATGGGATGGGGGTTATGTGATTGCTGGGTGGATCGGGAATGGGTGGGGATTCGTCATGCGAGACCCTCTCGGGATTCGTCCAGCCTATTACTTAGCCACCCCTGACGTACTTGCTGTAGCATCTGAAGCCGCTGCCCTTCACAATGTCTTTGAAGTGCCTCCAGAAAAAGTTCAAGAACTCCCTCCTGCTCATGCCCTTATCGTAGCACCCGATGGCACTTGGGCAATCAAGCCTTTTACCGATCCCGCTCCTAAGCCAGCTCGTTGTAGCTTTGAACGCATATATTTCTCTCGGGGCAACTCCCCCCACATTTACACCGAGCGAAAAACTCTGGGCGCCCTCTTAGCTCATGAAATAGCTCGCGCCTTGGATTATCACTTTGAGAACACCATTTTCACCTACATCCCTAATACCTCTCAAGCGGCCTTCTGGGGGCTGCTCAAAGAGTTAGAAAACATCCTTATCTTGCGTCAGTTCCGTCAAATCCAATCTCAGAAGCTCTCTGAAGAAGAGCTACGCACTCTGCTGCATCAGCGTATCCGAGCTGAATACTTAGTCTGGAAAGACACCCAAAGCCGAACTTTCATTTCCTCTCCTGCCCTACGGAGGGATATGTCCCGTCATGCTTACGATGTGATTTACAATATAGTACGACCTGGTAAAGATACCCTTGTCTGCTTGGATGATTCCATTGTGAGAGGGACGACGCTGCGAGAGACACTCCTCCAAACCTTGGGGCGATTGTCGCCGGCGCGACTTATTATCGCTTCTTCGGCCCCCCAGATCCGCTATCCAGACTTTTATGGAATTGATATGGCCTCTCTCCATGATCTCATTGCTTTCCAAGCTGCGATAGCCCTACTCAAAGAATACAACTTGGGCGAAGTCCTAGACCACACCTACGCCCTCTGTCAACGCAGCTATGGGACCGACGAGTTCCTCCGGAATAACTACGTAAAAGCCATATACGCTCCTTTCACCGAAGCCCAAATAGCAGCGAAAATAGCTGAGCTGGTCCGACCACCTGATTTGTCTATTCCAGTTACCATCATCTATCAGCCCGTAGAAAATCTTCCGAAAGCGTTGCCTAATCACCGAGGCGACTGGTATTTCACAGGCAACTATCCCACTCCCGGCGGCTATAAACAGGTCAATCTGTCTTTCATGCAGTTTTACGAGGGAAAGCTCCAAAGACGCGCTTACGAGACAGAGGTCCGATGAGCCGCTGGATCACCGAAGAAGACGCTGGGTATGGAGCCATAGAGACTTGGGAGATAGAGGCTCTCTTATCTGTAATGCACAGCGAAGACAGAAAAGCGGTGGAAGCCGTCGGCCAAGTGATTCCCCAAATAGCCCGATTCATAGAAGCCTTATTGCCTCGGCTCCGAGAAGGAGGACGCTTGATCTATGTAGGCGCAGGAACTAGCGGGCGCTTAGGCGTCTTAGACGCCGCCGAATGCCTCCCTACCTTCGGTACGACTCAGGTGATTGGACTGATTGCTGGTGGCGAAAAAGCCTTACGGGGCCCTGTAGAAGCCGCAGAAGATGATGAAGCAGCCGCAAGACGGGATTTAGAAGCTATCCGTCTGTCTGAACGAGATACTGTGTTTGGCATTAGTGCCAGCGGGCGAACCCCTTATGTGTTAGCTGCACTCCGCTACGCCCGAGAGCGAGGCGCCCTCACAGGCGGCTTTACCGCTAACCCCAGCACTCCTCTGGAAGCTCTCGTACAGTACCCCATCGCTGTACTCACAGGTCCAGAAGTCGTCACAGGTAGCACTCGGCTCAAGGCTGGCACGGCAACAAAGCTGGTCCTAAACATGATATCCACTGTGAGCTTCACTAAACTGGGGCGAGTTCAGGGGGGACGAATGATAGACCTACAGCTCGTCAATCAGAAGTTGTGGGGGCGAGCCATTCGCTACCTTCAAGAAGCGGGCTCTCTATCTGAAGCAGAAGCTGAGGCCCTCCTGCGAGAGACAGGAAGCCTTCGCTTAGCCATGATGAAGGTGGAAAAAGCCCCCCCTTCTGCATCAGAACCGTAGAAAGGGGCCTTTACTCCCCTTCTCCTGAGGAAATAGCCCCTCCCCCGACGAGAAGACGAACGTAAAGCTGGGTAGGGGTGATTTCAGGTCCATTTCGCAAGTCCACTCCTGCTGCTCCCCAATCCTCAAATCCGCCCAGACCTCGGCTGTATCCCAACTCTAAGCCTACCATAGGCCCCTTAGCCGAGAAATATTGCAAACTCAAGCCGAGACCGCCTATTATGCCACTCGTGGATAGAGTACGAGGTGGGATGCCCCCGGCCGGGTCTATTGCTTGCACGAAGCTGACTTCTTCAGGGCGATTGGAGACCGTAAAACCATATCTCCCGCCACCAATCCCCACTGTAGGCAGAATGACCAATCGGCTGCCTAACCTCCATAAATACCCTAATCGGAAAAGGCCATACCCTCCACCCAGATCACCCCCAATAATAGCCTCTCCATATCCTCCTAAGAAGATCCGACTCAAATAGCCTCCTCCCCCACCCCCGACTATAATACCTGAGGGAGAAGCAGGTACCGATAATCCGTTCGCTCGTAAAGCGTCCCTGAGAGCATTATGTCCACTCAAAACGGTATACCCTATTGAAAACCAGCCTGCTCCACCCCCTATGCTCCGAGACTGAGCTGCGGCTAATGACAGTGCAGCTGCACTTCCGACTAATAGGCTTGCTACCTTTCTCATGCCTACAAAGGTACACGGCTATGCTAGTTGACTAAAACATTCCCAAATGGATTTACGAAATCCAAGAGCCGACCTTTTCCCAACCCTATCCTTGAGCTTACGCAGGTAGGTTTCTTTAGTATAAAGACTAAAAGCGCCAGCTCAACGAGCCGGCGCCAGACCTCCTAAGACCACTACTGTGCTATACAAAGAGGATGAACGTTTCAGTTCACTTTTTAGTATCCGACGGACACGAGCCTTGAACCTCCAATAACCATCGGATAGAAGGGATAGGCATTATTTGCGATGCAGTGCCGCTTTCCAGAGAGGTATCCCGCATACCTCTTCCTCCAGGCTGGGCCGCCGTAGAGTATAGCTCTAAGATTGCTTCCATGGTATCTACCTTACAACGCAAAGGAAATAGATGTCTCAGGCACACTCCTGATGCGTTTTTGGACGCTAATGAAGAATGAGAAGCAAGATTTAGGTCTTATTTATTCGCAGAGAGAGACTTGGGGGCTGCTCATGGCTTCACCCTACCTAAAGAGTCATGTTATTCACGGAGTTTTAGACCTTTGCCTTCATTACTCATGAGTCAGAAAGCCTGGTTGGCGGTCCTTGTGGCTACGCTTGGCTACTTCGTGGATATTTACGACCTAATACTTTTCTCTGTAGTCCGAGAAGCAAGCCTTAGTGACTTAGGTTATTCAGAGTCAGAGCGATTGCGGTATGGGGTATGGCTCATCAACCTTCAAATGACGGGAATGTTGCTGGGTGGGCTTCTCTGGGGAATCCTAGCCGATAAGCGAGGGCGGCTCTCCATTCTCTTTGGGTCCATAATCACTTACTCGGTAGCTAATCTACTGAACGGCTTAGTGGAAAGCGTAGAGGGATATGCCATTTGGCGATTTATAGCGGGGATAGGCTTAGCCGGAGAGTTGGGAGCCGGCGTTACCCTGGTGGTTGAACTCGTGCCGGCTTACTTACGAGGCTGGGGCACTACCTTAATCGCTACGGTGGGGATACTGGGGGCGGTAGTAGCCAGTATAGTCGGCGAGAGCTTTCCATGGCGGACAGCCTACTTCATCGGCGGTGGAATGGGTCTAATCCTACTGGTCTTACGCATTGGGGTTGGTGAATCTGGGCTCTTTGAGTCTATACGCCGCCAAGGCGGGATACCAATGGGGGACTTTTTCCAAATTTTTCGTAGGCGAGAACGGTTTATCCGATATTTGCACGTTATCTTGGCAGGGGTGCCGATTTGGTATGTGATTGGGATTCTCATCACATTTGCGCCTGATCTTTTTCGGGAAATCGGTTTATCGTCTGTGCGAGCCAGTCAGGCGGTCATGTATGCTTACATAGGGCTGTCTATAGGAGACTTTTTAGCGGGTCTCCTTAGTCAGGTCCTGCGCAGCCGAAAGCAGCCCGTTATTCTCTGGCTCAGCGTAGGTGGATTACTTTCCATAGCCTACAATCTAATCCCCTTCTCCGATGCTACGCTTATCTACGGCATGGCCCTTTTACTGGGACTCTTTTCAGGATATTGGGCGGTATTGATTACAAGCGCTGCTGAACAGTTTGGAACAAATCTGCGAGCGACAGTAGCTACCAGCGTACCTAACTGGATTCGGGGCTCCCTTGTTTTGTCTACCCTGCTCTGGAATCTATTTCATAGTTTTCTACCTCTTCGGCAGAGCGCTTTATTCACAGGCCTAATGCTATTTAGCCTAGCCTTGTGGTCTGCCAGTCGGCTGCGAGAGACCTTTGGCTCATCGTTAGATTTTGTGGAACGGGATTAGGCTGATGAGACTTTCAAATGAGCATAATCATAGTAAGGAAGGTATTCACAACGCGTATCTAACTCTACGCCAAGCTGGTGAAAAAGATTGAAGAGACCTAAAAAGGTCCGATTCAGAAACAGAAAATCTCTCAGGCCTCGCAGCTCACGGGTGCGTGCGATTTCCTCTCCCACTGCATTGAGCACTTCAAAAAACTCCTTCTGTCTAAAGTCCATTCGTCCTAAGCGATAGGGCGTCGCTAAAATCTGGGCAAATCGACTAAATAGGTCCCGAACATACTCGCGCTGCTCGGGCGTGTCAGTCGGACGATAAATAGCCAGCTTTTCAAAGAGCGAATCCAACTTTTTACGATTTTTGGACTCATAAACCTTCGGATCACCTAAGGAGAAGTAGGCATTGTACAGCTCTTGGGGAATCAACTTAGTGCAGCCGAAGTCTATGACTCCCAATGTCCCATCACTCCTAAATAGAAAGTTGCCTGGATGCGGGTCAGCATTGACTTGGCGCAGCTTATGGATTTGAAAGTTGTAAAAGTCCCAGATAATCTGCCCAAAACGCTGCTTCTGTTCATAAGGAGGGTTCGTAGCCAGATATTCCCGTAAGTGCAAGCCATCCAACCACTCCATTGTTAGGACTTTGTCGCTGCATAGCTCAGGATAATACTCGGGGAATCGAAGATCGGTCAGCTCTTTGCACAATTCTCTAAAGGCAAGAGAGTTAGCTAGCTCTTTGCGATAATCAGCTTCTTCTAAAAACTTCTCCTCCATTTCCTGGATGTACGGTTCAAGCTCTTCAAGAGGTATGCGCGTGATACGGGGAGCAAACGTGCGGAAAATCTTCATGTCTGACTGGATAGACTCAGCAACCCCTGGATACTGAATCTTGACCGCCAGCTTCTTACCATTCTTCCATGCCTCATGCACCTGACCTAAGGAGGCAGCCCGAATAGCATGGATGCTGAACTTATCAAAGACCTTTTCAGGAGGTTGCCCAAGGCTGCGTTTGAAGACCTGAACGACCATGGGGCCGCTCATCGGAGGAACGCTATACTGAGCATTTTGCATGACCTCTACAAAGGACTTGGAGAAGTTGATCGTATCCAGGGATATTGTCTGAGCGACCTTGAGGGCAGAGCCCCGTAGCTGGGTAAAAGTCTTGAGGAGATCTTCAGCATTCTCCCGATCCAGCTCTTCCTGAGACACTTCTTGACCGAGGAGTTTCTTAGCCTGATGCTTTACAACATTAGCACCGACCTTCAAGCCCCCTTTGAGAAACTGAGAAGCTCGGGCTATCTTACCTGTTGGAAGTCTATCCTGCTCTTCGGCCTTTGCCATAATGCGGCAAAGGTACGCTTTTCATTTGTCTGCATGAAGAGATACCCGCTGAGAGTAGCTAATGGCACAAACCTATTTAGGGCAGTCCTGGGTATCTATGATTTCTACGCCCGTGATCTGTTTATTAGCGATGTAAAGCCGAATCCTTTTGATTTTGCACACAGGAGGCATCGGTACTTCGCGGGTTATAGTTCGGCGTAGAGGGGGTAAACCCGGGATACGACGAGCGCGAGAGTCTATTTCTGTCTGCGTAACTAATTGCGGCTTGGGCACATAATATTGGTACAACCAGCCTTCTACGAAGGTCTTTCCATCTTGCCTCCCATACTGAGGTTTATCTTTCCATGCGACAGAGTCGCGCCGAAGGGTCTTCCAAAAATCGGTAAAGTACTTTTGCATAGCTTTTTCCTTAGGGAGGTGCTGATCGCCAAAGAAAGGGGTAAGGGACTCGGCAAGAAGCCGAGATAGCATGGCTTCATCGTGATCATGTAAAGCTGCAGCGAAAGAGTCAGCTAGGGCGAGCGCCGCCGCCCGAGCACGCATGTACCAAAAAAGATAAGCCCCCCCACCAAGCAGGCTTATTCCTATTCCTATCAGGGCTAGGCGGAGCCAAGAAGAAAGTCCTACCTTTTTTTGCTCCTCTTCAGCGGCTCTTCCCGATGAAATAACGGTTGACGTTACCTGAGTCTGGGTAAGAGCTGGATTCCGCATGACAAGAGATTCTTCTGAGGAGTCATACTTAGGCAAAATGTGCAAAAGATCGGCAGAAAAAGCTTGACATGAAGTGTACCGCTCCTCTCGTTTTTTAGCCAAGGCCTTTTTCAATATAGGCTCAAAATCAGGGGCGATCTTGGGATTGAGTTCGCTAAGAGAGGGAGGGGGTTCGCTCGCTATTTTGATAAGAATCTCAAACTCCGATAGCTGAGAACGGTCATAAAGTTCCCGCCCTGTGAGCATTTCAAAAAGCACCACACCGAGAGAGTAGATATCAGAGCGATGGTCTATGTCGTTAGAACTCTTAGCTCTAAGCTGTTCAGGGCTCATGTACGAGACCGTACCCAGTGTAGTACCCGTTCTGGTTAGGTCGCTATCGGCTGCAGCTGCGGTCGGATCAGGAGTAACAATGCGGGCTATACCAAAGTCTAAAATCTTGACCACATTGTCCGTCCGAAGCAAGATGTTGCTGGGCTTTATGTCGCGATGGATAACACCGTTGTCGTGCGCATACTGAAAAGCGTCTAAAACTTGTAGGAAGATATTGATCGCCTGTTTAGGTGGTATAGGTCCTCGCAGAACCCGATGGATGTACCTATCCAACGCAATCCCCTCCACATACTCCATGATGAGAAACAGACCTTCCTCTGGACGGGCCCAATAATCGTATAACTGAACAATGTTGGGGTGATTGAGCTTAGCTAAAATCAGAGCTTCTCGTTTGAATCGCTCTTGAATCCGAGGATCTCGCGCCAAGTGGGGGCTTATAACCTTAATCGCCACCTTGCGTCCAATCTCGGTATGAACGCCGAGATAGACTTCCCCCATTCCGCCTTGTCCCAAGAGCTTCTCTATGCGATAGTTAAGGAGCTTTTTTCCGATAAGGGTACTCATTTCTTCACTACAGGCACGACCAACTTTTGGCCTACTCGAATCTTCTCCTCTTCTATGTGATTAGCTCGCTTGATAGCCTCTATACGAGTGCCATACTTGCGAGCGATGGAAGACAAGGTTTCTTTCTCTTTCACGGTATGGGAGTGTATCGCTCTTACAGGGATCTTGAGCTTTTTGCCCGCTTGAATGTGATCGTCTCTCAGACCATTCACCTGCCGCAGCTCAGCCAAAGAAGTACCGAAGATTTCGGCGATTTTTCTCAGATTATCGCCCTTTTGGATGGTATAATCAAAGGTTTTCCCCTCACTTGGGTTAGTTTCAGACTTGGAAACCTTGGGCGCAGTGGGACGAGGAGAGGCGGTATGGGGAAGCTCAGTAGGAGGATTAGAAGGAGGGAGAGTAGGTGTTGGAGAACCCGTAGGAATGGGGTCTTCAGTAACATTTGAAGGAGGCTCGGGCTCGCTCGGAGAAGAAGTAGTAGAGCTGCTACTATCCGCACTGATCTGCCCGTCATCCATGATAATGATCTCTCCTGCTTCGCTGGCTGGGGAACTTCGTCTGCCCCGAGCAAAGACTAAGACCAAAATGAGCAAGACGGCTATAGCGATACCCCCGCCGATGAGGTATTTCTGGGGTGGTAGCTTGAGATTCATATTCGCTACAAAGGTAGAGCTTTTGGTGGGGGCTCGAAGCAAAACCACTGTCATGTTGTCATAGCCCCCGTTTTCGTTGGCTTTCTGTATGAGTTGTTCGGCTTTGGTCTGTAAAGAAGAGTCATCTGGATGAGCCAAGACCTCTAAAAAGTCTTCTTGGGACAAGGCCCCTGATAGTCCATCGGTGCATAGGATGTAGAGAGCGCCCCTCTTAAGAGGCTGCCGCTCTACATGGGGTGTAGGGGGGGGATGCTGACCTAAACTTTGAGTAAGGACGCTGCGATGAGGATGATGAAGAGCCTGCTCCGCTGTGATGATCTTGGAAGCTACCATTTGATTCACCAAGGTATCATCTTGTGTCAGGGGCACCCACTCCCCTTTCACTAAGGCATACAAACGGCTATCCCCCACATGTCCATACACAATGGAGTCTTTGGTTAGGAGAGCTATCACAATGGTAGAACCAAAGCCCTTTACTTGGGAATGAGTCTGAGCATGAAGCAATAGACGCTGGTTGGCAAAGAGAATAGCATCTCGGACTAAACCTTTGAGGTCCTCCGTGGGTGGAGCCTCGCATAAGAATTGATAAGCCGATTCAGCGGCAAGGCGGGCTGCTACTTCGCCGGCTTCGTGGCCACCCATCCCATCGCATACGATAGCCACGTAGCCTTGAGGGATAGGTCCATGATAGAAAAAATCCTCATTGGTCGTACGGACACGCCCGGGATGAGTAGCAGCCCCGACACTTACCATTCTCGTATGAAAGGGTAATCCGTCTGGACATACACATCTTGATACAACTGATCTGGGGTCGGATAGGGACTTGCCTCCGCAAAGGCAACCGCATCGTCTACTTCTGCAGCCACCTCCTCTTCTATTTTATCTATCTCTTCTGGGGTAGCCAGGCGGTGTTCATACAGATAACTCTGAAGATGAGCCAAAGGGTCGCGCTCTTTATAGGCTTCTACTTCCTCTCGGGTACGATACTTGGCAGGGTCCGACATGGAATGCCCCCGATAGCGATATGTAAGGACTTCTAATAGGTAGGGACCTTGACCCGAGCGAGCTTGGTCTGCGGCTCGCTTCATCGCTTCATACACGGCAAACACATTCATTCCATCCACCTGTTGAGAGGGCATATCGTAGGCGCAAGCAAGTCTATAAATATCGGTCACATTAGAGCTGCGATGGACAGCGGTGCCCATAGCATACTGGTTGTTTTCGCAAACATATACCACGGGGAGACGCCAGAGCATTGCCATATTGAAGCTCTCATGAAGCATGCCTTGACGAGCCGCTCCATCCCCAAACATCGTTACACAAATCAGGTCCTCATTTCGGTACTTGATAGCAAAAGCCACACCCGTACCAATACCGATCTGCGCCCCCACAATCCCATGTCCCCCCAGGAACCGATGCTTAGCCGAAAACATATGCATAGAACCGCCCTTACCCCGAGAACAGCCCGTCTCTTTCCCCATGAGCTCAGCCAAAATAGCCCGCATGGATATACCTCGGAAATAAGCGTTTCCATGCTCTCTATAACCTGTTATCACATAGTCCTCTTTCCGAATGGCCGCTTCTATGCCCATGCCCGTAGCCTCTTGCCCAATATAGAGATGCAAAAATCCACGAATCTTCTGCTGAGTGTAGAGCTGAGCTGCCTTTTCCTCCATACGGCGCACTGCTAGCATCTGCCTATACCAATAGAGCACTTGTTCCCTCGTATAAGAGGGAGCATCCGAAGCCTTTACCTTTGCCATGAAGCAAAGATACAGAAGTGCTTCGGGCGATTGAGCTGCACAACTTCCGGTGTTATGAGATAGGACGCTTTTATTTAGGCGAAAAAGGGACAGCATGGGTAGGACCTAATGCTTCAGGCAAAACATCTGTTCTGGAAGGCCTACAAAAAGTGGCTTTGCTGAGAGGGTTTGGCAAAGATGGAGAGATAGTACGCTGGGGGGCTTCCCAGTACCGTTTGCGCGCGCTTTGGCACAATAGCGTAGTGGAAGTGGTTTATGAGTTAGGAAAGGGAACGCGTCTCTTTTGGGACGGAGAACCTATCTATCCCCTCTCGCAGTGGATCGGGCGTCTGCCTGTGGTATCCTTGCGTCCGGGTGACTTAAACTGGATAGAAGGAAGGGCAGCTGAACGGCGACAGTGGGCCGATAGACTCCTTAGCCAGGCTTACCCCGAGTACCTCAGCGCCCTTTCTCAGTATCAGCGTGCTTTAGAGCAGCGCAATGCCCTCCTAGCCCGTGCAGACCCCTCCCCGCAAACAGAGCTATGGGAACCTATACTCATCCGAGAAGGCATCTTTATACAGACCCTGCGTTACGAACTCAGTAAGCGGCTGTCCGAGTCTCTACAAAAGTTTTACGCTCACTTTGGCAAGGAGCCTGTTCAACTAACCTACAAGTTCTCTGTAGAGCCCCTGAAGGAGACTTGGGAAAGGGCTTGGAAGCGCTTACGCAAAGATGAGTATAGGCTCAAACGCACCCTGATAGGCCCGCATTTGGAGGATTTCATAGTCCTTTTGTCGGGTCAACCTGCCCGAGGTTACGCTTCGGAGGGCCAGAAAAAGTCTCTGCTATTAGCCCTAAAATGGGCAGAGGTGGCTCATCTTCATCAGAAAGGATATCATCCCATCCTTTTGCTGGACGATATCGGCGAGAAGTTAGACCTCTACCGACTGAGAGCGGTAGGACATCTAAGTCGGTTAGCTTCTCAGACTTTTCTGACCGACACCGATGAAAGGCGAATTCGGGATATTTTTCCAGAGGTGGAGATTATTCACACCTGCAGTTAGGATGGTCTGAGGGCTAAAAGCGTGGTATTGAAGGGCTTAGTTTTTTGGGGGGGCGGCGGCAGCGCCTGCGGCGCTGCCGCCGCCCCCCCCAACTATCCCCAAGACGAGCCCAACCCCCTTCTCTACTTCCTCACAAGCGCCTTTATCCAGCTCAAAGCTGACTCTACAGCTTGATGAGAAGGGATTTGAGCGATGCAGGGATACGTTCGACTTCGGCTAAACTGATACTGGCACATCCAGCCGCAGCCAAAACAGGGCATTTCGTAGGTAATGACTTTGAGAGGAAAAGCTACCTCGGGTGGATAGGGAATAAAACGTCCCCAATGTCCTCCGCCTGCCATCATTAGAGTAGGGACTCCTAACGTGGCAGCGATATGGCCTAAGCCCGTTTCAAGCCCTACTACCAGCACAGCATTTCGGATTTGCTCCGCAGCCTCCCGGAGAGTAAGCTTTCCTAGCCAATCTTCTACCCCAGGTCTTATTAGGGAGGCGACTCGAGATCGGTCCGCTGCCGTTCCTATTAGACGAACCGGGAAAGATGTGCTGCGATGGACATATTCTATTAGCACTCGCAGTAAATCTACAGGCGGGATCCGACCCGGCGACCCAGCCCCAACTAGCGCAACAGCATAGGATGAGGAGGGTCGGTACAAGCGGTCCCTGAGAGAAGTATAAATCGCCCAATCCAAGCCAGGGAATTCCAGTTCCTGAAGCCACGCATGGTAACGACTCCACTCATGAGCGAGGGGGGGAAGGGGATCTCTTCTAACCTTGCGATATAAAGACTTGTCTATGCAGTAGCTCAGTATAGCTGGCTCAGCTGCATGGTAGTCACGAGCCCACGCAATCCGTTTAGAAGCAGGCAGGTTCCAAGCCAACCAATCCTCGGCTACGATCCGACGAGTGAAGGTAGTCTGCCAAAGAACCTCCACCGGAGGAATGCGACGATGCAGCTCACTTAGTAAAGCGCGGCGATACCGAAAGCTGCGCCGTAAGCGTACGGGCTGGACGGGGATAACTTTATCAAATAATCCCGTCCACAGAGCCAAGTCTGCCCACAGATCATTCGCCACAAGGTAAAAAGGCTTCTCGGGATGAGCTTTCCTGAGAGCAGCTACGAAGGGAAGCCACAGCCAAAAATCTCCCAATCCATCCAAACGAATGAACAGAAAACCCTCCCCCTCCTTGGTGATAGCCGGGCGAAGAGAAAGGGTAATCAACCCCTCCAACACCGTCCATGTGCTGCGAAGCGCTACTTGACTACGCCATGCTATCCGATGCCAGAGGCGAGGCAGCGAAGAAGGGACTTTCACAGATTGCCACGCCGTGCCTGCTCCCGTTCTATGGCTTCAAAAAGAGCCTTAAAGTTCCCCTTCCCAAAAGAGCGGGCCCCCTTCCGCTGAATGATTTCATAAAATACCGTTGGACGATCCTGAACAGGTTTAGTAAAGATTTGCAGGAGATAGCCTTCCTCATCCCTATCCACGAGAATACCCAACTCCGACAGCACCTCCAAGGGCTCATCAATAAGTCCCACCCGGTCTGAGAGAGACTCATAATAGGCTTTCGGCGTCTCCAAAAATTCTACCCCGCGTCGTCGCAGTTCGCGTACGGTGTGGATAATATCGTCCGTAGCTAAGGCGATATGCTGTACCCCTTGCCCGTGATAAAACTCTAAGTACTCCTCAATTTGCGATTTGCGCCGCCCTTGAGCTGGCTCGTTGATAGGAAACTTAATGTACTCATTCCCATTCGCCATTACCTTGCTCATGAGAGCCGAGTACTCGGTGGATATGTCCTTGTCGTCAAAGGAAATAAGCTGCTTGAATCCCATCACATCCCGATAGAACGCCACAAATTGATTCATCTCCCCCAGATATACATTCCCGACGCAGTGATCCACATATTTCAGGCCCACAGGTTCGCTTTTGCCAAAACCCTCCCAAGGTACAAACCCCGGTAAGAAGGGACCATTATAGTTTCGCCGCTCTACAAATAAATGTACCGTATCGCCGTAAGTGTGAATCCCCGAGAGAACAACCGTGCCATGCTCATCACTGAGCGTAGTAGGTGAGAGATAGGACTTTCCCCCACGCTTAGTCGTCTCCTCGTAGGCCTTTTTAGCATCCTCTACCCACAGGGCCAGAACTCGTACCCCATCTCCATGACGGTAAATGTGGTCTGCAATGAAGTTGCCGGGATGATACGGCGTAGTCAAGACAAGCGTAACCTTGCCTTGACGCAAGACATAACTCGCAGCTTCGCGATACCCCGTCTCTAAACCGCGATAAGCTACAGGCTGAAATCCAAACGCATGTTGGTAGTAATAAGCGGACTGCTTGGCATTCCCGACATAAAACTCAATATGGTCGGTGCCTAAAATAGGCAGGAAATCGGTTGTCTCCGAAGGTCTTGATAAGGTTTCGGTAAGCGGGTTCATATGTTATGCACTTTTTTCAGTTTCTGGTAGCCAGGTCAAGTAGTATTCAGGCATCTCTATAGCCAGGGCCTCAGCGGTAATCATCAGAGGGCGGAAGGTATCCACCATGACGGCAAGCTCCTTGGTCTCCTTCGCCCCGATGCTTTTTTCTACAGCGCCTGGATGAGGTCCATGTGGTATCCCCATAGGATGCAAGGTGATCATACCCCGCTCCACATGCTTACGACTCATAAACTCACCCTCCACATAGTACAGGACCTCATCTGAGTCCACATTGCTATGATTGTATGGAGCGGGGATAGCCAGAGGATGATAGTCGTAGAGCCGAGGCACGAAAGAGCATACTACAAACTGACGCGCTTCGTAGGTCTGATGAACCGGTGGAGGCTGATGCACTCGTCCAGTTATCGGCTCAAAATCATGAATAGAAAAAGCGTAAGGATATAGATAACCATCCCACCCCACGAAATCAAAGGGATGATTTGCCAGAATGTAAGTAAAGAGCTCGCCTCGCTTCTTGATCTTGACCACAAACTCTCCTGTCTCATAATGGGTCTCCAAATCCGTAGGAGGTCTCAAGTCCCGCTCACAAAAAGGAGCATGTTCCATAAGCTGCCCATGATCGTTCATGTACCGCTTGGGAAAACGGATAGCCCCACAATAAGATTCTATGATGAACAAGCGATTCTGAGGGGTGTCAAAGTGGATTTGATAAATCGTGCCTCGGGGGATGTGGAGGTAGTCGCCAGGCCTAAAGGTTATCTTGCCGAAGCCTGTACGCAGCTCCCCTGTGCCCTCGTGCACAAAAATTAGCTCGTCGGCCGAAGCATTCTTATAGAAATAGTCCGAAAACCCTTGGGTAGGAGCCGCTAAGGATAAATGCACATCGTCATTGAAGAGTATCACCGCTCGGCTGGCTATGTAGTCATCTTTAGGCTGAATCTGAAACCCGCGAAAGGCTCGATGTCGCATGTTGTTTTCCACGGCTGCCTTTGGACGCAGGTCTATCGTTTGGTTCTCCACCGCCCGTACTGTCGTAGGGGGATGGACATGATACACCAAGCTATAAATGTCAGAAAAACCCTCTGTACTGATAAGCTCCTCAGCGAATAGCTTTCCATTATTTCGGAACTGTGTGTGTCTCTTATGAGGAACTTGACCAAGACGAGTGTAGTAGGGCATGCAGCAAAGGTAGAAAATCTGCTTGATTCTCCCAAGGAACATGGACTCGGCTCAAGGCCAAGAGTCTGCGGCTTACTATAATCCCCTTAGCCTAACTAAGCCCCAGCGTATCGCACCGCCGCCTCCAAGAATCCCGTAAAGAGCGGATGAGGATTCTCTACCTGACTCTGAAACTCCGGATGAAACTGCACTCCGATGAAGAAGGGATGATTCGGAAGCTCCACGATTTCAGCGAGGTCCTTTTCGGGATATCGCCCACTGACGATAAGCCCCGCCGACTCCATGGCAGAACGGTAAGCGTTATTGAGCTCATACCGATGGCGATGTCGCTCGTGGATGACAGGCTTTTGATAAAGACGCCAGGCCAATGTGCCTTCTTTGATTTCACAAGGATAGCTCCCCAAGCGCATAGTTCCTCCTTTTGCAGAGAGTTGTCTCTGCTCAGGCATCAGGTCTATGACGGGATAAGGCGTATCGGGATATATCTCCGTAGAATGAGCGCTTCCCCACCCCAGCACATTTTGAGCAAACTCCACTACAGCCATTTGCATGCCGAGACATATGCCGAAAAATGGAATGTGGCGTAGGCGAGCATGCCGGATGGCTAGAATTTTGCCTAGAATCCCCCGCTCTCCGAAACCAGGAGCCACCAATATCCCGTGAGCCCCTTTGAGCTTGAGTTCCACATTTTTGGGAGTTAGCTCGGCAGAATGAACCCAAAGCACCTCTACCTTAGTAGATTGCCATCCACTGGCATGCGTAAGGGCCTCATGAATAGACTTATACGCGTCATGAAGCTCCACATACTTTCCGACTAAGGCGATCCGTACGAGACGCTGAGCTTTCTTCAAACCCTCTACGAAAGCGCGCCAGCGACTCAGATCCGGCTCCGCTCGTGTAGGCAGCCGAAAACGCCGAAGGATGACTTCATCCAGTTTTTCCTTACGCAACTGAAAGGGTACTTCGTAAATAGTTGGAACATCCACCGCTTGTATCACAGCATTGCGAGGCACGTTGGTAAGAAGGGCTATCTTAGCACGCATCTCCTTTGGAAGGGGCTTAGGCGTGCGGCATATCAGTACGTCTGGCTGTACGCCAGCTCGTTGTAACTCCCGGACAGAATGCTGAGTAGGCTTTGTCTTCAGTTCCCGAGTGGCTTCCAAATACACAATCAGGGTAAGGTGTAAGAAAAGGACTCGCAGCGGTCCGAGTTCGTAGTGAAGTTGACGCGCGGCCTCTATGTAAGGCAGCGATTCTATGTCGCCGACGGTACCTCCCAGCTCCGTGATGACAAGGTCATACGGCTCCTGCTGAGCCAAGAGCGTGAAGCGGCGCTTGATTTCATCGGTTACATGCGGAATGACCTGCACCGTCTTACCTAAGTACTCCCCTGCCCGCTCCCGTTCAATGATAGCCTGGTATATCTTTCCCGTGGTTACATTGTGATGGCGGGTGGTCTGGATGCCTAAAAATCGCTCGTAATGTCCCAAATCCATATCCGTCTCGGCTCCATCGTAGGTAACAAAGACTTCACCGTGTTCATAAGGATTGAGCGTGCCGGGGTCTACATTGAGGTAGGGGTCAAACTTTTGGAGGGTCACTCTAAAACCTCGGGCTTGAAGGAGTTTAGCTAAAGAGGCCGCTACAATCCCCTTGCCTAAAGAAGACACAACACCCCCAGTGATAAAGATATACCGCATAAAAGGTCAGAGAAGAGGAGCCCAGAGTCGTCCTATGTGCCGATTGAATCGGTAGGTAGGGGTGTGTAAGAGCTCATACAGACCTTCAGCCGCCGACACTAAGAGCGGGCTTGGATAAAAGAGACCTGCCGTACCTTTGAAAGCGTAGAGCCGTTTGGCTCGGAAGGCACTCAGCCCTTGCACTTGAGGGAGTCGAGCCCACTGGGACAAAGCCTCTCCAGCTTCGTTTAGCGTACTACCAGGCAGAGATAGAATAATGACTTCAGGGTCTAAGTGAAGGAGCTTCTCCCAGAAAAGCCGTTCGCCGACAAGCACATTCACTCCCCCACCCCATGTAGCAACTAACTCAGCCCAGCGCCCCATGGCCGAAAGCGGTATGGTAGGCTGAAGGCATGCAACGGTGGGCTTGTGGGTTAGCCGTTGAGTCAAGGACAAGAGGCGCTCGTACCGACGCCGCTGGTCGTCAAACCACCGTTCAAACGAGCGCCCTGCCCGAAGCTGAGTCTTGAGGGATAAGACCAGCTTCTCGTAAGAGTCCCAATCTGCGGCTCGGATGGGTAGAAGCTGCGCAGGGTATCCAACCGCCTTTTGAAAGAGGTTCATAAGATCAGCCTCGGCAAGGTCTGGAGGCATTGAGTCTATGAGGAAAGCTATGCCATCGGGTCTGAGGGTAGAAAGGGCTCCATAATCGGGGGCGTACGGCCCGAGAAAAGCCTCCCAGCCTTCCCGATGAGCGTTAGGGCGAGTA
The DNA here is from genome assembly GCA_026414975.1 of Bacteroidia bacterium. Taxonomy (GTDB): domain Bacteria; phylum Bacteroidota; class Bacteroidia; order SpSt-205; family SpSt-205; genus SpSt-205. The sequence goes on from JAOAHZ010000008.1 coordinate 60,610, forward strand.
CAAACGGGGAGGTTTTGAATAGAAGCAGGTTCCTTGCATAAGTGACTGCGCCCGACTAAGGATCGCATCCCCGCGGCCTTGACTATCCAAAGAGTAGTTTCTGGGGCGAGAGAAGCCCAGCGCATGCCACCAAAGCTACGACTTGCCCGCTGTAAGCTGACTCCATAGCAACCCCGTCCCCCACAAAAACGCCGTAACCCCCACCTGTCGCTCTAAAAACGCCTCCACTTGCAGAAGAAGGAGCCAGTAAATAATCCACCCTTCCCATCGTCTATCCAGTCTCTTCCACAGAGCTGCTACCCAAAACAGGACAAAAAGCCCTACCCCCACTAACCCCAAACCTACGGCATACTCTACGAACTGATTATGAGGCAAAATATAGGTTTCTCGGTCCCAACGATACGGCAGACGAGGTATCTGAGCGAAAATCGCTGACTCGTTATCTGCAATCCCCACTCCAAACAAAGGCGAACGCCGAAAAGCATGACAGCTCGCCTCTAAAGCTGCTAATCGGCGTGCAACAGAAGCATAGGTAATATACCCCCCTGGCTTGTAAGTAGCTAAATCCTCCCTCAAGCTCTGCCAGCGTTTCTGGATGGGGGGAAAGGTTAGCCCAAGCCCTACTAAACCCCCCCCTACCCCTGCTATAGCCACCACGGCCCATATCCATCGCTTCGGGGATCGAAGCGCCCATAGTCCCACAAGCGCAAGACCCGTCCCATACAAAGCCCCTAATCCCGTCCTTAGCGCCAGAGTGTGCAGAATCACCCCATACAACCCAGCTATAATAAGGCGAAGTTTTTTGCCCCCATATAGTGGAAGGGTCCATAAAAAGAACAAACCCACCCCAACTAACCCTGCATAATAGATGTGAGATAGGCCGCCCAGCATAGGGATGTAGCGCCCCTGCCGAATCTCCTCCAACCCCCACGCAAAGTTCTGTAGGAATCGTACAAGGGTGCCCATTCCTACCGTAAGCAAGCTCAGATGATAGCTCAGATGAATGAATTTTTGGGCAGGCTCCTCAGTGCGCTTCCATGAGAGGATCGCAGCAGGGAGTAAAAAAAGGAAAGGCAGTTTTACTCGCATCTCCACGAGCCACTGACTCTTGTTGGTCGTGTAAAACCATGATACAGCATGAAGCCCATACAGAAGTAAAAACGGTAGGTAGAGCCCCCCCCACTCGCAAAAGGTCTGCCGAAGCGTGGCGCGCCCTCTCCTATCTGCCACTAAGCTCATTAGGAGTCCCCCTACACCGATGCTGATTAGACTATGAGAAAAGCTAAGCCCTATCGCTACACTCAGCGAGGATATCACACTGAGGGCATATAAAAGTCGAGAAGCAATTGAAGGCTTTGGTATCCCTTCAGAGGCAGAACTACATCTTCGGCACACTGGGCAAAGCTACCCATATCAGCTTGAGATAGACCACCATCCTACAGACCCAATGGCGTTGGTTAGCTATCCGTCTGATTGAGGTGTTTCTCTCAAACCTGCTCTAAGATTGAGTAGCTCCACCCCAAGGGAAAATAGCATGGCAAAGTAAATGTAGCCTTTGGGTATTTCCAATCCTGTTCCTTCGGCTACCAGCGCAAATCCCACGAGCAAAAGAAAAGCAAGGGCTAACATTTTGATGGTAGGGTGTCGCATGATGAAGTTTTGAATGCGTTGGGCTGCAAAAACCATAAGTAGGAAGGCCGCTCCGATGGCTAATATCGCTATTTCCACCCTTCGGCTCATGCCCACTGCCGTCAGAATAGAATCCGCCGAGAAAACGAAATCTATAACTGCCACCTGAGCCAAAACGCCTGTAGAGGAACCGAGACGCTCTGGACTGCCTTCAGACCGACGATGAATCTCTTTCACAGCTTTGTACAAGAGGAATAGCCCCCCTCCCATCAGGAGAAGCTCGCGCACGCCCACTTCGTGACCCATTATCGTTAGCAAGGTCCGATCTAAGCGAAGGAGTTGGAAAGCCCCCAGCAGCAGAGCCACTCTAAGAAGCGGAGAATAAACCAGCCAAAATCGCCACACCAGCCGCCGACGAGCAGACGGCAAACCCTCCGCCACAATCCCGACAAATATCACATTATCTATCCCTAAGGCTATCTCCATGAGCAGCAGCGTGATAAAGCTTAGAATTCCTTCACCCCACATACAACGCAGCTAAGGACGGCCAAACGCTTCATCCAAAGGGTTCAAGCGAGATTCCGAAAACTCCACGAAGGAGATTTCAGTTGGGGTAGGAAAGGATATGCACGATAGGCACGCCAAAGGGTTCTAAGGCTTGACGACCCCCTAAGTTTTCAAGAACAATCAAGAAGGAAAATCCTACTAGGGTAGCCCCGATCTGTTCAACCAGTTTAGCAGCGGCAGCGGCTGTCCCCCCTGTAGCAAGAAGGTCATCGTGAATCAAAACCCGATCCCCTGGTTGAAGGGCATCTTTGGGTATCTCTACGGTAGCTGAGCCGTACTCTAACTCATAAGATACACTGGCTGCCACTTCTGGGAGCTTACCCTTTTTGCGGACTATGGCAAAGCCTGCCCCAAGCTCAAGAGCAATCATCGGCCCCATCAAGAAGCCTCGGCTTTCTATACCAACCACCTTCGTTACATCTCGGACACGAAAGTGGCGAGATAACTCCTCTACGCATCGCTCCACGAGCTTTGGCTTGAGAAAGATAGGAGATATATCCCTAAACAGCACGCCTTTCTGAGGAAAATCTGGTATAGTACGAACGGTCTGTTGAAGCTCTTTTTCTAAAAGCATCGGCACAAAGTTACTCGCCCGTGAGATACCCCTTAAGGCGATCTTTTAGGGAATCGGGCAGCCAACCTTGCCAGATTTCAGGTGGGATTGGCTCAGGTCCCCAGAGCGTCCGCTCCTGCACGAGTCGGCGCGCCAGCTTCCATGAGATGTAAGGGTGGGCCGCTAAAGACTCAACAGGGGCATATCTCAAAGACAAGGGGGGCCGCTTAGGGGGGCCAATATACAAGTAGGGTATAGATTTTTGGATAGCCTCTGGGCGAAGGCCCCATATCTCACGAAGCTGCTCTAAAGAGATAAAGTAGCGCAGTTTAGCCCTATATTTCACAATCCGCTCAGCCGATTTAGTCCCTATACCTGGAAGCTGTTCCAGCTCGGCTGCAGTGGCAGCGTTGAGGTCCAAACGCCAAGGCCCACGCCGCTCTTTCCCAAAAGAGAGGGAAACACCACCCAACGAGCCGTATATACGAAGCCGATGGCGCTCCAGCGCATGCAGGCCCCGAAATGAGTCTATCTCTGCCCAGTCCGAAAAACCACCCAACTTATACCGGTACCGGATGAATCTCCCGGCTATAGAGGAACGACATAAAAGCGAGGCAGCAAGCTGGCCGCTGTCCACAGCGTTTAGATTGAGAGGATGTGTAGGCGGCGATGTTATGGGCCGAGCCTCCACTTCAGCTGCTATAGCTCTCCAATTCAAGCTATCTAAAACAACACGTACCTCCACAGTGTCCCAAAATCCTCCTAAAGCTCTACGCCAGTACAGAAGGCGATGCACTTTCCACGGCATCATACCAGAAAGGGATAGAAGCTGGAGACTATCGGCGGCGTTTATATCTACTCGGGGAGCCCCCGGTAAGTCCAATGACCCAGAGCTCCTCAAGCGATAAAGACCAGGCAGACTAAAAAGCAGAACCACCCCACTCCAACCTACAAAACTCCATCCGGAGGGTTGACTTCGCAGACGCAGTCTGTGAGAGGCTCGTTTGGAAGGCGATGTCCCTCTCATGCACTCAAAATAGTCATAAAGACCTTATCTGGCTTGCTAAGAGCTTTCGCGCATGCTGAACCGCCTCCATGCCAACCTGACGAATCACTCAAACGAAGGGGCCAAGCCACCAAACGAATCTCCCCCCTCTTGCTCTGTACCGCCTCAGCTTAGTTCTTTCGGTGGTTTTCAGTTTATTTGCATTGATGCGTATCCTCTCTCTCTTGCTGGCTTTCGTGTGGGCCCAACGTCTCCCAGAATCTGACTGCATAAACGCTATTCCCGTTTGTCAGCAGACTTATACTTACACTAGCTCTCCCCCTGACTATGGACAACAGCAAGAGCTGAGCAACAACACGTGTCTCTTGAATAATGAGCAAAAAACCGCCTGGTTTATATTCACCGTTCAGCAGGGCGGGACCTTTGGCTTTACTATCAATACAACCTATGACTACGACTTTGCTCTGTGGGATATCACGAATAGCTCCTGCAGCATCGTGGGAAATAGCCAGCCCATTCGGTGCAACTTTTCAGCTCAAAATGGCAATACAGGACTTGATCCTAATCAGACCGACCCTAATCCACTGAGTTATCCAGCCAGCGATCCGCCCTTCATGCCAGGCCTACAAGTAAACCCAGGTCAAACTTTTGTTCTCGTAGTTGATAACTACACTCGGGACCAGACAGGCTTCACGATTACCTTTACAGGTACAGCGAACATTTTTGACAATACGCCTCCTCAGCTCGTATCAGCTCGTCAAGACTGCCAATCCCCTACGCGAATCATTCTGCGCTTCAGCGAGCCTATAGCCTGCAACACAGTCGCTTCCAATGGGTCTGACTTTCAAATCTCTGGAGGGCTCAACCCTGTGGCAGCGGGGTGCGTAGGAGGGGGGGCTTTTTCTTATGAGGTATTCATAGAGGTGGCTGGGCCCATTTCGGGCGGGAGCTATACGATTACGCTGGTAACAGGTTCGGATGGCAATACAGTTGCAGATAAGTGCGGCAACTTCGCTTCATCAGGGCAGACAGTTCAGGTCAGTCTCGTGGGCAGCCCGACGATGACGATCGCTCCGCGGGAGGTTTGCGCTGGAGGAAGCGTTCAGCTCACGGCGAATATGCTCGGAGGGTTGCCGCCTGGTGCCACAGCGACTTGGAGTACGGGCGCGACAGGGCTATCTACCACCCATACGCCACCAGCCCCTAATGACTTTGAAAACCCTTTCTGGTATCGTTACACTTTGACAATACGAGTGGGAGCCTGTGAATATACCCTCACAGACAGCGTCCGAATCCACCCTATACCCCGAGCCGAGGTATCCCCCCGTCGTCTCTATACATGCGGGGGACGACCTGTAGAGCTTACTGGACTTGCATCTGTCTTAGGGGGCACATGGGAGGTCTTACAAGGGGGTAGCTGGACTGGGGTCTCTCCACCTTTGCGTTTCCCACCCGGACGCCATGTCTTTAGGTACATATCCCAGGCAGGATGCGCTTCCGATTCCTTTTCCGTAGAGGTCATAGAAGGAACTCAACCAGCTGGTGCTTGCAATGTCCAGTATGTAACCCCCACTGGAAGCCCCACTGCACCCGGCACTCAGGCCGAGCCCACTTCTTTAGAAGCAGCCTTAGAGCGGATTCGTTGTCGCTCAGGCCTAATCAAGCTGGCTCAGGGAACCTATCTTCTCAACCAGACTCTGGCGACTATTACCGATAGCGTCATCTTAGAGGGGGGATACGATCCAACGGCAGGCTGGGTAAAGCGATCCACACCGGGTCTTACCGTACTGCGTCGCACCACTCAAAATGTAGAGGGGTGCGCCACCCGAACCCCCCGCTTAGTAGCCCTTCAAATCCATGGAGCCCGAGCCTTTCGGCTTCAAGACCTGACGATTGAAGTAGAAGATGCTCCGGCCGCCACCGCCACTTGCGCAGATGGACGAGGAACCTCTACATATGGGCTTTACCTACGAGACTGTGCCGACTATGAAGTGGTAAGATGTCAAATCATCGCTGGCGATGCAGCCTCTGGGCAAAATGGAAACGCTGGTACAAACGGCAGGGCGGGGGGTAACGGAAGCTGTGGGGGAACAGGGGCAGCGGCGACTCCTACATTTGGGGTGTGTCTGCCACCTTTAGGAACACCTCCGCCAGCAAGTGCAGGAGCAGGTGGAGCTGGAGGAAGTAGCCCAGTCGGAGCAGTAGGCGGAGCTGGAGGAAATAGCCAGTACATGAATAATGGCTTAGGCGGACAGCCTGGTCAAGGGGTCGCAGGAGGGGTTGGCGGAACCGCAGGGTCCTTGTGTGCTATAGGGCTCATTGGAGGGGGTGCTTGTGCTTGTACTCAAACTGGACTCCCAGGTGCGCCCTCCGCTGCGGGCGGCGATGGGGCTCCCGGAGCCGATGGACGCGATGGAACCGACGGGGCAAACGGCAGTGCAGGACAAGTAGTAGAGGGGTTCTGGCGACCTGGATCGCGGGGCGAACGAGGAAATGACGGCTCCCATGGTAGTGGAGGCGGCGGTGGGGGAGGCGGCGGCGGGGCGCTAAATATCGTGCCCCCAGCTTGCCCTACTATAGGGGCTGGCGGGGGTGGTGGAGGGGGTGGCGGTGAAGCAGGCACCGGCGGCGAAGGAGGTTCAGGAGGCGGAAGCAGTTATGCTGCTGTTCTCGTAGGCAGCTCTACCGGCAGTTGGCGGCAGTGTTTCCTTGCTGCGGGCAACGCTGGAGCAGGTGGGCTTGGAGGAAGCGGCGGCCTTGGAGGAGCTGGTGGGCAAGGAGCAGGTCCTTGCCAGCCAGCTGATGGAGGCTGCAACATGGGACGCGGCGGTCGCGGCGGCAACGGCGGTCGCGGCGGCAACGGCGGTCGCGGCGGTAATGGACAGCCCGGCCAATCCATCGCTTTCGCCGTCCAAGGCCCACCCCCAACCCTCAGCGAAGTCTCCTTCAATCTCGCCGCTCAACCTACCATAACCGTCGGTTCTGCTACCTGCACTAATGTTCCTATAACCTTCAGCAGCCCTACTGCAGGGAGCTTCACCGATTTAGGCGCAGGAGCCTCTCCCGCCTCTCTTCCTTCTAACTCAGGCACAGCTCAGTATAACTCTACAGGCCCCAAGGATATCTCTTTCGCAGGAAATACCTACCTGCGATTCTGGACTATTCTTACCTCCCCCGATGTTATCAACCTCCAAATCCTCACGGAAGCCGATACCTTATGCACAGGGGAAATAGTGGCCGCGAGTTCTGAGCGATTTGCCTTACAATATGAATGGAGCGTCCTATTCGGAGGGCAAGTTATTGCCACGGGTAATAGAGACACCTTGCGATTTACAGCCACTCAGCCTGGGCGTTACACCTTAAGGCTACGCGTAGAGACAGACTGCTGTGGCTGGATCGGGCCTGTAGAACGGACTATAGAAGTTATACCTGCCCCAGAGATAAGGGCTGAAGGAGCGGCGGGCTGCTTCCCTCTGAGACTGCAAGCAAGCCTGGTATCGGGCCCGCCCGGAGGCGCGTTCATATGGTATGATCAGAACGGCGATTCAGTGGGCACTGGGCCTGAGCTAATCCTTGCCGGTCCTACTGCATCCTCAACTTATACGGTGGTATATCGGGCTGGAGCTTGTCTTTCGCCTTCTGTCCAAGTTCAAGTGCAAGGACTTCCCTCGCCTGTCCTAACTGGCCTCGCCAGCTCGCCCCCTCTGTCTCCCGCTCCCGAGGGTCCCGTGGAAATAACCTTCACTGCCACTCTTAACGCCCCTCCTAACTACCCCATCACATTCTTATGGAGCTTTGGCGACGGAGCTACACTCAGTACGACTACTCCTACTGCTACCCATTTCTATACGCCCGGCTCCTATGAGCTGCTACTTGTAGCTAGCATCGGGGATTGTCGGGACACGCTAAGTGCTCGTGTTGTGATCCAAGGCCAGCGTCAGCTTGTTATTCCCAATGCATTCAGTCCTAATGGAGACGGAGTTAATGACGACTGGTCCCCTCGCGGCTCGGGCATTCGCCTGATACAAATGCATATCTACGACCGCTGGGGCAAGCTGATGTATCAAGGTAATGCCCCTTGGCGTGGAGAAAATGCCGTAGAAGGAGTCTATACTTACGTAGTACGCATCTCGTTTTTGGACGGGACTGAAGTAGAGCGCGCTGGCACTGTAACCCTTCTAAGATGATAAAGCTGCCACCCTTTCCCCCCGAATGGGCTGTAGTCCGCCCCAACGCTCCCATGCATGCCCCTGTAGCTCCCGTGATTCTCATAGATCTGGTGGAACCCCAAACGGGCGAACTGATAGAAGACATAGAACTCCTCTTATACAAATGGAAAGCAACCTCTGCAGATAGGTGCTTGGGCCTGCATATCACCTACTGGTTTATGGGACTGGCTTATGGACACGACTGGGAAGTGGATTTTCTCCTTTATCACGAGCCCACCTTCCAACAGCTCTGGGGGCTTTCTCTGGAATCCGACATCCTCCCCGAGATAAAAGGTTGGGCTCCTCCCCCCAAGTGGCACCTTCTGTCACCTACTTATCGCCCGACGCTATCCATTATAGAACGAGCTAACACTTATTTGAGAGCCCTGCAAGACTTTCGGCGTCGCCTCGTGGGATATCAGCCTCATCACAGCACCTTGTACCGAACCGTCACCGAGGATCATACATTCCTTCATTATAGCCTATCTGACATAGAACGACATGTGGCTGCTTTACGGAGCTAATGGCACTACAGGACGCATCCTCTTAGAGATTTGGAAAGCTCACTTTTCGGATTTACCTCGTCCAGTGTTAGCAGGGCGTAACCCCGTAGCCCTTCGCGCTTTGGGGGAAAGATATGGGCTTTCTTACGAGGTCTTTTCCCTCGTTCAGCTTCATCAACGAACGCTACCCAGCGAAATACAGCTTGTTGTAAACTTAGCAGGCCCCTATTCAGAAACCGCTCAGCCTTGGATAGAAGTCTGCTCAGCTCATCGCAAAGCTTATATGGATATCTGTGGAGAGTGGCGCACTTTTCAGCAAATGTATGCCCATTGCGCCTTATCCGTGCCTATTATTACAGCCGCTGGTTATGATACAGTTATAGGAGAAGGGGCTCTCTACCGCTTATGCCAAGCTCGACCCAACCCTGAACAGCTAAAACTACGCGTGTATGCTAAAGGAGGCTTTTCAGCCGGTACAGTTAAGTCGGCTTTGACCATGCTTACTCAGGGGTATTACATCTGGAGAGATGGACAGCTTCTCGCCGTACCGTTTCATGAAGAGAAATGGGAGATCCTTCCTCATAGGACCTATACGTTTGCCGTAGCGACCCTTGCCGAGCTTATAACGTTCCCGGCATGGCACCCTGTGAAGGAACTATCTACATGGGTAGCCTTGCCTGAGCGTTATTTGCGCTGGAGGGGACTTTTGGAAAAGATTGCAGTGTGGAAACCTTTTTTAGAGGGGATGTATCGCCTCTTAGATATGCAGCGAGGGCGCCTCGCCCGAGAAATGGACCTCAATGCTCGCTCTTACCTCGTGGCTCATACGGAGGACTACTTCGTGCTGGTGGACTCGCCGCAGCCATACTGGGTCACAGCATGGACTGTCCTAAGCGCGGTTCGGCTCTTTTTCTCTGAGGGAGCTGAGGCTGGGGTCAGCAGCGCCTTCTCTCGCTGGCGAGACAAGTTATGGGAAGCCTTGCCGGATATTCGCGTTTCGGAAGGCCGTTTATAGACAAGGATTGGTTTTTTCATGCTCTTTTTGCAGACAGGTATTGATGCTGAGGGGGAAAGGAGATGCCGTTGTTGTAGGTAGCTATTGCTTTGCCTACACCGCTCACCGCCTAAAAACCCCTCATGTTATCATATTTTAGCCAACCCTCCTCAGCGACCATGCTTCAAAAGCGGCAGCTCAAGACCCCTCTCAGCCCAGAGGCATTTTTGATAGGAGGTCTCATCGTTATATCTCTCTTGGGAGAAGCGTACAATCATGCGCCCACTCCCCCTCCTCTTTCCCCTCGGCTCCTAACCGAGGAAGGGAAGCTCGCCCATATCAGCCTCTCCCCCGATGAGAAGTGGCGCTTACCTCCCACTAAAAGAACCTTGGCCCGAGTAGCTCCCCTACTCCTATACAAAGAAGATAGGCGATTTTACTTCCACCGAGGCGTAGACCCCATAGCTTTAGTACGAGCGATAGGGAGTACCCTAAAGGGCTCGCGTCAAGGCGGCTCCACGCTTACGATGCAGCTTGCTCGCTTATGGCGGCCCGGCCCCAGAAACCTATGGAGGAAACTCTTAGAGATATACTGGGCGTTAGGCATAGAGCTGCGTCACGACAAAGCTGAAATACTGAGTTTTTACCTCACTTATGCACCTTTCGGTCGGAATATAGAAGGCATAGAAGCTGCGGCGCAGGCTTACTTCGGCAAGGAGGCCGAAAGACTCACACCCATGGAGATGGCAGCTCTATTACTCTTATCCCAGCGGCCATGGCTCTTACCAGCTCTCCTGCGAGGCGAAGAACGAGTCAAACGATGGGCTCTGCGCTGGGTAGAGCGCTGGTATCAAGCTGGGCTCCTCACGGCAGCTGAGTACGCTCAGGCACAACAAACTCCTCTTCTTTTGCGGTATCACTCTATGCCCCAGATAGAGCCCCACGCCATACCCACCCCAGTCAAAGAGCTGGATACTTTATATCTTAGCCTCTCTCTCCAGAGAGAGATTCATCGCCTCCTCCGAGCTGAGCTAACCGCCCTGCGCCCCTGTGGGGTTTCTGAAGGAGCTATTCTGGTTGCTGAGGCTCAAACAGGACGGGTTCGAGCTTACGTTCCCAGTTCGGGATATGCTCAGTGTGCCATAGACCTTATACAGGCTAAGCGATCTGTCGGTAGCACCCTCAAACCCCTCCTTTGGGCGGAAGGGATTTTTCAAGGCAAGATTCACTCTGAGTCACCTCTCTTGGACTTCCCCAAGTCCTACAATGGATATGTACCTATAAACTTTGAGCGGAGCGCTTATCAGGGGATAGTATCGGCGTCTGCAGCCCTTCGCCAATCGCTAAACGCCCCGGCTGTTTATCTTTTAGCGGAGATAGGTATCAACTCCTTCGCCGACAGGTTAAGGACCTTAGGTATAACAGGGGTAGAAAGAAGTGGACACGCAGGCATTGTTGGGGCTGTAGAAGCCTCCCTCTTCCAGCTCGTGCAGGCCTATACACCTTTGGCTACAAGGGGTTATTTCACTAAGCTGCGCCGTCGTGCCTCCGACCCCATAAGCATCCAATCCGTATGGGATTCGGCCAGCACCTGGATCGTTAGCGCTACGCTCCGTGAAGGTAATGGGTGGAGCTATAAAACAGGTACCTCTACAAAACTGCGTGATGCTTGGTGCATAGCCTACGATAACCGATACATTGTAGGAATATGGCTTGGGAATCCAGATGGTGCCTCTAGCGGCTGCCTAAAGGGCCGAGACGCCGCCTTCCCTTTAGCTCACAAAGTGGCACGGCTTCTTGGCACGAGTAGTTTTTATTTAGAAGCACCTACTACAGTTGAAACCCTCCTTACATGTCCAGTTACAGGACTGACCAAGGGTACTTCATGTCCCAGGGGGGTTTTAGCGCTGCGTCGTCGGGGAGAGAGCTCTCTCCCCACCTGTCCCCATCTTCGTCGTTTGTGGGTAGGCCCTGTTTATTCCTTTTGCGAGGTATGTCGGCCCGAGAATAAAGATACCCTCAAAGAGCTGAGTCTTCCCCCTCTTCCATGGGCTTTAGTCAAAATAGATAACCTACCGCCCCATAATCCCTTCTGCCCAGCTGTACAACTAGACCTCCTTTCACCTCAGGAGGGAGCGGTCCTATGGCTGAGACGACCGCGCTTACCCCTTTATGCGGCGAGCGCTCCTACAGCTCCCGTTCTGTGGGGCAGCGAATCGGATACGATTGGGTGGCAGATGCCGAGTCAAACGCTATGGTATGTCCCTTCTCGTCGTGACACCTTACTTAAGCTCTGGGCTCAGGTAGGAAGCCTACGACGAGAGGTCCGATGTAAGGTGCGATGGCTTTCTAAAAATGCCAAAGGCTCCCCCCTGCCCAGCCATTAGACTGATACGGACTGGTCCCAAGGAGGCGCAAACAAAAGTGCCCTCTGCAAACCCTTCAAGGAGTATCCACCCCCTACCATTTAGGGCCAAAACGGATCATGGACCACCCCAATCCTTGGCTATTGCACAGCCTCGCCGACTCCCTCGGCTTTTAGACAAAGGCGGTAAAACTTATCGGTCTTCAAGACTTCCGCCGCCAAGTCTCTAAAAATCGGGTGTTGTAGGTGCCTTTACGGAAGTTTTCATCCCGTAGGATTTCCTTCAAGATGGGTATAGTGGTGCGTAAGCCAGGCCCCTCAATGATAAATTCATCTAAAGCGCGGAGCATCTTATTGATAACCTCTTCTCGGGAAAAGTCTGACACGATTAGCTTAGCTATCATGGAGTCGTAATAAGGGGGAATGGTATAGTTGGCATAAACATGGGTATCTACTCGTACACCGTGTCCACCGGGTTTATGATAATCCTGAATGCGACCTGGGCTAGGGCGGAAGTCGGCATAGGGGTCCTCAGCGTTGATGCGAACCTCCATCGCCCATCGGTTCTGCGGAAAATAGTGCTTTCCCGAGACGGGTACGCCTGCCGCCACTTTGATCTGTTCCTTGATCAAGTCAAAGAAGAATATCTCCTCTGTAACAGGATGCTCCACTTGAATGCGGGTGTTCATCTCCATGAAGTAAAACTCCCCCGTATCCTGATCCAAGATGAATTCTACTGTGCCTGCACTTTCGTACCGAATAAACTTAGCCAGCCGGACCGCTGCCTCACCCATCCTTTCTCGGAGCTCAGGTGTCATGATTGGACTCGGCGCCTCCTCTATAAGTTTCTGATAACGGCGCTGGATGGTACAGTCCCTTTCAGAGAGATGGGATACATTTCCATACTGGTCCCCCACCACTTGAATCTCTATGTGGCGCGGATTTTGAATGTACTTCTCCATGTATAGGCCATCATTTCCAAAAGCCGCCTTAGCCTCAGCTCGAGCGATATTCCACGCATCCTCTAACTCCTCAGGTTTCCAGACAATACGCATGCCTTTTCCCCCGCCACCAGCCGTCGCTTTGAGAAGCACAGGATAGCCTATATCCGAAGCTACATGCCGCGCCTGAGTAAGGCTTTCTAACACACCCTCTGAACCAGGGACCGTAGGCACACCCGCCCTCTGAGCTGTAGCTTTTGCGGTTGCTTTGTCTCCCATAGCCGCTATAGCTTCAGGGGACGGGCCGATAAATTTCACGCCGTATTCCGCACAAATGCTGGCAAATCTCTCATTTTCAGACAAAAAACCATAACCCGGATGCACGGCATCTGCCGCAGTAACTTCCACAGCCGACATGATAGCCGGGATATTCAGGTAGCTATCCCGGCTAGGAGGCGGACCAATGCACACCGCCTCATCCGCAAATCGTACGTGCAAACTTTCCCTATCTGCGGTGGAATAAACAGCTACTGTGGGTATCCCCAGTTCTTTACAGGTGCGAATGATGCGTAAGGCTATTTCTCCACGATTCGCTATGAGTATCTTTCGGAACATACCCCTCAGCTCAGAGCGGCTCTATTTCAAAGAGAGGTTGGTCATATTCCACGGGCTGGGCATCCTCAACAAGAATGCGAACGACCTTGCCCGAGATTTCCGATTGGATTTCGTTAAAGAGTTTCATTGCTTCTATGATACAGACCACTTGTCCTGGCCGTACTATGTCGCCCACTTTTACATAGGGTTCCTTATCGGGACCTGGACGCCGATAAAAGGTACCAACCATCGGCGAGCGGATGTATTCTAACTTCTTAGGAGGCGAAGGCGGTGTCTCCACTTTGGATACCTCTGGCACAGGCTCAGATGGCGGCGAAGAAGCCGAAGGAATGGGAGGAGAAGAAGGTTGTACTACAGGTGCAGCGGGCAAAGCGGCTCCAAGCACCCCCCGCCGAATCGTCAGACGAAACTCCCCTTCCTCCAAGATTACCTCATTCAAATCCGATTTATTGACAAAACGCAGCAGCTCTAAAATAGATTTCAGGTCCATATCAGCTCAGCCTTTGACGCGTTCTATGTATTCTCTTTTACGGGTATCAACTTTCACTTTATCACCTGTCTCAACAAAAAGAGGTACCTTGATGCGGGCCCCAGAAGAGAGCACGGCATTTTTCATTAGGTTCGTCACGCTATCCCCCTTAACCGCCATCTCCGCCTCTGCCACATCTAAGACCACAAACTGGGGCAGTTCTACGAAAAGCAGCGTCTCCGTATCTGCATCCCATAAAGCCTCACAATCTTGATTTTCGGTCAGAAACTCTACACCACGCACTTGTTCCTGGGTCGCTGAAAACTGCTCAAAGCTTTCTGCTTCCATGAAGTAATACAGACTACCATCGCTATACAGATATTGGCAAGGGCGTCGCTCCACCCGTACAGGGTCTATACGAGTGTTAGAGGGGAAGTTTCTTTCAAAAACCCGCCCTGTAATGACGTTCTTCAGGCGAGTATAGACGTACGGATTACCTTTTCCAGGCTTTACATGTAGAAACTCCACTACTTCATATAACTCGCCCTCCAAACGGAGGATCATGCCATTGGAGATATCCACCGCTTGCGCCATGTCGCAAAGATGAGAAAAACCCTGCTTCTGAAAGTGACAACAGGTCATACATATTTGTTACCTTTGAAGCATGGCACAGGCAATTGCCCAGCAGCACTTGACCAGAGGAGGGGCCTTCTTGATTCAATCCACACCTCCTCAGCGTGTATTCATCCCAGAAGAATGGAATGAAGAGCAGCGTCAGCTCGCTCAGCTATGCGAAGAGTTTTTAGAGAAGGAGATATACCCTCGATTAGATGAAATTGACCATGGCGACCCTACTCAGGTCATGCCGGACATCCTTCGCAAGGCTGCGGCATTAGGCTTCCTTGGGCTAACCGTACCCGAGGCCTATGGCGGCTTAGGAGCTGACTTCTTGACGGGCATGCTTTTTACCGAAAAGATGGGTCCGTCCCACTCTTTTGCTGTAGCCCTTTTAGCCCATACTGGAATTGGAACTCTGCCCATCCTTTACTTCGGTACGCCAGAACAGAAACAGAAGTACCTACCCAAAATTGTATCGGGTGAGCTTTTTGCGGCTTATTGCCTAACCGAACCGGGTTCTGGCTCTGATGCCCTCGGCGCACGCAGTAAAGCCATACCTACTCCGGATGGCAAGGCTTATCATCTCTCAGGACAAAAAATGTGGATCACAAACGGGGGATTTGCTGATCTATTTACTGTATTCGCTAAGGTAAACGGCGAGCACTTTACCGCTTTCTTAGTAGAACGAAGTTTCCCGGGAGTATCGGTGGGAGCCGAAGAGAAGAAAATGGGCATCAAAGGCTCCTCTACTCGGCAAGTCTTCTTCCAAGATACCCCTGTCCCCGCTGAGAATCTACTGGGTGAAATCGGAAAAGGGCATGTAATCGCTTTCAATATACTGAACATCGGCCGCATCAAGCTTGCAGCTGCTACAACTGGGTCAGCTAAACGCCTTATTGACATTTCGGTCAAGTACGCCAAAGAACGCCACCAGTTTGGCCGTCCCATAGCCAGCTTTGGAGCTATTCAGCACAAACTGGCTGACATGGCAATCTATACTTGGGCTTGCGAGACAGCGACTTATCGGACATCGGCCGACATTCAAGCCTACGAAAAGCACCTTTTAGAAAAAGGAGAGCCATACGAAAAAGCCCTCTTAGGAGCCGCTCAAGAATATGCCGCTGAGTGTGCAATGCTCAAAGTCTTTGGCTCGGAGATGCTGGATTATGTAGTAGATGAGGCCGTTCAAATACATGGCGGCTACGGCTACTCTGCCGAGTACCCTGTCGAACGAGCCTACCGAGACAGCCGCATCAACCGCATCTATGAGGGTACCAATGAAATCAATAGAATGCTAAGCGTGGATTATCTCCTCCGCAAGGCGATGAAAGGCGAGCTGGACCTATTGAGCGCAGCCATGAAGGTACAGAGCGAGCTAACCAGCATCCCAGATTTGGGAGAACCGAGTGGGGAGTTTCTCGCTGTAGAGAAGAAAGCCGTAGAAAACCTCAAGAAAGCCATCCTTATGGTAGCGGGATACACAGCTCAAAAGTACATGCAAAAGTTAGCAGAAGAGCAAGAAGTCCTGATGGCAATCGCCGATATGCTTATAGATACTTATGTGGCTGAATCCATGATCTTGCGCACAGAGAAAATAGCGATAATGAATGGGCAAGCCGCGGCGACTGAAGCCTTAGCCATGACGCAGTGCTACTTGGTAGATGCGCAAGAACGGGCCGCCTCGGCGGGACGACGAGCTATACTTCATGCAGCTCAGGGGGATGAACGACGCTTACTCCTCATGGGACTCAAACGCTTTACAAAGCCCATGGAGGTAGATACTGTGGCCTTGCGCCGGCGGATAGCTGAAAGGCTTCTGCAAGCCGAGAGATATTGCTTTTAGAGTTTGGTTATGAGGCGGCAGCCACCGATGGTGGCTGCCGCCTAGTGGGGGGGGGCGCCAGCGCCAAAGGCGCTGGCGCCCCCCCCGCTCTTTACCCCCACAGCAGCGAAGCTATCCCCGTGCCGCTGAACCGCCTCTATTAGCACCTCCCCCACCACCCATACAGGCCCGACCAACAGACAGGAACAGCAACGAGGCAAAAACGCCCTACACTACTCCAGTACCCCTTCCTCAAGATTTTCTTTCTTCCCCTATCCTCCTACGACCCTCACGCTATACCCTCCATAAGCTTACTTAAAAGCAGCTTCAAAAGCCTCCATGTACTTAGCCGTATTAGCCCGAACCGAATACTGCCTCTCCACGACCTCTCTGGCAGCTCGTCCTAAGCTTTGACGCACTTCAGGGTGTTCAATCAAGTAGCTTATCTTGTCTACCCAATCGTCTAAAGTGCGAGCGAATAGGCCGTTCACCCCGTCCTCAATAACCTCGCAATTCATACCAATAGGGGAGACAACCGCAGCTTTACCCAAAGCCATGTATTGGAGAGCCTTGAGAGCGCACTTACCTCGACTCCAGTCTTCGTCGGGTAGAGGCATTAGCCCTATGTCAATCTTCATCAGGTCTTCCACCTCCGTATCAGCTCGCCAAGGTAAAATCTCAGCTGGAAAGGGGGGCTGATAGCCTGAAGTTCCTATGAAGCGAAATCGGATGCGGTCCCCATACAGCTTATATAGCTGCACCAAAGCACCTTCAATCGTACGCAAATGCGCCGTCGTAGTCCGACTACCACTCCATCCTATGACTACATAAGACTTCGGAGGAGTTTCCAGCGCTCTATATAAATCCGTGTCTATGGTAGTGGGGATAATCCGAACGTCCTCGGCATACTGGCGGGCAAAGGCAGCCAAGTATTCATTGCAAACTGTAACCACCTTCGCTTGACGAAGCAAACGCGGAAGTTTCTGAGAGCTCTTTAGCCATGCAAACCTCTTGTTCTCCTCAGAAACATTCACTATCCATATGGCATCGTCAAAATCCACAATCACGGGCAATCCTCTCATCCACAGCTTCTCTACTAGAGTCGTGCCCAATACCGTAGCTTCCCTGTGTAGGTAAATTCCATCCCACCTACCGCGATTGATAGCCCGAACAAGCGACCCTAAGAAAGAGGAACCTATTATCCCGAACCGTCTCAGAATAGGGGTATCACGGGCTGTAAAGGTCTGGTACTGCTGCGCTGAGAAAAAGGGTATACACTCTATAGTATAGCCTGCTTCTTGGAGAGCAGGAAGGTATTGCCCTATTCGGAAGCGCAGACTGGGGGGTATATGCAGGGGATAAGCGGTAAGTAGGGCTATTCGGCGCTTCACTCCTCCAGCCATACGGAGGGGAGGTTTTTGTAGATTTCTATGTTCTGAAAACTGGGGGTTTTTCTAGCTCCCTTGGCCTTGACCCACTGGGCCATCCGATGCAGGCCCTCCTTTAGAGGAACGAGCGATTTCGGATCAATCCCAAATACTTGATAAGCTTTTGTATGATCGGCATAAGCATAAGGCACCTCGTTCCGAGGGGGCAAATAGCGAATCGGTTGTCTCATTCCCATAGCCTCCATCACCGCTTCAGCTAGTTCGTTGATAGTGTAGGGGATATCTGCTCCGATGTTGAACACTTGATTATATGCCGAGGGAATATGCGCACTTCTCGCTATATGAGGAGCTACATCCTGTATATAAGAGAAGGCCCGCTTTGAGGTACCGTCTCCAAAAATCGTAAGAGGCTTGCCCGACAAAAGCTGATTCATAAATATGCCTACTACATTCCGATAACGATCGCCTATATTTTGTCGTTCACCATATACGTTATGCGGGCGGAAGATGATGTAGTTCAGTCCAAAAAGCTCATGGGCCGCTTTGAGGTCTAACTCCACGGCATACTTGGCAATTCCATAAGGGTCCTCAGGCTGAGGGGTGAGGTCTTCATGCATTGGCAGTTGATTTCTCCCATAGACAGCTATAGAAGAAGTAAAGATGAAGCATTCTACCTCATGTTTGATAGACAAGTTGATAAGGTTGACGCTACCTACAACGTTATTTTCGTAGTTGAAGCGACGGATGAAGTGGCTGAGGCCCTCTGCAGCATAAGCGGCCAAGTGATAAACGAAGGTAAAACGGTAATCATGAAAAACTTTCTCTAAGAGCGGCCAATCAACGATACTACCCCGTATAAATTCAGCCTTCGGATTGACATTGTCTATGAATCCACCGCTCAGATCATCTAGCACTACTACTTTGTGTCCAAGCTCTAAAAGGGCATCTACCACATGACTACCAATAAAGCCTGCACCACCTGTCACGAGAGAAACTGGCATGCCACAAAGGTAGATGCATGGGATAGTAAGGTATATGGATAGGCACAAGAATCCTCCAACCAGCTATTCACGAGTAAGCGGCTATGGGGCTTCTTGGAACGAATTCACAATGAAGTAGCGATAGGGACATGAGGTTTATGGAGGGAGAATCGTGGCCCTACGACCCTTGCACAGAGGCCCCCTCTTTCTCCGATTACCATTTAGCTTATGTAGCAGTTGCCCAAGGGCAGCAGAACGCTATCAATCTACCTTCTGCTGCCACAGCTAAGCTCCCAGCCTAACCTTCTCTCACGCAAGCTTCTCCGCAGAATGTCATAAAGGCTTATGTTTTTCAAGGTTAGATAGTGATGATATAGCCGCGGCGTAGTCCAGAAGACAACGACCCGATGAGTGCAGCCGTATGAGGATTTATAGTCAGACCCCTCGTACCTTAGCAGTAAAGCAATTGACCCGACTTATTTAGGGAGGAAAAACGTAACTTTGCGCCGCCTATGGGGATAGCCCTCCTTCGGATGGGTATTTTGACTTGGATAGCGGTTGCACACGGGCAGCAGACTCTTATCAACCTCCCCTCCCCTGATGTAACCCCACGCAAGAAGCTCTTTCTCTTGCACGAAACTCAGGCACGCCCATGGTCCCCAGAGCCCTATTGGGCCACGAGCAACTTTATCGTATATGGACTGAGCTCTAATGTAGAGTTGGGAATCACGCTCTATGAGTTAGGTGTGCCTAAGCAGGAGTTTAGTGCGGTGGCTATGGGCTACAAATGGAGCCAGCCTTTATTCCGAGGCCCCCTCTCACGATGGAATCTACGCACCGTGTTAGGACAAATGCTCACTTTTTCCCTTCATGGCCATGGTAAAGGGCTATGGACCTACCTGATGGGCAGTCTTCAAGTGCCTATGACTAAGACTCGTTTATCGGCTGGGGTTACATTTGGCCCCCGAGCCTTATTTGGGGGCGATAATCCCTCTGGACCTTTGGGTGTCAATACTATAGCCTTCATCGGCTCAGCCGAGCAACCTGTCACGGAATGGTTAGATGTAGTCGTGGAATGGTTCTCCGGAGAAGGACATGAGTTCGCTTATGCAACTCCGGGGCTCGTGATTCATGTAGGCAACTGGACATTTGTAGTGGGGTACAAGTTTGCTAACTCAGAGGAGGAAGAACATACTGAAAGCTTAATAGTTGAAGTCGGAACCTTGTTATAGCACTATCACCAGCCCACGCTTCTTTACTCCACGAGATTTTTGCCAGAAAGGTGAGAAAAAAGCCACGCCTGAAAAGATAGATCGCTATCGGCTTACCAGCCGTAGGACTTGAGCTGGCTTCGGGTGAAGCCCTGAAAAGAAGCCTTATCCTCCTGAGGAGTAAGAAGGATTAGAGCTAATATCAGCTCTTCTTGGCCTTTTCGTAGAAGAGCTGCTCCCAGGCTCGCTCACGCTCTTCGGCTTCCGTAACGTAGGGGATAAAGTAAGCTATGTTGAGCAGGAGCCAGTTGAGAAGGTTAGCTGGAAAGTAAGTCGGACGCACGAAATCCACGAATAGCACAGCTCGCAGGCCGTTGGTATTATTATGCACTTCATGGTCAAAGCAGTCATCAAAGATCAAAGCTTTTCCTTCTTCCCAGTACAGCTTTTGATTATCTACCCGTATCCAGCAGCGTTCCTTAGGTTCTGGAACGATTAGACCCAAGTGAAGGCGCAAAACGCCATTGTAAGGTCCACGGTGAGGCGGGATATACTTGCCCGGCTCCAAGATGGAGAAGAAGGCGGTGCGAATCCCAGGGATGCGGCGCAGTAAGCGAGTGGTTTCTGGACACATTTCCGTGTTGCGTTGGCTCCACCGCCCATAGCCGCAAAACAGAAAGGTTTTCCAGTTCTTATCCTGAGTAATTCGACCCACTTCAGGGACAAGCTCATGAAAAGCGGGCAGCTCATCTTTGCGTCGCAAAACCTTATCTAACTCAGCCCGAATGAGATGCCAGTTCTCCTCCAGCTCTTTCACCCAAGGAAAAAGACGTTTGTCATACACAGGAGGATTTCCATGAACGGAAAACCGAGCATTTACCTCTTCTACAAAGTCTACGATGCCTTGGAAAAGCTTCTCCTTGAAGGTACGGGGTCGGGCTAATACTCCCTTGTACACGCGACCAGCCATGGGGCAAAGTTATGGTAAGGTGAATAATCTCAGCTTAGCTGCAGAAGATAGCTTTTTAGGAAAGGTTCAATCTCTCCATCTAAGACCGCCTGAGCATCGCTGGTTTCATAGTCTGTTCGGAGGTCTTTGACCAGCTTGTAGGGGTGGAGAACGTAGCTTCGTATTTGAGAGCCCCATTCAATAGGTCGCTTTTGGGCTTCCAGCTTAGCCCGCTCCTCCTGACGCCTCCGAAGCTCTAACTGATAAAGGCGACTTTTGAGGAGTTGGAGAGCTTTTTCCCGGTTCTGATGCTGGGAGCGTTCCTGCTGACAGGTAACCACAATACCTGTCGGTATATGCCGGACCCTAACAGCGGTTTCCACTTTATTCACATTTTGTCCGCCATGCCCCCCTGCTCGGAACGTGTCCCACTCTAAGTCGTTTGGATCAATCTTAATCTCTATTCGGTCATCTACCAAAGGGTACACAAATACCCCCGCAAACGAAGTATGCCTACGAGCATTTGCATCAAAAGGCGAAATGCGAACTAAGCGATGGACCCCATTTTCCCCCTTCAAATACCCATAGGCATAGGGGGCGTCGATTTCTATGGTGATATTCCGATAGCCTGCTCCCTCGCCCAGCAGCTCATCCACGATAGCAGTGGGCCATCCCTTCTTCTGCGCATACATGGTGTACATCCGAGCCAACATAGCCACCCAGTCCTGAGCCTCGGTACCACCAGCCCCTGCGTTAATCTCTATCACACATCCATAAGCATCCTCAGGCGCCGAAAGCATTTTTTGCCACTCTAAGTCAGCCAGAGCTTTCTCTGCTTCACCAAAGGCACTTTCTACTTCTCTTTCCGAGGCCCCCCCTTCTTTGTAAAGCTCTAAGGCCATCTCGGCCAGCTCCACAGCCGACGATACCTTCTGAAACTTCTCTACCCAGTCGCGTTCGGCCTTGAGCTGGGCCAAAGTTTTACGCGCTGCCTCAGGGTCATCCCAGAAATCAGGTGCTTGACTTTTCGCTTCCAACGCGTTCACTACAGCTTCTCGCTGAGGAAGGTCAAAGAAACCTCCTTAGCGCCGAAAGGCGCTCCTTGAGCGTCTTGAGGGCGTCTTGCGTCATCGGTGCAAATATAGAGCATCTTTGAAGTCATAAGCCTTCATCTGAGAGTAAAGCCCTCAGGCTCAGTCCCCTTAGCTCATGCTGGCTAATAGGTATAAAAGGATTGCCTAACTTCAGCTGCCTTAGAAGCTCATCCAATAGAGGGTGTGTACATTTGAAGGGGTGCGATGGATTATCTGGATGATCCTGCTCTTAGGGCTCATGTACGGGCAGGACAAAACCTCTCAAGAAGGGAGTTACGAGGAAGATTTTTTAGAAGACATTTTTTCAGAGCCCCCCTTACAAGCCCCAAAGCCCGATACAATCCCCCTTCAAGCAGACAGTTATTCGCTCACAGAGGATACCGTTTTGAATCCACCCAAACCCTTTCCACCCCTGCGCCTCATAGACTCACCTATCCAACGCAGCCTTCCAGTCGGAGGAAATACCCGTATCACCCTCTCTACCAATCGCCCATTCCTCGTGCAAATCGTACGCCCTAAACTCCAAAATGCTAAGGGATATCCTCTAATCTACGGCTTTGACACCTGGTATTTGTATATCGTGAAAGCGGAGCAAGTAAGAGTCCGGGGTAAAACCCTCCAAACCAACGGTCTCCCTGTATATCTCACCATAGTGAGTTCAGCTAAAACCCTAGAGGATATACCAACAGTAGTGGAGAGCACGGCTCTCATGATAAAAGGACTGGTAGATTATGGAGACACAATCGTAAAGCACTTCAAACGAGAGAAGAAGCGCCTCAAAATAACATTAGACAGCCTTCTGGCGCAACCCATCCCCGACGACGAAATACAAGCAGAGGAGCAAAGGAACCTAATAGAGCGTGTAGCAGACTCTCTAGACTATGCGGAAAGCTATTACGAGTTATACCGTAACTTCAAGCGAGCCAAAGCTTCGGAAAAGGCTCTTGTTCAATTCTTTCTTACCTATCCATTCAATCGCAGCCTAAGCTACTCTATTTACTCAGCACCTTATGCTCTGCCAAGATACGCCCCCCCCAAAGAAGAGTCGCCTCCGCCTATATCTAAGCGCAAGCGGTCGTAGATTTGCTAGGAATGCGTAACTCCGTACTACCCCACCTTATCATCATTAATGGGCTCATATGGTTAGCCAGTTTTCGATTTCCGATGCTTCCCTTCTATCTTGCCGTCCATAAAGAGGGACTTGGATTTGAAGTTTGGCAAATCTTTACCTACTTTTTTACGCATTCCAGTTTTTGGCACATTTTAGCCAATATGATAGCTCTATGGAGCTTAGGCAGTGCAGTAGAACCTGTCGTGGGTAGTAGGGAGTTTCTAATCATGTATTTATTCGTGGGGATTGTTTCGGGACTGGCCTTAGCCTTTTTAGACCCATCTCCGGCTCCTGTCTTAGGGGCTTCTACGAGTGTAAGTGGCCTCTTGACAGCTTTTGCCTACTTTTTCCCCCGCTCTCAGCTGGTGATTTTTCCCATACCCCTTCCTATCAAGGCAAAGTGGCTGGCCATTGGTTTCGCTATAATCTCTTTAGCCCTATTTTTGATTCAGCCTGTTATGGGAGGCATCTCTCACTTTGGACATTTATGCGGATTAGTCTTGGGTTGGATCTATGTGCGCTGGCTCTGGCGGCGATGGAGTATCTGACAAGTCTTTGAGCTTTGGTAAGTCCTCTATAGAGCGCAGCCCCAGCAGCTCCAAAAACTTTTTAGTCGTTCGGTAGGCCAGAGGCTTGCCAGGCAGCTCGGCTCGCCCCGCAGGCTCAATAAGCTCCAGCTCTAACAGCCTTTCTATGGCGTAATCACTTTGAACGCCTCTCAGATGGTTGATGAAGGGACGGGTAGCCGGCTGATGATAAGCAATGACTGCAAGGGTCTCTAAAAGCGGCTTAGACAGTTGAATAGGATTCTGAAAACTTAGGAACTCAGCCAGCGCTTTTCCATATCCTGGACGCGTTCGTAATGCATAGCCTCCAGCTACTTCTACCAGCTCAATACTAGTTGGGGCATAGCGGCTCTTAAGGATTTCTATGGCTCGGAGGATGTCATCTTTTGTATATGAGCGCTTAGTGATGTACTCAGCAGCTTTTTGAATCTCAGAGAGAGCCAAAGGAGCGCTATTGGTAAAGAGGATGGCTTCAACAAGATTCTCTAACGGATAAGAGAACTCCTTTTCAGTCATCAGGAGAAGGCGGATATGCCAGTGATATCCTGCCCGGTTATCAGGAGATGAACTTCATGCGTGCCTTCATAAGTGATGACCGACTCTAAATTCATCATGTGGCGCATAATAGGGTAATCGCCCATGATTCCCATGCCTCCGAGGATTTGACGGGCTGTACGAGCCACTTCTAAAGCCATAGCGACATTATTTCGTTTCGCCATAGAGATTTGCTGGGGAGTGGCTCGCCCTTCGTTCATAAGCTGGCCGAGCCGCAAAGCCAAAAGCTGAGCTTTTGTAATCTCCGTCAGCATCTCAGCCAGTTTTTTCTGGGTGAGCTGGAAAGCGGCTATGGGCTTGCCAAACTGCTTGCGCTCCAAACTATACTGAACAGCGGTTTTGTAGCAGTCTATCGCTGCACCGATAGCACCCCAAGCAATACCGTATCGGGCGCTATTGAGGCAAGACAGAGGACCCTTGAGCCCCACGACGCCAGGCAAAAGATTATCTTTAGGCACCCGAACGCGGTCCATAATCAGCTCACCCGTAGCCGAGGCACGCAAAGACCACTTACGATGCATCTCAGGCGTGAAGAAACCTTCCATGCCACGCTCCAGGATTAGGCCCCGAATTTTACCCTCTGGATCCTTAGCCCAAACGATAGCTATATCCGCAAAAGGTGCATTGGATATCCACATTTTCCGCCCCGTCACGACATAGGCATCCCCTTCCTCGTAAAAATAGGTTTCCATGCCAGCGGGATTAGAGCCGTGATTGGGCTCGGTCAAGCCGAAGCAGCCCATAAGCTCACCTTTGGCTAAGCGGGGTAGGTATTTTTGACGCTGGGGCTCCGAGCCGAACTTCCAGATCGGGTACATCACAAGCGAGCTTTGAACCGAGGCGATGGAACGAATCCCCGAATCACCCGCCTCTATCTCTTGCATGATGAGTCCATAAGAAATGTAATCCAGTCCAGCCCCCCCATACTCCTCAGGAATAAAAGGTCCGAATACACCAAGCTGAGCCAGCTCAGGTATGAGGTGAGTAGGGCATTCGGCTCTCTGAGCGTAATCGTCTATAATCGGCTTGACCCGACTATCTACCCACTGGCGCACCGCATCTCGTATAGCTCGTTGCTCTGCCGTCAAGAAGGACTCTATATCAAAGTAATCCGTAACTACCCCTTGTTTCTGGGCGATAGCTGCCATGCGGCAAAATAACGAAAAAAAGCGGACGATAACAGGGACTTGACAGAATAGACTTTTGCCTATATTTGCCCTGAAAGACGCTTCGTATGTGGAGAAAAGTTGGCTACTTTTGGATTGGAACAGGCTTGACTCTGCTGCGTGCTCAAGACCCGCAGTTTTCGCAATTTTTCGCCAATCAAGTCATCTTATCCCCTGCCTTTACGGGCATTACAAACGGTCCAAGGTTAGCTTTAGCTTATCGCATGCAGTGGACGGCTATCCCAGGGTATTACCGAACCTTCGCCGCCGCTTACGACCAGCCTATATTTTTCGGTCAAGTGCGAAATGGATTGGGCCTGTCTTTCATTGCCGATCAGGCAGGGGAGGGGAACCTGACTAAGCTCAACGTACTCCTAAACTATGCCCTTCACATACAGCTGACCCCAAATAGCGCGCTCAGCTTAGGATTGTCCGGGGGAATTATGCAAGCCAGCATTGACTTTTTCCGCTTGCGTTTCCCCGACCAGATAGACCCAAATGCTGGGTTCATCTTGCCTACCCAAGAACGTAACTTCTTCCAGAACAGAGTTCACGAGGATGTAAACGCAGGTGCTCTGTATTATAATCGGTATCTTTATGTGGGCACCTCAGTCATGCACATTACCCAGCCTCAGCAGCGGTTTTACAATTTCGCCCTAGCGAACCCAGCCTCAGCTCGGCTTCCGATTCGTGCCACCTTTTTCGCAGGGGCTCAGATACCAATCGACCCAAACCGAGAGGGTCGTCAGACTATAGGGCCAGCGGTTATGTATCGGATTCAGCAGCCTTTCCAGCAACTGGACATTGGGCTTTACTACACTATAGACCCTCTGGTTTTCGGAGTATGGTATCGGAATCAAGACGCAGTCATCGGACTGGTTGGTATTCAGAAAGGCATTTTCCGAGTAGGCTATTCGTATGATTACACGATTTCTACTTTGACCAATCGGATTTCAGCCGGCTCTCATGAGGTATCGCTCGTGATTGAGTTTGAGAAGGAGCGGCGCCGCGGTATGAAACACCGAAGTAACTATCCTTGTCCAAGATTTTAGGGAAACTTATACCTTTGCGCATGCCTATGGTAAAAAGGTGGATGATAGCCCTGGCAGCCTCGCCTATCTTTTGGGCTCTCTCGGGCTGCGGTGGAAAAGAAAGCTTAGAAGATCCAGGCAGCACCAGTCGGCTTACGGGTCTCAAGTTTGCCCGTAAGGCTGGGGGTGAAGGCTTTTATGTCAAGCGTTATCGCGAGATGCCACCAGGCCCCGGTCTTGTTTTCATAGAAGGTGGTACATTTCATATGGGAGGCACAGAAAAAGACTTAGACTTCGAACACAATGCTCGCGTTCGCCAAGTCACTGTGGCTAGCTTCTTCATGGATGAAACCGAGGTTCCGAATGTGGAATACAAGCAGTTCCTGTTCTATGTTCAAAAAGATTCAGGGGATCAAAAGCAACAACTTCTCTACCCCGATACGACTGTATGGTTTCGCGAGATGGCCTACAACGATCCTTATGTAAGGTATTATTTCCAACACGAAGGCTACCACATGTATCCTGTGGTGGGCGTAAACTGGCATCAAGCCAGAGAGTTTGCGGCTTGGCGCACAGCGATTGTCAACAAGCAGATAACGGAAAGAGACCCGGAAGCAGTATTATACCCTGACTATCGCCTCCCGACCGAGGCAGAGTGGGAATATGCTGCTCGGGCAGGCTACGAACAAGAGCTATATCCTTGGGAAGGTCGTAGCCTCCGCGACATGAAAGGGCGCTTCCGCACCAACTTCAAGCGCGGAAGGGGTGATTATGCTGGACGCTCTAATAAGGGAGGTTCTCTTCTTTACGAAGGTTTGAATGATGCCTACATGATCCCCGCCCCGGTCAAAGCCTTCTATCCTAACGATTTCGGCTTATACAACATGGCTGGTAATGTGGCTGAGTGGACTGAAGACACTTATCGGGTTCTAAGCCACGAAGATGCGGAAGATCTCAATCCTCACCGTCGCCGAGGAAATGTACAAAAAGATCAGTTTCAGTATGATGATGATTATTACCCCAAAACCAGTCTGCTGTATAGCCCTAAGGCTGTGGCGGCTGCTGGACAAGAAGGTGGTGGCGGGAGCGCATGGCCAGATTTAGGTGCAGACGCCGCTAAAGTATACCGAGGGGGCTCGTGGGCTGACATAGCTTACTATGTGACTTGCGGAGCCCGGCGCTACCTTCATGCCGACTCTGCCTCCGCTACCGTAGGCTTCCGGTGCGCCATGGTTCGCGTGGGACGCCCGTTTTAGCCTATTTCCGTCCCAGGATAATAAGGGGGGCATACCGAGTCTGGTGTTGCCCCCCTTGCGCTTTAATGGGACGCTCGTACTGGACTTAGGCAATTCAACGAGCTCCATTAGGGTGAGAGGGGCTCTCACCCTTCTCATGGGCCTAACTCAAAAGGCACAACCTTAACCTTGACCATGTCAGTGGGCTTAGACTGAGCAAATAGGCATCAAACTTTGGATTTTCCGTTCCAGAAATCCTTATTTTTGCTCTATGCGATATGCTGCATTTTTCCTTGCCTTGGCTTGGGCTCAGGTTACGACCTTGTATTTCCAAAATTTCAACGGCAGTAGCACCAGCAGCCCTCCAAGTGGGTGGCAACTCAATTCTACGGACATGGGAGCCGTAACACCGCCGACTTCTAACAACATGTGGCGGATAGGACCGCACTATGCCTCCCAGACCGTCAATGTACCTATTATGTGTGGTGGCTTTCTGCCGCTCTGTGTCCAAATCCCCGCCCCAGCGTCCCCGATACCTAATCAGCCTCCTAACATCGTCGGGGCACCTAATTCTGAGTTTATGCACGTCAGCTTCAGTGGGTATCAGTGCTGTACACCGCCTCCCCAGCCAACCGCCTCTTTCACAGCCGCTGGCAACCCAGGGGTAGGTAATGAAACTTATTTCGCTAAGTATGCTGCAGGGGTCAACATACCAGCCGGCGCCACAAATGTGCGTCTAACCCTTTTCTGGATATGCCACGGTAATGCCCAAGCTTACGGGGAAGTGCTTTATTCTACCGCAGGTCCTAATGGCCCCTGGACAGCTCTCACCTCTAGCGTCACCAACTCTACAATGTTTTATACCCCTTCTGGCGCATGGCAGCAATGGAGAGCGGATACTATACCCCTGCCTGTGACCCCTCCCACGACTGTCTATATAGGATTCCGGTTTGTGAATCAAATCGGCGCTAATAACGACCCACCATTTATCGTGGATGACGTAGGCATCATCGCTGTACTTGCCAGCGCGCCGACTATTTCTCTAACCTCGGTAACACCCAACCCAGTGTGCGCCGGCTCTCCAGTGACGGTGAGCTTTACCCACTCTAACTTCTCTGGAAGCCCTAATTTTCAAGTGCAACTATTGGATGCAGGTAATAACATAGTCTTCACCTCAGCAGCAAGCGGGTCTAGTCCAATCAGTTTTACGGTACCTTCTACTTTAGCGAGCGGCACGTATAGCGTGCGAGTGGTTTCAGGGAGTGTCCAGAGCGCAGCACAGTCTATTCAAGTAACCAACCTTTCATCTTTTACCTGTTTGGCCAGTGCTACGGCTATCACCGCTGGAAGCGCCGTAACCTTTACCCTAAATGGCGGAGCTGGCTTTCCCAACGCTGGAGCGCTTAGCGTAACCTTTGATCCAGGAGACGCCAGTGGTACAGTTAGCTTAGGACCTTACACACTACCTGGCCAGCTACCAGCCACCTATACCCATACTTACTCTAATCCTGGAGTTTATGTAGCCCAATTCACAGCCAATCTGAACGGCTGCACTCAAACCTGCCAGCAAACCATCACCGTAACCGCTACTCCTACGCTGACTCTCAATAGTATTTCACATACCCAGGTATGTTCTGGAGGAAATCTGCTGGTGAATTACACAGCGTCGGGCTTTCCTCCCAGTACTCAATATACAGCTCAACTTTTGGACGCAAGTAGTAATGTCGTAGCCTCCGCCAGTGGTGCCAGTCCGATTACCTTGACGATTCCAGCCGCTACCCCCTCTGGAAACTACACTGTACAAGTTCAAGCTAATACAACGCCCGTTACAAATAGCAATACCCTCACGGTTAGCGTTATTAATCTATCGGGATTTACTTTGACCTGCTCTGTAAGTCCCTCGCCGGCTGATGCAGGTAGCCCTGTCACCCTTTCTGTCAATCTAACACCCACTCCTCCAATACCCCTTGATGTACAAGTAAATGCAGGGGATGGCAGTCCGCCGCAGACTGTAAGCGGCACGATCGCTTTCCCTCAATCTTTCACGCATACATACACCCAGTCAGGTTCCTTTACTGTAACCTTCACTGTCTCAAACTCTGCGCCGGGTTGCACCCTGACCTGCACGCAGACTCTCAGTGTAAATCCTACTATTACGCTTGGATCGGTTGCTGCCTCGGTCTGTGCAGGCAGCAGCCTTAGTGTGCCTTTCAATGCTGTGGGCTTCGGTTCAGGCACTTCTTTTACAGCCGAGGTACGAAATGCCGCTAATGCTCTCGTTGCCAGCGCCACAGGTACAAGTAGTCCCATTTCCGTGAGCCTACCCCCTACCCTTCCTTCGGGGAGTTATACAGTCCAAGTCATGGCTGGCGCTACTCAAAGCAGCCCAGTCAGCGTGGAAGTCATCAACCTAAACGGCTTTACCTGTGGTGCTTCAGTGACGACTATCACAGTTGGACAGGCCATAGTCTTCACCCTAACTGGCACAGGACTCCCGACTAGTGGGTCTCTCAGCGTGAGCTTTACCCCAGGAGATGGCGGTCCCGCACAGAATCTGAGTTACAGCCTACCCAGTGGGCTACCTGCTTCAGTCAGCTACACTTACGCTGCAGCAGGCACTTATACAGCAACCTTTACAGCAAACTACGGCGGATGTTCCCACACTTGCACTCAAACGATTACCGTAACCCCCTTTACTACCCCCCAAATCATTATAGGCACCCTTGCTTCATCCATCTGCGCTGGAGGCGGTATCACCGTGCCCTTTGATGCTATAGGCTTCTCTCCTAATACGACCTTTACTGTAGAAATCGCTCCCGTGAGCTCTTCTACTTGGACCTCCTTATGCACGGGAACAAGTAGCCCGATTAGCTGCATCCTCAACGAAACCACACCTAGTGGGACCTATAAGCTTCGTATTGCGGGCAGCCCCCCAACTACCCTAAGTCAAGAGCGCACCATAGAAGTCATCCGAATGCAAGGTCTAACCTGCTCCATCACCCCTCTGCCCGCTTATGTCGGAGAGCCGATTACCCTCACGCTTTCTGGCCAGGATTTACCTTCCGGTCCCTTTAGGATTGAGTGGATGCCCGGACATAGCCTGCCCAGCCAAACCCAAAACCTTAGCGCCTTGCCTGCTACCCTAAGCTATACCTACATAACAGAGGGTGTATATGTGGGGCAAGCTACCGTTACCCATACCGCTTCAGGGTGTCAAGGCAGGTGTGAGCTTTCTATACTTGTTACTTCGCGCGCCTCAGGAGGCAACCCCTCCAGCCTTATTCATGTAGCGCCAGATGGAAGTTCCATACGAGTGGAAAAGGATGCAGCTTATGTGGAAGTATTTGATGCCTTAGGGCGAAATCTTTATTTAGGGTCTGGTGGCGCAAACATACCTATCCTAAGGGGCACCTTCTACCTTCTACGACTGCGAATAGACGATCGAATAGAGATACACCGATTGTACATCCCCTAAGTAAGCTCATTGAGGTCCATTACCGTTCCAACGGTCTTAGGCACGACACCGAGGGCTAGGGAGGAGCTTCTGACAGACCGCTCTCCATCAAGCCTGTTGGGTCTTGATGGATTTTGTTGGGCAGATTAGCACAGGATAGAGATAGAGGGAGGCATGCAAAGGTTGATAGACGAGAAGAAAACCTATGGGACTAAGGATAAACCCCACAAGGCTATTTAGAAGCTGAAGTTGTAAGTAACAGCGGGCACCCATCGGAAGAAGTAAAAGTTGTAAGCACGCTGAATGTCTGGATTATTCTCATCGCGACGCAGACGAAGAGCCCACATGTTTCGTCGCCCGTAAACGTTATACACGGAGAAGTTCCAGCTTGAGAGCCACCGGCGACCCTCCCTCCGGGGAGCGGTCCAAGTGAGAGATATATCTACCCGATGGTAATCGGGCATGCGACGGTTGTTTCTCTCATTGTAAACGCCGACAACCTGACCGTCATAAATGTATTTGGCTACGGGGAGAGTAATAGGACGACCTGTAGCGTAGACTCCTGTGATCCCTAAGTCCCAGCGGGGCGTTAGGGGATATTGTAGAACTAAGGTAGCTTGATGAGGTCGGTCGATGTAGTTAGGAAAAGGGTTGGGTGTAATCTCGGGAATGTACCGAAAACTGCGGCTATAAGTGTAAGAGAGCCATCCGGTGAGCTTGCCCGTGAGTTTTTGGAGCATCCACTCAACGCCATAAGCCCAGCCCCGACCTTGGACCAGATCGCGCTCTAACTGGGGGTTGAGAAAAACGTCAGCACCTGAACGAAAATCTACCACGTTTTGCATCCAGCGATAAAACAGCTCCCAGGAAATGTCCCAAGCATGGTTTTTCCAGCGAGGGGTACCCTGTAAGGCTAAGGCAACCTGGTATCCGTCTTGCCGGCGCACATTAGGTGTAGTTGGCCACCAAACATCCGTAGGGAGTCCGATGGGTGAGAGCGTCGCTACATGCAGAAACTGCTGGACTCGCCCGGTAGCTCCTTTGAGCGCCCACCGCTCCGATAAAGCATATCGCACACTCACACGCGGCTCTATACCCCCCCAACCATCTATAAGACTGCCTGCGCTGTAGGATAGAGTATCCCGTACAATCCGCTCTGGAGAGTAGGCATAAAGAGTCGCTGGGCCAATAAGGCCGAAGCCAGCCCAGCGCAGTCCACCTTCTATCAGCCAACGCACGCCAATCTTGTACCCAGTTTGAATGTAAGCATTAGCTTCTATCCCACGCAGGGAAGGTACGCTAAAAGGCCGCAAGTTAGAGGTATCACTGGTCGGCTTGAGCTGACCTGGAAGAAAGGTATGCCGAGTCAATCCCACTCCGAAGCGCAGCTTGATACGCTCCGAGAGATAGTAGTCTGCATCTGTTCGCCAGCCCATGTCCTCTATGCCCGAACTAAAACGCGCCTGATTGCGCCCCGCCTCCACAAGGAAGGCATAATCATACTTGCTATAAAAGAGTATAGTGTTCATGAACAAGCGCGGGGAAGGGATAAAGTTCCAGCGTAGGGTGGTGGTAGCGTTACCCCAGTTGAAGTCCAGAAAACTGTTTCGGAAAACATCCCGTCCAAAGTATCCCGATAAATACAAACGGTGCTTGTCATTAGGGGTGTAGTTCAGTTTCGCCGTAAAATCGTAAAAGTAAAGGGCTGTTTGCCGCAGCTCGGGATCCCTGGCAAAAAGCAAAAAGAGGTCAGCATAACTGCGTCGAGCTGTGATAAGTAGTCCAGCCCTATCTTTGAGAAGAGGACCTTCTATGTTGAGTCGCGAGGATATCAGACCAATCCCCCCCGCCGCAGTCCAACGAGGCGTATTCCCTTCTCTGAGACGCACATCGAGCACCGACGAAAGGCGGCCCCCGTACTCTGGAGGCATGTAACCCTTGAATATCTTAGCTTCCTGAAGGGCATCCGAGTTGAAAGCTGCAAAGATTCCACCCAAATGCCCAGGGTTATATACAATAGCCTCGTCCAGAAGTATCAGATTTTGATCAAAAGAGCCTCCCCGTACGAAAAAGGCCCCACTGCCATCCCCGGCAGTAGCAACGCCGGGAAGAAAAGATAGCGAGCGCAGCACATCTACTTCCCCGAAGAAAGCTGGGAGTTTCTTGAGCTGCTGAACATCTATACGATTTTCGCTAACCGCTGCAGACTCAAAGCGCCGCTGCTCATAGGTCTCAATGATTTCTACTGAACGCAGTTCTACGCCCTCTTCCCTAAGACTAAAATCCTGCCTCATATCTCCCTTCAAAGAGACGCTGAGGGTCTCACTGCGGTATCCGACGAACTGGGCTACGAGGGTGTAACGACCAGCAGGAAGGCGTAAAGCATAGTATCCATATGGATTGGTAACGATACCTGTTCCCCGTTCTATCGCTATGACCTTCGCACCGGCCAAAGGCTCACGATTCGCCGCGTCTCGGATGTATCCACTGATAGTAAAGGTAGTCTGAGCAAAAGCGGTGAGACCCCACACTGGCACAAAGCGCCACATAGCATTCATAACAAAACTTACCCCCAAAGATAGTTTTCTCGGCTTAGCTGCCCATAAAAACCTTTCGCAATGCATATGCTAAGCAAATCCTCCATGAGCCACTCACGAGGAGGCTCTGCCTGAGACAGACCAAGGCACCGCTTAGAAGGCACCAGAATCCGTCTAACGAGATCATATTAGGACGCGGAAAAGTAATGCCTCCATTTTCTCCTACCAATACCCCCTTGACCCGTAAGCTCAGAAGGAATATAAAGCGAAAGTGCGACCCCTAAGGAGAGCATACCCATCGGCTCTCTTTGGCTTCTCCCCTACCTTTGCAGAAATGAGAAGCGAAAAAATCATTTATACCATGGTGCGTGTCTCTAAGGTCATTCCCCCCAACCGCACGATTTTGAAGGATATCTCCCTATCCTACTTTTACGGAGCCAAAATCGGTGTAGTAGGACCTAACGGCTCAGGGAAAAGCTCCCTGCTTCGGATTATGGCCGGCGTAGATCAAGACTTCCAGGGGGAAGCCAAGCTGTCGCCCGGTTATACGCTGGGTTACTTACCCCAAGAACCTTATTTAGAACCTACCAAGAAGGCTATAGAGGTTGTACGCGAGGGAGCTGAAGAGGTATATCAACTGATTCGCCGGTATGAAGAGATTAGCTGGCGCCTCGCAGAGCCTCTCACGGATGAAGAGATGACAGCTCTTTTGGAAGAGCAAGCCCGACTCCAAGAACAGATAGAAGCCGTCGAGGGCTGGAATACTGATAGTTACATCCAGCAGGCGATGGAAGCCCTTCACTGTCCAGAGCCTGAGGCTCCTGTCAGCGTTCTATCAGGGGGAGAAAAGCGGCGTTTAGCTCTGGCCCGTCTACTGATCCAAGAGCCCGACATACTCCTGCTGGATGAACCAACTAACCACTTAGACGCCGAATCGGTGGCTTGGCTGGAAACCCACCTTCAACAATATCAAGGGACAGTGATCGCCGTAACGCATGATAGATACTTTTTAGAGAAAGTAGCTGAATGGATATTAGAACTTGACCATGGACGCGGAACGCCATGGAAAGGCAACTACTCAAGCTGGCTCAAGCAGAAAGAAATGCAACTCAAACAGCAAAATGCTGTGCCTGAAAGACAACGAGCCCTTCAGCGAGAGCTGGAGTGGATACAAATGAGCCCCAAAGATCGAGAGAGTCAGCGCAAAGCCCGTCTCACCGCTTATAACCGCCCTACCGAAGAGGATAGAGAAATCTTCATCGCCCCCGGCCCTCCCTTAGGAGAATGGGCGATTCAAGTTCACGACCTAACCCTTCGATACGGCGAACGCACCCTATTTGAGAACCTAAACTTCTCCGTTCCACGAGGGGCTATCGTCGGTATCATCGGACCTAATGGTGCTGGAAAAACTTCTCTCTTTCGCCTCATCGTAGGACAGGAGCAGCCTACCAGCGGTGAAATCAAGATTTCTCCTAAAGCGGTGATCGCTTATGTAGATCAAGAACATAAGGACTTAGACCCCCAGAAAAAACTGTTGGAGCAGCTTTCTGGCGGTTTAGAATACCTGCAAGTCGGCGGGAAGCAAGTCCATGTACGCTCCTATTTAGCTCGCTTTGGCTTCACAGGGAGTGACCAAGAAAAGCAAATAGGCTCCCTATCAGGTGGGGAGAAGATGCGCGCTCACTTAGCTTATAGCTTTCAGCAAGGAGCCAACCTCCTTCTTTTAGATGAGCCTACCAACGATTTAGATGTGCACACCATCAGAGCTTTAGAGGAAGCATTAGAAACCTTTACAGGAGCTGCGATGATTATATCCCATGATAGATGGTTCTTAGACCGCGTGGCAACCCATATTTTAGCCTTTGAGCCTGGTTATGGGGTATTTTTCGTGGAGGGAAGCTGGACGGATTATGAAGAGACATGGAGACCACGCCTGGTTGGTCGTTCTCGTCCTAAACCTTTTTATCGACGGTTGAGAGCGGTGGGAAGTTGAGGGAAGGGGATTATCCTCAAGGAGCCTTATCTGTATTGGCGAGGGGGCACTAGCGCCCCCCTTCTCAAATCTCTCGGCCCAGGTTACCCATCCTCTGCCCAAGCCATTGGATGTATAAACATAAAGAAACCGACCCACCCTCAGGAGACGAGGGAGGCCGGGCAAGGGAGACAAGGTTTTATGGAAACTTAGCGAGCGGACAGCTTATCCAGCTCCACTCTCGCTGCCGCCTTGAATCGGGGGTGGGTTATTTTCCCAAATGCTTCCCGAGCTTTTTCTACTTGACCAGACTTCCTGGCCGCTAAACCCATTAGAAAGTAGGCTTGGGAAATCTTAGCGGCATCTGTCCCTAATAGAGGAACTATGCGGTCTACGATAGATATCACTTCACCATAGCGACCAAGAAGATAAAGAGCTTGAGCTTTCAGTAAGAGGGTGTTAACGTCATTGGGACTTTTCTCTAAGATACGGTCAGCCGTAGAAACTGCTCCGGCGTAGTCTCCAGCGTTATATTGAAGCCGAACGGTACGAGCGTAAAGGGCCGAGCGCTTTTTCTCATCTGGCTCATTCGCCGCTGCTTGGAGGAAACTCTGAGCTGCCTCAGCTGTACGCCCTTTACGGAAAAGGATAGCACCTTGCATTTGATAAACTTGGTTGAGACGGTCTTTAGTTTTAGCTGCTTCATTCACATACTCCAATGCCTCGTCCAGGGCACCTGTTTTTAAGTAGGCATAGGCGATACTCAGGTTGTAAGCTGCCCCACTACGAGCTATGGCTGCTTTGAGGCGACGCCCCATAGGATGGTTTTCTATCTGCTTCGCATACTTCTCATATTCACTTGTATTCCCAGCCCTATAGTGGGCAAGGGCTAAACCGTAGATGTAGCGCGCATTCTGAGCTATGGGAAGGTCGCGAGTCTTATCATAAGCCCGCTGGAAAGAAGCTACAGCTGCTTGAGGATTATTCAAAGCCAAGTGAGTTTCGCCTTCTGCATAGAGAAGGCGAGGGGCATCCGCTACCTGTGGAAACTGGGCTTTCAGAGCATTAAGCTCGG
The DNA here is from genome assembly GCA_026414975.1 of Bacteroidia bacterium. Lineage (GTDB taxonomy): Bacteria > Bacteroidota > Bacteroidia > SpSt-205 > SpSt-205 > SpSt-205. The sequence continues at coordinate 97,224 of JAOAHZ010000008.1, forward strand.
ACAATGCCTCTTGTGAGCGACCTTGTAAGTTTAGCAAGCGAACTACACTGAGCTTATGCGTCATCTTCTTGTCTACGTCTTGCTCCTTCGCATATGCCTGATTCAAGACTTCTATAGCAGCTGGATAGTTCTTAGCACGAACATGAATCTGGGCAATCCGCACATAAATCGGCGTAAGCCCAGAGTTAAGCTCCAACGCCTTCTGATAAGCTTGGATGGCCTCATTTGGACGCTTAAGGTTATTCAGAACTTCGCCCTTACGAGCATAATAAATAGCTTTGGAAGGTTCTAAGCGAATGGCCTCCTCATATTTCTGGAGAGCCAGTTCGTATTGCTTATTCTTTCTGTACTGCTCCCCCTCCAAATAGGCGGCGCGACCACTTTGCGCAGCGAGCGGCAACCACGCACCCAGCAGAAAAGTGACTGTTAAGTACCTCATATCCTTGTATTGTTTTGAGTACATAGCAAAGGTATAGAGTTCCCATTAACTGGAAGAAGCCGTGGCCCGAAAACATCCATCCGTGCAAAGATACACAGGAGCAGGCATATCTCGGATGTGCTGGAGGTTATGGGTGGCCAAGATTACGGCCGTACCCCATCGGGCAATCTGGTGGAAGAGAGCCAGAATCTGAGTTCCCACTTCTGGGTCTAAGTTTCCCGTTGGCTCATCAGCCAAAAGCAAAACAGGCGCACCAACAATGGCCCGAGCTATGCAAGTGCGCTGCTGCTCTCCGCCCGACAGTTCGTGAGGGTAGGCATCCTTACGCGCTGAAAGGCCTACCCGCAGGAGGACATCCATAACACGTTCCCGTATTTTACGCTTATCCTTCCACCCTGTAACTTCTAAGGCCAAAGCCACATTCTCATATACAGTCCGGTAAGGCAAAAGCTGAAAATCTTGAAAAACAATCCCCATCCTGCGACGCAAGAAAGGAATTTCAGAAGGAGACAAGGTATCTACGCGTTGTTCGCCGACCCATATCTCCCCTGCCTTAGGACGCATGTCAGCATAGATGGCTCTCAGCAAAGACGTTTTACCCGCACCTGTGCGTCCTGTGATATACACAAACTCTCCTTTACTGAGAGAGAGATTGATGTCCCTAAGAATAACTCGCTCTCCGTAAGCCAAGGTAACCGCTCGCAAAAGTAGAACGGGATTCACGATAAATAAACTTCTTGGGTTGCTTCATCCCAATCTACAACACAGACTTCCCCGTACGGAAGCTGAGCAAAGAGCTTGGAAACCTCTCTCAGGAAGCCAGTAGGCAGAGCCGTACGCTTTTCCGTACGATCAGGACGGAGATAGCACACTAAGGAAAAACGATCGTCTCGTATTTGTACGTAATCTGGTATTTTAGCCACGCCTTTGACCTTGAGAAGGTAGTATCGCTTTTTCATCCTAATAAACGGCGAATCAGCGACAACTTTTTACCATAGGGAGGATACCTCAAAGGCAAGTCTATCCAGGTGGGGGTTTTCACCACAGCACGAGCATGAGAAAAGGTCTCAAAAGAATACCAGCCGTGATAGCGGCCGATCCCGCTGTCTCGTACCCCCCCAAACGGCAGGCGAGATGAACCAATATGCATAAGTGTATCGTTGATGCAAGCCCCTCCAGATTGAAGCTGTTCAAGATAGGCCCGTTGGGTCTTCTCAGAGCCGGAGAAAATGTATAAGGCTAAGGGAGGGGGAAGCCGACGAACAAACTCAATTGCTTCCTGTTTCTCCCCATAGGGAATAATCGGCAAAAGCGGACCGAATATCTCCTCTTCTAGTAGAGCTCCGCGAGGTGATAAGAGGAGGGTCGGACTGATGTATAGCTTCTCTGGGTCAGCATAGCCTCCGAAAACCACCTCGCCTTCCTGCATCATACGCATAAGCCGATCATAATGTCCTCTATGAACAATACGACCATACTCTTTAGGAGGATGCATTATGTCGCCGTAAAATTGAGTGACGGTTCGTTGAATAGCCTGCACGAGGGGGTCTAATACAGTCTCATGGACGAGAAGGTAGTCGGGAGCGATGCAGGTTTGCCCAGCATTTAGCCACTTCCCCCAGGCAATGCGGCGAGCTGCCACTGAGAGATCGGCATCAGGTTCTACGATTACAGGGGACTTGCCACCCAGCTCTAAAGTATAAGGAATAAGCCGGCGAGCCGCTGCCTCAGCCACCTTGCGACCGATGCGAGGGCTTCCCGTGAAAAAGATGTAATCCCAATCTAACTCCAACAAACTCGCTGAAACTTCAGCATCACCCTGTACCACTTGAACATACTCAGGGGGAAAGGTGTCCTTAGTGATCTCTTCTACAATCTGAGCCGTCGCCGGAGCAAACTCAGAAGGCTTGAGCACCGCTACATTACCAGCGGCAATCGCCCCTGCCAAAGGCACCATGAGAAGCTGAAAGGGGTAGTTCCAAGGGCTTATAATCAGCACCACCCCACGAGGTTCATAGCGGATATAGCTCCGCCCAGGAAGCTGAACCAGAGAAGGAGATACTCGTTTAGGAGTCACCCAGCGAGGCAGCCGCCTTCTCAAATATCGAATTTCTTCCAAAGTGAAGCCCACTTCCGAAGCATATCCTTCAAAATCGGACTTTCCTAAATCGGCATGAAGGGCCTTCAAAATCTCCGCTTCTCGCCGACGAATAGACGCCTCCAACCGCTCCAAATATCTCAGTCGAACCTTTACTTCTTTAGGCGGCCCTTCATGAAAAAAAGCCCGCAGGCGATCCACATTCACTGGGACAGTCTTTTTTTCAGCGACCTCCATATCCTGTCAGAACAAATATACAAGTCTCTACCTCTACAAGCGGCAAGCCAAACCAGCCAGCAAGCCGACCATACGACTCATGAGCCGATAAAAAATGAGACTATTGTCACCTTACCCTCTAACCTCCTGCATAAGACCTGGATGCCAACCAACCCGCGATTTAGATGAGGGCTCGTACGGTGCCCTATACTCTTTCTATAAGCATACTCACTCCCTGTCCTACGCCGACGCAAAGAGTAACTAGCCCATACCTTTTCCCATACCAATGCAGACTACGGGTCAGCGTCAAGGCCAGTCGGGCACCTGTTGCGCCCAATGGATGACCAATAGAAATAGCCCCCCCATGCACATTCAAAGAGGTCTCATCTATGCCCAAAAGCTGTATGCAGGCTAAAACCTGAGCAGCAAAGGCTTCGTTTAGTTCAATCAGGTCTATATCAGCGAGAGAGAGCTGGAGACGACCAAGGAGCTTCTGAGTAGCTGGAACTGGACCTATACCCATGAAAGCTGGATCTACCCCAGCGGTCGCAGCTCCAGCGATGCGAGCCAAGGGTGAGAGGCCGTACCTACCTAATGCCTTTTCGCTTGCAAGAAGGAGGACTGCAGCGCCATCGTTTATCCCAGACGAATTGCCAGCCGTGACGGTCCCTCCTGCACGGAAGGCAGGCTTCAACTTAGCCAGCCTCTCTATAGAAGTATCGGGTCGCGGCTGTTCATCCTCGTCCATGAAAGTTCCATCAGGAAGAGGTATAGCCACAATCTCCTCTGAGAAAAACCCTTTTTCTTTAGCTGCGGCGTATCGCTGCTGGGATCGGAGGGCATAAGCGTCCTGAGCCTCTCGGGAAATATGATATCGCTCAGCCACATTCTCTGCTGTCTCTCCCATGCTATAGGGAGGATAAAGCTCTGCTAATCGTGGATTGACGAATCGCCAGCCGATAGTGGTATCGTAGATTTCGGCTTTTCGGGAAAAAGCGGTCTCGGCTTTAGGAATAACGAAAGGGGCCCGACTCATGGACTCAACCCCTCCCACTAAGACTACATCTGCTTCACCCACGGTGATGGCCCGAGCCCCTTGGATCACAGCTTCTAGCCCAGATGCACAAAGCCGATTGACCGTTACGCCCGGAACCTCCACAGGAAGTCCAGCTAATAAAGCGGCCATGCGAGCTATGTTTCTGTTGTCTTCACCCGCTTGATTGGCTGCGCCGAGGATAACTTCGTCATAAGCCGAAGGTGGTATCTGAGGAAAAAGCTCCACAACTTGCTTGATCAGATAAGCTATCAAATCATCTGGACGAAGACCAGAGAGTTTGCCCCCATATCGCCCAAAAGGGCTGCGCTTACCCGCTACGATATAAGCGGCTCCCATATAGCCAAAGGTAATAGGTTCGCTGGCTGCCAAATGGGATGTATTTTTGCAGAATATGGGTCGCATCTTAGCGATTGACTATGGACTCAAGCGAAGTGGACTGGCATGGACAGACCCCACGGGTCGCGTAGCTCTGCCTTTGGCAGGTGTGGAGACCCCCCAGCTTTGGGATAAGCTAAGCGCTCTCTTACCAGAGGTGGATAAGGTGATCGTAGGTTATCCCCGCCAGCTCAGCGGAGCTACCACTACAATGACCACCTCCGTAGAACTCTTTTTCAGCGAACTGCGGCGACGATACCCTCACCTATCCGTAGAGTTAGTGGAGGAGCGATTGAGTACGTGTGCTGCTCAGTATTATCTTAGGCAGCTTCCCCGCCGGCACCGGCAAAATAAATATACCGCTGATCAGCTTGCAGCGACGATTATCTTAGAAAGCTACCTTCTGCGCAAAAGGCTATGATTCGGCCTATTGTTCTATACGGCTCTCCCATACTACGCCAGAAAGCCTTGAAAATAGAGGCTGATGACCCTGACCTCAATCAGCTTATCAAAGACCTCTGGGAAACGATGTATAATGCGGATGGCGTTGGACTAGCCGCTCCCCAAATTGGGGTCTCTAAGCAGGTGTTTGTGGTAGATGCCCGCGAGCTCCAACCGCCCGAGGAGCCCCCCTTTAGAGCCGTTTTTATCAATCCTAGAATCCTTGACAGAGCCCCAGTCTACACACTCCAAGAGGAAGGGTGCCTCAGCATCCCCGGCATCCGAGAACGCATTTCTCGCTCATCCGACATAGAAGTAGAATACTTAGATGAGGATTTTTCCCTTCACCGACAGCGCTTTAGAGGAATTGTCGCTCGGATTATCCAGCATGAATACGACCATCTCATCGGACGGCTATTTATTGACTATTTGTCGCCTATCAAGCGGCAGCTCCTGCGGCGGCGGCTTCGTTATATCGCAGCGGGTGAGGTAGAAGCCCATTACCCCTTCGCTTATGCAAAATGAATTCGCCGAGACTCTTGTCTATCTTGTTAGTATCGTTTTAGGGGGAGCAGCCTTAGTTATCCTCCCCCTTTATCCACGAGCAAGCTGGGTGTTGTTAGGACTGGGCATCCCATGGGCTAGTGAGATCGCCGAAATAGGAAGCACCCTTCTGACCTTACCTACCGATGCCTTCGCCGTCATGGGGGGAGTTGCTGTAGTAATGTATTTGCTTTTCGCACCTAATCGGCTTTTAGACATAAGGCGTAATCCCATTCTTAGGTGGGTCATAGCCTATCTTGCATGGATGGGTATCACTATTGCATTTTCCTCTAACCCTATCATCTCGGCCAAGTTCTGGTTGAGTCAGACGGCATACTTTACGGCGTTCGGCTTAGGAGGATACCTCTGGCTACGCAGCAACTCTAACAATCTCCCCCAGCTATTTTTGGCTATCCTACTGTCAGCATCAATAGTACTAAGCTTTTGTGTATTCAAGCATTTCGAGCTGGGTGGAGAACGAGAAACCGTAGACAAGGCTATAAGTCCGTTTATGCGCGAACATACCGTCTATGGGGCCTATAGCGCTTGGTTTTTCACGATGAGTGTGGCCTTGGTTTTTCTGAGGCCTAATCTATTCACGATAGCTTGTACCGGAATAACAGCGACGGCTCTTTTACTTAGCTATAGCCGAGGCGCATGGCTTACGGCTTTAGGAGCTTTGAGTCTTTGGGCTGTGATTGAGATACTTAGGCACCTCTTACCTACTGTTCGGTTTTTCATTGGGACTGTGGGAGGCTTCGTGGTTCTGATAGCTGGACTTTTCCTGATTGGCTACAATCCAGATATTCTACAGCTTCGGGCTCGTCAGCAGTTTGGAGAAATGGGCGAACATTTGGCATCCAGCTTTGATGTGAAAAAAAACCCCTCCAATATGGAACGAATTAATCGGTGGTTTTCTGCTCTTCAGATGGTTGAAGAGCGACCTATCTGGGGGTTTGGGGCTAATACTTTTATAAGAGAGTACTCAGCATATCAGCGCAGCCTCAAGCGTACCTCCATCAGCGTAGAGATGGGAGAAGTAGGAGGGGCTCATAGTGAGTACCTTACAGCTGCTTCAGAGCTGGGGATACCTGGTTTGATACTGCTCTTAGGCATATACCTTAGCACAATACAGACTGGATTAGGGGGTATGTGGCGTTCCACATCCACTTCTCAGAGACGGATATACGCTGCACTAACCCTACCCCTAATCTCTTATTACCTTCACGGATTTATCAACAACTTCATGGACCATGGTCATATGGCAGCTCTTTTATACTTACACTGGAGCGCCTTAGCTGCACTCCGACAAGAAGCTGTACCTTCACTTCATGCAGCATCGGAACGGGCATAACTGGCCAGTCTGGCTTTTCCTACTTATTACAAGCGCCTGCCAGTCCCAGCCCGCCATACTTACAGGTGAAATAGAGGGGCTCGCTAGAGACTCCATCCATCTATACCGATGGGAAGCCGGGCGATGGGAAAAAGTGATAGGGGCAAAACTTGAGAATGGAAGGTTTAGCCTCCGAGGCATGATTCCGGCAGGAGCCTATCTTTGGGGCATTTCTCCTCAAGAAGGGGATATAGTTATACTCAATGGGAAAGAGGCTCCTCATATTCGTGGGAAGATCGCCCAACTACTTCAAACCTATACTTATGAGAAAAGCTCTGAAAATGAAGCCCTCTTACAGTTTCGTCGAGCGATAAATAACGCTTATCAACGGCTAAGTCAAGCAGCCCCTGACCAAAGGGCCTCCATTCAGCTATCCATAGATAGTCTGCTACAAGCTGCCGAAAAAAGTCCATTTCGCAGCTTGCGTGCATACAGCTGGCTATTTCGCTCTCCGACTCCGCTGAATTCAGCATCTGATGTCTTCTCCAAGTGGCGTGAGATGGAGAGAGCCTTCTGGAGCGGCTTCAGTTGGGATAATCCGCTTTTACCTCAGCTCCCCGAGACATTTATGCGGATGCAGAGCTTCTGGCAAAATGTCTTAGCGGTCATTCCCGAGGATTCTGTATGGAAATATGGAGAGGCCTGGGTCGGAAAGCTTCCTGTCTCTCTACACGCTACAGCTTGGATGGGGCTATTAGATGCAAGTCAGCGATTTCAGCTTACTGAAACAATGCTCTTTGCTGGAGAGAAATTTCTATCGGTAAGTCCCCAAGACCCACGCAGACCACAAATAGAGCAGTTTATTCAAGTGGAGGGACGCCTTCGGCGAGGTCAGCCTGCGCCGGATATCACCCTTCCTGACACTGAGGGGAAAATAAGGCGCCTTTCAGACCTTCGGGGCAAATGGGTCCTCATAGACTTTTGGGCAAGCTGGTGCCGCCCCTGTCGCATGGAGAATCCGAATGTCGTTCGTTTGTATCAAAAATATAAGTCGCGTGGATTTGAAATCTTCGGGGTCAGTCTTGACCAAAACCGTGAGGCTTGGCTGCAAGCAATCCGGAACGATAATCTCACTTGGATCCACGTGAGTGATCTGCGGGGCTGGCAGAGCGCTGGCGCTCAACTTTATCGTGTCTCGGGCATTCCTTTCACTGTGCTGGTAGACCCTGAAGGACGTATCTCCGCTAAGGGACTGCGCGGAGAAAGTTTAGAAGCCAAGCTCAAGGAAATTTTCCCTTGACCCGAGCAGGTTTTATTGCTCTCTTGGGCTTTCCTAACGCAGGAAAATCCACCCTACTCAATCGGCTGGTTGGCTACCCTCTCTCTGCTATTACTCCTAAGCCTCAGACCACCCGCTTCAGCATACCTGCTATTCTCACGACGAGCGATACACAGTATATCTTTATAGACACACCGGGCTGGATAGCTCACCCTAAAAACATGTGGCACCGAGCCCTGATGCACCAGAGCCTATCAGCCGCCCGTGACTCAGACGTGCAAGTGTGGGTTCTATCCCTGACCCAAAACGAGCTTGCCCTGCCCGAACCCATAGAAACTCTGGCTCAGAACTTACCCTATCTTTTGGGAGCTTTCTCTCACGGCGATAAGCTCTCCCCACCCGACCGTGCTAAACAAATTGCATATATCCAAGACGCTTTATCCAGATTTCCCTTCAAGGGGTGGACCGACGCATCATTAGATCAACCTTTGGACCCATTCCTTAAGCTCGTTGCAAGTGGTCTGCCGACAAGTCCTTTTCTTTATCCAGAAGGCGACATAACGATTCTCCCCCTCCGATTCTTTGTGGGGGAAATTCTACGAGAGGTGCTTTACAGGCACCTTCATGAGGAAATACCTTATGGAGCCGAAGTACAAGTGTCCCAGTATAGTGAGAAAGAAGATCGCGATTACATAGCAGCGACGATCTATGTTGAAAAGGATTCACATAAGAAGATCCTCATCGGCCAAAATGGACAGATGATTAAGAAAATCGGCACTGAAGCACGAATGAAAATAGAAGGGCTCCTTGGAAAGCCTATTTACTTAGACCTGTACGTGAAGGTAGCTCCAAAGTGGCGCCGTTCTCCTCGCCTTCTTCGGAGTTTAGGCTATGGAACGTCCTAACTTTGCAGCATGACGCCCCCGCATGGAGACAAAAAAAAGAAGAAGCGGACTCTCATCGTCATAGATGGAGATGCCCTTCATGAAGGAGCTCACTACGACTTTTCTTTCTTGGAAAATGAGAAAAGGTTGGAAATCTGGTTCTTCTACAAGGAGAGGATTAACCACTCTTTCCGTCTGCGGCGAGACTTCTCGGCTCAGAACATTCTCTTGCCCCGCTATGAGGATGACCTGAACCTTTACATTCTCAAGCGCGTGTGCTATGAGTTGGGGCGCCGAGAAGGACGGTATCGGAAGGTCCTCCTTATTGGCTCGCTTCATCCTGTATGGGAAGGCCTAGTACAATTCTTGAGAGAGCGGGGGTTGTCGTGTACTCATATATTAGCAGGTGATTACATCGTTGAAAAAGAGCCGTCGGCCGTACCAGATTCAGCTAAATTTTATGCAACCAGCGCTACAGCCGAATCATCGCATAAAAAGAGTCCTGAGCCCTCCGCAAGCCGAGCAGAGCGCCCCAGCAGCGCTCAAGCCCCTAAGACAGCCCGTTCATCGTCTAAGGCGGGGGAGGTGCCCAGCCTTTCAGAAGAAGAAAAAATCAAACTCTTCAAGCGCAAAGGGCGAGCCACAGATAAACACATACAAACCTATGAGCGAGTGATAGCCTTTCTCAGAACGCTACCTTCGGGAACTGAAATTACTCGCTCAGATTTTCGCCGAAAGCTCAAAGAAATGGGCATAGGTCCTAAATCAAATCTACCGGGCAAGAACCTCTCTTATTTTCTACACCGACTGGAAAAAGGAGGCTTCATTCAGATTCGTGGGAATAAGATCATTACTTTGGCGGCCCTATGAGTTATGGCTTGCTGAAGGGTAAAAAGGGTATCATCACCGGTGCTTTGGATGAAAACTCTATCGCTTGGCATGTTGCGGTCCGAGCCCATGAAGAGGGAGCCCAGCTTCTTCTGACTAATGCACCGGTGGCACTGCGCCTTGGTCGGCCCAAAGCGTTGGCCGAACAACTCAACGCCCCCCTTGTACCTGCCGACCTAACTCAGGTCTCAGATATCGCAAATCTTTACGATGAAGCCCTTCGCCACTTCGGAGGACCTATAGACTTTCTCCTTCACTCTGTCGGCATGTCGCCGAATGTGCGCAAAGGGAAGCCCTACACGGACTTGGACTATGACCTTTTCCAAAAAACTTTAGATGTCTCGGCCATATCCTTTCATAAGCTCCTGAGTATAGGACGCCAAAAGGCCGCTTTGGCTCGGGGAGGGTCTATCGTGGCTCTGAGCTACATCGCCGCCCAGCGTGTCTTTCCCAAATACAGCGACATGTCAGACGCAAAAGCTCTTTTAGAATCCATCGCCCGGATGTTTGGGTACTTTTTAGGCAAGGAGCTGGGGATCAGGGTGAACATCGTTTCTCAGTCGCCCACCCCGACGACAGCGGGTACGGGTATAGAAGGGTTCCAAAGCATGTACGACTACGCCAACAAGATGAGTCCGCTTGGCAATGCTTCGGCCGAAGCCTGTGCAGACTTTATTGTGGTGCTATTTTCCGACTTGACACGAGCTGTAACCATGCAGACCCTTTACCACGATGGTGGCTTCTCGGCGATGGGAGTAGCAGAGGAGCTTCTGAAGTAATGGAAGACCTCTGGGCGCTCTCTCCCTTAGAAGGGCGATACCGGCGATATACGGAGGCTCTCCGCCCCTACCTTAGCGAAGCAGCTTTCTTCCGGTACCGCCTTCAAGTAGAGGTAATCTATTTCCGAGCCTTAGCTGAGATTCCTCTTCCGCCTTTGAAGGGCCTATCGCCGCAGCTATTGGAACGGCTGGAAAAAACGATCGAGCCCTTTACCGACGATATACTCCAGCGACTGCGTCAGATAGAGTTGCGTACCCGCCACGATGTAAAGGCAATAGAGTACTTTTTACGAGAGAGCTGGAGCCAGCTCCTCCCACCCGCCCTGCACTCAGCTTTAGCTTTTATACACTTCGGACTGACCTCTCAAGATGTGAATAACACAGCCCAAGCCCTTATGCTGCGAGATGCTCTAAAGGAGGTCTATTTTACCGCCATAGAGGAGCTGATTAGGGCTTTGCATGAGAAAGCTTATGCATGGCGTAATGTAGTTATGCTGAGCTTCACTCACGGGCAACCTGCCTCACCTACGACCTTGGGCAAGGAGCTATTCGTATTTGTGACTCGCTTACAGACAGAGTATCACAGGCTTAGAGCGATGCCGTTTTGGACCAAGCTGGGGGGAGCGGTCGGGCATCTCAACGCCCACCGACTGGCTTATCCAGAGATAGACTGGCAGGCATTCTTTGATAAGCTGGCTGGGCGTTTAGGGCTGTACCGCTTCTATCCGACAACACAGATTCTTCCTTATGAACGCTGGGCTGAAATATGGGACAGCCTTCGTCGTCTCCAGGCTGTACTTATTGACCTGGCGCAGGACATATGGCTTTATGCGCATCGGGGCTACTTCCGGCTGCTGCGAATAGAGGGGCAAATCGGTTCCTCTACCATGCCCCACAAGGTCAATCCCATTCTCTTTGAGTTAGCCGAGGGGAATCTTCGTTTATCTAACGCCCTATGGAGTTTTTTTACGGAAAAGCTGCCTGTGTCGCGCCTTCAGCGTGATCTGACGGATTCTACTGTTCTGCGGAACTTAGGCGTAGCCTTGGGGTATGGGCTTGTTGCTATCCGAGCTTTGCAGGAAGGGCTGCAGACCCTTATACCTGATGAGGATCGTATTCAGGCTGACTTAGAGGCTCACCCCGAAGTTTTAGCGGAAGCCTGGCAGACCCTCCGACGACGAGAAGGGCAAGCCGATGCATACGAAGCAGCGATTCAAGCCTTGAGAGAAGGCACCCTCTCTATAAATCTATCTCCCGGGGATTATATAGGGTATGCGACAGATAGCGTGCCGCCCCCAGAGAAATCGAACCAACTCTGAGAAATGCCCTGTTAATCTTCAGTGATGGCCCTCCCTATGCGAGGTCTGAGAGAGAATAGGGATAAAGGCTACCAACCTTCAGACGAATGAAGAGCTTAGTGCAGTGGTAAGGGGAATAGCTCGGATAGAAGGCTGGGACTTTAGCCAGCTTAGGCAGCCAAGACAGAGATGGAAGGGGATAATGCGAGTGACTGACTAAGGTGCGTGGGGGTCAGGCGTAAGGTTGGCCCAAATGTAGTCCCTTTGAAGCTGAGCAATAGCTTTGAGGGGTATTTTGGCGGGGCATTCTACGGCACAAGCTCCTGTGTTGCTGCAATGCCCAAAGCCTTCTAAGTCCATCTGGGCGACCATTCTCTTCACGCGCTGGCGGCGTTCGGGCTGTCCCTGGGGCAACATAGCGAGATGGGCCACCTTGGCCGCAGTAAATAGCATGGCTGAGGCATTCTTACAGGCAGCGACGCAGGCCCCACACCCGATGCATGTCGCATAATCAAAGGCTCTATCCGCAGCCGGCTTAGGGATAGGAATGGAGTTCGCATCGGGGGCACTGCCAGTATTTACTGAGATGTACCCCCCTTTCTGGATGATACGATCTAAAGCGGAGCGGTCTACAACGAGGTCCTTAATAACAGGGAAGGGCTTCGCTCGGAAAGGTTCTATAGTGATGGTGTCTCCATCCTTGAAGTGGCGCATGTAGAGTCGGCAGGTAGTGATATTGGGCAGGGGACCGTGCGCACGTCCATTGATGAAAAGCCCACATGAACCGCAGATGCCTTCTCGGCAGTCGTGGTCAAAAGCTACTGGTTCCTTTCCCTCTTTGATGAGCTTTTCGTTCAAAATATCCAGCATCTCTAAAAAGGAGGCATTGGGGGGCACCCCGTCTACCTCATAGACTTCAAAGCGCCCTTCATCTTGGCTATTCTTTTGCCGCCAGATTCGTAAGGTGAATCGCATAATCCGATTTATTTGTAACTACGAACGGTTGGCTTGACAAATTCAAAATTCAGAGGTTCTTTATGTAGGATAGGTGGCTCGCCCTCGCCGGCCCATTTCCAAGCCGCAACATACGCATAATCCTTGTCATTACGCAGTGCCTCCCCTTCTTCGGTCTGATACTCCTCCCGAAGGTGGCAACCGCAGGATTCTTCTCGGTGGTAAGCGTCTACGACCATCAATTCGCCCAGCTCCAGAAAGTCTGATACCCGCAGAGCTTTCTCAAGGTTTTGATTGAACTCTTGTCCTGTACCCGGTACTCGCACCTCTCGCCAAAACCGCTCTCGAAGTTGGCGGATTTGTTCATAGGCCTGAGAAAGTCCCTGCGCATTCCGAGCTAAGCCACAGTGGTCCCAAAGAATCTTTCCTAACTCTCGGTGAAACTCATCCACAGTTTGGGTGCCTTTCGTGGAAAGGAGGCGGTCTATGCGCTGGCGAGTCTCTCTCTCTGCATCGGCAAAAGCAGTTGTATCGGTAGAGAGCTTGACAAAAAGCTGAGTGGCAAGGTAATCGCCGATTGTGTAAGGCAAGATAAAGTAGCCATCAGCCAAGCCTTGCATGAGGGCACTGGCACCGAGCCGATTGGCACCATGATCGGAGAAGTTAGCCTCGCCTATAGCGTACAACCCTTCAATGTTTGTCATGAGATTATAATCCACCCAGAGACCTCCCATGGTATAGTGTACCGCTGGATAAATCCGCATTGGGGTCTCCCAAGGACTCTCACCCGTAATCTCTTCGTACATCTCAAAGAGATTACCATAACGCTGGTAGATAACCTCCTTACCAAACCGCTTGATAGCATCCGAGAAATCTAAATATACCGCCCTACCCGTAGGGCCAACGCCATACCCCATATCACAGACACGCTTTGCGGCACGAGAAGCTATGTCACGAGGGACCAGATTACCAAAGGAGGGATACCACTCCTCCAGATAATACCATCGGTCGTGTTCGGGTATCTCATGAGGGGGGCGTTTATCGCCTGGAGTACGAGGCACCCATACCCGCCCGTCGTTGCGCAAGCTTTCACTCATGAGCGTGAGTTTAGACTGGTATTCACCTGACTGCGGGATACAGGTAGGGTGAATCTGAACAAAACTGGGATTTCCGAAGTAAGCTCCCCGCCGATGGGCTCGCCAGATAGCTGTGGCATTAGAGAGCTTAGCATTGGTAGAGAGATAATAGGCATTGCCGTAGCCACCCGTGGCCAATACCACCGCATGAGCGGCGACTCGGTGAATCTCCCCACTGATAAGGTTTCGTACAATGATGCCCCGAGCTCTACCGTCTTCGACTACGATGTCTAAGACATCGTGATTGTAGAACACTTGGACATTCCCCAGCTCCACCTGTCGCTGAAGAGCAGCATAAGCCCCTAAAAGCAGTTGCTGCCCCGTCTGACCGCGAGCGTAGAAAGTTCGCATAAGCTGCGCTCCACCAAAAGAGCGCGTGTCCAGATACCCCCCATACTCCCGAGCAAAAGGAATCCCCTGAGCCACACAGTGATCTATAATCTTGACGCTTACTTCAGCCAGCCGATAGACATTGGATTCCCGAGCCCGAAAGTCCCCCCCCTTGATGGTATCGTAGAAAAGCCGCCAGATGCTGTCTCCGTCATTCCGATAGTTTTTAGCTGCATTGATGCCACCTTGAGCGGCGATGCTATGGGCGCGCCGCGGTGAGTTATGATACACGAAAACCTTTACCCTGTACCCCAGCTCACCCAGACTGGCAGCAGCCGAGGCCCCAGCTAACCCAGCTCCCACCACAATCACCTCCAGCTTCCGCTTGTTATGAGGAGCGACCAGTCTCAGGCTGTCCTTATGCTTTGTCCAACGCTTTTCTAAATCACCCGATGGACATTTATTGTCCAGAATCGGATTCCCCTCTCGCCATGTGATCTGGCGCGTAATAACAGGAGGTGCAGTGAGTATCTCAGCCATAGGATTAGAGAGTTTTTATCAGGAAGTATATCGGAATAATCGCAAAACCCAGCGGCACAAGGAAAGCGAATACAGCTGCTCCCCACCGAACTATCTGCTCTACGCGGCGGTTGACAATAAGCCCTAAGGTTTGAAACCCACTGTAGAACCCATGAGCCAAGTGAAACGCTAAGAGCACCATACTCACCACATAAAAAGCTGAGTAATAGGGGTTCTCAAAAGCCAGTTTGCAGAGCTCATACATACTCATAGGCGATCCCAAAAGCCGATGCTCCACGAAAAAGTGCTTCAAATGAACTATCAGAAATACCAGGATTACAAGAGCACTCAAGCGCATAGTCCGAGAAAATAGACTCGTGTTAGCTTTAGCGTCATTCAAAGCATAACCCTTCGGCCGCCCTCTTCGTTCGCGAAAAATGAAGTACAAGCCCTGGTAAATATGGATGATAAAGCCGGCGAAGAGAGCTATTTCTAAAATGCGGATGAGGGGATTAGTACTCATGAACTCGGCGTAGGCGTTGAAGGCGGCGCCACCATCATTGCGCAAGAGGAGAAGGTTTCCGGCTAAATGCACGACAAGGAAAGTGATTAGGAAGAGGCCCGTTACGGCCATGATTACCTTGCGACCTACGGTAGTATGGAGCCAGCCGACAGCCAGTGAAGCCGTCTTCATATCTATGACAAAATAAACGAAAAATGATAGAGAGTGTGTCTCTATGGACGACCGATCCAGACTATTTCTTGGGGCGCAAGCACACGACGCCGCCAACGCAGCGTAGGCATGGCCGGCGCTAATAAGGGGCTTGGCGGGACTTCATCGGTCAAACGAACTAAAACATGGACCTCATCGTAGAGGCTTGCAGATAAAAACCGCTCAAGCAGGCGTCCCCCTCCTTCTACAAGTAGAGAACCTACCTGTCGAGAGGCATACAGGGTTCTAAGGGTATCTAATAACGAGGGTTGAAGCGGTACAAAATCCTCATCCCGCTCAGGAGGCTCGCCAAGGCGAGGGTCATAGAATATAATACGCTGAGGACTTTGTCCAGGGAAGAATCGGGTCGTGAGAGTTGGCTGGTCTGCTTGCCAGGTACGATAGCCCACGGCGATGTGGCTATGACGCGCTCGGAGACGATGACCCCATACCAAGCCCCAAAACCCTGAGATAGGCCAGCGTCCTTTATCCCGACTCCCTATATATCCTGACTCGTAAAGCAAACCCCTACGACTGATTTGAGCCCATTTCAGGGTAATGTAAGGACGCTGCTCCTGAATCCCCACCCTAAAGTGCCTAAGCAGCCGCCTGAAAGGGTAAGGATTGGGAGCCAAAAAAACCGAGACCCCCGCAGCCCGCAAAGCCTGTATGCCTTTTCCCGAGACGGCTGGATTAGGGTCTTTACATCCTATCACTACCCGCCGAATACCCGCCTCAACGATTCGAGGAACGCAAGGAGGTGTCTTTTTATCTGTATGACAGCAAGGTTCTAAGGTTACATACAGAGTAGCCTCATGGAGACTTCCAGAGCTTGGCACTCGCTGCAGAGCTTCTATTTCAGCATGAGGTCCGCCCCAAACACGGTGATACCCCTCGCTTATCAGGCGATCATCAGCGGCAATGACAGCGCCAACAGGAGGATTGGTTTTGATTTCAATAGGCACTGCACGCCGAGCCAATTCTAAGGCTCGCCTCAACCAAAGCTCATCCCAAGGCGTCACCGCAATGCAATACGCCCTTCATAGACATCCTTGCCTTGGCGATAGAGATAAAGAAAAGCACGAAGCTTCTGATCGTAAGCTGGTGGGGTTAGAATTTCCTTACAAAGGCTATCGGGAATCGGCGTATCATTGAGGACAGCATACCAGCCATCACGCCGACGAGCAAAGAAGAGTAGAGACTTTCCCTCCGAGTCAAATGAGTGATACTGCGTAAAATCGTATTGGTCGCTTTCAGTCTCATTCCAGACGACCCCAGCCCAACCTCCTTTGCGGCGAGCGACATAAGCTAAATTTCGCCCTCGGACATCCCAAGTGAGCTGGTCAGCTACAGAGTACAGCTTGCCCAACTTGCCATCTCTCAGAACAGCTTGCCCCTCGCTGCCTTTGCGAATCACAGCCGCATAACTATCCCCCTGCCCTGAAAACTTCGCAATCCCATCAAAAGGACCCGCTTCCGGAGCTCCATTGACATAAATGTGATGTTTCCCATGCAAAAGTACAGGATAGATTACGGCGGGCTGCTTTCGGGTGATGAAGGGACGCTCTACCCGCTCGTAGGGTCCGAAGGCCTTCTTGTGAATGTGGAGAAAGCTTTGGTCCTTCTCCCGAGCAATGTAAGCTACAAAGCGCGAATCCGGAGAAAGGGTAACCCCCGCAATACCTTCCGCCAAGTGAAGGAGAGCTCCATCCCAAGTGATCCCTATCTGCATCCCTTTTCGCACTAAATACACCAAATGTGCTCCATCCTCTGTGAAGGCAATATCTGATATTAGGTCATAAGGGTCTCCAAGCTTATCCCCCTCTCTGAGATGGAACTTGCGATTCCTGAGCACAGTATAGACCATGCGTTTACCATCAGGCGAGAAAGTGAGTAAGTCTATAGCAGGCGCGGGCTCTCCATAGAGGTTATTCAGGTAATCTCGGATTTGCCAGCGATTTTTATCTACTTGAAAGACGAAAAAGAGGTCGTTCTGTTCATTGGGTCTAAAGGTGAGATTACTCACTTGCGTAAAGGGTCCCATGCCGATGTTATCCAGAAAGACGAAAATCTCTTCGCCCTTTCTGGCTGAGTAAGCAAGATGTTTATGATTGGGAGAAAGGATAAGGGTAGAAATCTCATCTAAAGGTCGACCCTCTTCTCCATTAAGATAGACTCGATAAGTGCCCTGCAGGCGATGCTTAATAGCGATGACTTCGCCGGTTGGGCTGACAGCCCAGCTAATCACCTCTTCAAAGCGATGTTCAGGCTTACCCTTAGCTATGAGAATGTATTCACGCTCCCCATATTCTACGAGGGCATGCCAGTTAGTTCGGCCCTCCTTGGCAAAGATTTCCGCCCGCCGAATGATATCCTTCTCACTTCGTAGAGAGAAGACCTTGATAGAGCTAAAATCAAAAGCCAAACTGGGAAAGTTACCACCCTTGGGATAAGTTGTCGTCTTGATAGCGACAGAAATACCACTATCTGTAACCGAGGAGGAAGATTTCACCTCTACAGGAGGAGAGCCTATGCTTTCCTTAGGTGGAGGCGAAGGTTCTACGATAACCGGCGGAGGAGGCAGCTCTACGGGGGGAGTAATAGAGATTCGCTCTTGAAGAGCTTTCTTCTGAGCCGCAACTTCAATCTGGACGAGACTCCTGACAACTTTATCTGTACCCCCCATTTCTTGAGCTTTCTTGATAAGAAAAATCAGCCTATCATCGGTTATTTTGGCATTCTCTACTAAGACTCTGATCAATGGCTGAAGAGATTGAGGAAACTTAGCCTTATTCTCCAGGATTTGACGCTCTAACTCAGCGATAATTTCTATGTGGGTTCGGGAGAGTCCTAACTCACTGCCTTTTTGGCTAAGGAATTGATAAGCCTTCTCATCTAAGCTCTGGGTAGAAATCAGCGCCCGTAGAAGGGGCTGATAGTATTCTGCTGCGAAAGTACCCGGATCTGCCTGCCTAAGGGCTTTCTCTAACTCTATTAGACCCTCCAAAACACTTAGAGGTATGCCCTCCTCTTGGGCAAGGGCTGTTAGGAAGGCCTGCTCTTCATCCAAGAGACCACCTTTTTGAATAAATTGACGAACAAGATAGGCTAAAGCCTCCAAGGGAGAGCGTCTCTTTTGACGCATGCGTATGAACTCTTGAAGGCCCTGACTCACAGCATCGGACAGACGAGCTTCCCGAGCCAACTCCGTCAAATAACCTAACTCTAAGGCAGGCATATGGCGTTTATCCAGAAGCTGTAATAGAGCCCAGTAGCTTTGTAAAGCCTGAGCTAAGGATTTGCTGACGGCTGCCTCCATAAGCTGCAGGAGATAACGAGGCGTTTGAGGGTCCAGTTGCAGAAGCTGGGCCTGCTCTTCAAACCATTCAGAGAACATTTGAATAGAGCCTATAGACTCGGTCGCTTTGATAAGCCGAGCCAAGAAGCGCAAGGCCGGCGATCGGGGCACTTGTACTAAGGTTTGGACTATATCTACGGGTAAGGCTAAAAACTGCGCCACCTCCACAAGAAAGGTCAGCTTCGGAGCCGCCTCTGAGCCAAGGGACTCTATCAGACGACTCAACGCTCGGACTTTATGCACCCCTTCCGAAGCCCCTTGGGCCAACCGAGCCTCAACCATGGCTCGCAGAACAGCCTCAGGACAACCTAAAGCCTCTGCGTTTTGGCGCAAAAACGACCAATCCTCCTCTGTCACGTCAGGGGATTGAATAAGCTCCTGAATAAGAGGCCAGAGTAGCTCTATCTCCATGACTCTAACGAATCCTAAGTTCCTCCCAGTAAAGTTGTATGGCATCGGGCAGATAAGGCTGACGGCTTATTTTAGCCCACCAACCCTCCGCCTTCTGAAACTGCCGAAGCAACCGCTCGATGAAGGAAGAAGGTTCAGGATAAGATTGAACTTCATAGTCTTTGAGAGAGGCAGCTTGAGCAGCTAAGGCTATGGCCGTCTCTATTCCTCCAAGGGTATCCACTAGACCGATCTGCTTGGCATCTATACCTGACCACACTCGCCCCTGCGCAATAGCATGAACGGCATCCCGTGAAGGATAGCGTCGTCCTTCTCTAACCAGCCCTAAAAACTCCTCGTATATCTGGTCTATCTCCGCCTGAAGGCGAGCGTTTTCCTCAGGCGTTACTTCCCGCAAGGGATTCATAAAGTCAGCGTAACGCCCGCCTACTATTACCCTATCAGTACGCAGCTCAATGCGTTTCTCTAAGAGCTCGCGAAAGTCAAAAAGGAGCCCGATCACGCCGATAGACCCTGTGATGGTAGTAGATTCTGAAACGATTTTATCTGCCAAAGCAGAGATATAGTAACCTCCCGAAGCTGCCACACCCGACATAGAAACAATCAGGGGCTTTTTAGACTTGAGAGAGCGGAGAGCCTCAGCTATTTTGTCAGAGTCCAAAACAGCACCACCAGGGCTATTTACACGCAAAACCACCGCCTTTACAGCATCCTCTCGGGCCAACTTATTTATGACAGGAACTAAGCGCTCTGCACTAATATCCTCTTCGGGGCCTATCGTCCCCTCCGCATACAGAATAGCTATCTTATTTTCCGACGACTTCTTAGGTTTTTCGTCTAAAATTTGCTTGACGCCCACAAAGGCAGGCTCGTCTTTTCCTTCGGGGATGAACTGTTTTACCCACACGGGCCAAGGAGTAAGAGCATCCACTAAGCCAGCGGCGTAGGCTTCATCAGCCGATAGGAAGATCCGACTCTCTGTCCAGCGGCGCAAACTGTCGATCGCCACTCGCCGACGCTGGGCGACAGTATCCACTAAAGTACTCCAGACATCCTCTAAAAGAGCTGTAAGCTGAATGCGATTAGACTCACTATACTGCTCATCTGTAAAGGATTCAGCGGCCGACTTATAAGCACCCGTGCGAAAGAGACGCGGTTTGATGCCCCACTTCTCCAAAAACCGTTTATAGAAAATGCTCTGACTGACCAGTCCATTCCATTCCAAAGAAGCTCCCGAACGCGGATACATTACTATAGTATCAGCGTACGAGGCAAGGTAATAAGTCAGCTCAGAAAAATAATCAGCGTAGGCATAAATGGGCTTCTTAGCGGCCTGCTTGTAGGCTACAAGCCATCGACCGATCTGCTGGATCTGAGCAGGCTGCGCACTCAAAGCCCCCAAATGAAGGATAATCCCTTTGACCTTGTCGGAGGTAGCGGCTCGTTCTAAAGTAAGACGTAACTCTTCCATCGTCGGCGGGCGATCAGTAGGAGAACCAAAAACTATCTCCATACCAGAGAAGCTGGGCTTAAAATCTTTTTCGTACTCCCTCAGCTCACCCGATAAAGGCAGATACAGCCAGCCTTCCTTAGAGATAGCTTTGGATTTATCCGAAGAGCTGGCTTTAATGGCTATGCCTGAGGTGAGCGCTCCTACTATCAAAACCCCTCCGATGAGCATGGTAAGGAAAAAAGCCAAAATGAGGGCGATCAGCAGTCGCAAAAAGCGCCACATGGGACAAAGATAGCGCTCTCTGAGAAAGGATATATAGCAGAAAGGTTATCGAAGGGCATGAAGGATAGGGAATCGCGCAGCGCTGCGCGGATCTAAATCGTGAGCATCTACATGAAAGCTTGGGGCAGTCCGCTCACGCTTCCACTGACTAATGCGGAAAAGTCGAATAAACTTTTCTACCGATGCTCTGTATTCGGAAAAGCGATCATAAAGATAGCTTGGTGAGAGATTTTCTCTTACAAGGTGTATCTCCAAATCATTGAGAAACGGATAGGGTATAAGGTCTTCTTCATCTGATTGCCCTCCGGGACGAAGCTCTGCTGTAGGCGTAGCCAAAGCTATAGTGCGAAGAGGCGGTAAGTCAAAGGCCTCAGATGCCCATAAAGCCCACTCTTTTAGGTCGGCTTTGGCCACACCAGCAATAGGTGCCAGGCCGCCCGAGGAGTCTCCATCCATCGTGGAGTAGCCTACAGCGAGTTCGCTGCGATTGCTGGTGGTGAGGAGGAGGGCACCCAGCACATTAGCTACCATCCAAATCCCTGGTACCCGCACCCGCGCCTGAAGGTTTTGACGCGCAATATCATCTTCGTGCCACGAAAGCGAGCGTCCCAACCATCCCTCCACCAACGACTCATAGGCTTCTACGATATCCTGAATCTCCCACCGATGAAAAGGAATCCCAATAGCTTGGGCTAAAGCTTGAGCTCGTTCGTACGTATCCAGACTACTTTGAGCTGTGGCTTGATAAAAGGCATAAACCTGCGGCTCAACTCCATCCATATAAGCTAACCTCTGCCAATAAACAGAAGAAGGGAGAGTTTCTTTGGCCCGGCGCAGAGCGTATTTAGCGAGGAATGCACAAGCGGCTGAGTCCAAGCCTCCCGACAAGGAAACTACAAACCCTCGGCTACGACTTTTCCAAAGGTAATCCCAAAGTCCCATGGCTATCGCTTCAGTCAGTTCTGCCCAGCGGTTCATGCTCTCAGAAGGCCGTGAGGAGAGAGACCGACTGGCAGGAAAGTTCTTTCGGTGGGCCTCTGGCAGTCGGATAGGGTTTCGGGGCGGGGGTAAGCTACTTCGCTTAGCCGCTGCATGAAGAGCTTCTTCAGTAAAGTCCGCCCAAATCAGCTCTCCATCATCGTAGGAGAAACGCTTAGCTGAGGCCACAATGATCCCGTTCCAAGCGATAAGCGTATCGCCATCATATAGCAACTTACCCGCCTCGTTACCTAATAGATTGGCATAGGCATAGACGCATTTGTAGCGATAACTGCTTTCGGCAACGAGACGCTGCCGTCGCTGAGTTTTCTCCATCTCAAAAGGAGAAGCGTTGAGACTTAATGCAATGTGCGTACGGTGATAGGCCAAAGGGCGACGAGCCTGCCAAGCATCTTCACAAATCTCTACAGTTACACAAAAATCTCTCCACTGAAAAGGCAAGGCGTAGCCAGCAGGTGCCCCGCTTTTAGGCTCTATAAGGCGTCGTTTCGGAGCTGGTGCGAACCAGCGCGGCTCGTAGAACACGCCCTCCTTAGGCAAGTGCCGCTTCAGAGAAAAACCCCAGACTCGTCCTTTGCTCAGAACAGCGGCGGCGTTGTACAGGGTGCCATGCACGCTAAGCGGAAGTCCCACTACGATAACCATCTCATCGCTGGCAGGAAGCAGTTCTTGTAGGCTGTCCCATGCTGCTTCTGCTACCCATGGATGCCAGAAAAAGTCTCCACACTCATACCCTGAAATCCCCAGCTCTGGGCATACCAGCACATCAATGCCTTGACGATGGGCTTCTTGGATGAGAGCAGTGAGGCGCTGGCGGTTACCTTCCCAATCTAAGGGTGTAGTTCGGAGAGACGCTGCGCCGATTCGCACGATGGAACTACTGAAAGCCATATATTCTCACGAAAAAACAAAGCTTAGAGGACTTGAAGCAGTGATACTCGGACCTGTGCTCTTATAGAAGAGCTATGAAATGCCGACGATATGGCATAACTTGCCTGAGCCGTGCCTAAATGGAGCTTCTGGATAGGTGTGCTCTCTGCGGGGGTCATGAGCAAAGCACAGACTGTAATCATAGAAAGCGCCGAGGAACTGGGGGGGACGCCCGAAGTTCGGATTCTCCGCGGCCAAGTGCGATTGCGTCAGGATACAGTCCGATTGTATTGTGAAGAGGCTCAAATCACAGACAAAGGAGATTTCACCGCTAAGGGGCGAGTGATAACTTGGATCGGCAACTCGGGTGAAATCCGCGCTGAGAGACTAACTTATACCCCAGAAACTCGTCGTCTCACCTATGAAGGACAGGTAGAAGCTGATTTTCCACCGGCCCGACTGAAGGCCCCACGCCTCCACTACGATCGTACAAACGATGTAGCCTGGTACGAAGGGGGAGGTACCTTTTCCGACACCACAGGTGAAATACAAAGCGATAGGGCTACTTACGATACCCGAGCTGAAATCGCTACCTTTTCAGGACAAGTGCGGTTATACCGAGGCTCTACCCAAGCTCAGACGGATTCTCTCATTTATGAGAGCCGGCGGCATTACGCTATTTTCCCCGCCGGTGTGCTCGTGTGGGATATAAAGCGACAAGATACGCTCATAGCTAAAGTAGCTGAATGGAATCGACACAGCGGAGAAATTTTTTTGCGGCAAAACGCCCACTACCGCGATACAGTCCGCTTAATCTGGGCAGCCGAAGCCTACTATGACAGACTCCGCGATTCCGCCTATGCACGATGTGATATACGCTTCAAAAACCGAAACCATCGGGCTTTCGCATGGGCGGATACGGCTTACTGGACGAGAGATTCCCTTTACTTACAGGGGAATGTGGCTCTTCTTTACATAGACGGCCCTGATACAACCTTTATTCAGAGTGAAGTAGGTTGGACCGCGCGGAGCCGAGCTTGTGGCATAGGACAAGCTGAACTCATGCGGCCTCCTTATTGGGCCCGTAGCGAAACCCTCTGTTATGATACGATCCTTCGGATAGCCCGCTTGCACAAAGAAGCATGGCTCGCCGACAGCGTTATGCAGCTCCAAGCAGATCGTATCTCCATTTACCTCAAAGACAACCGGCCAGACTCCGCTCATGCAGCCGGTGCGGTCCGACTACTCAACCAGGCAGATAGCTTACTGGGTTTTTATCATCAGGTATCCAGCGATTCAGCTGCTGCCTTCTGGGACACAGCGGGCACTCTGCGTGATATACATTTCTTTGGCCGAGTACAGCTGATCTATTATCAAGCCGAGGAGAAGCGATGGACAGGTGCGCATCATGCGCAGAGTAACTATCTCTATGTGCTCCTAGACACACTTCAGCAGCCTGCTTATGTTCGGTTGGAGCGTCAGCCAAAAGGTACTTTTTACCCCATGAGCTCATTGATTGACGCACCTCTTTGGCTCAAGGGAGCTGTATGGGTCCCCCCTGAGCGTCAGCCCTCTTGGCCCTTCCGCAGACCGAACCCTTTCAAAACAGGTTTTGACCTCAATAAACCTTGACAATCTTGCCAATGTGCGGTTTCTCTTATTTCCTTCCTTACTCGTGATATGCTCCAGTGAGCCACCTCTGATCTTCGGTGTTTTGTAAAGACAAACTGGGCTGGCGCTTACGCGCCAGCCCAGTCCGAAGGGGGGAGGTTGCCTTTTTAGTGCAGTATCGTAACGTGAAACGCGGCGCGACCCAGCTCACTATCCAAGCGAAATAGGTAGCTGCCTGCCGGCACATCCGCTACATCCCACAAGGTTTCTACCACACCAGCTGAAAGGGAACGAGCAGGCCAGCTTTTGACAAGACGCCCTTCCATAGTGTAGAGAGAACCACGAACTTCGGTGGGCTTAGGCGCCTCAAAGCGCACATGAAAGCACTCGGTAGACGGATTAGGATAAGGCGTCATTACACTCCATGCATCTCCTCGAATCCAACTCCCCATAGAGAGTGTGTGCTCATACACAATAGGAAACAGAACCCAGTTCAAACCACCTTTGAGAGATGGAGGTGAAACAGCATGCATAGGAACCCAATCAGGAAAAACAGGGGCTAGAGACGAAGGATTACTATAGAAGTCTCCTCCAGCTGAGGTCGTATCATAAAATGCCCATGAAAAAAGACTTCGTCCTATTCGAGTCGTATCTCCATTGAGGCATGGATGATTGGAGAGAACGCCGTTGAATGCAGGACCATAGAAGAAGTAAATCGTATCAGTAAGCGTGTAAGTGTTGATATTATATCGCTCCGTACCTACGGAGAGGTAGTAAGAGGCAGAGTCTGTGATGTCCAAAGGCGTAGAAAAGTAAACAAAATCAAAAAATTCAGTGATACTAAAGGAAGAAGCGCTACCTGGCATAGGACACCGGGGACCCATATCACCTTCAAAACCATTAGCTAATCGTATATTAGATAGGGGCTTAGAAGCCAAGCGCACAGGTGTGCTACCTGGAATAGTACCTGGACGCGACTGGCTATAAAAAGGGGCTCCCCAAGTGTAGGAACGCGCAGGATACACCGCATAAAAGAAGGTGTAGGCTCCATCATTGAGACTATCAGGCACAGGAGTGGCCAAAGATGGGTTACAAGGATTACTGGTGGTTTGAGATAGGTTGTATAACAAAGCAGCAATGCCTTTTATAGAGATCGTGCGATCCGTGCCGCCCAAGTCAGGTGAGAAATCATACCGCTCAGCAATAGCCCCATCATAATATAGCGCTATGCCGAGTGATTGAATGCCGCTGCCCTCAAACTTGAATCGCTCATTCCCTACGATTGCATAGGCCAGAGCGGTCTCAAGGGAATCGAAAAAGGCACCTAAACATTGAGCAGGTGGATTAGACCGAGTGTTAGGTCCGACCCCATTGCTGATGAGCGTATCACCAGCATAGTCTGGGTCATTAGTAGGGGAAGGGACAATAGCAAAGTCCTGATTGGGAAGGAGCCAGCCCAAGCTCTGAGTGCGCATCTGGACTGGCAGATAAAGAGGTCGTGCCTGTCTGATTGGCCTTGGTTGAGGGAGCTTTAGGAGCTCTACCCCTTGCTGAGCCCAAATAAGGCCCATCGCTACTGCATA
Organism: Bacteroidia bacterium; assembly: GCA_026414975.1. Classification (GTDB taxonomy): domain Bacteria; phylum Bacteroidota; class Bacteroidia; order SpSt-205; family SpSt-205; genus SpSt-205. The sequence goes on from JAOAHZ010000008.1 coordinate 123,072, forward strand.
AGCGTACACTTTCATAGGCAAGACAAAGGTTGCAATTTTTTCCCTATATCAGATGATTCCATATCAGTTCCAGTACCCATGCAAGGAAAGCGACGGGTATTCCTCTACGCCAAGCTATTACAAGCACTTGGTCGGGACGCCAGCGAGGCCATGCCCATCTTAGAGTCATCTGCAAGAGTACAAGGACCGGAATCCAGAATAAAACCTTCCCTGCCAAAAACACATAAGCCACCCATATAGCTTGAAGGAGCATTAGGATGTATTCAGCCAGCATAAATAGTCCGAAGCGAATTCCGCTATATTCAGTCAGCACGCCAGCTACCAGTTCGGACTCAGTCTCGGGTAGATCAAAAGGGGCCCGGTGAGCCACCATAACCCCGGCTAAAAACCATAAAATACCTGCGATAAAGAGGGATGGACTTTGAAGAATGCCCCAGATTTGAGTCTGACTATTTACGATTTCTTGCAAATCCAGAGAGCCATAATGTGTAGCCACCGTAAGAATAAGGAGTCCTATAATGAGTTCGTAAGCTAACAGCAGCGTAAGAAGCCGGTAAGCGCCTAATAGGGCGTATTTACTTCCACTAGACCAACCTCCCAAAAACAAAGCCACTGCTTCCATAGACACAATGGAAATGGCAAGCCATAAACCGTATTCATTTCGCAGATGGGGCTCTACGAGAGGAATCCATGGAAGAGCGCCCACTACGGAGAGAAAAGCCATGACGGGAGCCAGGAGAAAAACTCTCTGGACAGATGGAGCAGGGAGAGCTTCTTCCTTACGCAGAAGCTTAAGGATGTCAGCAAGCGTTTGAAGAATACCGTAGGGCCCCGTTTCCATCGGGCCTTGGCGGTCTTGGATCCAGGCGGCGAGTTTTCGTTCTACATATACCGCCAATAAACCATAGAGTAAAAGTCCGATAACCCACGCTACACCGCTCACTCGCGCTGGAGAAAAGTCCAGAAGGTATCCCCCCTCAGACCAAGCCGCATCGTTTCCAAACTAAGTATATCGTCAGGGGCGATATTGCCAAGATTTACGTTGGACCCGAAACGGCGAATAAACCAGGCTTGCTGACTGCGCTGGGGAGCTTCAAAAATGAGTTTTTCTACGGGAATGGCATGAACTATCTCCTCTACGAGACCTTCACGTAGCTCTCCTGTAGAGCGATACATGCCTACGGTGCCACTTTCACGAGCTTCGGCAATGACCCATGCCGACCCTGCCTCCAGCTCAGCCTGAATAAGCTCTATCCAACGAAAGGGAGGCAGAACTTTCGCTGCATCCTTACTTCCTACCTCTGAAAGTACTAAGTACCCACGCTGTCTAAAGTCAGCAATCCACCGGCGTTTTAGCTCATGCGGGACCTCTACGCTACCATCCGATACTTCCACTACACGCATGTCGTATGCCTCCAAAAGCGCATAAAAGTCCGCCTGTACCCCTCTGACATAATGAGCCTCCCAGAGAGTCCCGCCAAAGTAGGGCTCTACTCCCGCCTTTCGGTAGAGCTGGATTTTCTCCTTCAGAACCCCCGATACCAATGCAGTTGTCCAGCCCAGCTTGACAAAATCTATATAGGGTGCAGCGACGCTGAGCAGATCAGAGACGGCATTCGGGCCCAGCCCTTTATCCATAACCATCGTGATCCCCTCGCGCCGAGGCTTTGCAGCCCGAGGAGGGAGATTAGGCAGGGGAAAGTTGCCCATACCGATGCAAAAGTTTCCAATAAGAAAGGGGTAGCATAGCCCCTTGGGTAAGCGTATGGAAGAGCTTAACCTGAGCAGGATTGGCCAACAGAGCTACCTCCAAGCTCAATAGACCCGCCTCGTATCGCTTATTATGCACAGAGAGAGCGGCGTACCAATAAAAGACCGCTGCCGGTACCGATGCATCCCGCATCTTCAGAAAATGCTCCAGTAAGCGCAAGGCAAACATCTTGTATCCAGCCAAAAACAACGACCGTACCCATTGTATCCACACATCCGGCTGGTCAGAAAAATGTCGACTTCCATAGGTAATCGCCTTGCGGAGCATACGAAAGTCCCGTAAATGTAAGGCTCCCAAGAGAATACGCTCTATAGCGTAACGCCGTTCTTTTCTATGCGGCAGAAGGGTCTGGTAATATAACGTGGCCTGATCGTATCGTCCTTCCAACCAATGAAAATCGGCAATTTGGCGACGAACTCGTGCTCGATGCATCCCGTACTGGTATAGTCGTTCTACATAAGAGCGCATAGCTACCTCGTCGCCCATTCGCTGGTAGTGCTCTAAGAGTTTGGAGAGAATGTAAGGTTGAGTAGGCTGATAATGACGGGCTCGGAGCCATTCTCGGAAAGCTCCATTAAGGTCGCCGTGAGACTCATACCATATCGCCCAAAGCTTATGATATTCTGCGTGGGCAGAGGCTGGTATATCCTCCTCTGCAGCGAGGAGAGGCTCGGCTTCTTGGAGCGCTTGACGAGCCTGAGCGTAGGCAAGCTTATGCAAGTAAAGCCGAGCCAACCCCAACCATAGAGAGAATCGCGTGGGCTCTATCCATAGCTTCCTTTGAAAGGCATGGATACCCTCTGCACAGTTGCCAGAATGAATGTAGGCCCCTGTGAGAAGTCTCACTATCCGCAGCTCCTGCCGAGGGATAGCGACACCCCAAGCTCGCCATAGAACAGGGATAGCAGCCGAAAGATCACCCTGGTGAAACAGAGCCTCTCCCAAAAACCAGGCGCCCCAGCTTCGCCGTCTGTCGTCAGGGTTCTCATCCCACCACAGCTCAAGAAGCTCATGCGCTTCCTCTAAGCGTCTCGCTGCCAGACACACTTCTATTAGGTGCTGATAGATTTCCGATGTCAGAGGCAACTGCTCAAAAGCTTTCATTCCCTGCACATAGGCTTCCAAATAGCGCTCTTGCCGGTAGGCTAAGAGACTGCGCCACCATTGGGGTTGAATCCATTCCGGGTATAGGTAGTTGGCATGTTCTAAGACAATTTGGGCGGCAGCGTAGTTCTCACTCTCCAAATACCACTCAAAAAGTTCCCCAAGCTCGCCCTGACCATAGTACCCCAGAGCTTCTTTTTTCCACTCCATCTCAAAGCGCTGACACAGGGCTTCAATATCCACCTCATCGTTCTCGTTCCAGAACATGAGGCTAAGATAAGGCTTTATGACTTAGGGTAGGATAAGGAGAGCTTGCCGCTGGCTCGCTCCGTTCAGGCCTGTCCAGACCACTTGATAGTAACCAGCCGAAACCGATGCAGTCCATCTAAAGAAGGGGGCAAGATGGATCTCCTCGTAAAGTACTCGTCCTTGCATATCGTGGATAGTGAGACGCCCTGATGCAGGAAGCTGTATAAATAGTTCCTCTCCTTGCTTGACTGGATTGGGACTGAGCCAGAGAGAACGCTCACCATCCCGCCCCCTCACACCTAAGGTTGAGTCCCGCTGCAAAGAGCTCAATTGTCGCAAAATCCAGTATTCAGGGTCTACTTGTATGCTATTTACGGCCCCCACTCCTTGAATGAAGAAAGTCTGGAGAGGCTGAGAGAGGAAAAGTTGAATGGTTGTGTCTGGTAGTCCCTGTCGTATAGCACGAATTTCTATTGGGGTACGGAAAAAAGGTACGCTAAGGCTCCAACTACCACTTTGTGACACAGAGATCCAAAGGTCTCCTTCATTTTCATTCCAGCGGACGTTTAGGATGGGATGTCCCTCGCCATAATACCACTGCTGAAAGAAGTCAGCCCAACTCTCTCCTGTAGCTTGTTCTAAAATCCCTTGAAAGGTACTCTGCCAAGCCACTCCAGCGGCATTTTGATCCAAATAAGTGCGTAAGATAGCCCAAAAAAGCGAGTCGTTGGCTAAACGAAAGCGAATCATATGAAGCAGATAAGCCCCCTTGGCGTAGCTAAGCCGGTAGCTAAAAATCCGCCCCGCGTCTAAGGTATCTGGCACCCATACACTACCTCTATTCCTTGCGACCACCTGGTTGTGCTCATTGATTAGCCAGTTGCGAGCCTCTACCGGCGTACCCAGAGCTTGAAGCGCTATATACTCGCTGTAGTTGGCGAAGCCCTCATTGAGCCAAATATCCTGCCAACTGGCACACGTTACCCAATCGCCAAACCACTGATGAGCCAGCTCATGCGCCGTCAAGCTAAAATCAAAATACCCTTGAGTGGTCATCGTCTGATGCTCCATCCCACCCGAAAAGGGAGCCATCATGTGGCCGTACTTCTCTCGCCAAAATGGATACGGACCGAAGCGCAACGAGAATTCCCGTAGAAGCGCCGCCGTCGTGTCTATCTGGGCCTTATAGAGGCTGAGAACCTGAGGATTGTCGTAAATGTAGTTCTGCACCAGTACAGGCTGGGAGACACCAGGCACTTGGGCATAAAAGCTATAGTCTATGTATTCAGCTACCGAAAAGGCAACCAGATAATAAACGATAGGATAACGACTCTTCCACCGAAATCTTACCCGATTGTTAGGCAAGGTATCTATGCCTTCTAAAACCCCCACCGCTCCTGCCCTCGTACCGAGGGGAACCGTGAGAAAGGTCCAGACCGAATCTGCCTTGTCTGTAAGAATCTGCTTAGTAGGCCACCAGCCCAGCGCCTCGAAAGGTTGTGAGAGCGTCCATGTAACCCAATTGCCCCAAGAGGGAGATTGACGATTGTTAAGTCCTGGCAAGCTGCTTTGAGAACCGGTAGGAGCCCATCGATAATGGACTACAGCTTCCAACAAACTACCCTGGACTGGCCGAGGTGAAAGTGGAATACGTAGCGTATGCCCCCTGCGGAGAAAGCTCATCCTTTGCCCATTCAGGAGGACTGAGTCTACCGTTACACTGCTGTGCAGCTCAAAAGCCAACGTATCCAGATCGGGGGCCGTAACCTCAAGTCGGGTCAGCACCCACGAAGGACCTAACTCATAAGAGGTGTGAGTCGCTTGGATATTAAGCCACCAGAACTTGACATCATACTTGTTGAGGAGGGCACGCGTAGCAGCGTCCTGCTGAGCCCAGATAAAGCCCAACAAGCTCCAGCTCAGGATGCGTTTCATCAGACTAAGATAAGCGGAGGGTATGGAATAAAGGCGAGAGGTAATGGCAAGACAAAGAGTGCTCAAAAGAGCATTTTACGGCTACGAACCAGTTGAACTGTACCCGCTTTTCAGAGGCAAAAGGGTGGAGACTAGAATGGCGGGGAATGAAGACCCAACCCACAGGTAGTCAAGCTGCCTCAAGCATCATGCCTGAGCCGGCCAGGTAGAGTTTGGGCTCAACTGAATAATCATCACTCCAAACTATCGCGCTCATAAGGAAACTTGGTACCGCTGCCCTAAGCCAACCCTGCTTCATAGGTTAGCTCCGTACTCAGCTGACATACCTAACAAGCCTTCAATCCGGAAACAGCTTCCCCGGATTGAGAAGGTTCTTAGGATCAAAAATACGCTTGATTTGCCGCATAAGTGCTATCTCATCGGGGCTGAACTGAATCTTCATATATCGCCGCTGCACCCACCCAATGCCATGTTCGCCTGAGATCGCCCCGCCTTTGGAGACTACAAAACGGAAAAGCTCTTCCACCGCCATGGGAATCTCTTCCCGCCATGCTTTTTCAGAGAGACCCTCTCGAAGGATATTTACATGAAGGTTACCATCACCCACGTGACCATAGCACACTGAGCGAAACCCATACCGAGCACCCAACGCTTTCACATAGTCCAGCAGGTCAGGTAGCACTGCCCGAGGAACGACCGTATCCTCCTCTTTGTAGGGACCGCTGGATTTCACAGCTATACCTAAACAGCGACGAAGCCGCCAGAGCCGCTCTCGCTCTTCAGCGGTCTGAGCAAACCAGCTCTGCATAGCGCCCATCGCCAAAGCCTTTTCCTCTATGCGAGCGCAATCAGCCTCCAAGGCTTCCAAGTGATTTCCATCCACCTCTACCAGAAGAAGACCTCCAAACTTATCCGCATCGGGATACAGCTTCGCTCCCAAATAAGCCTCGCCATAAAGAACAGCATCACGCTCCATAAACTCAATCGCCGAGGGAAGAATGCCGCTCTGGAGGACTTCTATCACGGCTTCCACGGCGCAGCGAGCATCAGGAAAGCCCAAAAGAAGGGTCCTCACATGATGAGGGCGGGGCAAAAGCTTGAGCGTTGCCCCGTAAATCACCGCTAAGGTTCCCTCACTACCTACCAAAAGCTGAGTAAGGTTATAGCCTGTGGAGTTTTTTATCGTAGCACTTCCCGTGCGTAAAGGGCGCCCATCAGGGAAAAATGCTTCCAGACCCAACACATATTCTCGAGTCGTTCCATATTTTACAGCACGGACTCCTCCAGCGTTATGAGCGATATTCCCACCAATCGTACAACTACCTCGACTGGAAGGATCGGGGGGATAAAAAAGCCCGACTGCCTCCGCAGCTTCCTGTAAGTCCTGTGTGATGACCCCCGCTTCTACGATCGCTATCAGATTTTGAGTATCGATAGCTAAGATGCGGTTGAGTTTTTCCAAGGATATTACCCATCCCCCTTGAACGGGTAGCATTCCGCCGCTGAGGCCAGTTCTACCACCAGCAGGGATGATAGGCACACCTCGCTCATAAGCGTAAGAGAGGGTAAGCTGTAGCTCATCCTTCGTTCGGGGACGGGCCACGGCGTCAGGTAAAAATCGAAAATCCTCCGTCCAATCATGACAGTACCGCTCTCGCACCTCCAAGGACGTCTCAACCCAGCTTAGCATCCGCTATAAAAGTAAAAAGTAAGTATGAGCTGACTTACCAAACTTGATTGTTCAAACGCAAAGCAAGGGGAATGACCTCGGCGAAAACGACCTCTATGCGCCTCCCTCTGCCAGTTTGGCAGAATGCGCAAGCGCTCGTACGGCAGAAATCATTTACTTTGTCACATGCGGAAACTTTGTAACGCGAGTTGCATAGCCCTCCTTACGCTGCTCACCTTGAGCTGCCGTGGCAAACAGGGCCCAGAGGGTCCCCAAGGTCCCCCCGGACAAAACCTGGTGCGTCCCCAGCAGGGATTTATAGAAGGGGTGGCTCGCGGACGTGACCAGAACGGGACCCCGTTTAACATACCTTTCCGATACACCTACTATGCCGGCAATCCCGGCGAAGTTTTACGACGAGGAGCCGATACGCTGGACATTCAGTTTGATCGGGAGGATAGCTTAGGCATCGGCCGCCTCTCCTTTAGTCTGATCCTGAAACGCTCCACCTCTCAAGCCTCTGTGTCACAACTATCCGGTGTTATCGCTAATATCAACGCTTCACCTATCCCAACTTTCAGCGTACAAGCAATACCACAGGTTTCTATAGCTCAATACCCTGGCACAACCCAAACTGTCACAGGCGTCCAAATCAGTGGAGATACTTTGCTGATTGGAGATTTTACATTTATTCGCCCCCAATACACCCCTCCGAACTTTCCTATACCCGGGCTTGACCTGAGTGCTTTAGCTAATGCTCACCCAGACACCGTAACGGGCCGATTTAGTGTTCGCTTACTACCAATCATAAGATATGGCCGAGCCGGATAGTAGGCCCTAAGGAGCTAAGTATAAAAAGTCTTAGTGTGCCCCGTGGGCCTGTTAGATGGTGGATGCGAGGGGGCGGGAGGCTTTCAAAGAAAGCCTCCCGCCCCCTCGTAAATCCTAAAAGTTATATGATGCACTTAGAGTTCAGCCTGCTGAGCCCAACAGCTCCATGTACAAAAGCTACTTAGCGCCGTATAGTTATAGCTTAGTGCACCCTTCTAAGTGCTCATACCGATTAGATTTGTTCTGTGGGTACGCCTAAGCTCTCCCCCGAAGCTTTATGGGAAGTCATCCATGCACTCACAGAAGGCGAATATCGCCAGCTACGAGCACGGTTGCGGAGTGCAAAAGAGCGTTGGCTTTTGGATCGGCTTCGCCGGATGAAGATATACAATGAAAGCTATCTCTATCAGGCTTATCGGCGCTCTTTTCCGCATAGTTCTTTAGCCGCTCTCAGAACCCACAAACACCATCTTTGGGAGATTCTAAGTGAGGTTTTGCCAGCGACTATGTTACCTGAGTCTATCAAGGAGCAGCGTATCTGGCAGAAGCTCTGGTTTAGCATAGCACTTTGGCAGCGAGGGCTATCCGATACTGCATTGGACCTATGGCGACAGGCAGTTTCTAAAGCGATAGAACTAGGCTGGGAAGAGGTAGTTCTATGGAGCATTCATGTTTTAGAAACCTACGTGCGAGATTATCACTCCTTAGCCCCAGGAGAATCCATCTCTCAGTGGGGCACTGCACTTCTTGAGAAGATAAACCGGCGCTATACTGCTCTCTTAGGTAAGCTCTCGGCGATGGAGCATCACGCCGTAAGCCGACAAAAAGATGGTCTTACTTTACCTAAGATTCCGCCCGACGATCTCTGGGCCAGCTACTTTGAGCAATATACCCTTTTCCTTCGAGCCTCCGAAGCCGCTGATATGACCCGAGCCTTGGATTATCTCATAGACATTTTAGACCTACTCATCCAGAAACCCGCTTCACCCAGCCTTTACTACATCAGACACCGCTTCTACATGAATTACTTAGCTATGGGGGTACCTCTCCTGCATGTAGCTGAGCCGGACCTTTTTGAGCAGTGGTACGCAGGATGGCAATCTTTAGAAAAAAGCTTGCCAGACTTCTGCCAGCCAACCACCCTAATCGCCACCGCCCTCACCCTTCGCTTGGCATTTTTACTACGTTGGGGGCATTGGACAGAAGCTAAAGCTCTGTGTCTGTCAGAACATGACCGCTTATTGCAATACATCCTCCACACAGACTTAAGCTTTATGGCTCGCCCCTTGGCTGCTTGCACAGTATATTTCACCCTTATTTTGGCCGAAGATAAAGACAAATCGGCCGAAACATGGTACGAGCAAATCAATCCCTGGATGGAGGAGTCCGCCCGTGACGAAAGTGCATTCCTGCGATGGAGGCTTCTGCGGTGGTACGCTGCATTTCGTAAAAAGGACTACCGGGCTATCAACTATTGGTATCATAGGCTGCGTAAAACATGGCGAAATAATCCTATACAAGCTTTGTTTGGATGGCGAGCAGTATTACGAGCTCTCCGAGGATTGACTCCAGAGCTATACGGTTTTCAGAGACGCCGCTTAGAAGTGCTCTTGCGCCGATGGAAAAACCGCCCGAGTGAGAGACATTTTTGGGAAACCGCGGAGAGTATATTTTTCCCCTTACCCCTCCTAATAGAGGCACTTCTCAAAGGCGTATCCTTAGAGTGTCTCCGACCGCAAAACGCTCTGCTCCCTCGTTTAGATGAGCCCTTGAGACAAAGAGCCAGCACGGTTCTATACCAAGTAGAAAACTTAGCCAAGCAGTTCGGAGAGGCCACAGATACGGCTGATGCACCTAAACGATAGCAGCTATGCAAAACTCTAAAAGGCTCTTTGCGCATCTTTGGTCCTTTTCGCCCTCGTTTTAGGTATGAATCATTATCCTGACCAAAGAGAGGGATGGAAGGCTTGATATTCTGTTATACAGACTTATACATGCGCTGGGGATTCCTAATCGCTGTATGGTTAATCGCCGAGATAGGTGGATACTATGGATTGAAGCGTTTAGGACTGTGGAAGCCGTGGATGGGATGGATCAGTCCTACCATGTTAGGCCTGATGCTGAGTCTTTTTACCTTCGGACGATGGGTTTCGCTCTCTGTGGAAGCGTACAAACAGATTCAGCTTCTCGGAGGCGGGGTGTTCTTGATATGGCTTGCTACTATACTGAGTAAGTTATTGGGTGGGATCTGGGGCATTCTAAGCACCCTGAAGCCTAAAGACCCCCAGGAGACATTTTCAGAAGGACGACGAGCCACCCTTCAAGTCATAGGGGGGGTTTTCATGAGTCTGCCTGCAATAGCTTTAGGATATGGATATTGGATAGGACGCTATCGCTTCCGCTTACATGAGGTAGAGGTTGACTTATCCGACCTCCCACCAGCTTGGGATGGGGTTACCATTCTGCACTTCTCTGATCTTCACAGCGGGAGCTTTCTTTCATCGAAGGTCTTGAGTCCTGTCTGGGAGCATATAGAGGCGCTCGAGCCAGACATGATTGTTTTCACGGGCGATTGGGTCAATACGTTTGCTGAGGAGCTCAGGCCTTTTGTATCTGATTTAGCTCGGCTCCAAGCCCCCTTAGGTAAGTGGGCTGTAATGGGTAACCATGATTACGGGGACTATATCGCAGGCGCTTCTCAACAGCGGCGTCAAAGGGAGCGGGTGTATTTGCAGGAGCTTGTTCGTCGCACCGGATTCACCATCTTAGACAACACAGCTATTACTTTAGAACGAGCTGGACAGACCCTTGCTATAGTCGGTGTAGGCAACTGGAGTCACTGGCGGCGTTTTCAACGATATGGAAATCTGGCCCAAGCTTGGGCCCAAGTACCGAAAGATACATGTGCGATTTTACTTTCTCATGACCCAACCCACTGGGAATATGAAGTGCAAGGTCGCTATCCTATTGCTCTAACGCTGAGTGGGCATACTCATGGACTTCAAGTCGGTGTAGAGTGGATGAGTTATCGGTTCAGCCCTGCTCAGTGGCTATACACGTACTGGGCAGGTCTTTACCAGATGGGCCAGCAATATCTGTATGTGAATAGAGGATTAGGATACATTGGTTTCCCTGCACGATTAGGGATTTGGCCCGAGATCACTCTGCTGCGTCTCCGCAGCAAGCAGATTCATTCTAAATAGGTTACCTTTGGACTGTGAGTGAAGCCTTTGTTACATTTCGCGAAGCTTTAGAAGCGGCTTTAGTAGTGGGCATCTTGGCTCGCTATGCACCGAGGCAAGAACGAGCTTGGCTTTGGATCGGACTTGGTACAGCTATCTGCATAAGTGGGGCAGCTGCTGTCGTTTTGGCTCGCCTAAGTACGATTCATCAGCTATGGGAGGTGCTTTTTTCTGGATCAGCGGCAGGGATGCTTCTCTACATGATAGTATGGATGCAACGGCGTGGCGCCACTCTGTCGGCTGACTTGAAAGAAGCGGCTCAATCTTCTGTCGGCTGGCTACTTTTTGGACTAAGCTTCAGCACGACTCTCCGAGAAGGGCTGGAGACAGCCTTATTTCTGCGCACCCTTTGGGCGATGCAGCGAGATTTGTCGTGGATAGGTGGACTCTTGGGTGTCCTGAGTGCTGCAATCATAGGAGTTGCTATATTCTTATATGGCAAGCGTATTCCTTTGCGCCCTTTTTTTCGGATCACCTCTATCTTGCTACTCTTCATGGCAGCAGGGATGGCTGCCTATGCAGTTCATGAGCTTTTAGAGTACTTAGAAGCTCGGTATTCATGGGCAGAGGATATGGCAGAGGCTAAAGCATGGCAGGTTTTCACCCCGCAATCTTCCCCCCCCGAAGCTCAATCATGGGCTTACACCTTCTCTGAAGGGCAGTACTATCCCCCTCTTCATCACAAGGGCTGGGTAGGGGCTATTCTCCACGCTTTTACTGGGTGGCGCGCTGAGGCGACATGGGCAGAGTTGATTACATGGCTCCTCACGCTATCTACTGGACTATATTTTTGGCAGCGCTATCCATCTCCAGCTAAGCCTAAATGAGATTATCTTTGGTTATGCACCTCCTTCTTGCCTGCGCTACTGGAATATGGGCCCAAGTGATTTTCTATGTAGAGCCTATTCGGTACTACACTCCGGAAGGAGAAGCGTATATGGAGCTTTTTCTGGGGGTTGATGCCAGCTCCGTACGCTATATCTCTCGCCAAGGGCGGTATCAAGGCGAAGTAGATTTTACCCTTCTTCTCAAAAACGCCTCAGATGCTCCTGTCTATGCGGATAAGTTTCGCTTTACCCTTCCCCCAGTGGATGACACGACCTCGGTAGAACGCCAGCGTATCTATGTGGATGTACGGCGATTGCGCCTACCGGCTGGGCTCTATCTTATAGAAGCTGAAGCCACAGACCCTAACCAGCTCCCACGCCCCCAGAAAGTCAAAGCCATCTTAGAGTTTGAAATGCCCCCTGCTTCTCGGAGATTCCGCTATAGCGACCTCTTATATGTGTATCGGCTAAGTTCTACCACCGCTGCTTACGAGCGACACAACCTCCGTTTAGAGCCGTGGATATCAAACGGCCTGCTTATAGACCCCGATACCCTACGAGTCTACGGGGAGATTTACGCTATGGACAGCCTTACGCAGGACCCTTATTATTTGCGAATCAAGGTACTAGACGCTCAAAAGGCGTTAGAAATCTCCGACTTGTCTACTGCTCGTCGCCCCAGTCGTCCTAAGCCTTTTGAGGCTTTCATCTTCACACTCCCTATCAAGAAGCTCCCCTCGGGCGTGTACCTTGCCCAAATAGACTTATGCCGAAACGACGGAGAAGTGCTTGCTTCATGGTATCGGCGTTTCACGATTCTCTCAACAGTCGAGCCAATCGTAGAGGCTACAGAGGCCGAGTACGACGCTCAGTATAACTTGCCCGAGAGCAAGCTGACCGACCTTCTCGGAGCTATGACCTATCTCGCTACGCCTACTGAAAAGAGCTTCATGCGTACCCTGCAAAGCTTCTCTGACAAAAAGAAGTTTTTTGTCTCCTTTTGGAAAAAGCGTGAAAATATGCCAGGAAGTATAGACTTCAAGGAGTTTCTCAAACGCTTTGAGTACGCTCAGCAGAACTTCAAGTCTTCAATGCGTCCGGGTTGGAAAACTGACCGTGGAAGGGTTTTTATTCAGTACGGCCCCCCCAACGACATACAGTTTTTCTACAATGAACCTGACAAATACCCCTACCAAATTTGGACTTACAATCAGATTGGGGCTCAAGGTCAAGTTATCTTTGTATTTTATGACCCCGACCTTATCACGGGAGAATACCCCCTGCTCCATTCTAACAAAATCGGCGAGATACAAAATCGTAACTGGCGAGCTTTCCTGCTCAGAGCGCGGGCTGCCTCCTCAGGGGAAACAGAACGATTCCTCCGATTTGGCGGGCGAGAAGGGACTTTTATGTTTAGAGATGATCAGACTATAGGCTTCACGCGGGACGACCGATAAAAAAATTTGCTCTCCACAGAAAGGGTGGAGAGCAAAAACGACCGAGTACAAGGGGGTTACTTTTTCTGCCCCTCGCCCTGCTGTTGAGGATTTTCTGGTGTAGAGGGCTGCTCAGGCTGAGCCGGTTGTTCGGCTGGCGCCTGTTGCTGAGGAGCGGTCTGCTCGGTCTTTTGTTCTTCGGTCTTCTGCTCTTGCTGCTGCCCACCGCAGCCAACCAGCAGGTACATGCCTGCTGTTAGAAGGGCTACTGCTAACGCTCGCATAGGCGTGTGTGTTTGGGCACAAAGGTATGTAAAAACTCAGACATGCAAGAGCCCTCTTAGGGGCTATCTTAGCTCTATGTCAGGATTTCGGCTCCACATGGGTCCCCAACATCCCTCAACCCACGGTGTCTTACACGTGACCTTGGATCTGGAGGGAGAGTGGGTACGCGCCGCAGAGGTGGAGATAGGCTACATGCATCGCTGCTTTGAGAAGCATGCGCAGCATTTGACACTGCAGCAGATCATTCCCTATGTGGATAGGTTAGACTATGTCGGTCCTATCTTAGGCGAGCAGGCGTACGTCTTAGCTGCAGAACGAGTTCTGGGCTGGGAGGGGCAACTCCCTAAACGCATAGAATATCTACGCGTCCTTGCAGCCGAGCTCAATCGTATAGCTTCTCATCTCTTAGCAATCGGTACTTATGCTATAGACTTAGGAGCTACGACGGGCTTTCTTTGGGCTTTTCGGGATCGGGAGTATCTCGTAGAGCTATTAGAGGCATGGACAGGTGCTCGGCTTCTCTATAACTACATTTGGATCGGGGGAGTGGCTTTTGACTTACCCTTAGGATTCACAGACCGTTTGCGGTCGTTTTTAGGCTATTTCCAACGCAGCCTAAAAGAGATTCAAACCCTCCTCTTGGATAATCGTATCTTCCGTAACCGAACCGAGGCGGTCGGGGTCATCCCCTTAGAGACAGCCCTCGCTTACGGTGCATCCGGCCCCGTACTCAGAGCAAGTGGCCTCGCGTGGGACCTGCGCCGGGCGCGGCCTTATAGCGTTTATCCCGAACTAGACTTTGACGTTCCAATAGAGGAGGCAGGTGATTGCTGGGCTCGTACTTATGTGCGCTTTCGGGAAATCCAAGAAAGCCTAAAAATCGTAATGCAGTGCATGGAGCGTTTAGACAAGGCTTATCCAGGCGGCGCTGATTTTGACCCCAGAGGACTCTCCAATAAAAAACCCCGCCCTAAGGAAAACCGTACTATCTATGCTTCCGTAGAAGGCGCCCGAGGTGAAATTGGCTTCGTCCTGGAAGTAGAGAAGAATAAAGACATACCCCATCGCCTCAAAGCTCGATCCCCTTCCTTAGCTCATCTCGCCATGTTACCCGCTCTCGCTAAAGAGGGAATGTGGTTGGCCGACTTTGTAGCTCTACTCGGCTCATTAGACATCGTCATGTGCGAAGTAGACAGATAAATCTTCTGTACCTTTGCTGCGGTATGTTGAAGCGGCAGTGTATAGTATGGATTACCTTCCTTCTCATAGGAAGTGTGTATGCCCAAGAAGGCACCTTCAAAATTGGCGTAGCCGTCCTACCTCAAAACACTTGGCTACTCAACCAAGATGACTCTGACGCTGGACCGAACCTAGACTACGAAGTGACCTGGGGGTTCGCTGGCGGCTTAACTTTGGGTTATAACTTTTCTGATTATGTAGGAGTAGGCGTAGATGTCCTATATTCCTCGCAGGGACAGCGATACAAAGGCAGGGATAACGGGAAAGATCTAACCGCCCAAACTACTCTTAATTACCTCAAAGTCCCTCTCCTCTTTCGCTTTGGGTCTGACCCTAACTCCCCTGTACAGTTTAGCTTTTTCATCGGCCCTCAAGCCAACTTTCTCCTCAGCTCCCGAGATAACTTCAAGTTTTCAGGATCTGGTGTTGGATCCGAAGTCAAAGTTACAGGTAAGGAGGTATCCGTCACAAACTTCAGTCCCTTCGGTTCCGTAACGACATTAGAGACATTAGATGCCCCTATATACAAGTCTTTTACATTCGGTGCAGCCTTCGGACTGGGTGCTGGATTTAAGTTATCGGACGCTCTGGTCCTAACTCTCCATTTCCGCGGAGACTATGCTTTTGGCGATACCGAAAATAAGGAAGCCCAAATCCCCCATGGAAACCATTCGCACAAATATTGGGAACAAAAGCCTAAGTACTACTTCACCTCCCACTCCTCTCAATCCAGCGAACGCCCCGCCACCTCAGCTATAACCGGCGGATTCATGCTGGGCTTGTCTTACAACATCCCTGTGAGATAAGCTGAGCGTAGAAAGCGAAAAGGCATGTAATCAAGAGGCTTAGAATCCTTACATAACAGCCCCCCCTTGAACCTAAACTGGGCGGCATGTATAGCGCCGCCCAGTTTAGCTTAAGCCGCACCCCCGCTAAGGTGCTACGATAAAGCCGTACTCTGACCAGCCCAAGCCAACGGAGACCTTGCCTCCTTCAGACATTGGTATGAGGAGGTAGGACCGGCTGGTTTAGGATAAGAGACTTCTCAATGGAGCATAGCCAAAGCTATGCGTGCTAAATTTGTTTGTGCCTACCTCAAGCCAGACTTGGCAGAGCCGACCTATCATTTACCGTTTCGTTTCCACCGAGAGAAGCGTGAAAAGGCTTTTGGCTCGGGAAGTCCACGCATTTTGCTATTTGCTCGCCCTGAGCGTCCTTTTGGCGCAACCTCTACCAGATCAGATTACCCTAACTACCATTAGGGGAGAAACCATAAGGGGGGTTTGTCGGACTTTTGCTGGGGGGTGGGCAGCCGAGCTATATCGGCAGGAGGGTGGAGATTGGGTTGCTATACGCCGGGATTCGTTTTTTGTGGATTCCCTTCTTAGGCTTGTACACCTGCGTCAATATGTTATACGAGAAGCTCTACTGACCCCCTATAAGCGTTATCGTTTAGATTACCCCCAATCAAACCTCCTCATCTGTACGAGAGAAGATTACGATACAATTTTAGGGGGTTTTGTCCCTCAGGAAAGATTTTACCTATGGGGAGCTTCCGTACGGCATGATAGCGTTATGCGCGGCTGGTTAGGCCTTTTAGGATTAGGATGGAATAACTACGATGGAGCTATGCTTGTGCCTCATCCTATTCTTTCAGACCTCCGCTTATGGGGCGACAGTCTCCTTATAGAAAGTTTTCTCCCTGAATCCCAAGTATTCGTAGCTATAGCGGGTTACAAGCGAAGCGCTGGAAGTCCTTGTGACACGATATACACCTATAGCCAACAGGGTATTCAGCTTAGTCTGGAGAGTGTGAGACAGCTATGCATAGGAACAGGAGGAAGATTAGTTTATACCTATGATACCGCCTGTACCCCATCGGGTTGTGCGGCAGAAAGGCGATTCTTGTTTTATGATGCGCAGGAGAAGCCAGTAAAGGACTCCCTCGCTCTGAGTTTATATACCTTGCAAGGCAACCCTCAAGGTACGACACTTCTTACCCGACGATACGCTTGGGACGGACAAGGCCGCCTCATTCGGGCGGAGTATCCTAACGGGGTCTATGAGCTTATCTATGGGCAGCAGGTGGTTGCCTTATCCTCCGCCTCACCCAACCTTCACTATTGGAGGGGACGCCTATGGGGCATGCCCCCTGGTGCGCCAGTAGCTCTTTATGACATGCAAGGGCGTCTCATCTGGGCAAGCATAGCCAACTTTAGCGGCGAGTTAGATTTACCCGAGACCTGCCCGACCGGTTTATACCTTCTCCGATGGGGAGAAAGTCAGCTCAGTCTTATACACCACGCCCAGTAAAGCCTACCTTTGTTCTATGAAGTTAGTTATTGCTGGCACCCTGGCCTTAGATACCATTGAAACTCCATTTGGACGGGCGGAACGCATTGTAGGCGGGGCTGCAACTTACATCGCTTTAGCGGCTATTCACTATACCCGATCGGTCGGTATCGTGTCTATCGTAGGAAATGACTTTCCTTCCTCCATGCTGGAAACTTTAGAGCGAAAGGGAATTGATTTACAAGGTGTGGTACGCCATGTTAGCCGTCCGTCTTTCTTTTGGGCGGGTCGTTATCACGCTGATATGCAGACGCGCGATACCCTGGAAACTCAACTAAATGTATTAGAGGAGTTTCCCGAGTCCATACCCAATGCCTACAAGTCTGCGGAGCACCTAATCTTAGGTAACCTTGATCCTCGTCTCCAGAAGCGGATATATGACCAGGTACAGCCTCGCCCTCGGGTGGTTTTGGTGGATACGATGAACTTCTGGATAGAGCGGACGAGAGATGACCTGGAAGAAATGATAGCTCATGCCGACATCCTATCTATAAATGATGAAGAGACCCGCCAACTCATAGGTGATTATTCTCTGAAGCGATGTGCGCGAGCAATTTTGTCTAAGGGTCCGCGCTACCTCCTAATAAAAAAGGGAGAAAATGGCGCCCTTCTGTTTTCTCAAGAGGGAGAGACGCTGTTTTTCCCTGCTTACCCTTTGGAGGATGTATTTGATCCGACTGGCGCTGGCGATACCTTTGCTGGAGCCGTTATGGGTTATATCGCCTCTCAAGATACCCTATCTCTGGACATACTCAAAGAAGCAGTAATCCAAGGCACGATATTAGCGAGCTTGTGCGTAGAGCAGTTCGGACCTCAAGCCCTTTTATCTATAAGCCCAAGCGAAATAGAAAGTCGTCGCGAGCAGCTTATTCGTATGAGCCACTTTATGAAGCTTCCGGTCTGAAGCGGTTCGTATTAGTATCTTTCACACCCATCAAATCCCAGCCGCTGACAAGACTTTACCCATGTCTATCAGGAATCGCTCACTCTTACCTTACTGAGTGGCATTCTATGGCTTTCCTGGGTCAATCGGATTCTACCAGTACTCTATATTTGCTGAGTGGCGAGCTTTGAGCGCCTGCGTCAAATCGTAGCAGAGCTGCGGAAGAAGTGCCCTTGGGACCGAGCCCAGACTTTTGAAAGCTTAGCTCCGCTCACCTGGGAGGAGATAAGCGAGCTTTTAGACGCTATAGAACGGCAGTCACCCGAGGCTATAACCGAGGAGCTTGGCGATGTGCTACTACATGTACTCTTTTACGCCCAGTTAGCTGAGGAGAAAGGTTGGACGACTATTCACACGGTTATAGAGCGACTGATCCATAAGCTGATCGCCCGTCATCCCCATGTATATGGGGAAGCTCAGGCTGAAGATGCCAAGGCGGTGATAGCCCGCTGGGAGGCGCTCAAACAAGCAGAGAAGGGGGCCTCCTCTTTAGCGAACATACCGGAGCGGATGCCTCCCCTTCTCCAAGCCTATCGGCTCCAAGAGAAAGCTGCTGCGCTCGGTTTTGATTGGGCTGAGCCCTCAGCCCTTTACCCCAAACTGCAAGAAGAGCTCGCCGAACTCCAAGCTGCGTTGGAACAGAGAGATTACGAAGAAGCTGCTAAAGAACTAGGAGATGTGCTTTTCGTTCTAGTCAATTTAGGCCGACACCTTCACATAGACCCAGAGCGAGCGCTCTCCCTGACCAATAAAAAGTTTCGGGAAAGGTTTGCCTGGATGGAGCTTAGGGCTCAGCTAGACCAAAAAGACCTACGCTCATGTTCGTCCGAGGAGTTAGAATCATACTGGCAAGCATCCAAAACGTATTATCCCTAAGCGCTCAAAGCTGGGATACTAGCCTCACTTTACCTGGCTGTGAGACGGTGGTTCGTTCAGGAGAGTATGTATGGGTCTTTTCATACGATAGACGGACCGCCATAGGGGATACCCATGTTAGAGGCCATCTTTTCCGATTCCGAGGCTCGCAAGCTGTTCCATTCCTTTGGGAGGTTACGCCGGCTCCAGGTTTATGGCGACCATTTGGATTAGCATGCAGAGATAGCTTTATATGGTTTGCTCACGGGGCTGGAGAGCGTCCCACGGAGGTGTGGCGATTTCAGTGGTCAGGCGAACAGTTAGAGTCGCCCAAGGTTTGGAGGCATCCTGCTTTCGTTTCCCTTCAAGCCATCCAGCCTACCCATAATCATCGGTTTTATGTAGCGAATGACCGAAAGGGTTCGGCCCGATGGCACTTAGTAGCGGGATTTTTTATTCGGCGGGTGCGCAGTAGCCTCTTTCTTTGTGAAGACGACACATGCCGAAAGGTAGGCGACCGAATTCCTTACGCTGCGGGGTTGGCTTATTTGCCCCAAGAGAGAACCTTAGTAGTGAGCGTAGCCTTTCGCAAAGCCCTATGGATATACCAAGAGGTGGGGGAACCTGTGCAGCTGCAGTATATTCGGAAGGTTCGCTTACCGGGTCATCCCGATAATCTCACTTTAGTGAGCGACAGCGTGCTATGGGTGGTCTGTCATCGCAGGCTCATGGCATGGGCACGGAGTTTGGCGTTTGGGGGCCATCGCAGCCGCTGGCTAATCGCAGAAGTACGACTCCTCCCTAACGGCCAGTATGCCGTTCGCTCACTCTATAAAGCTCCTCGCGGATACGCTACGGCCAGTATGGCTCTACCCATCGGCGAGTACATTTACGTAGGGAGCGTGTTTGAGCCTACGCTTTTGCGTCTTACGGCAAAGGGAACCATCCCAGACGACGCTCTCCCAACCAGTATAAAGTCTTTCCTTGAACCCACACAGCCCTGATTGCCTCCGGTGCAACATAAGTCTGTCGCATGCTTTTATGCTGCCATTCTACCACCGTACCCCGCCAGAAGGCATACCCTGAGCTGGAGGCATATGCCTTTTCTCCCTCTTGAGGAAAAGGTGTGCTAAACAGAAAGTTACCCCAATTGTCGTACTCCAATATAATCCGCTGAGCCGAATCCACTACATATACCCTATCCTTATCAGCCGAAAGCTGTATGGCATTCGTTATAGAGCCAGGGCCGTACAACTTGCCACCAAATCGTAAGAGAACCCGTCCAAAAGCGTCTATCTTTACTATCTCTTGCGTTTCCCGCAGCAGTAAATACAGTTCTCCCCCCCGACCCACAGTAAGGAGAACAGGATACCCCTCGGCTACTTCCTTAGGGAGCTGAACATATGTAAGCTGCTGAAGGGGCTGAAGGTTAGTACCCAACAGGAATATTTTTTGTCCTTCTGCGTCTAACACATAAAGCTGCTGATTGCCTAAGGGAGCAATGGCGGTTAGCCCTAAAAACCCCTCCTCGCCAGGAGCCCCCCCAATGCGCGTGATAGAGTCGTACTGAGGGGCCCATAGCTTGTAGAGGCAGCGCTGCTCTTGATCCCATCCGTATATGTGATGTAATGCATCTACGGCAAAAAGTTCCCACTCGCTGGGTAGAGCAAGCGTACCCTGAGCTAAAACCAGGGGCGTCAAAAGCATAAACAACTTTCCGACTCTAATACAGTCAAACCCCACCCCAGAAGGAAAGCATGATAAAGCTAAGAGCGATACGTGTCTCCAAAGCATCCAGCCACTGAAGTTCATGCACTCAAGGGCATAATCCGCCTTGAAGATTTAGTTAGAACGATAGCCTCCTGTCCGACTCTTGATCCTGTATCAAGCCTTGGGAGGAGATATTTATCATCTGAGACAATATCGCTCCATGATAGGTAAGGTAAGAGGGGTTCCCGGGGCATTCTCGGTGATTGCGGCTTACGGGTGTCTTTTTGCCTCTGGGCGCTTGGACTTCACAAGAGAGACTGCAGTTTCATAGCTACGCCCATATCTCCCTTGACTTTGATTTTGCCCGCCATAAAGGCGCTCATGGGGTTGAGCTCTCCAGATAAAAGAGCTTTCATGTCTTCTGGACTAACTTGGATAACGCAGGCGGCTTCACCGTCCTCTTCTTTGACAACGTTTCTCCCAGAAGTGCCATCTATGAGAAGTTTATGGGAGCCCAGATCAAATTTGAGGGTGCTTCCGAGAGCACTGCGCTCAGCTCGGCTCTTGATTTGAGCGATAATTTCCTGAACAAGTGAGCTTGGTTCTGGACTTGAGGAGGGCTGTTTTCGGGACACGGGTAACTCATAGGCTTTATCGTCTATGAGCATTTTAGCGATGATCTCCCGCATGATTTCCGAGGTTCCTCCGCCTATGGTGAGAATGCGCACATCGCGATATACACGTGCCACTTTGTAATCCTCAATGTAACCATACCCTCCAAACATCTGGAGGCACTCATAAGCAGCTCTATTAGCCAGCTCTGTGGTGAGGAGCTTGGCAATAGAACATTCCCGGACGGCATAATGTCCGTCGCTAAATAGGCGGCTACAATAATAAACATACTGTTTGAGAACCTCACATTCAGCATGAAGCTGAGCCATACGATGCCGTAAAACTTGAAACTTATTAATGGGGCGTCCAAAGGCGTGCCGTTGGGCCATGTACTCCAAGGTGTAAGCGATAAGATGCTCAACACCCGCAATCGTTCCTATAGCCCCAACAAGCCTCTCCAATTGTAATCCCTCCATCAAGTAAAAGAAGCCCTGCCCTTCATCGCCGATTAGGTTTTCAGCGGGCACCTTGACATTCTCAAAAAAGAGCTCTGCCGTATCCGAGGCATGCCAGCCCAGCTTGTTTAGCTTATTTTTCGTTATGCCGGGGCTATCTAAATCAACCACAATGAGCGATATACCATGAATTCCGGCCTCGGGTTGAGTCTTAACAACAAGGACAACATAATCTCCATAGTAGCCGTTGGAGATAAATGTTTTCTGGCCGTTTATGATGTAAAAATCACCTTGACGAACAGCCCGAGTCTGAATGTTAGCGACATCTGAACCAGCTCCAGGCTCAGTGATCCCAATAGCAGCGATGGCCTCCCCCCGAATCACAGGCACTAAGTATTTACGCTTGAGGTACTCAGAGCCATATTTGTAAATGTAGGGGGAGGACATGTACTGTGTAACGCTCTGGATTACGCCAAACCCCCCTGAGAACACCTTGGAGATTTCTTCACAAAAGACTACGGTGTAAAAGAAGTCCAAACCTGCGCCTCCATATTCGGGAGGATAGTGTAGCCCTAAAAACCCCTGATCTCCAAACTTTTTCCATAGAGACTTGGGGACTTGCTGTTGGGCTTCCCATTCATCTATGTAGGGTAGGACTTCCTTCTCCAAAAACTTTCGTAGGGCTTCTCGGAAGAGTTCGTGTTCCGAAGTGAAGTAGTAGGATGTCATGCGGGTATGAGGTTTTGAATTTGATTGGTTTGCACCCAAATGATTTTGTCGGGAGAGGCGAGCCACGACTCATAAAAGGGGCCGTAGCGCTTATCTATCTCGCGGCGACGGACCTTGAGCGTAGGGGTCAGCAGACTATTCTCCACGCTCCATATTTCAGGAAGGAGCACAGCCTTAGCGAGCTTCTGATAGGTAGGCAAAGGGGCATTCACCTCCTCCAGGATTTGAAGGACGGATCGCTCCACGACAGCTGGTTCGGCGGTGCGTCCTAACTCTGAAAGAGTAAGAAGAACCAGAGGTTGAACTTGACCAAGGCCCACGACGCAGACCTGTTCCGCGTACTCAAGCCGACCGAATGGTTCCTCTAATGGGGCAGGCACGATAAACATGCCCTTTGCTGTCTTGAAGGAGTCGCTAACTCGCCCAGTTATACGCAGGAAGCCTTCTTCATCCAGCTCTCCTGTATCACCCGTATGAAGCCAGCCATCTCGTAGAACTTCTGCGGTTTTCTCGGGGTCCTTATAGTAGCCGCTCATGACCCAGTCGGCCCACATTAGGACCTCTCCAGTTTCTTCGTCTATCTTGAGTCGGACCCCTTTGAGAGGCTTGCCGACCGTGCCAAGCTTATTACGAGACTTAGGCATAACGGTGCATCCTGCGCAGTTCTCTGTCATAGCATAAACATCGCGGATGTATATGCCGAGTTCCATAAACCACACCTTAATAGCATCGGGTGTCTGAGCGGCTCCGGTCAGAGCCAACTGTACTTTATCTAAACCTAAGCGCCGCCGGACCAACTTCTTGATTAGTCGGCCAAGAATGGGAACACGAACAAGACGATTATACCGACGCTCTCCCCCGAAACGCTCTAATACCGCTAAGCGAAACCGCTGCCATATCCGAGGCACACCGAAGAAGAAAGTGGGTTGAACCGCTTGAAGATTCTTAGCAAAAGTATCCAACGACTCCGAAAACGATATGGTACCTCCCAAGCATAGGCATCCCAGCTCTATAGCGAGGCGCTCGGCAATGTGATTGAGTGGTAAGTAAGAGAAGAAGCGTCCTTCGGTCAAGTCGAATAATCCTATCTCCCGATAGCGGAGCTCGTGCTCTAAAAAGAGAGCAGGAGAGGCATATTTGAGCATAACTCCTTTGGGCGTGCCTGTGGTCCCCGACGTATAAAGAATCGTCCATAAATCCTCTCGCACAGGCTCGTAGGGTTCCTTAATCGGTTCGTATCGCTGAAGTAGCTCATCCCAAGCTGTCCCATCTCGTATCATAGAACTGGCTGGATAATCAGGGAATCGAACAAGCTGAATGTACTTGGGCACGACATGACGCACCTGCTCCCAGTAGCCAGGGTCTAACTTGCCCACGAAAAGATGGGAAATCTCGCTCTTCTCTAAGACAGTTCGCAAATCAGCTGGAGCCAGATTAGAGTAAAAGGGAACAGATACAGCCCCGGCCATTAGGATGGACAGGTCAGCGAGGATCCAGTGGTAGCAGTTTTTAGAAAGGATGCCGACGAGAGAACCCTTCTGAACCCCCATAGCTTGAAGAGCGTGGGCAATGCGTCGGGCTTGTTGGCCGGCTTCTCCCCAAGAGATTACTCGCCACTTGTCCCCATAAGGCTGTCGGAGGAAAGGGGCGTCAGGTTTCTCCTGCTCCCACTTATAGAAATAGTGAAGGTGAGTGGGCAGAAGAGAAGGCTCCGTAGACATAAGACAAATATAAGATGCGGAAGGGCTTTATGGAAGAAATGAGAAGTTTGACTAAAGGAGTAGATAGACTAGGTCTCGTGAGAGATTCGAAGCCATCGGTACGATTTGGATCGGTTGAGTGAGGGGCCCCTAAAAAGGACGCCCTCGCGCTACACCCAGAATAAGACTATCAGGAAAAGCGCGCCAATCCCCATAAAACGCATGAGCATAGAGCTCCCCCCTCTCCCACGCAGGAAGAAAATCCATATAATGAAAGCTCCCCGGATTACCCGACTGACCCCCCGGATAAACGCCATAGCCTTGTACTGGAGGCTTTAAACTCACCACCATTCGCCAAGAAGGACCTGCCGTAGAACCGATAGCGTTGACACACTGTGCATCTCCATCTACACGGAGGGTATCACTATCAAAGCCGGGTAAACGCGCCATATGTCGTACTTGAGTAGCCCGATAGCGCCACCAAACTAGGGTATCGCCCGCTCGCTCAGCCCACTGTACTACCTCTTGCCAAGTTTCCCTGAGAAAACGCTTCAAACTTTTCTCCCCCGAGTCGGCCGCCCAAAGCCACCGAGAATGAGGGGAAGGTTTCCCCGTTAGGCGAGCCTGATGAACATCCTCCAATACCTTTAGGGTAACCTCCCACTCAGGTAGGCGAATGGCTACCTCTCGCCACAGCTTGTTATGAAAGGCTTTCCACCAACGGCGAAATAGGGTAGGAGCTCGCCCTTCAGCCCTAAAGCAGTAATCCCACCGACGCAGCGTATCCATCCAGGGGGAAGATTCGCCCTCCATGTAGGTCAGCATGATAGGCAAAGCCCGCCGAGCCAAAAAGTTCTCTACATCCAGCTGCAAGATTCTTAGAGAATCCACTGTAGCATGGTTCATAGCTCGAAGCCGCTCCTCTATACGAGCCGCTCGGTCTGGCAAAGCAAAATACCAGCCCAAGTAGTAAGGATAGGACGCTCCAGCAGGGTAGGTGTTAGCTGATCGGACGAACCCCTCGGGTGGATCAATGCTATGGGGATTCTCCTCAAAAGAGAGCCAGTCCTTCCAGTGGTGCTCTGGACGTTCAGCGTCTAAAACAAACTTACCCTGTTCTCGCCAGCGCAAAGGATAAAACCCCCGTACCCACAGAGCGATGTGGCCCGCCGTATCAGCGTACACAAAGTTTTGGGCAGGGCTACCAAAGTATCGAAGTGCCCGTTTATAGTCTTCAAGACCCGCCGCATGATTAAGTTCATAAAAGCAACGAGCCTCGTTGGAAGGCTCAAAGCTAATCCAACGAAGCGCACAGTCTATGGGGGCTTCTCGAGCCTTACCAGCCAGGGGACGAGGCAGGCTTTCCCCAGACCGATGTACAATAGGCCCCCAAGGTGTGTACCAGACTGTATCTACAAGCATGCTGTATCCACCCATAGACTGGCGCACCCAAATGGTCTCAGGACGAGGATGCAAGGCAATAACCTGACCAGCCATGTAAAAGGTACGCTGCTCAGCATCCGCATAGCGCACCTTGTAAAAGTCAAGGGCATCCGGACCTACATTCGTGACGCCCCAAGCTATAGCTGAGTTGTAGCCGATGATGATACCCGGCGCCCCTAATAAAGCAACGCCATAGGTATTTAGGTTGGGAGCCACTAAGTGCATCTCCAGCCAAATAGAAGGCAGGTTGAGGGCTAAGTGGGGGTCGTTTGCCAGTAGGGGATACCCTGTAGCGGCTTTTTTTCCGCTAAGTGCCCAGTTGTTGCTACCGACCCAGACAGGTGAGCCCTCCAGAGCAGAACTCACGGTGTCCTCTATGTAAGCGGAGCTATATAGGGTAGGAGGTTGCGGAGGAAGCTCACGCTCGGGCACATCGGAGGGAGAAAGTATCGTCGTAGAGCCAAACAGAGCTTGGTTAGGGTACAGGGTATCGATCGCTCCCTTGCCTATTTTAGGTAGGAGAGCAGTAAGGTACTTATCTGGACTGCGCACCGTGAGGTCATAAGCCATGTACTTGACGAGATACGCAGAACGCAGGGGCGACCAAGGCTGGGGCTCGTAAGCTAAAAGCTTGTATTCAAAAGGATAATCACGGGGGTGAAGCTGCTCCAGAAACGCATTGACTCCCTCGGTAAAAGCCTCTATGATGGTACGGATTAGAGAATCGGATAGCATGACTTGAAGGGCTTGCTCTGCAGCATAGGGAAGTCCCAGCCGGCGCATAGCCCGGTCGTGGGGAAGGGCAACTTCCCCGAAAATGCGACTCAGACGTCCAGCAGCCGCATCCGACTGAATCTCCATCTGCCACAAGCGTAAGCAAGCCTGAATGTACCCCTGCGCTCGGTATAAGTCAGCCTCATTTTCGGCATAAATATGGGGTACCCATCGTTTATCCCAGATCACCACCACCGGGGCCCTTAGAGAAGGAATGCGTAACTCTGAAGGCGGTAGAAAGTGTCTGGATTCAGCGTTCCGCCAGAAGCCCTCCACAGGGGAGAAGAAACGCCCTATTGGAGGTAGGCGTCCCCAACGCCGTCCCAGCCCTATCTCTACGAGAAAAACCACTCCAACCAGCAGAACAGCGCGCAACCAGTTCATCTATGGACGAGGTTGAAAATACCCGGCCAAGCCGTACAAATAATCCATCCACCCCCAGAGTAAGGCGGGCAAAATACCTAAAAGAAATAGGAGCACCGCCCCTGTCGCTAAAGCTGTACGGACCTGAAACGAACTCTCACCTGGCTGATACATCCAAGCAATGGGACGCCAGTAATAGAAGTATCCTATCAAAGCAGCTCCTATAGCGATAAGCGTCGGCAAGGTGTATCCAGCACGAAAAGCAGAGGTAAATACAGCGTATTTGGCAAAAAAACCTACGAAAGGAGGCATCCCCGAAAGGGAAGCTAAGGCTATCGCTAAGGCTATGGCGTAGCCGGAACGCTGATAGCCGAGGCCCCGGAGCACCTTATATTCTTGAGGCTCAGCTCCTAAGGCTAAAAGTCCAAATCCTATGCTGCTCATCAGTCCGTAAGCTACACCATAACCCCAAGCTTGAAGACGCCCCTCAGGTCCACTAAGCAGTCCAAGCAGAATGTACCCTCCATGAGCCACTGAAGAGTAAGCCAAAGCTCGCTGCAAGGTGGGTTGCATTAGGGCGGAGAGATTGCCATATAGAGCGGAAAACCCAGCGATGATAGCCCCCCCCCAAAGCCAACTACGCGGCACCTCCACAGCATATAATAGCTGAGAAGCTAAGAAAGTAGCGCTCAGTTTCCCCGTTGCCACTAAGAATCCCGTAGCTCCCGGTGTAGCTCCTCCGTACACATCAGGAGCCCACCAGTGAAAGGGAAAGACCGATAGCTTGAACAGGAGCCCCACCCCTATCAGCAGAATCGCCAATGTGAATAAATGACTGTCTTGCCAAGCCTGCCACTTTAGGGCCCTCAGATGATGAAGGTACAGCGTACCGCTCATGCCATATAAGTAAGATAGTCCAAAAAGGAGAAGAACAAAGCCTAAGGCTCCCAAAAGGAGATACTTAATGGAAGCCTCCGGCGCAAAACGGTTATTCCAGGAGAGCGCTACGAGAACATAAGAGCCTAAAGATACCGTCTCTAACGCTACAACGCTCAGCAGCAGATGGTTACTTGCCGGCAAAACCGCCAAAGCCGAAGCCATGAGAAGACTCAGAGGCAGAGATTCCCACCCTTGTCCCTGGGTATAGCGGGTCAAATAGTCATGAAGAAAGCTGATCCCAATAGCCGAAATAAGCGAAATGCCCGCCGCAAGAAAGCTGTATAGCCCTCCACCCCATACCATTCCAAAAAAACTGGAGGAAGGATGGGGGTAAGTCCAGCTCAGATACACCCCGGACAAGAATCCTCCCACAGCCCATATAAGGCTCCATCCGAGAAGCCTCTTTCGAGCTTGTCTAAAAGTACCCATTATCAATCCGCTCAGTCCCCCAAAAGCCAACCAGGCAACCGGTAGCAGACCGATATAGTTCTGCATCGCAGCGAAGTTAGCGCTTCCCGTTGCATGGACTATCAATATGGACTAAATCTATCTACCTTTGCCTTATGCACCTACCCAAGTGGGCCGTCGGTATTGGAAGCCTTTTGATTGTAGCAGGCGGCTACGGATTATATGCCCTACACCGAGAGAATCAATCCCTCTACCAGGAGGTGGAGCGCGTCTCTCATCTGATTCAAGAGCGTCCCGTGGAGTTAGCCACATTTATGGCTTCGTATGAGCGTTTTTTGACCAAACTCCATCAAGCTGGGGCCGCAGAAAACTGGCCCCTGGCAGCCTTTTATCATGAAGAACTGGAAGAGACGGCCGAACAGTTAGAGCGGTTGGCGATTCTTGACGATGGAATACCGGTCAGCGCTATGATGCGCCCTAATCTCATAGAGCCATTAGAAGCGGTGGAACGGGCCATCCAAGCTAAGGATGCAGCTTCCTTCCACAAGGCTCTACAAGAGGTAGTTGTCCGATGTAATGGCTGCCACGTCGCCGCAGGTAAGCCGTATATTCGCTTTTCCATCCCGACGACTGACCAGCCTCCCAGACAACTTTTCAGCAAGAAGGCTGACATTTAGGCAGTTTTGGGTATGGCATGGCTTTTGCGCCTCTCTCCGCCATGCCTAAGATAGTTGGAATAGACCTAGGCACCACCAATTCCGTCGTCGCAGTCATGGAGGGCAGCCAACCCGCTGTGATTGTCAATCAAGAGGGAAAACGCACAACCCCGTCTGTGATTGCTTTTAAGGCTGACGGAGAACGGCTTATTGGTGACCTCGCCAAACGTCAGGCAGCCATAAATCCCGAAAATACCATTTACTCTATCAAGCGCTTCATGGGCAAGACCTACGACGAAGCAATAGACGATGTCAGGCGAGTCCCCTACAAAGTCGTACGAGGTACCAACAATATCTGCCAGGTCCAAATCGGAGACAAACTTTACACTCCCCAGGAGATTTCCGCCATGATTCTTCAAAAACTCAAAAAGGCTGCGGAAGATTATCTGGGTGAGCCCGTTACAGAAGCCGTGATTACTGTACCGGCTTACTTCAACGATGCCCAACGCAAGGCCACCAAAGAAGCCGGAGAAATCGCTGGACTCAATGTACGCCGTATCATCAACGAGCCTACCGCAGCGGCTCTCGCCTACGGCATAGATAAGCGCCTCAAGCAAGGCAAGATCGCAGTCTTTGACTTAGGCGGAGGAACCTTTGACATCTCTATTCTGGAAGTGGGAGATGGTGTCTTCGAAGTTCTCTCCACCAGCGGCGACACCCATTTAGGCGGAGACGATTTTGATCAGCGTATCGTAAACTGGCTCATAGAGGAGTTTCTGCGCGAAGAGGGGGTAGACTTGCGAAAGGACCCTCGAGCCCTACAACGCCTCCGAGAAGCCGCTGAGCAAGCCAAAATTGAGCTCTCCAACCAGCAAAGCGCCGAGATTAATCTCCCCTATATCACTGTAGACCCCCGTAAAGGACCTCTCAACTTACAGAAGACCCTAACCCGCGCCAAGTTTGAGAGCATGTGCGAGGACCTTTATGAGAGGTGTTTAGAGCCATGCAGGAAGGCCCTTCAGGCTGCCCGCTTATCCCCACGAGACATAGATGAAGTGATCCTCGTTGGAGGCTCTACTCGGATGCCCCGAATTCAAAAGCTCGTAGAAGACTTTTTTGGTAAAGCGCCCAACAAGAGCGTCAACCCAGATGAAGCGGTAGCTTTAGGTGCTGCCGTCCAAGCAGGCGTTCTCGGCGGCGAAGTACAGGGGGTCCTGCTTCTGGACGTTATCCCCATTTCCTTGGGCATTGAAACCTTAGGGGGCGTCTTTACTAAGCTGATAGAAGCTAATACTACTATCCCCACTCGACGGACAGAGCTGTTTTCCACAGCCGCCGACAATCAAACCACGGTAGAAGTCCATGTTTTACAGGGAGAACGCCCCATGGCCGCAGATAACCGTAGCTTAGGGCGCTTCTACTTGGATGGAATCCCCCCAGCCCCTCGGGGCGTACCTCAAATTGAGGTTACATTTGATGTAGATGCAAATGGCATCCTCACCGTAACCGCTCGGGACAAAGCCACGGGCAAGGAACAGTCTATCCGCATAGAGGCAGGAACAGGTCTGAGCAAGGAAGAGATAGAGCGCATGAAGCAAGAAGCGCAGATGTACGCTCAAGAAGACCAGCGTCGGCGCGAGCTGGCAGAGAAACTCAATCAAGCAGACACCCTACTCTATCAAGCTGAGAAGTTCCTCAGAGAGGCTGGCGAGAAGCTACCTTCCTCCGATAAAGAGCGTTTGGAATCCCTGATTCGCGACCTAAGAGCCGCTCACACCGCCAAAGATGGGACTAAAGTAGATAGCTTGATGCCTCAACTATCCGCCCTCCTAAGCTCACTGGGCCAGCGAGCCTATGCCTCAGACGGCGCTACATCCGCTCGTCCAGGCACTACCGATGTAGAGTACGAAGAGATTCCCTCCGACAAGTCTTAGGCGGTATCCACCTTCAGTCTGTCTCCCAGATGACCGAATGAACGGCCGCCCCTGATAGGACAGACTAAGACCAAGCCTAAGGAATAGGGCTATCCATAACGGCCCCCAAGCGAGCTCTGACGGTGTCCTTGCGTCTGAGACCCACTCGGATTGCCGTTTTTGTCAAGGTATTGATGTAAGGATAGCTGTTATAGGGCGGGGGTGGGTCAGGGCCTTAGGCCCTGACCCACCCCCGCCACCGAACCACTAACCCCAAAACTTACCTAATACTCTAACCCCCCAGCCCTGCCTATCAAAATCTCCTCATACCACCCCGACTGATCCCTCAGCAGGCGCAACAAACTACTCCTGCACTACCTTTTGAGTCAGGATGCGCTGGCCGGTTCGTAGAACCACTGTATAGATGCCCTTAGGAAGGTCTTGACGAGGAATATTCAAGACGAGGTCCGGTGCGACACTCTCCCAGATGAGATGTCCCTTCATATCATATAAGGCGATCCAGTCTCCAGCCTGAGGTAAAGAGATAACCCATTCGTGGGCCTGAGGACGAATCAAAATGCCCGTATTACTGATTGTTATAGGCAGAAAATCGCTCGCTTGCCATCGCAGATTTGAAGGCCCCGTACAGCTGCAAAAAGGAAAAGGCACCTCTTCTACAAATACTACATACTGCCCAGGGGTGGAAGGCCAAGTGCCACTAATGTTGGCTGAAGGCATACCTGTGGATCCTATATTCCATGTTCCAGTGGCAGTGCCAACTACATTGCCGCTCGCATCTAATATTCTCATTATTGCACTGCCAAAAGTGCAGCTTGAGAAGTTTGGCTGCCCTGAAGGGAAGGCACCCCATGTTGCAGGCGTCAAGCTGTCCTCTAACTGAATCGATACCGTAAAAGCATCACCAGGCGAAGCAGATAAAGGGGGAGTAGTAACCCATACAACCTTCCGAGGCACGCGACGAGGCGCTAAGCTCACACTGGCTGTGGAATAAAAGCTTAGAATAGAACTGCTCTCATCTCCATAGTAAGTAAAGTTCTGCACAGCAAACCCCCCTTCACCTCGCATGCAGCGCCAAATAAATCTGCCCGTTACGGGTTGATACCATGCACAAGGTTCGCATGATGGGAGAAATCCAGGCCATTGAGAGCCCCTTATGGAGTCTATTGTCGTATACCACTCACTTGACCTACAGAGGCCATACACATAAGGCATCATAGGATTGGTACTATCCCGGGAGGGTATGTTTAGGGGGAGATTTTGAGGACCATAACCTATTGAGCACGAAGACGATCCTAAGTATAGCTGTAGCCCATACAAAAACCCTGAAGTCGGAAGGATAGTATAGTTCACATACACGCTACCTGTCATAGGGTTGATATCGGTAGAAGACACGTTTAGACAGCCGTTACCCGGGTCAGGCAAAAGGGGATAATAGGGACTATTTACAAGTCCAAGGGGGGCCGCCCCGTTTGTAGGAGCCACTGTGCTGATACCAGAAGGCCAATTTCCATCTAAATCATAGATCGCCTGCTCGCAGTAGAGCCCAGGTGCATCAGGATTCACATAGTGAATAGCTTTGACACCCGTACAACTATTCGGAATAACCGTACCATATCGTCGGTCTCTCCCACTTACCTCGCTTATATAAGCAGGCAACTGACTTGCACCCCAGGAGAGACCTGCATTTTCTACGACAGCCCCAGCCAGAGGTCGCTCCCCTATAGACCTGGGGCCGTAGGCATCATACAAGAAGACTAAAGCTTTAGCCGAAGCGAGAGAGGAATCGTAAAAGAACGAACCTGTCGTATCAGCCGAGTTAGCGAAAGTGCGAAGGGCAAGGGGCTGAATGGGTGTTTTATCGCCAATCACGTAGGCACTATCTATCGGACCAGTCGTGTTATCAGATTGGAAAAACACTTTGACGTACAGCTTGTTATTATTATCGGTGCGGAAGCGCTGATTGCCTGTAGGCTGGAGCCCAAAGATCAAGGTAGCTTCCCCGTTTGCATCTGTAAGAACCGTACCATAGCCACCAGCTGTCGCAAAGGTTGGACTATTTGTGAGCGTGTAGGTCTGGGTGGTGGGATTGTAAAAAATTGGATTGCCCGCACCCAAGTTGATATTGTTTGTGACAGGTGGGGTAGTAACGTTATCCATCCGTGAGACAAAGCGATAGGTCGTGTTAGGCTCTAAACCCGTTACACGTAGGATGGCGAAGTAGGGCACCCTCGTCTGAGGCTGAGCTACCGGGCTAACAACATACCGAGGTATAATACTGCGAGCAGAATCTATCTGGGCTCGCCCCCATGAAGGAGACTGAGCCCATATCAATCCCCAAAGTAATAATGCAGCGTACCG
The DNA here is from genome assembly GCA_026414975.1 of Bacteroidia bacterium. Lineage (GTDB taxonomy): Bacteria > Bacteroidota > Bacteroidia > SpSt-205 > SpSt-205 > SpSt-205. The sequence continues at coordinate 155,891 of JAOAHZ010000008.1, forward strand.
CATACTGCTGGCAAGTTTAGAAAACTTCCGTTAAGCACATGTTAAGGCTCAGGCAGCATATAGCCTTGAGTTCAGGAGCCTATCAGGATGTCCCAAAGGCGCAGGAGAGTTTTTCTGAGTTCTCTTCTATCTACGATTAGGTCTATGAATCCATGCTCTAACTGAAACTGGGCTTGTTGAAAGCCGGGCGGCAGATCCTTGCCGGTAGCTTCTCGGATGACCCGAGGTCCCGCAAACCCGATAAGAGCGCCGGGTTCGGCAATATTGATATCGCCAAGCATAGCAAAGCTGGCGGTAACCCCCCCCATAGTCGGATCGGTGAGGACAGAGATGTAAGGCAACCCCGTTTTAGCATACTGAGCAAGCCAAGCGGCCGTTTTGGCCATCTGCACGAGACTAAGGGAGCCTTCCATCATCCGAGCTCCTCCGCTGCGTGATATAAGGAGCAGCGGCAACCGATGCTCAGCAGCATATCGTATGGTTCGGCTGATTCGCTCCCCTACGACGCTTCCCATGCTACCCCCAATAAAGCCGAAGTCCATCACGCCCAGCGCAACCGTATAAGAACCAATAGGTCCTACAGCACATCGTACTGCTTCGGTAAGCTCTGTTTTCTTCTGCGCCTCCGCTAGCCGCTGTAGGTAGGGCCGACTATCCACAAAGCCCAAAGCATCCACAGGCAGGATTTCTTCAAATAGAACCTCATACTTTTCTCCGTCAAAGAGAAGGCGAAAGTACTCCTTGCTACCAATAGGGAAGTGATAACTACAATGAGGGCAGACATAGTAAGACTGCATGAGCTCCTTAATGTGAATAGGCTTACCGCAGGAGGGACACTTAACCCAGAGACCATCTGGAGCGCCAATCTTTTCCGTAGAGGCCGTACGGATGCCCTCCTCCTTTCGCAGATACCAGGTCATCTTAGCCAAAGTTAGGCAAAGGAGACCCGACGATGTAGGGTAAAGCTGAGAGGAAGGGAGCCCAAAGCAGCTATACCCCGTATGACCAAGCTCCGTCCTGTAAAAGTAGGCAACAGCCAGTATAATCCTTCCATGAGCAGACCACTGAGAAAATAGATGACTAAAACTACGAGTAGAAAACGACCCAGTTGCTTTTCCCAGGCTGGGTCTGCATTACGAAAAACCCAGGACCGAGTTAGCACGAAACCGATGGCGATACCTGTACCAAAGCTCACAGCAAGGGCAAGCCAGTGCCATACCCCTAAAAATCGCAATCCCGTGTAGATACCTAAGTCTAAAAGAGTCCCTGTGCCTCCTACAAGGATATATCGGCGCAGTTGTACATTTGACCACAGATGGCTCAGGCGCTCCTTCACACCGCAAACCTAAGCAAAGCCTATGAGGGACGACCCATATTAGAAGGGATAGACTTAGTCTTGGAAGAAGGACGATTTTATGCGCTGGTAGGCCATTCAGGTTCAGGCAAAACAACGCTCTTATACCTCTTAGCCCTTTTGGAGAAAGCAGATGCAGGAGAAATATTCTGGCGAGGTGAGCCTATTCATGGACTTTCTGCTACAGCTGCCGCTGCTTGGCGAGGTCAGCAAATAGGATTTGTCTTTCAGTTTTTTCATCTGATTGCCGAGCTCAAGGTCTGGGAGAACGTGGCTCTGCCAGCCATCTTGCAAGGTCATAGCTTCCGTCAGCAGAAAGCTCGGGCCTTAGACCTATTGCGCAAGGTAGGCTTGCAGGAAAAAGCCGAAAGCTTGCCCATACGCCTTTCCGGCGGAGAACAGCAGCGTGTAGCTATTGCGAGAGCTCTCTTTCTTTCACCACCCCTCCTCTTAGCTGATGAACCCACAGGTAACTTGGATAATGAACAGGCTCAGCGGGTCTGGACTCTATTTTTGGAGCTAGCCAAGGATACAGGCACTACCATCCTTGTAGCCACGCATAACCTTGCTCTCGCAGAGACAGCGGATCAAGTCTTCTACCTACGACGAGGGCGACTGCATCAAAATCCCTAACTTTGCCTACATGGGAAAAGGTGATAGGCGTACTCGCCGAGGCAAAATCTGGAGAGGCACTTTCGGAAAGTTTCGTCCGCGCAAGCCCAAAAACAAACATCCCCTCCCTAGTCTTACGCCTCAGGCTCCGTCTCAAACATGAGACGGGTCTTGACGGGTATTCAAAGCTCGGGGAAACCTCATTTGGGGAACCTCCTCGGTGCTATTCTCCCGGCTATTGAGTTAGCTGACTCCCAGACAGAGCCCGCATATTTATTCATCGCTGACCTTCACGCTCTCACAACCCTCCGAGACCCCGCCCAGTTGAAAGCTAATACCTATGCTGTCGCTGCAACCTGGCTGGCTATGGGGTTGGATCCTCATAGACATGTGTTCTTTCGGCAGTCCGATGTCCCAGAAGTATGCGAGTTGGCGTGGTACTTGAGCTGTTTGACCCCATATCCCATGTTAGCTAATGCCCATTCCTTTAAGGAGAAATCTCATAACCTCGCCGAAGTCTCGGCTGGTCTTTTCACATATCCTGTCCTCATGGCTGCCGACATTCTAATTTATCGGGCAAACCTCATTCCTGTTGGTAAAGACCAAAAGCAGCATTTAGAGATCACGAGAGACATAGCAAGTGCATTCAATCGCACCTATGGCGAATTGTTTGAGCTTCCTGAGCCTATTTTCCGAGAGGAGGTAATGATTTTGCCTGGCATAGACGGCCGTAAAATGAGCAAGAGCTACGGTAACACCTTAGACCCCTTAGGAGATCCCCAAGAGCTGTACAAAAGGATCAAGCGTATCGTTACGGACTCTAAGCCTGTAGAGGCCCCTAAAGACCCCGATAGTTGCACGATATTTAAGTTGTACGCTGTCGTGGCCCCCCCCCCAGCAGTAGAGGACATGAGGCAGCGATATCTATCGGGCGGCTATGGCTACGGCGCCGCTAAAGAGGCGCTTTTTGAAGCAATTGAAGCCAAGTTTGCCTCTCGGCGTGAATCCTACCAGCGATGGATGGCCGATCCAGAGGCCTTAGAGGCGATCTTGCAAGCAGGGGCTGAAAAAGCCCGCACTGAAGCCCAAAAAACTCTATCCGAAGTACGATCTGCAGTAGGTGTGCGTCCCCCCCTACTTAGACTAAGAAAACGAACCCCAAAATCTCTAAGCCAAAGGCTGAAATAACTACTCCAAAAAGGCCTTCTTTTAAAGGCAGTGTGTCGTGTCCTACAAGCCTGCCATTTTGTCAGCGGCGTAGGTTTTGCGTGGATATTTAGCATGAATTGGAACCAGTTTACCGTGCGAGCGCAGGAGGCGCTCCAGCACGCCGCCGAGATAGCCCAGAGTCATAACCACAGCACAGTGGAGAGCGGTCATTTGCTCCTCTCCCTTTTGCAGAAGGATGAAGCAATCACCCCCTATTTGATCCAAAAAGTCGGAGCGAATCAAACTTACTTACTCCAGCAAGCGCAACGGTGGCTGAACGAACAACCCAAGCTCACAACCCCTACTGGAACCCCCGCCATAGGCCCGACCCTTCAGGAAGGGCTTCAAAGGGCTCTCTCTCACGCTGGCCGAATGAAAGATGCCTACGCCAGTGTAGAACATCTCTGGCTGGGATTGGCTGAAGGAAAAGACCGTATCGCTCAGCTCCTCAAAGACCAAGGCCTTAGTTACGGAGCTCTGGAAAAGGCTATCATGGAGCTACGCGGCGGGCGAAAGGTTACAGACCCCTCTGCCGAAGAGAAATTCAACGCCCTACAACGATATGCCATAGACCTTACCGACATGGCTCGTCGTGGCAAATTAGACCCTGTCATCGGCCGAGATGAGGAGATTCGCCGCACTTTACAGATTTTAGCTCGTCGCACCAAGAACAACCCTGTGCTTATCGGACATCCAGGGGTCGGTAAGACAGCGATCGTGGAGGGCATCGCCCAGCGTATCGCCCTTGGGGACGTGCCGGAGAATCTAAAGAACAAACGCCTCTTCGCTTTAGACATGGCAGCTCTCTTAGCAGGAGCCATGTATCGCGGTCAGTTTGAAGAACGGCTCAAAGCGGTGGTCCAGGAGGTCGTTAAGTCCGAAGGCGAAATCATCCTGTTTATAGACGAGCTTCACAACCTTATCGGGGCCGGTAAAGCGGAAGGAGCCATGGATGCCGGAAATATCCTCAAGCCAGCCTTGGCTCGCGGCGAGCTACGCATGATAGGAGCCACCACCTTAGACGAATACCAAAAGTATATTGAGAAAGACAAGGCCTTAGAACGCCGATTCCAGCCGGTCTATGTAGATGAGCCCAGCGTGGAAGAGACCATTTCCATTCTTCGGGGACTCAAAGAACGGTATGAGGTTCATCATGGCATCCGCATCACCGATGAAGCCATCGTAGCGGCTGCTGAGCTTTCACACCGATACATCTCGGATCGTTTTCTACCAGACAAAGCCATCGATCTGATAGATGAAGCTGCGGCTCGTCTCCGACTGGCCATAGATTCGTTGCCCGAACCTTTAGATGAGCTAGAGCGGCGCATCCGCCAGTTAGAGGTAGAGCGTGAAGCTCTCAAAATAGAAAAAGACGACCGTAAAGTCGCCGAACTCTCTCGGCAGCTCGAAGAACTATACCGAAAAAGACAAGACCTACGGGCTCAGTGGGAAGCCGAAAAAGCTCTCCTGGCTGAGATTCGCAGGACCCGCGAAGAGATAGAACAGCTACGCACCGAAGCGGAGTACGCTGAACGGCAGATGGACTGGGGCAAAGCCGCCGAGATCCGGTATGGGCGCATCCCCGCAGCCGAGAAGAAGATAGAAGACCTGACCGCCCGCCTCAATACATTAGCAGAGACAGGCCAGCGACTCCTGAGGGAAGAGGTTTCGGCTGAGGATATCGCTTCGGTGGTGAGCCGCTGGACTGGCATACCGGTCTCAAAAATGCTTCAGTCCGAGAGAGAAAAACTTCTACATTTGGAGGATATACTCCATGAGCGAGTCGTAGGTCAAGACGAAGCTATCCGAGCGGTCGCCCATGCTATCCGTCGTAGCCGAGCCGGCATACAGGACCCTAATCGTCCTATCGGTTCATTCCTTTTCATCGGCCCTACAGGTGTCGGTAAAACCGAGCTGGCCAAAGCCCTGGCTGAAGCCCTCTTCAACTCTGAGCAGGCAATGGTACGCATAGATATGTCCGAGTATCAAGAAAAGCACACCGTTAGTCGGCTCATCGGGGCTCCCCCCGGCTATGTAGGTTATGAAGAAGGAGGCCAGCTCACGGAAGCTATACGCCGGCGCCCCTATAGCGTGATTCTCCTGGATGAGATAGAAAAGGCTCATCCCGATGTGTTCAATATCCTTCTGCAAGTTTTGGACGATGGACGCCTCACAGACAGTAAGGGACGCGTAGTGAATTTCAAAAACACCCTCATCATCATGACCTCCAACATCGGCGCTCACCTGATCATGGACCGACTCTCGGACATTCGCCCCCATGACAAGGATAGAGTTATGGAGAGCCTGAGAGCTGAGATCATGGAGCTCCTCAAGCGTGGGTTTCGTCCCGAGTTTTTGAACCGCATAGATGAGGTTGTACTATTTGAGCCTTTGACCCAAGACCTTTTACGCAAGATTGTCATCCTTCAGCTCAAGCAGGTGAAACGGCGCTTGGAAGAGCAAAATATTCTCTTAGAGTGGGAGCCTGAGGTGGTAGAATATTTGACAGAGGTGGGATACGATGTGCAGTTTGGAGCGCGACCGCTCAAACGAGCGATCCAGCAGCTTATTTTGAACCCTTTGGCAGAGAAGCTGCTGAGTGGCGAGATTCCAACTGGTGGGGGCGTGCTATTACGACAAGTGGAAGGGGTTATCTTCTTCAGCCCCGTATCGGTAGCTCAGCCAGAGATTTGATGACCCATCCTAACAGTAGCCCCCTCTTTCAGCCCTTTCCCTCTGACTCTATCCAGCAAAAGAGGTATATTTAGGAAATGGCTGCGGCGTCTTAGGTCTCAGCGGTCGTCTAAGGAAACGATTTCCTCTCCATCTGGCCTAAACAGGCACCCGTACCCGGCTCGGCCCTTGCCCCAAGGATACGTACCTCAAGCCATCCGCTTGGGATAGCTCAGGAAATGCACGCCAGCAATCTATCACTGTCCTCTTAGAGGCACCTCCTATCCACACCGAAGTTGGAATCTTCTTAAACTCCGGCCAGACAGTAGGAATAACTACCACTTCCGAAGCTGTAACACATGCCTCAGCCGAAGCGGCCCATCTGACCCTATCTCTAAAAAGCTGCTCAGCATTAGCTCGGGCAGCAGGATCGTAAGCCACCACCGATACCTGCTTATCCAAGAGGTAACGAAGTAAATAAATAGCAGGAGATTCTTCTATCACATCCGAGCCAGGCTTATAAGCCAATCCCAAAACCCCTACCACCTGACCAGGTAAAACATGCTGATAGACAAACTCTGCTAGCCATGCGTTCTGCGACCGATTGAAGTTATCCGTAGTCTCCGCCACATCAGCGATAGCTCCAATCTGCCGTGCAAGGGCTATTAAGGCGAGATTATCTCGTGGAAAACAGGGCCCACCGTAGCTTACAGCGCCCCTCAGGTATTTCGGACCTATACGGCTATCCTTGCCCAATGCCGCCGTAACCACATCTACATCACTGCCCGGCAGACGCTCGCAAATCCGAGCCAGCATGTTAGCGAAACTTATCTTCGTAGTAACGAATGTGTTGATGGAAAGCTTCGTAAGCTCCGCATTGACAAAGTTCATTCGAGCAAAAGCGGGGATATTGTCTAAAATCCTCATGTAGAACGCTTGAAGCGTGTCTCCTGTTTTTGGATCGGATTCCCCGATAAGGATAAGGTCAGGATTCAAAAAGTCGCGGATGACGGTGCCAAGCGCAATGAATTCGGGGTTGTAGGCCAATCCAAAGTCTATACTGGCCCTTTTGCCGCTAACTTCTTCCAAAAAGGGACGAATCTGTTCATCCATAGAAAGAGGGGAGACCGTACTGGTAATCACAACTATGTGCCAGTCGGACTTTTCCCTGAGAGCTTGCCCAATCACTTTGCATGCATCCAGCACGTAATCCAAAGAAAAATGACCATCAAGCCGACTGGGTGTAGCTACTACGATAAATGTAGCCTGAGAGTCTAATACCGCTTGTTGAAGATCCGTGGTGGCAGTGAGATTGGCCTTTGCTTGCTGAAGGAGCTCAGATAGACCTGGCTCATAGACAGGAGGCTCCGCTCGGCCGATAGCATTCACCTTGTTTTCGTCTATATCCACACCGATAACTCTCACACCCTTTGAAGCGATAGCAGCCGCCATAGGGGCCCCCAGCTTGCCTAATCCGACGATCGAGACGCATTCAAGCATATCGCATCGCAAATATACAAACGCACCCGACCAGCAGAGCTCTAACCCTAACCCTGAGCTTCTTAGCACATAGACCGACTATAAACCCGATTTCTATCTACAAATAGGAAATTACATACCCAGGAACTTCAGTCCAAACTACTAAAATCTTAAGCGCTTTTGACTTCACCGTCATTCCCCCTTAAGGGAATTCCAAAAGCTAAGGTGGAAATACCACTCCTACTTGATTACTCTATGCCCCTAACCTATAGCTCTCTACAAGGAATCAAGCTATAGAGACACAATCGGCCTCCTTTTTATATTGTCCCCCCAACTCTGGGCGACTTGTAGAGGGGTCAGCTATCTGTGCGTATTCCTCTGAATTCCCTCACTTTATCTTTTTAGGCAATAAGCCGCTGACCGCCCGAGCTCAACCGAGTCATGTTGGTTTAGCCTAAAGAGCTAAAATCTATACTCATCCGAATTTTTTCAAATAGCACCGCTTCTGCCTTCTTCTTCGTACATGTGCTCCACTTGCGAAAGGGATAGTAAAGCTAATAAATAATAAGATTATTGAAGAGTGCCCGATTCTTAGCCTCTATTAGTACTGCTCCGTCTCTGTCTTCATAGCCCACATCTACTTCGGGAGGAATATCTACATATCCCTCCCCTTAGAGAGTAGCATATTCTCCATCTTTCACAGGCAAGATAAAGAGACCTCTCTCTTGAAAGATTTTGGGTTGATCTTTTGGGGCGTCCTACTTGCATAAAATGCGAACTCCATACTGGCTTGTTTTTGAAAAGCCTGTGTGTAGCCTTCTTTACATCAATAGCACTAACGAAGAAGAGCCCAAAGCCAAAGTCGCAATTCTCTATCCTCAAATATCTTTTTCTATGGCTCATCTATAAGTCTCATAATAGGCGAGCTTGCACTAATACATCTTCCAGCCCTTTACGAGCCATCTCCAAGTAAGTTGATTCCTTCTCTATTCCGATGAAATACCGGTCCTCAATGAGAGTGGCATCTACCGCTGCCGTACCAGCCCCCGTGAAGGGGTCAAAATAATATCCCCTTCTTTAGTAGAAGCCATCAGGATATGCTTCAAAAGGGCTAAAGCTTCTGAATGAAATACTTGCCATACTTCTTCTCTTCAGGCAGAGGGATGGGGATACTCCATAAATAACGCATTTCCTCACCCTCATTTTTTGAACGAGTCCTCGGGAATATACCGCTTCTTCATGAGTTCATAAGCAAAGGAATGTTTGACACGCTTATACTCTTTATGATCATCGGCAAAATTAGTGCAGCTGAGGTTAGGCATCGCATTTGGCTTATACCAGCATATGTTATTCGGTAAATGGAACCCCTGCTCTTGTAGGATAGAACCATGCTGGTAGATATCATGAAGGGCATGAGCTCCCAGCACTTAGGGCCTTAGTTCAACAAGTCGTTCCTTTACCCGGCGATGTCCTACCGAATTTATCCTAATTGAACTCCTGCGGTGCCCGTAACTGTTATACCGCCATCTTGTTCAATCCACACTTCGGCAGCGGGTATGTTGGCAAAGTCGGCCTTTGTATAGCGTGAAGTCAAAAAGTGCACCCTTTTATGCGCAGCAAAGGGTAGGTTGGAAAGCTTCTTCGGCGTATAACGCCCGGTAAGAAGTACATCTAATAGCGCAAGTAGCTCGGTGCTACGGGGCATGCGCTGAACCTCCTTCCACGTATAGCCCGTAAAACAAACTACAGAAAGGGTACTTTCGGTTCGGATGCGCTCTAAAAGCTTGATGACGGCGGGCAGTTGGACAAGCGGTTCGCCGCCGCTTAGGGTAATCCCTTCTATGTAAGGGCGAAGGTAGAGAATGCGTTCGACTAACTGAGAAACTGCTATAAGATTGCCGCCCTCGGAGGGATGGGTTTCGGGATTGAAGCAGCCAGGACAGCCTAAGGGGCAGCCTTGAGTCCAGATAACCGCTCGTATGCCCGGGCCGTTTGATTGGCTAAACGGTTCAAAAGCATGAATGCGTAAGTATAGCTCATCTTCCTCGTTGCTGAACCCGGCGAAGCTCTTCTTGGGCATGGGTTTGGCTATAGGCTTCTGCTGTAAGTTCTCGGGACTCTATCTCACCTCCCAGAGCCTTCTCTAAATCGGCTGTAAGGTCTACACATCCCATCCCTTCAACTCCCTGCACTCGGATGGCTACCTTCCCCGAAGGGTCTATGGTGACCTCTATCTCCTCTAAACGCATGAGAACAAATATATTATATTTGCTCCATCTATGTCGCACTTTACGCGTATTCAGACTCAGTTTGTGGAGAAGGAGTATTTACGGAAAGCGCTAGAAGACTTAGGCTACAAGGTGCGAGAAAGCGGGGTAGTACGAGGCTGGCGTGGACAGCGCACCGAAGCAGAGTTAGTGGTAGAGTCTCCTACGCCTGGTTACGACATAGGTTTTCGTAAGAGCGGAGAGACATATGAAGTGGTAGCAGACTGGTGGGGCATCCGCAGCTTGAAACAAGAGACCCTCTTAGCTCAACTGCGCCAGCGCTATGCCTACCATGCTACCTTAGATAAGCTGCAAAAGCAAGGTTTTTCTTTGGCTGCAGAAGAAAAGCAGGCTGATGGACGCATCCGACTAGTTCTAAGGAGAATGCGCTAAGGGACCCTCTCTATGAGCGATCTACAAAAGCGCCTTGATATAATCTGCGATAGAAAAGAAGACTTCCATACACGCAAGCGCTCATTCATGGTACTTTTAGATGAAGCCGAGCGCGGTAACTTAGAGGCGGCCAAGTTAGTTCCAAAAGCCTATGCAAATTGCGGAGGTGAGCTAGCAAGGGCTATACGAGAAGACCTTAGAGCTCTAAGAAATAGCAAAGTGTTAGTGGAATTTTGTAAGGAATGGCTAAGCTCTAGGAACAGTCACCTGCGGAATTTTCTCGAGCGCTCTGGTTGGGAGGTATCTGCTGAAGAGGACATTGAAGCCTTCTTTTATCTAAATCTGCTTCAGCAAAGAAGAGAGGTGCTTTATCAGCAGCTTGAAGCTAATTCTAAACTGTGTAGTTTGGCAGTGGAAGCTGCGGAGGATAAGGAAGAAAAAATTCATCAAGAAGCTCGGTATATTCTGCAGGAGTTTGAGTATAAGAACCAGGACTTGATCGATCTGCTTGCCCAAAGATGGGTAGAAACTCGCTCGGACTGGATTGAGAGCCTTCTTTTGAAGCATAAGTATAAGCCCACAGCCTCCCCCAAAGTACGAGTCCTTGTGCTTCTCAAAACTTCTCAGCGCCATGAGCTACATATAGCAGATGAATATATAATTCGGGAAGTGCTTTATGCTTGCGCTGATAGAGATAAGGATGTTGCTAGGGAGGCTGAGAAGCTTATAGCTGAGCAAAAAGAGAGTTGGGGGCCCATCATCCTGCGCTGGTTTTCGGCAGAGGATTTTCCCGAAGCGGGGAAAGCCATAGTCAAGGCAAGTTATGCACTACCCAACCCTGACGATACTGCTCTGCTTTACTTCCTGTGTGGGGATATAAACGCCTATGAGGAGCGGGACCCAGAGTATGCCTACCTCCAATCTACCTATGGAAAGGCTTCTCCAGAGCTTAAAGCGCGCCTGCGTGCTAAGCTTCAGGCTATAGGGCGGCCGGATATTGCCAGCGTCGTTTTATATCAAAAAGACGCCGCTCGCTTAGAGCAGCTCAGCTATGAGGAATGGGAAACTCTCATCCATGCCCTAAAAGCCGCAAAGAATCTGAGCGAGTTGTGGCAGTTAGTCTTCAAAGCTCCTCCGCACTGGGCGGCAGAGATTGTGCTATTCCTACACGAAGAGTTTTTTGTTCCGCCATCTGAAGAAGAAAAGAAAGTATTCAAACGGCTTGTCCGACTGTGTCCTGAAGAAGGAAAGAGAGCCCTTTTCCTTGACCCCAACAAACGAGAGTTAGAGTTAGTAGCTCAGTGCGGGCCCTTTGAGTCAATAAATCAAGTTCGCTTTTCTCAGGATGGGCAGTACGTGGCTTATAGTACGCATGATAGAAAAATATCAGTCCGTCATGTATCTTTGGGTAACGAAGTATTCCGACACACAGTAGAGTCAAGCAAGTGGGGATGGAAGCTACTTCAAAGCCCCTCAGCCAAGAAACTCCTCGTAGGAGTAGGCAAACTCCACAACAATCGTACTACAATAGAGATTTGGGATATATCCCTACCGTCAGTGGTCTTTAGCTATGAGACCACAAACTCTATAAGTTCGTATTGGCTAATGAAAGATCACTCGGTGATAATAGCAGAAAATCACCAGGGAGGAACTTATATCTACCGTAAAAGCCTACACTCAAACGACCAGCCTTCTAGCTTCCCTGAGACTCTGTTTGAGTCAGACTTGTTCCATTCAGAGTATATCTTTGAGGTATCCCCTGGGGGCTTAGTTTGTGTTCTCCTCAAGCCTATTAGGTTCTCACAAAAAAGAACCGTATTATTGCTGAACCCCTCCACTAAAAATTATAAATCAATAGAATTGCCCCACGACTGCTCAGAGCCTTTAGTCGCTCAGGAGACCTATCCCTGGCTTATACTAAAACATAGACAAGATAATCATAAAGCCATCCCTGTCTCACTGCTTGGAGGCATCCATGAATCTCTGGCCATACTATATGATGATCGGTACGAGTCCAATTCCATTCAAGTACACTACCGAGGATATACTCTAAGAGCATACTTTACGGATCGAACAGACAAAAAAGCTGTTATAGCAGCTGGTGATAAGATGAATCTAATGAATGCTCTGTTATACGAATACCCTCTTCAAACTCGGGGTAATAAGATAGAGTTAAAGGTGCCTTTCATGGCTGTAGGTACAGATAGGGGCGAGATTTATATATTCCGTTTGCCTGAAGAGCGCCGGGCCATCAGCCAGATGAGTCGAGCTGATTATGAAGCAGCCTTAGCTAATGCACGCCATCCACGCCTCCCCTATGCTTTGCAGCGTCACTGGGAGTTTATCGCTACTATCTTAGAGTACAAGCTAAGCCAGGAGATCGCAATAGAAACAGCAAGGTCACCTTTATCCTTAGATACGGAGATTATCTTGGAAAAAGAGAGTAATGAGGTGGAGAGCAGCAAACCTACAGAAACACCACTGGTTATTTCTAATTTTAAGGATCTCCACTTTGAAGGTTGGAGTTGACGGTTGGGATTCTTGTGAGTACATGTATCACTCCACTTCGCAGAAGGATAGGCAATTCCGCAGTGGCAGTTGGCTATAAAAGGCTAGCATCCTATTATTTTATTTTGTAGACCATTAGAACATGGATGCTGAGATTCGGCTTCAAGCCTTGCGTATAGAGCTGGAGGAGAAAGAACGCCTCATAGACCAACTGCGTCGGCAGTGGGAAGCTGAGCGCGCTAGTCAAGCGGCTCGTCTGAAAGAGGCCGTAGCGCAGCAGTGGGAAGAGGCTTTGCAACAACTTGCCCCCGCCTTAGCCTACTTAGCTACGCAGCAGGGATTGTGGGCGCAGGGCACGTCTCCTCCCCTCTCCGCTGTCTTCCAAAACTTAGAGCGACTCTGGGAAGGATGGGGTCAGGTAGGTATTGTTCGCTGGCGAGCAGAGGGAGAAGGTATTCGGGTAGAAGAGGTACTCCCTGGCAGTGCTGCTGACGAAGCGGGCATAGGACCAGGGGATTTTCTCCTTCTCGTGGAAGGTACCCCTGCTCGAAATATACCCACCGACTTCTGGCAATCTCATCGCCAAGCTACTCTGACCTGGAA
>JAOAHZ010000009.1 GCA_026414975.1 Bacteroidia bacterium
CTCTGAGTATAGGTACCAGCAGAAAGGCAGCTCTTTTAGCTTGCCGCAGCCCCCTCCTTCCAGACTCTGATGTAGCTGCTTTCTAAGTCTGATGGCTTATCCTGCTCTTCTCAGAGGGGCCAAGCGATAGGCTACTTCGGCTTCATCTATGACAATCTCTTGGCCTACGGGCCTTTCGTACAGTACGGGCTCTAAGACTGTCTCCATAAGGGTACGCAAGGCTCGGGCGCCTGTACGCATTTCCAAGGCTTCGCGAGCGATTCGGCGGAGGGCTCCTTCCGTCATCTGCAAGCGAATCCCATCCCACGCTAAAAGCTGCTGATATTGACGCAGAATGGCGTTTTGGGGCTCGGTGAGGATACGCATAAGGGCTTCTTCATTCAGAGGCTCCATCGCCGCTATCACAGGCAGCCGCCCAATAAACTCCGGAATAAGCCCAAACTTGCGCAGGTCTTCTGGCTGGGCATAGGCGCACGAGGACATTTTCTACGCCTTCCCCTATATATCCTGCTTCGGTGAGGGTGATGGCATCAGGAATAGCAAAAGGCACCTTAAAAACTCGGCGATAGTACAAGCGATGAGTGTTCTACCTGGGCTGGTAGACCCCAACCAAGAGCACATTTCTTTTTCCACGCGAATGGGGGATTCTCCTTACGCTACAAAAGCGCCTGAATGCGCAAGAAACCACTTGGTGAGTTCTTGAGGATAATAGAAGGCCTTTTTCATAACTCAGCTATGCTGCAGCTAAGCCTTTCAAACTTGCTTTTGTACGACAAAAGGGGACGAGCTTTTAATGCCTTTCTCGGGCTACTGACGGGCTATGTTATTCGGGGTTTGAATACATTACGGCAAGGTGCTCTCACCACCTAATCCATGACGATTTACCCTAAAGCGTCCCATAGCTTTCATCTTATCCATCAGCAGGTTAGAATCTCCACTGCACCTTCAGAGCGCTTAGAAATAAAGTCGCAGCGGTCTCTGCTCGCAGACGGAGGCTGCCGAGAGAGACGCCTTCTACTCCGCGGGTTTTGAGATAAGCCTTTTCCTCATCGGTAAAATCACCCTCTGGACCCACTATCCACAAGGTAGGAGCTGGCCTTTCTGGCAGACGCTCCTTCAAGGAGAGTTTAGCTCCTATCTCTCCCATGAGCCGGTAGGTGTAGCTGTCCCACAGCACCTCTTCCCAACGCTGGACAAGGCGGATAAGAGGGAGGACACTTCGGAGGTTTTGCTTGAGTGCGGCGCGACCGACTCGTTCTAAACGAGCCATATTCACTGAGCTTCTAACGGTCCGATTCATGGGCAGTAGATAAACGGCGGTAGCGCCGAGTTCCACGGCTTTCTCCACAAGCCATTCTGTACGCTGGGGCTGTTTGAGCGGGGAGACCAGCAGGTCTATGGGCGCAGGCGGTTCGCCAGGCCGATTTAGCGTCCGAGTGACCCGGACTTCAACTGAATCTGGCTTTATGGCTTGTATCTCTCCTTGGGCGAGCGTACCCCTTCCATCGGTAAGCCAGACGGTATCACCCACCCGAGCACGCAGACTACGGACCAGATGACGATGCTCTTCTCCTGTTATGCTCACTGACTCAGCTATGTGGGGAACCCAAATGCCACTCATACCCCCCCAAGTTATTGTTACCTTTGCACAGTATGGCCTACCGAATCAACTTCGCTCCGCAGGCTGTGGATGGCATCTTACAAAAGCGCATCCTACGGGACGGATTAGACCTGGTCATGGACTTGGAGAAAAGCCATGGGGTATGGATTTACGACAGCAAGCACAATCGGGAGATATTGGACTTTTTTGGCTGCTATGCTACCATTCCCTTAGGGTACAATCACCCCAAGATGATAGAAGATGAAACCTTCCGGGAACATCTCCTACGAGCTGCCCTCATTAACCCTACTAACGCTGACATTTACACCCAAGAATACGCCCATTTCATCCAAACCTTTGAAAGGGTAGCTATCCCTCCCTACCTCAAATACGCCTTTTTCATTGCAGGCGGGGCCTTAGCTGTAGAAAATGCCCTCAAAGTAGCTATGGACTGGAAAGTACAGAAAAACTTCGCTAAGGGCTATCGCCGCGAAGTGGGCACGAAAGTTATTCATTTCCGACAAGCCTTTCATGGACGGTCGGGCTATACGATGAGTTTGACCAATACAGACCCGGTCAAGATTCAGTATTTCGCTAAATTCACGGACTGGCCTCGCATCCTCAATCCTAAATTGCGGTTCCCGCTTACGCCTCAAAACCTCTCTCAAACCATAGCGGACGAAGAGCTGGCGATTCGCCAGATTAAGCAAGCCTTTGTGGAGCATCGGGATGATATTTGCGCCATTATCATTGAGCCGATCCAGTCCGAGGGGGGAGATAATCATTTTCGTCCGGAGTTCATGCGGGCGCTGCGGCAGTTAGCCGATGAAAACGATGTGATGCTGATTTACGATGAAGTGCAAACGGGCGTAGGGGCTACGGGGCGGTTTTGGGCTCATGAGCACTTTGGCCCTGAAGCTCTACCAGATATCATTGCTTTCGGGAAAAAGATGCAGATATGCGGTATCCTTGTCGGCCCAAAGGTAGATGAAGTGCCTACGAATGTCTTCCGCGTTCCCTCAAGGATAAACTCTACATGGGGAGGAAATCTGGTGGATATGGTACGCGCTGACAAAATTTTAGCTGTCATAGAAGAGGACCGTGTTGTAGAGCATGCGGAAAGAGTCGGTGCTCACCTCAAGAAGCGATTGGAAGAGCTGTCCCAAACCTATCCCGAATGGATAAGCGCTGTTCGTGGGCAGGGACTCATGGTAGCTTTTGACCTGCCAACGAAAGACATCCGTGACAAGCTCGTGAAAGATGCCTTAGACAAAGAGCATCTGCTCCTCCTCAAAGCCGGTGAACGCTCTATTCGGTCGCGTTCGGCGCTGACCATCACGACAGAGGAAGTTGATGAAGGGATAGAGCGTCTGAGCCGCCTTTTAGCTTCTTACAAAGTGGGGAAAGTGGTAGCGGTTTCGTGAGACCTTTACGAATCGCTCTCCAACGAAAGGGCCGATTAGCTGAGGACTCGCTTCGCTTACTATCAGAAGCTGGGATAGCCATACCAGCAGCTGGCGAACGACTCCGAGTCCCCGCCTTAAACTACCCCATGGAGGCTTACTTGCTACGAGATGATGATATTCCCGCCTATGTGGCCGATGGCGTAGTAGACTTAGGGATAGTAGGCGAGAATGTCGTGCATGAGTCCGAAAAAGACATACAGATCGTTCGCCGACTGGGTTTCGGACGATGCCGCCTTGCCTTAGCGGTGCCTCGCGAGAGTCCTATCCAAACTTTAGATGATATCCAAGGCAAGCGCGTCGCTACCGGTTACCCCCGTCTGACTCAACGCTATTTTGCGGAGGCAGGCATTTCCGTAAAAATTCACACGCTCCACGGCTCTACGGAGATAGCGCCGAGCTTAGGCTTAGCTGAGGGAATCGTAGATATTGTAGCGACGGGTAGCACGCTCTTACTTCATGGCCTTCGAGAGGTATGTACCTTTCTGCACAGCGAAGCGGTCCTTATCCAGAGGCCCCATATAGAACTGCCGATTGAAGACTTTCTCTTTCGAATAGATGCGGTGTTAGCCGCTCGCCAGCAGAAGTATATTCTCTTCAACCTGCCCGAATCAGCTCTCCCAGCCGCTGTGAGGCTTCTGCCGGGACTTAAGAGCCCCACCGTCATGCCTTTAGCAGAGAAAGGATGGATCTCGGTTCATACGGTCGTAGAGGAGGGACGATTTTGGGAAGTGGCCCAGCAGCTTCAATCTATTGGAGCTCAAGGCATCTTGGTCATGCACATAGAGAAACTCATCCGATGATAGGAAAGACCTACAAGTGGTCGCCCGACTTTTCTGTGAGCTGCCTGCGAGCGGATCAACCCTCCTTACCAGACGTGGCAGAGTTCTTTAAGGTGGTAAAAGAGCAAGGTGATCGGGCCCTGTACGAGATGACCGCTCGGTACGATGGTATTCACCTTTCAGCGCTTCGAGTTCCCCCCGAGGCGATAGAAGCTGCGACGGTAGCGGAGCCACTTGCTGAGGCGATCCACGCAGCTTACGAGAATCTAAGGGCTTTTCACTTGAGGCAGCTTCCCGCAGAAGTGGTGGTGGAAACGCAGCCGGGTGTTCTGTGCGGCCTGCGCTATGCTCCTCTGAGACGGGTGGGCCTATATGTACCGGGAGGTACAGCTCCGCTTATATCCACTGCGCTTATGCTGGGTGTACCTGCTCAGATAGCTGGCGTGTCCGAGGTAGTTTTAGCGACACCTCCTTCCCCTTCTGGCAAAGTCCATCCGGGGATTCTGTATGCTGCCCGTCTGTGTGGGATAAGGGAAGTATATCAGATAGGAGGAGCCCAAGCCATCGCTGCCTTTGCTGTGGGGACGGAGACGATAGCACCTGTAGATAAGATAGCTGGCCCGGGTAACCGCTACGTTCAGGCGGCTAAGTTAGAGGCTGCTCGTCGCGGAATAGCGATTGACATGCCAGCGGGACCCTCGGAGGTCGTGGTGGTCGCCGATGAAACGGCTCCGCCCGCTTGGATTGCTGCTGACCTTTTAGCGCAAGCTGAGCATGGTCCGGATAGCTTGGTAGGCTTGTTATCCCCTTCCTCTGCTCTTCTTTCAGCCGTAGAGAATGCGTTATCGCATCTGCTTTCCCGCATACCCCGCCGTGCTCAAGCGGAAGCCACTTTATCTCATAGCTGGGCTGTGGAAGTTCCCGACTTAGAGACAGCTATACGGATCGCTGATGAAGTCGCTCCCGAGCATCTCATATTAGCTTGTACTGAGCCTGAGCGCTTTCTCTCTATGCTGCGTCGGGTAGGGTCCGTCTTCTTAGGTATCATGACGCCTGAAAGCGCAGGCGACTACACCTCCGGCACCAATCATGTGCTTCCGACAGGGGGAACAGCCCGCAGTTATGGTAGCCTTACGGTGCTAAGCTTCATGCGAAGTTTTACGTATCAGCGCCTGACGGCCGATGGCGTACGACGACTCACGCCCGCTGTCTTGACTCTCGCTGAGGCCGAGGGGCTTTCTGCTCACGCCGAAGCTATGCTTCTCCGATATGCGGCGCTTTAAAGCGCACCTTCTCTCCCTACCACCTTACACCAGTGCGCGCGATGAGTACGAAGGCGAAGCTCGCATTTTCTTAGACGCCAACGAGAATGCCTTAGCCGAGTGGGCCGCTCCTCATCATCGTTATCCAGACCCTCATCATAGAGCTCTAAGGCAAGCTCTATCCGCCTACTTAGGCACCCCGCCAGATTATTTACTATGCGGAGCTGGAAGCGACGAGATCATTAACTGGCTCCTTCAAGCGATAGGTGAGCCGGGACGCGACGCTATTTTGACTATCACCCCGACATACGGGGTTTATGCCACCTATGCCCGGATACATGGGTTAGCTGTGCGAGAAGTGCAGCTCAATGAAGACTTTTCCCTGCCTGTGGAACAGCTCCTCTCAGCGGCCGATGACAGAACCCCCATCGCCTTCCTTTGCCGCCCTAATAACCCTACTGGAACGCTCTGGAAGGCCGATGCGGTACAAGCTTTCATAGATCATTACCCAGGCTGGGTCGTCTTAGATGAAGCATACGTAGAGTTTTCTTCCGAGCCGACCGGATGGCTGAAGCGCCGACAAGCGGGAACTATCATCTTACGCACATTCTCTAAAGCCTGGGGACTGGCGGGCTGGCGCTTAGGTTATGCTATAGCGGATCCAGAGTTGGTTTCCCTCTTCTATCGTACGAAGCTCCCCTACAACCTCAGCACACCCGCCCAACAGGCCGGTATCGAGGCTCTGAATCGGTATCCTCAAGTGCTATCCTCCATTCAAACCATCCTCTCTGAAAGGCATCGCCTCCTAAAGGTCCTTCAGACACTACCCATAGTAGAAACCGTCTTTCCCTCTGAGACGAACTTCCTTCTGGTACGCTTTCGTGAGGCCCGAGATGTTTATCGGGCCCTTCTAAGCAGAGGGATCGTCGTACGGTACAGAGGCAACCTACCTTTGTGTGAAAATACTCTTCGCCTCACGATAGGCACGCCCGCAGAAAATGAAGCGCTGCTGGACGCCCTTCGGGAAATCGCTCTGCACAGGTCTTCTGCCGTATAACCTACTTTATGCGAGTCCATTGGCATATACCCCTTATTCTGGCCGTTACGACCTTCGTGCATTACTTGGATAGAAATGCCTTAGCCTTGGCGCTACCCCAAATCGCTGCCGAACAGGGATGGAGCGATGCGGAGATCGGACTATACGGGGAATACCTCCTCGGAGCCTTTTACGTTTCTTTTGGACTTATGCAGATAGCCCTCAGCGGTAGAGCCGAACGCTGGAACGTGAAAGGGGCTCTTCTTCTATCCGTGGCGGGCTTCTGCATAACAACGATGCTCTTTTATCCTTTGGGCGGGTCTATAGGGGGACTGATAGGTCTGCGCCTACTCTTAGGAGCGGCTGAGAGCTTACATATGCCGATGAATAGCGCCATCATCGCCCGCAGCTTCCCTGATGGTTTGCGCGGGCGCGCTAACTCAATCTACATCGGTGGCATATTAGTGGCCCTCATGATAGGACCGCTCCTTTTAGTTCCTCTAATGGAGCGATGGGGGTGGCGAGGTAGCTTTGCTATCCTGGGGCTGGGAGGGGCCGTAATATCCCTACCTCTCGTAGCATGGGGTATTCCTTCCCTTCCCTCTCCGAAGACCGAGTCCAGCGCGTTACCTCGGCTATCGGGCCCATTTTGGCTGTACACAGCCGCTGGTGCAGCGAACTCATTTTGTATTTTCGGCTTACTCAACTGGCTTCCCAGCTATCTTACCCGAACCCGAGGCATACCTTTTGAAAGCGTATCGGGACCTCTGTTTGGTATTTTCTCGGCGGGGATTTTAGGTCTTTTTACTTGGGCTTGGATAGGCGATTGGACGCGCCAGCGATTGCGCTGGGCTCAGATAGGGCTTGCAGGGGCAGGCTTAGCGGTTCTCCTGACAGCATTCGTAGAAGATACGCCCCTTGTCCTCCTCTGCTTGACGGCGGGTGTATTCCTGCAGAGCAGCTACAACGCTCAAGAGTTTGCCACCCTCCAACAACTCTATCCCCCCTATCAAGCCGGAGCTATAACAGGTCTCTACAATGGTCTTACGGTACTCCTTGGGGGGGTAGGAGGCTCTTTCATCCCAGGACTGATTGTGGTACAAACTGGCAGCTTTCAAATGGGCATCCTGAGCATAGCGGGAGGGGCTTTTTTAGTATTTAGCCTACTCAGCCTGCTCCACAAGACCCTTTCCGCATCAAAAAAGGATAATACCTTCGCATAAGTGGCTCGGATCGCCTTACACACTTTAGGCTGCAAGCTGAACTTTTCAGAGACGGCTACCTTAGCGCGTCAGCTTGTGGGAGCTGGACATACGATTACCGACTGGGAAGCGTCGGCTGATGTGTATGTACTCAACACCTGTACCGTCACCCACCAAGCGGAACGCAAGGCTCATAAGCTCCTACGCCAAATTCATCGTCGGGCTCCTCATGCCTTAGTCGTCGTGACAGGGTGTTACGCTCAGCTTCGTCCCGAGCCGATTCAAAAAGAGCCAGGGGTCGCCCTTGTCGCAACAAACGCCCAGAAACCCTACCTGGCCCAGGCTATTGAAGCCTTGCTGCGAGATCAAACACCCACTCTACCGAACCCCAACAAAGAGTCCGGATGGAACTTCTGGCTCAGCAGTTCAGGGGAAGGGCGCACCCGAGCTTTCCTCAAAGTCCAAGACGGCTGCGATTATAAATGCAGCTTTTGTACGGTTCCTCAGGCGCGAGGACCCAGCCGCAGCGCTCCACCTGAGTCGGTCATAGAAGAAGCTCTCCGCTTAGCCGAAGCGGGCTTTAAGGAAATTGTTCTCACAGGCATCAACTTAGGCGACTACGGCAAGCCCCATGGCACCCCTTTTATCGCTTTGCTTCAGCGCTTAGAAGCAGCGATACCCTCTACGGTTCGCCGATTTCGTCTCTCCTCCATTGAACCCAATCTACTCTCGGACGAGATACTGGACTTCGTGGCGAACCATCCCCGCTGGGCCCCTCACTTTCATCTACCCCTTCAAAGTGGAAGCGACAAGCTACTGCGATCCATGCGGCGACGCTACCGACGCGCCCTGTATGAGAACCGCATAGAAACCATTCGTCGGTACTTTCCCACAGCAGGTATCGGCGTAGATGTCATCGTAGGCTTTCCCGGCGAAACCGAAGAGGACTTCAAGGAGACCCAGCGGTTCTTGGCAGACTTACCCGTAAGCTATCTTCATGTATTTCCCTACAGTGAGCGACCGGGTACGCCGGCAGCTACACTACCCGACTCGGTGCCTTGGGATCAGCGTCTTTGGCGCAGTGAAGTACTACGAGACCTCTCTCATCGTAAGCGGCGAGCCTTTGCTGAGAGCTGTTTAGGCAAAACCCTCCATACCCTCATAGAGACAGACGGTGAAGGCCTGACCGAAAACTACCTGCGAGTGCGGGTGGAGAATGCTCCAGCGGGCGAACTTATTGCCGTGCAACTCACTGGAAAAGAGGAGGAGGGGATTTTTGAAGCACAGCGAGTGAGCTATTCTGTAGATTGTGGGGTCGCTTAATGGCGGAATGTCTGAAGGGCATATGGGACGAAGCTCATTTGAAGCCGCCCATTAGACCACCATGTACCGCCGTCGCCGCCGCTCACTCAAAGCCACCACCAAAATGCTTAGCTCATACAACCCCCACAAAGGTATCGCCAAGAGAAGCTGGCTAAGCACATCTGGCGAAGGCGTCAGAATCCCCCCCAAAACCACGGCGAGTAGAATGGCGTAGCGCCGCAGAGTTCTCAGCCCGCGAGCCGTAATGATACCCGCTTGACTGAGCCCCCATAGAAGCACGGGCAGTTGAAATACCAGTCCCACGGCCAAACAGGTTTGTACAATCAAGCTTATGACATCGCCAATGCGCCAGATATTTTCCACAGCCTCACTTAGCCGAAATGTGGCAAAAAAGTACATCATGAAAGGCACCAGCACGAAATAAGCAAAGAGCACGCCCAGCAGGAACAGCCCCGATACATAGGCCACTATGCCGCGAAGAGCTTGCCGTTCATGCTTATAGAGCCCGGGACGGACAAATCGCCACAGCTCCCACATCACATAAGGAAAGCCTAAAACCAGGCCTGTAGCTAAGGCTAAAACCATGGCTTTTAGAAACTGTTCGGACGGGTGCACTGCCTGCAGCCGCAGAGAGAGAGCAGGGGGACAGTGCCCGAGGTAACAAAGCAGCCGAGCTGTGGGAAAATCAGCTCGTAGCGGCCCTAAGAGCACCTCCCCCACTAACCATTCAATCTGCCAGAAGGCTATGACCGCTAACGCTACGATCACCCCTACACTGCGCCAAAGATGCCAGCGAAGGTCCTCCAAATGAGCCCAGAAAGGCTTTTCTCGTTCTTGATCCAAAGGCATCTCACAAGCGAATGTGATAGATTTGGTAGCCGTTTTTAGCTGGAGGAGGCAAAGCGAAGCACACCACCTCAGTCGGGCCTAAGTAAGCCGCCTCCATCGGCAGAATAAGCAAATCGCCCGCAGCATTAGTGCCCATTTCTTTGGAGACCGCCTCTCCGGTTTGGTGGTTAATCTGGTAAGCAAGCAGTTTGCCCTTACCAGTGCGCTCGGTAAGAAACGCAATGGTCAGGAAAGTTGGACTCACCCCTCGGAGAAAAGACACCAGGCGAAGGTCTGGCTCTTTTTGGCGCTTCTCAATACGATAGGCCCATCCATAGGCAAGAGTATCCCCAGCTTTTTTCCAGCGAACCACCCAGACATCATACGCTAAAGCAGTCCCACCTCGCAAACGCAAGTCCTCCCATAGTACATACAACGCCGTATCGCCCAGCGACAAAACTTCTCTGACAGTGAAGCTAGTCGGTTCTTTGTAGAGATTATACCAGTCGGCTGGCAAAGGAGCTGTACTCCAGTAGAAAGCGCTGGTATCGCTCAGAGGAAAGGACAGACGCCCTATTATCCATCGCCCAAATCCCCCTTCTGTATGAGGTATAGTTTTTTGGTCGGGTGAGAAGCCTGCTACATACACAGCCCGATTCGTGATGTGCAAATAGGGGGCGTAGAGAATCGTATCGGCGTTGAACTTCCACTGGCGGGTCGTGCGCGCTCGGGGGTCGTAATACATCACAGCGATAGATCGGTCAGCAGCCTGCTCAATAGTCCAAATGCCCTGCTTCCCATCCAAGGCGATAGCCAGTGGTACTCCACTCAAGGACCAGTCGCTGCTGCTACTGACTTTCCGCCCCATTTGGTTCCAAATCGCATACCAAGCTCGTTCAGGCAGTCCCTTCTTGCTCAACTGATAGGCATACCAAAGAAAATGAGTGCTATCCGAAGCCACACGAATCCCGGCGGCCGTCGGGCTAACTGGGCGGTCGTAAGTGGAAATAATGGTCCACTTAGGCAGAATAGGCTGTCCTTTCAAGTCGTAGAAGCGAGCCACCTCTTGCTTAGCCCCCTTGGCTAAAGGGTCTTCATCGTAAGAAAAAAGTACCAGCCCCTCCTTTAGCGCTATGAGACGAAGGGAGCGCCCCTCCCCCTCCTGCGGCAGGTCAATATAATGAGACCACTGCGTGAAATAGTCTAAGTTGAGGCATTCTATGTACCAGCCCGGCTTGGGTTTATCTTGAGCCCAATACTCTATGTAGGCAAAACGCCCCTTTCCCGCTGGCACAAGCCCTCGAGGCAAACCCACTTTCTCCACCGAGTAGCCTTTCACCTCAATCTGAGTACGACTCACGATACGCTGCGCCACGACTATTCCCAACAGAAGAATCAACTTTACCTGCATCACCTCAAATATAGGCTCCTTTCAAGAAAAGGATTTCTCCCCCTTGAGCGGAAAAGCTACATAAAAAGTCGTGCCTACCCCCACCTCACTAACGAATGAAATCTTACCATTCATGCGCTCCACGAGGCCCTTTGTAATGGCCAAACCCAAGCCTGTACCCGTACGGTGGGTAGTGAAGTAAAACTCAAATATCCTCTCCCTAACCTCGGGAGGAATGCCAGGCCCATTATCTTGAATAGCTATGATTGCTTCACTGCCCTCTTGCATGAGAACCACCCGAATCTGAGGCGCTGCAGCCCCCTCCAGAACTTGAAGGGCATTTTGAAGCAGGTTGTTGAGGACTTGCTGGAGGGCATCAGGGTTGCCTTCTATCCAGAGAGGGGTAGGAGGCAGGTCTAAAGTGAAAGTGATATGAGGATTTTGAGTAAAGGGATGAAGCTGATCTTCTAAGAAAGCGTTGAGATTCACCGGCTGTAGAGCGAGTTCTTCGGCAGACCCGAGCTTAGCAAAGTTCATGAAAGCGTTAGCTATCCTCACCAGAGCCTCTATACGCTGAAGGAGGCGCGTGGATATGTCTCGCAGCTTGTCAGGCTCTACCACAGGCATTCGCTGAAGGTGCTGAAGGTGTATTTTGAGAGGGGTGAGCGCTGTCTTTATTTCATGAGCCGCTTGAAAAGCCATTTCTTGCTGGCTCACTCGGCGCAGGGTCCGCTCTAACTGACGCTGGCTAGCACGCAACCGCTCCACCATTTCGTTATAGGCAGTAACAAGGGTGGCTATTTCATCATTCCCACCCTTCCATACAAGCAAAGGAGGGTCTGGTGTCTCAGGAGCTGAACGCAATTGGGTCGCAACCCGCTGAAGCCCTCCCGCAAACCGCTCTATTAAAAGCAGCCCCAGCAAAATAGATACCAGAGAAAGAAGCAGATAAGCATTCACCGTATAACCTATGAAGTACCGAAGGGGCTCATAAAAGGAGCTCTTGGGGAGGGGTTGGGGGATATGTAGAATCCCTAAGAGTTTGCCCGTTTCGGTTCGGAGAGGGGCATATCCTACCAAGCGCCCCAGCCGGCTGTCTACTTCCACGATAGGGCCGCTCCCAGCTTGATACATCTCGTGAAGGATATGAGGGTCAATAAAAGGCGAGACCAGATGATCCCAGTAAGCTATGGGCAAAGTACTGCTATAAAGGGCCCCCTGACTCGTGTAGATAAATGCTTCGGATTGAGAAAGCGAACCGATGCGCCGCATCAAGTCCCTTACGAAAGACTCCTCACCAGCGAGGTAATTTTGTAGCCAGTAAGCCAGCTTCTCCAAAAGAATCGCCTCGCCCGACAGATAGCCACTGACCGTAGTGAGCTTCTGAATAAGCTCCTTCTTACGCTGATTTTCATTTATTCGCAGAAAAAGGAAAAAAGTTGCAAGCAGCATCACGATAAGAGGTAGAAACACCAGGGAACCAAACAAGGCCTGGAATCTTTGCACAAAGGAAGCATCCCGTCTATACAAAGCTCGGAATATCAGGCAGATTCTTTCAGACCTTTCCAGAAAGAGGCCTATAGCTAAAAGGGTGAGAAAAATAGGAAAAGTAGCTAAGTAGGCTGACCTATCCCGAGCCGGCAAACGAAGATAGACGGTGAGGGTAGGAGAAATGGGAGCGATGTACTCGTAGCTGTTCTCTGTCTCCCGCCAAAAGGGTACGGCCTTAGGTTGGAAAGGTAAGAGAGTTGGAAATCTTTCGCTTCCCCACCAGCGGATAAGCCGTCCCTGCTCATAGAGAGCATATGGAGGCAGGGACGGCTCAGATATGGCCCTAACTCGGCTAAGGAGGGGTTGAGTCCGAGGATAAAGTTCTATCTGAACTTCTAAAGGGAGGATATCCGGAAAAGTAATAGGGATGCGAGCGATATAGATGTAGCGAGGCGTACCCTGAGTGACAAAGTACAGATGGGGGGCTAAGGGTATGGAGATGGCTTTACCGGCTATCTGACGCCAGTTGAGAGGCCGCAGTTCAAAGAGGTTATCGGCGCGCCCCCCTCCCTCTGAACGCCAGCAAGACACTACAACTTCGTAGGCATCCCCCAGCGAGAATAGATGCCGTTGGATGAGCTTTCCGATAAAGCGAGCATCTATGAGTTGATCTTCCACGCTGAGGCTCTGCCAAAGGACTGTATCGGAAGCTATCTTCGGTAGGATTTGAGCCAGACGATATTCCAAACTGGGCTCCCGCAATCGGGCCACCTGAGAGGCATGAGCTTCAGCAATGAGACGAGCTCGCCATTCTTGTCCCCAGCTTATCCAAGCGTTTATGCCGCCAATCAGCAAGAGAAAATCTAAGATATAGCCGACATACCTGGGTAAATGCTTAGTCAAAAGCGGCGATAAGCATAGAATAGCTAAAACTATGCTCCCACCTATAGAGAGACCTAAGGCTCCAAATAATAGACCTCCCACTCCAGCTACAGCGATATGGACGATAGGAGCTGGAAAAGGCTGAGTCTGTAGATACCCGAGAACCTGACGCGATATGCTCAAGGCCACGCCCCAGCATGCAAGCTGAGCCAGATTCGGTTCGCGTAGAGGGTCTATCTCCAACTGACTGTGCCTTGCTATCAGATAGACAGCTCCACCAAATAGTCCCCAAAATACCCAATACCCAACGGGATAGGTCCACTTACTGGAGAGTGGAAGGGTCGGAAGCAGCTGAGCTATGCAGAAAAGTATGGCAAGGCTCCAAATAAGGTCCCATACACTAGTATGGAGCGGACTAATGGCAAAGCTTTCAGAAGAAAAGAGTTCTGAATCAATAAGGCGACCCGGAATATTTGTCCAGTGAAGAATTTGCCATACGATAAAGAGAACACCTGTATAGAGCAAGATAGCTTGACGATACCGAGCTCTCAGGTAATACCACAACCCAGTCAATCCGAACAGCATGGCTATCCCCAAGAAGCTGAGATAGACCCAGCGCAGGGGAAGGCGTAAAGCTTCGCCACATCCTATGTACAGCCGCAGGAGGGGCTGACCCCGATGATCCGAGAGCACAATAGCCCGGTCCCCTGACTGACGATGAAAGCATAAGGCTTGAATCCAAGCTGTGTTCCCCCACACAGGAAAATCCCACCGCTTGTGAATGCTCAGAGGCGGGGGATGAATCCAGATAGGCAGCAAGACCACTTGCCGCGTCGTATCGGAAAAAAACTTTAGCGCATAGTATAAGGCATGTTCATCTGAGATGATCTCAGGGTCAGGGCTGACTAAGCTGGGAAGAGTCTGAGGGAAAAGCCAGCGGGTAGTATTCCAACGGCGCAGTTGTCCGCTGGTTTTATCGTATTCCAGAAAAAGAACCTCGGACTCCCTGTACCACCCTGCTGGATTATCCCGATAGGCATAGAAGAGCGCCAGGGTGCGACGGATTTTCTCCTGCCACATTTGGCTCACCAGACGCTGGAATAGCTCTTGGTGCCAGCGTAGGGGAGCGAGTTCGTTGAGAAGAGCTATAAGGATTCCCAATCCAGCTACCGAGGCGGCGAAGCGCAGAGCCCATTTGGGCATATCAAGACTCTGGGTGATGACGACGTATCATTGGACCATACTTGTGTAGAAAGCTGTACTTTTCGGTGCTCAGTAATATGACGCGGTCTATTATCTCTCGTAGAGGCATCGGTACCTCCAACACAACCTGTCGCCTGTCTCTCAGCAGAAGAACATACCGCGCCAGTCCTCCTTCTTCGTGATGATAGTAGTCGTAAACTTCCTCCCAAGGCACCAGCTCCACCATCCACTCTAAGCGACTCCAGTTGAACTTTATCAGGTAGACGCCTCTATCGGATAAAACGTGCAGGTGATGGGCCCGAAGCCCAGCGAAGAGTAGGATTAGGACAGACACCTCCAAGAAACACAAGGAAGCGATATCCCGCCAGAGAGGGGCTGAAAAAGAACCGGGGAAAAGCCGAATAGAAAAGGCATAGGAGAGCATGCCGGCGCTGAGGAAGATAAGCACGAACAAGAATATAACGGCTGTCCAAAGACCAAAAGCAGGTTTGTCCCAGCGGACAAGGAGCCCTGTGAGACGCTTCTTCAGGCGGAATGTAGCCCACCAGGCCCCCACAGCTAAGAGGCCAGACAGTACAACGAGAGCCTCCAGGGCATAGGTAACTCCCATCAAGACATCTGGCATACGCAGGTATAGCTAAGATAGGGATTTCGGCTAAATCTTAGTGGGGTGGGTCTTCTCGGCGAATAGAACGCACATCGGGATAGATTCGCTGAGCGATAGCTTGGGCGGTGGGTGTAGCAGCCGTCCCTCCGAGAGCGGTCTCTTTGAAGCGCGGATCCATAGCAGCTCCAACCTGACCCATCGCCTCCACCATTTCATCTACTGGAATAACCGCTGTATCGCCAGCGAGTGCCATTTGAGCGGCCGCCGCAGCGATGACGACAGCCGACCCGTTTCGCTTAACACATGGAAGCTCCACCAATCCAGCTACGGGGTCGCATATGAGCCCAAGCATGTTCATGATAGTAAGAGCGACCGCTTCAAATGTCTGATTCACATCCCCCCCTAAGGCATAGACTATACCAGCGGCTCCCATGGCAGCGGCGGTACCCGTCTCAGCTTGACATCCACCGACCGCACCTGCAATGGAAGCCTTCTGCTCAATGATCAGAGCCACGCCGGCCCCGATTAGCATCGCCTCATATATCGTCTGAAGGGGCACAGCGTGGTGCTTCTCTAAGAAGGTATATATCCCTGGCAAGATACCCGAAGCCCCAGCGGTGGGAGCGGCTACGACCCGCCCCATGCAGGCATTGGTCTCCTTAGCCGCTGTAGCATAGGCCAAAAGCAGACTAAACTCGGGGCTGATTACATGAAGGGAGGCGTCCTTAATCTTTTTACCTGTATCCCGCACCAGCCCACTCGGTGTTTGCCTCGGCTCCCGCAGCCCGCTCTCCACCGCATCGCGCATGACGGCATACACCTGAGCTAATCGCGCCCATATCTCTCCTTCTGAGCGACCCTTCTGATGCATCTCGTAAGCTAAAACCACCCGCCAAAGAGGGACGCTCTGCGACTCCGCCATCAGCCGCCAAGTAGTAAAACTATCCAACTTCACCCTCCGAAAATAACGGTTTTAGATTGAATCTCGGCTCAGCCCAAAAGCCCAGAACAGAAAGACCTTAGGCTCATTTATGATCTTGCGACGGTCCTCAAGCATTAGACCCCCCATACAGACCTCACTGAGCGACAAGTACGGATTTTTGCATGCCAAAAAATTTTTTTGCCAACTTTGTACCATGCAAAAAGGGGGACTGATCCTGCTTCTCGGTGTAGCTGCGGCTCAGAGCGATACAATAGAGTTCAAGCTCAATCCAATCCTGATTCATGCGGAACGGCATACTCTTCTTGAGCCAAAGCGAATCTTCATCACAGAAGAGACAGGCAACCTGACTTTAGGAGAGGCTCTGACAAGAGTGGCTGGGGTTGATTGGATGCAAACAGGAGGTTTCTTGACAGGCCGGCCTGTGTTGAGAGGGCATTCTTACACGCGAGTGGGGTGGATCATGAGCGGACTTATCCGAGAGGGGGCTTATTGGGGCGAAGATCACGGCTACGAAACCCCTCCTCAACTCCTAACTTTTGAAACCGAGATTCTCTTAGGTCCTCAAAGCGTGCGTTATGGAAGCGATGCGATAGGAGGTATAGTGCGATTTCAGCCACTTGTACCCACGCAGCCCTTCATCCACCTGCAAGCAACAGCGTTTAGTAATCCGGCGGGGTTCCTTATACAAGGGGGAGGCAGCGTCGGGAATACAGAGCGTTTCCTGATGGGTGAGGTTACTCTTCACACGGCGGAAAATTTCTATACCCCTCGCCATGGCTTTGTCTGGAATACAGGTATGCGGAGCGGCTATGCTTACCTCACGGGTCGTATCTCTCCTCGAAAGTACCTGGTAGAGTTTCAGGGTTTTCAAACAGCGCAGTTATTAGGTATCCCCTCCCCCATATGGAATACAACGAACCGCCAGTGGTATTCTGAAGCGCAAGGCAGATACATCTCTCGGAGGGAGGCTTGGCGTTTCCAACGCGATTTACCCTTTCAGCGGATACTGTCTAGTGGAGGGCAAGTGCGTATCCTCCGAGAGCATACCTCGGGATCTACCACAGCTTTGATATGGGGTGCCCAGAGGAATGAACGGGCCGAATACGGCGAGCATCCATCAGAACCCGAAGTTCGCCTGCTCACGACTCGCACTGATATAGACCTTTCTCACCGATGGAAAGCCGGGGAAGGTGGGATTACGGGGTTTGTCAGACAGACCCGTGATGAAGGAGAAGAGCCCTTCTTACCCCGAGTCCTTCATGGAGAAGGGGGAATATGGTTCCGCCAAAGTTTCGTAGGAAGCAGGGGACAAATAGCTTGGGGAGGACGCCTTCACGGGGGATTTAGTCAAGCCCGCTCCCAACACAAAACCTATCTCACTTGGGCTGGAGAGCTCACCTATGCCTACGCAGGGCACACCCTTCGGCTGACCCGAGGCTTCCGTATCCCTCATCCAGCTGAACTTTGGGCCTCCGGTTTCCATGAAGGCGCTAAGCGCTATGAATATGGAAGCCCTGATTTACCTGTGGAAATAGCCTATACAGCCGAATATTTGCTGTCTCTGTCTTCTATGCAGGTCCGTCCTTTTTTTCAGTATGTTCCCCGATACATTTTTGCGGAGCGGATACCTGATACTTTGCCCAGTGCTGTTGGGGCCGCCTTTATCTACCGAACCCGACGAGCTATTCTGACGGGTGCAGAGGTAGAGTGGCAATTAAACTGGTTCTCCGTCGGAGTATCCTACGTGTACGGGCAGTTTCTCCTTCAGCGACAAGCCTCGGAAAGATTCATTCCGCGAATGCCTCCCCTTCGGCTGCGCCTCAGCGGACGACACAGGCTGAAGACATGGGTTCTCTTGCCTGAATTGCTACTGTATGCGCCTCAAAATAGAGCTTACTCCGTCCATGGTACCGAAGTGCCTACGCCCGGCTATATCCTCTTCCACTTTACCGCTCAGTGGCGATTTTTAGCCTTCGGCATACAGAATGCCTTAAGTAGTCGATATCAGCCTCATCTTAGCCCCTATCGCCAGTGGATACCAAGAGGGATAGACTTCCCTTCTCAAAACTTCTTTCTCAGGCTGAACCTAGTGAGATAGGGCGCCAGGGCTCGCCCGCACAACGCGACGACCTCGGCACCCCGTTTATGCGCGCTACAGAACCGCTACCCCGAAATGAATTCCCCTCAACGAAGTAGCGTTACCGTACCATGCTTTCTGACTTCCCGTCCCTCTCCATCTACTCCGACGAATAGATAGATATAAACCCCCTCAGGGAGAGGTTGTCCATCTTTATTTCTCCCATCCCAAACCCTACTCATGTCCCCTCCGTTTGTCCAAACCTCCCCTCCCCACCGATCATACAACACGACGGTATAGCGCTGGAATCCAGGGGCTTGAATAGCCCAAAAATCATTAATACCATCTCCGTTTGGAGTAACAGCTAAAGGAATCGCAAGACCTGGACACGCTGGAAGTCGCACTTGGGTAGAACTCTCAGCGGTGCAGCCGCCAGCGGTGGTTACGACTAATCTGACAGATAGATTTATTTGCTGCGGATCGGGGAATGTACGCTCTTCAACAGATTGGCCCGATACGTTTTGCACGCCATCGCTCCATATCCAAGTATAACTGAAAGGAGGCGTCCCTTGAATATCCGCCCTCACCCGGACAGCCCGAGGAGGAGGACATTCAGCTGCGGGCTCTACTTGCAACGCTCGTATCTCCACTTGGTTAGCATAAGGCACCTCTATAGACACCGGACCGTAGGTGCAACCATTCTGATCAGTAAGTGAGACAGTATAGCGCCCCGGACGAAGTCCAGAGGCTACATTGTTAGATGATGTGGCCAAGATATTTCCAGCTGAGTCTCGCCAAGTGTATGTGTAAGGTGGCGTACCTCCAGTAACAACCAGTTGAATCTCTCCATCGGCAGCTTCAGGGCAGGAGGCAGGACGAATCGCACTATCGCTGATAGCGATTGGAGTTGGCTCAGGAAAATTAACGGTAGCCGTTCCCGTACAGCCCAAGTTATCCATTGCTTCAACAGTGTAAGTGCCAGCGGGTATATCGGTAAAGACACCCGTGGTGTTCGTGATACCCAGAGGCTGCAGAGTATAAGTAAAGACATTTCCTCCATTTCCACTGGTAGCTTGAACCGTGAAGCTGCCCAAGCCCCCATGGCAAAGTATGGGCTGCGTAACCTGTTGAAGCTGCACCGATACCGCTGCGCCTGGAGATACCTCCACCACTCGGGATACCAGACACCCATTTGCATCCCTCACCTGAATGGTATAAGAACCCACACCCAGCCCTGTGAAAGTAGGATTTGAGGTCCAGGTGGGATAGGTAGGAAGAACGCTGTACTCATAGGGGGGTGTTCCGCCCTGTCCTTGAAGAGTAACTCGCCCTGCTGGGAAAGCATCACACGAACTAAGAAAGGAATCTACCAACACAACCATCAGTGGATCCGGCTGAGGAAGGGTTACAGTCAAGGTGCCAGAACACCCCAACGAATCGGTGGCTCGTACAGTATAAGTACCCGCTGGAATCCCTGTAAAGATACCTGTAGTGTTGGTGAGACCTAAGGATGGGATGCTATAAGTAAAGGTAGAGCCCCCGTTTCCACCACTGGCTTGAACCGTAAAGCCCCCTGTTCCTCCATTGCACAATATAGGCTGATGTATCTGCTGAAGCTGCACCGATACCGCTGCCCCTGGTGTAACGCTCACAGTACGAGAAAAGACACACCCCTTAGAGTCCCGAACTCGCAGGGTATATGTACCTACCCCTAAGCCCGTAAAACTGGGATTGGAGGTCCATGCAGGGGCTACAGGCAAGACACTATACTCATAAGGAGGAGTACCTCCCTGACCCTGAAGCACAACGAATCCTGATGACTGCCCCCCACAAGCAATCAAAAGGGAGTCTAAAAGAACTAAGGTCAAAGGAGGAGGGTCTTGAAGCTGAACAACCCGCCGCTGGATACATCCCATCCCGTCGCGTATCCACACAGTGTAGGTTCCAGCTGAACGGTTGCTCCACGTAGAAGTAGCGCTCCAACCACTTGTAGGGGGTATTGAGGCAGCCCCCGTTACAAGCACAAACTGATAGGGAGATAGCCCTCCACTTACCTGAGCCGATATCTGACCCGTCGGTGTGCCAATACAGCTCGGAATAGATAGGCTTACCTGAATGTTCATCGTATCCAACACAGAGAAGACAAACGTGTCCGCTGCTGCCCCTGGAGGGACCGTAGTAGTGGGAAGGGCTACGTTACATTGGTCCTGAATGGGGATATTGTTTGTTCCACCTGTGGGAGCACCGGGATCGTTTGGATCGTTGTAGTTGATATAGAGGGTATAGCTTCGATTGGGCACGAGCGGCTGTCCAACCGTAAGTTCTACCGTGTTTGTTTGAGGAGGATTGAGAGGTGTAGCCGCAGTCAAGGGTACTGGGAGATTGGTAGTGTTGTCAAACAGGGTAAAATCCGACCCATCCAGGGCTACGGATGAAGGCAGGATTAGCTCATTGAATCGCACCCGGAGACGAGAGAGAGCGGGCAGTTGTGTGTCATAGTCATCACTGCATACTCGGTAGACACTATCGATGCGTGGAGGACTATTATCAAAGTACTGCGCAGTGCCGTAGAAAGTGATGGTAAAACCGACATTATTGTTGCTCCAGTTATCCACTAAGAGGAGAAAGGTTTGACCAGCTGTTACATTGAGTCCGGGCATCACAGCCGGACCAATGGCACCATGGAATATACTGCCCGGCTGTGGATTTGTATGGTCTAAACCCGTAAGACCATTATTGGAGCAGTTTATGCCCCCACAGCAGGTAGTTACATTAGGCATAGAAAAGTTACAGCGTATCGGGGAGGGCACATTCCCTGTACCTTGAAAGATGGAGCAGGGGTTTTGCAGTCCGGTTACATCCCATAGAGCAAAGTCATAGTCATTTCCAGTTGCGGCATTAGGACAGATGAGAAATCCCAAAGTTCCTCCACTTTGTATGGTGAATATGAACCAGACACTGCGATGCTCACCCCCTGAAAGGCAGGTACCTCGGCCATTGGTACTTAGCTCGGACACGAGCCCAGCGGAAGGGATTCCCCCCGGGTAACTATAAGTTGCGCCGCATAGACGTATAGCTCCGCTACAATCGGACTCGGGCAGATTGAGGGGGGTAGGAAACCCTGGGGGAGAGGGCGGGGAAGCATAAGGATTAATCCCTTGCTCTTTGAGCCGAATATACACGCTATCTGGCAGCCCTTGTGCCATCAGTAGCCCAGCCGACACGAGCACAAGCAATCTATGCATCTTGGCAAAGATAGACCTTCTACCTGAGACCTGAACTGGAGAGAACAACTACCCGAAGTCAGTGGTATTAGATTAGACCTGAGATGTTACTTTCGCTGCGTGAGAGGTATCTTATGGATAGCCGTCGCATTGGCTCAGGAGCTGTCTCTCACCCATATATGGCGAGAGTATCGGTACTATGCTCAAACTCATGATCTCGTTGCCGGCCCGAAAGGATGGTACGGTCAGACCGAGTCAGGCAAGGTATATCGCATCACCCAAGAGCTACGAGTGGAGACCTTAGGCACCGCTCCGCCTTTGGTGCGCTGGATACCCACGGATAACGGCTGGATAGCATGGGAGAAAATAGAGCCGGGCTTTCGGCGCTCGGTCTCTGGGCCCATAGGGTGGGCGAGAGCCGGCCTCTCTCAATCCCTCCCAGGCGAAGCTTGGCACGAAGCTGCCTTAGCACCCGATGGACAAACCCTCATCGCCGCCGATGCTCATAACCTCTACCGCTGGCGAGAAAGCCGCTGGGACACCCTCACCCGGTGCGCTGGCGCCCGCCAAGCTGGCACCACCGACTGGCTCTATGAAGAAGAGTTCGGATTTACCCGAGCTTTTGAAATAGCGCCCTCAGGTCAGTATGTTGCTTACCTGCTCTTTGACAATACCCGCACCCCAACCTATCCTCTCCTCGTGCCCAGCCACTCAGGCTATCCCGAGGTCAAACCGCTCGCTTATCCGCGAGTGGGCCAACCCAATCCGTATGTAGCCCTTCACCTATACCATCTGCCCACCCAGAAAGACCAGCTCATTTGGGTGGATAGCACAGGGGGGTATATTCCTTGGATAGGATGGAGCCCTATGGGCGATGAGCTGTATTTCACTCACCTCAATCGTCCGCAAAACCGATGTACGCTCTACCGCTACGAAGTGGGTCAAGCGGTTCCTACCCCTTTTTTCTCGGACAGCACGGATGGATTTTTCACATGGGATGATCGGCGGCTCCTCGTATGGGCGACGGATCGGCCTGAAATCTTTTACCTATCTGGGGCAAAAGGTAAGTGGGAAATCTGGCGCTTTGATTACAAGGGTCGTCGCCTCATGCGCTATAGCC
This sequence comes from Bacteroidia bacterium, assembly GCA_026414975.1. GTDB lineage: Bacteria > Bacteroidota > Bacteroidia > SpSt-205 > SpSt-205 > SpSt-205. The sequence continues at coordinate 22,434 of JAOAHZ010000009.1, forward strand.
CGCCGGGTCTGCGAAGTCTGATTGGATACGCAGCTAAAAAGCTCTTTTTCCATGCAGAAGGCCAGACGCCTAAAGACCAGCGAATCGGCTACATTTCTATAGATAGGGGCGGCGGCCAACCCGTCTGGATAACGCCCAGCACGGGATGGGCAGAAGGAGACCTCTCGGGAGACCTCCTTTGGATAAAGGAGAGCCGCTTCACAGAGCCCTATAGAGAGCGGATATGCTCGGCCTCTACCCCCGAGCGATGTCTCATTCTTCCCGATCTCAATGGAGAGCTGCGTCGTCAGATGCCCAAGGTCCAAGTACGGTTTTTCCCCTACCCCAGTCAAGAGGGACAGCTACGATGGGCCTATCTACTCCTGCCCGAGTCATTTGACTCTACCCGAACTTACCCTGTACTTTTCACCTTTTATGGCGGCCCAGGGTCCCAGCAAGTAAGCGAAGAGTTCAAAAACGTATCCTTTTTCTGGCAAGCCTATTTAGTTCAGCGGGGATATATCGTAGCCTGCGCAGATGGTCGCGGCACCGCTTTGTATCCTGCTGAGCGATTTTCTATCCACCGTCGGCTGGGTTTGATTGAGACGGAGGATTTCAGCGCTTTTTTACGCTATCTGCGGAAGCTACCGTATATAGGCAAGATAGGGGCCTTTGGCTGGAGTTATGGAGGCTACATGGCAATGCGGTTAGCATTTGCTGCGCCAGATGGATTAGCGGCGGCTGTGGCTGTGGCTCCTGTTACTGACTGGCGATTGTACGATAGCGCCTACACCGAAAGGTTCATGGATCTCTTGGAGACCAATCCTGAAGGTTACGAGCAAACCGCCCTACCACCGAAGGGGTCTCGTCTCCTCATACCGCTCCTCCTAATCCATGGAGAAGCGGATGACAATGTCCATCCACAGCATACTTACCAATTCTTGGAAAAACTTCTGCGAGCTCAGCCCGATGCCCCCGTAGAATGGCGCCTTTTTCCCAACCAGAATCATAGCCTTGCCCGGTACCGCTACCGAGTGTTCTGGGAGGCTGAGCGGTTTTTAGAGCGTTACTTACGAGAATAGAGAGGTTCCTACCTTTGAGGAAGTGAAGCTGCGAGCCGAGGGATTAGAGAAAACCTACGGAAAGCGAAAAGTTGTGGATGGAGTTTCCCTGCATTTATCGCCAGGTGAGATTGTAGGGCTGCTCGGTCCAAACGGAGCTGGGAAGACGACAACTTTTTACATGATAGTTGGGTTTATTTGGCCAGATGCGGGAGAGATTTATTTAGGCGAGGAGCGCCTGACTAAGCTGCCCATGTATAAGCGAGCTCAGCGCGGTATTGGCTATCTTCCTCAGGAGGCGTCGGTTTTTCGCCGCATGAGTGTAGAAGACAACCTGCGCACGATTTTAGAGCTGCGTAAGGGGCTCAGCCGCCGAGCGATCCAGGAACGCATAGATCAGCTTTTAGAAGAGTTTGGATTGACCCATGTACGGCGCTCCTTGGGACAGCAGCTTTCAGGCGGGGAGCGTCGCCGTACTGAAATCGCTCGAGCCCTTGCCAGTGAACCCCGATACCTCCTCTTAGATGAGCCCTTCGCCGGGGTAGACCCCATCGCTGTAGAAGAGATTCAGTCTATCGTCGTCAAACTGGCTCAAAAAGGTATCGGTATCCTTATCACCGACCACAATGTCCATGAGACCTTAGGCATCACTCAGCGCGCCTACCTCTTGTATGAAGGGCGAATCCTCAAGGAAGGGACGGCTGAAGAGCTCGCCGCCGACCCTCAAGTACGACGCGTGTATCTGGGCGAGAAGTTTCAGCTCACTCGCTAAGCCAAGCCCCATAAACAGGCAGAAGCCGAGTCAAAGGTGTGGTTTTGATTGGTATCACCTCAATCGTACATAGACGACTGCGTCAAGCCAACCCATTTTGCCCCTATTCATCATCCAAAGATAGAAAGGTATCTTTGCGGCATGCGGCGAGTCGGCCGAGTGCCCCTCATAGAAGGGGAATGGGCTCTGAAGCGCGAGCTCATTCGCTCCACGACTTGGGGCGGCTTCGTAGCCACGACCCTATGGGGGTGCCCGACTCGTAAATATCATAGCTGGTTCTCGCTCTGGAAAGGCTTTCACCGCTATGAGCTAATGCCGCAAATGCAGGAGGAGCTGCATTTGCGAGATGGACGCTTTCTACTTACCACTCATTATTTCCATGGAAAGCGCATTTGGGAAGGCTATCGGCATCTCCAGAGCTTCCAAAATGGCTCAATGTGGCGATGGGTGTATCAAATCGGCGAGCTTTCTGTAGAAAAATCTCTTTACCTCTCTCCCACAGAACCCCTCTGGCTTTTGAAGTACCGCTTCTCGCAGGATGTAGTATTTCGCTGGATACCGCTCTGGGCTGCTCGCCCTTGGCACACTTTGCGCTACGAATTCATCTCAGTAGAGAGACAAGGGCAACGAATCCGTCTCCCCGAAGGAATAGAGCTATACTTCTCGGTGGAGCCTGTACCGCGCTTCATTCCGTGGAGCTACCCGTATACGGGCAGCTATTATCCTGAAGAGCATGCCCGAGGTTATGAAGCTACTGAAACCCTCACCTCCGCTGAATGCTGGGAATGGCGCCTCCACCAACCTGATGACATCATCATAGCTTTGAGCCCCGTAGCTCCCCCCAACCCTCCAACAGACCTGCCTCACGAAAAGACTCTGCACCCCACCTTTATTCAAAGCTTAGAAGAGTCAGCGGAAAACTTCTTCCTAAGGGATAGCACAGGTGAATACATCTTAGCAGGACATCCTTGGTTCGGTGTATGGGGTAGAGATACATTCATCAGTTTGCCTGGTCTCACATTAGCTCGGGGTCAGGTAGAGCGCTTTCACTACATCATGGAAACAGCTCTGAGCTACCTTTCCTCCGACGGTCAGCTTCCGAATATTTATCCTGATGGCTATACAGCCGAAGACACAGGCTTATGGTTCATATGGGCCCTCCTCCAAGCGCATCGTATGGGAATCCCTGCAGACGAGCTATGGAGTCGCTATGGAGAGGCTGTATTAAGCGTGCTGGTTAGCTACCTTCAGCGACTGGGACAAGAGGATGGCCTCCTTCATGTGGAGCCTTTCCCATCCGCCTCTTGGATGGATGCGGTCGTAGAGGGCCGTCCTGCGGTGGAGCGTCGGGGGACCCTCGTGGAAATGAATGCTCTCTGGTACGCCGGACTTCGCTTTGTGGCTGAATACGCCTCCACTGAGGGAATACGATGGCGCTGGGGGCTCTTAGCCCGAAGAGTATTAGAATCCTTCAAGCCTGCTTTCTGGGCCAAATCTCGCGGTTACCTCGCCGACTGGCGAGACACCGAGGAAACCAACTGGCAAATCCGCCCCAATCAAATCTTTACGGCTTCTCTACCCTACCGACCTATCAGCGAAAAAATCGCTGAACTGGTCGTTGAGGTTGTAGAGAAACACCTCCTTACTCCTCGCGGACTGCGTACGCTCTCACCCGCAGACCCGGCTTATCAAGGCACTTATGCAGGTAACGCCGTGGAACGAGATCGCGCCTATCACAACGGCACGGCATGGCTTTGGCTATTGGGAAGCTACGCTGATGCCAAACTTAGTCTGTGGGGTGATAGCGCTCGTCCCGCCCTTCATAAGCTCTTACAAGGGCTTGAAGAGGATTTCTATTCATACGGCTGGGGGACATTAGCAGAAATCTATGATGGGGACGCACCCCACACCCCCCGAGGGGCTCCCGCCCAAGCCTGGAGCGTCGCCGAAACCTTGCGCACTTTCTTTCTTCTGAAAGCTTTATGAGGGTTCTAATGTTGGGTTGGGAATTCCCCCCTCGCATTGCAGGCGGCTTAGCGGTGGCTTGTTATGGACTGGTTCGAGGGCTATCTCATCACGGAGTCAGTGTAACGTTCGTTATGCCTTTGCGAACGGGAGAAGAACCGCCAGATGGTTACCGCCTGCTTGGCGCAAATGAAATAGATATTCCCTACACCCAGAGCTTATCTCTTCCGCCTTTTTGGCACACCGTCCGCTTCTATGGCGTCCAAACTACCTTAGGACCCTACTTGGAGCAGTTTCTAACCCCTGAGCTGCGTTTTGAGACAGTACCCGAACCCGTCGTCTCAACAACCGAGAGCGCCCTTCGCTTAGAGTTTTCAGGTAAATACGGGCCAGACCTGCTTGATGAAGTGTATAAGTATGCCTACGCCGTAAGCCACTTAGCCGAAAGAGAAGAGTTTGACATTATACACGCTCATGACTGGCTGACCTACTTGGGCGGAGCGTGGCTCAAGGAAAAATCAGGCAAGCCCTTAGTGGTTCATGTGCATGCGACCGAATACGACCGCTCTGGCGAAAGCCCTAACCCCGCCATACTTGCTATAGAACGGTTAGGCATGGAAACAGCCGATTTAGTGATTGCAGTGAGCTTTTATACCCGTTCGCTTATCGTGGATAAATACGCCATCCCCCCAGAGAAGATTTGGGCCATTCATAATGCGGTTCTACCCAAGGATCGCCAACCTATCCAACGCCCTCCATCGGAGCGGAAGGTCGTTACTTTTCTCGGACGGGTGACCCATCAAAAGGGACCGGAATATTTTGTGGAAGCAGCGGCTCGGTTGGCTCCTTACATTCCGGAAGCCCACTTTGTCATGGCTGGCACAGGAGACCTGCTCCGGAGTGTGATTCGGCGAGTTGCCCAGCTTCGCCTCGGAGCTCGGTTTAGTTTTACCGGATTCCTACCCCCTGCTGAGGTGGAACGCTTATTTGACCTGAGTGATGTGTATGTCATGCCTTCTGTATCGGAGCCTTTCGGTATCTCAGCTTTAGAGGCCTTGCGAGCAGGGGTGCCTGTGATTATCTCCAAGCAATCCGGTGTAGCTGAGGTCCTTCCGCATGCCCTGAAAGTGGATTTCTGGGATGTGGACGGCTTAGCTAACCTAATCTACGGGATTCTTCGGTATAAGGCTATCCGTCCGTTTTTCATTCGGTACGCCCAGGCAGAGCTATCCCAGCTTCAGTGGGAACGCTCCAGTGCCCGCGTGATTGAAGCCTATCAATCCATACTCGGATGAAGCATATCTGCCTATACTTCCAAGTCCATCAGCCTTTCCGACTCCGCCTCTACCGGTTTTTTGATATCGGCATTTCCCATGATTATTATCATGAGCTGAACAATCGTACGCTCCTTCAGCGCATCGCTCGTAAATGTTATCTCCCCATGAATGCTCTCCTCAAAAAGCTGATAGACCACTGGGGACCTGAGCGGTTTTCGGTGGCTTTTGCTATCAGCGGGACTGCTCTGGAGCAAATGCGTCTCTACGCGCCAGAAGTTTTAGAGAGCTTCCAAGCCCTTCATCGTACGAAAGGGGTGGAATGGATAGGAGAAACCTACGGTCATAGCTTGGCTTGTCTCAAATCCCAAGATGAATTCAAGCGACAAGTGCGTCAGCACCAAGAATATATAGAGAAGCTCTTCGGTGTGCGTCCAACCATTTTTCGAAATACTGAGCTGATCTACTACGATGAGTTAGCCCGCTGGGTGGCTGAAATGGGCTTCAAAGCTATGTTAGCGGAGGGAGCCGACACCTTGCTGGGCTGGCGCAGCTCTAACTATCTCTACGAGAGCGCTGTAGCCCCCCTCAAACTGCTCTTACGCAACTATAAGCTCAGTGATGATGTAGCCTTTCGTTTCTCGGATAGAAGATGGAGCGAATGGCCTTTGACAGCTGAGAAATATGCCCACTGGTTCTCTGACATTCCTGCAGACCAGCGGCTTATCAATTTATTCATGGATTACGAGACCTTTGGCGAACATCAGTGGGCTGAGACGGGCATATTTGAGTTCTTTGAACATTGGGTGAATCAAATGATCTCAGAAGAACGAGCCATCTTTCTTACCCCGTCTCGGGTTATAGAGATGCACCAGCCCGTGGCTAAACTATCGGTTCCCATGCCTCTCTCTTGGGCGGATTCAGAACGTGATTTGACGGCTTGGTTAGGCAATGAGCTTCAAACAGATGCCTTTGAAACGCTCTATGAATTAGAGCCTCTGGTAAGAGAGGAAGAAGACCCCTCTATCCAGCGAGACTGGCTGCGCCTTCAGACCAGCGATCATTTTTACTACATGTGCACTAAGTTTTTTTCAGACGGCGATGTGCATAAATACTTCAATCCCTACAACTCGCCTTATGAGGCTTATGTTACCTATATGAATGTGCTGGCCGACTTTCGTACGCGTCTGCGAGAGAAATCAGCGGAAGCGCTGAAAGTAGCGACAAAATCCCTGTGAGCGTCTTTCTTTTCTCTATCGCTTTACTGCGACTAAAGCTGTCATGTTCCGCTGGAAAGGGCGACTTCTTTGGATGGGGTTTTGGGTAGGAGTGAGCGGCATAGGCAGAACCTTCCCCCAAGAAGTTAGGTACGAGGGCCCTCGTACCGAATCGTTTCCTGACTTCACCGATTCTCTGCGGACGCTGCAGCAGCTAAAAGCCAGAGCGGCTCGGTTGTCAGCTTTCAAGGGACGCGCGCATGGTACCCCCTACGCGGCGAAAGCCACCCGCTATCTTGCCCGAACATTTCAAAAAATGGGGTATGTAGTGCGAGTAGATACCTTCCCCCTTGTCGTTTATCGGATCATCTCAGCTCACCTCTCGGTAAGCTCGGATGGTCGACACTGGCGGGCGCTTCGGCTGGGACGCGATTTCGTACCCAGCGGGAGCTGCCCTCCTATCCGAGGCTCATGGCAAGTAGATACAGCTCGTCGCAAAGGCTATGCGTGGCGAACCCTTAACTTCTCCCCCGAAGTCTCGGTTAGAGCCCAGCGAGAAGGCATTCCCCTGATCCTCATACCCCGCCCCAAGCTCATTGCTACAGTCTCTACTAAGAGCGAACTGCAACCCATTTTGTATATCCGCGATACGCTTCCTTCCTTCAGCCATGTACGCTTAGAGGTAAAGGGCAGATTGGAGCAGACGATTGGATGGAATGTATCGGCCAGGCGAAAGGGAGATTCGTCAGACTCTGCTTGGGTCATAGGCGCCCATTATGATCATTTAGGGTATATAGGGAATGCGGTCTTCTGGGGAGGTAACGATAATAGCTCTGGCGTGGCTATGCTGCTTGTTTTGGCTGAGCGACTAAGTCGGAGCGCCCCTCCTCCCTATGATGTGTGGTTTGTAGCATTTGGGGCGGAGGAATTAGGGCTAATAGGATCGCAATGGTGGGTCAACCACCCCCCTTATCCCCTTCGTCGGCTCAGAGGCATGCTCAATTTGGATTTGATGGGATTTGGCGAAAAAGGTGTAGCGGTAGTGGGCGCGGCTGATCAGCCTGCATTCTGGCAGCGAGTAGATCATATACGGCGGGTTCAGGGATGGGATGTACCGCTTCACCTCCGCCCTATGGCACCGAATAGCGATCAGTATCCATTCTATCTGGCTGGGGTCCCTGCTCTTTTCTTCTACTTGGAAGGCGGACCGGGCTACTATCACGACGTATATGACCGTCCCGAGACCTTATCGTGGCACGCTGCCTATCCTTTCCTCCGCTGGATAGCATCGGTCCTAAGCCTTCCCTAGCCAGAAAGGGTATGATCTGGCGCTGGGTAGAAATGTTCATTCAGCCGGAGTGTTTCCAGACAGCTCGCCAGCTTCTCCTGAGACAAGCCGACCGCGTGCGATCGTTTTCTGGCTGCTTTTCCCTCTGGCTATATGAAGGCGATAGCTTCACTCTCTATTCCTTGAGCCTGTGGGAAAGCGTAGAAGCCTTAGAAGCCTATCGGAATAGCCGAGTCTTTCGGGACTTTTGGGCACAAATACGCCTCTGTTTCCGAAAGCGTGCCCGAGCGATAACGCTGACCCGATTTCCTATTGAGCGCTGAGGCGCATCCATAGCCGGATCAAGCGACACCACGAAAGGAAGGCGCTATCCTCAAGCCGAAACGCAAGAAAATGCCCTTGAATCCGAGACAGTAAAGCCATCGGAGTACCTTTGCGCATGCCTTTCTGGCACGCTCTCCTAAAGCAGTGGGAACAGGCTTGGCGTAACGCTGATCTGCCGGTAATACCGCGCGTATCCCTTACTCCTCCCGACCAACAAGGTATCCTCACCCTTAACGTATTCCCCCTTCTAAAAGCTTATGGAGGCGATACGAAGAGAGTTATAGAATCGGTAGTTCATCCCTTGGGCAATGCCGTAAAACAAGCTGAGCTCATAAAAGGGTTTATCAACCTTAGCTTCACCCCTAGCTTCTGGAGAGAGTTCCTGATAAGTGCACTGCATGAGCCCCTGGGCTATACTCACTTAGATTTAGCTCAGGGACAGCGCCTGATGATAGAATACCCCTCACCCAACACCAATAAACCCTTGCATTTAGGACACTTGAGAAACTTATGCTTAGGGGAATCGGTGGCCCGCCTTTGGGAGCGTTTAGGAGCCAGTGTCCTCCGAGTCAATCTCGTCAACGACCGCGGTATCCACATTAGCAAGTCTATGCTGGGATGGAAAAAGTTCTTTGCTCCCCAAACGCCCCGAGATGCTGGCCAAAAAGGTGATCATTTTGTCGGGGCCTGTTATGTAGCCTTTGAAAAGGCTTACAAAGCCGAAGTAGAGACTCTAATAGCAAGGGGCATGTCGGAGGCCGATGCACTCGTACAAGCGCCTCTTTTCCAAGAAGCCCAAAGTCTGCTTCAAGCCTGGGAAGCAGGCGACTCTGAGGTTCTCGCTTTGTGGAAAACGATGAACGACTGGGTATATGAAGGCTTTGAAGTTACATTCAAGCGGTTGGGGGTGAAGTTTGACCGAGTCTATTATGAGTCCGAAACTTACACCTTAGGTAAAGCGATAGTCCGAGAAGGACTCCAGCAAGGTATTTTTTATCAAGCTGAAGACGGCTCTATATGGGCAGACCTTACATCGGAGGGACTCGGACGAAAAGTCCTCCTAAGACGCGATGGGACCTCCGTTTATATCACCCAAGACCTCGGCACCGCCGATCTAAAGTTCAAAGAATATCCAGACCTCACCTATAGCGTGTATGTAATAGGAAACGAGCAAGATCACCACATGAAAGTGCTCATAGCTCTATTACGGCGCTTAGGGCGTCCTTGGGCGGACAGGATTTATCATTTATCCTACGGCATGGTAGAGCTTCCCACTGGGCGCATGAAGACGCGAGAAGGCTCAGTGGTAGATGCAGATGACCTTTTAGATGAAATGCACATGAGAGCTTATGAACTCACCGATGAAGGCGTATCGGATACCGAGCGGCATACCATCGCCGAAATGGTAGGACAAGGCGCCTTACGATTTTATCTCCTACGAACAGACCCTAAAAAAACGATCGTTTTTGACCCAACCGAATCCATAGACCTCAAAGGCTTTACCGGACCTTTTTTGCAATATGGTTATGTTCGAGCTAAAAGGCTACAAGAAAAAGCAGGCGAAGACCCCTTAAGCCTCTCCAAAGCTCCAGCACCCGATACTCTATCACCTCCGGAAGAATCGCTCCTCCAACAGCTTTTTGCTTTGCCTTATTTTTTGGAGTCAGCCGCTCGCGGATTTGATCCGGCGATTTTAGCTCACTATGGTTATGAGTTGACTCGGCGCTTCAATGAGTTTTACCAAACTGTGCCTGTATTAGCCGCATCAGAGCCTGAACGAACTTTTAGGATAGCCTTGACTGCCGTTTACCGGCGAGCTATCCTTGCTGTGTTAGAAGGGTTGGCCATCCCACCACCTGAACGAATGTGAAAGGTAGTCTCAAATAGCGCTCGGGGCTACTTGTACGGACAGTCGCCTGCTCAAAGGAACCGGTGAAGGTCATTTCGTTTCGGCATGAAGGGAAGGTAATCCTGCCTTTTGTACAGTTAGGTCTGGTAGGACGAAAAGGTGCCAAAATGAGCTGTGGGGCGGCAGCCTTCTACGAAGGCTGCCGCCCCACAGCCCCGATTAACCGTCACTCCGTGATAAGCAGCTTGAAGCTGACAGGCTGCCGATCAGAAGAGCGAACCTGGAGGGTATACAGACCCGCAGGAAGGGAGAGAGGCAACCGAGCCGGTAAGCTCTCTATGGTATATTGAGCGGCGACCTGCCCCATCGGGTTGATCACATATACCACCGCTTGACCTTGCATAGCTTGATCAGCGTAAAGGTAAACTTCACTGCGAGTTGGATTAGGGAAGAGATACCAACCTACTGTCCCTTCCCTATCCACCAAGGAGGTAGATATGTTTAGACTTTGCACCAAACTATCCTCACCACAGCTATTTTGGGCATAGACTTTCACGGTATAGTTTCCTGGCGCAGCGTAAGTATGCGTACCAGACGCACCCGTTGCGGTTTGTCCATCTCCGAAGTCCCATCGCACACTAGAAGTATGAGCGACACTCACACTGTAAGTCAGCGTCAACCCGCTAGCTTGGAGGGATAAGTTGCTTAGCTGCGGGAGTGGTCTTATGATTAGCGTATCTCGGAGTGTATCTCGGACCCCTCCGCACCCTTCAGCAATGGCTAATACAACAGTGGGCCCGTTGCCCTGAGGAACCCGAAAACTTCCATATGCGTAAAAACTCATAGGAGACGCCCAGCTTGTAAGCTGATAGGGAACGCCTGATTCGTACACCAATGTATTCCCCACGAAAATCTTTACATTTTGAGCTTCCCTACCACTTAAGCCGATAGGAATGATGGAGCCCGCGCATACGTCTCGGAGCCCGATTTGGAAATAGTTTAGCTTCGGACTACCTTCTAAGGCGGGTACATTGAATACCTGGGTGTGCCGCACACACCCATAAGTCTTTTCTACCAAGAAGTAGCTGAAATCACTCGCAGGATAAGTTAGGGTTACAGTGTCAGTAGGATCGTTAGGAGTCACGACACTTCCGTCAGGAAGGATATAACGGATCGTGTGGGGTGGTTCAGAAGAAAATGGAATACTCGTGACCTTTACAACCCCTGCGGACCCTCTACATGAAGCTCCAAGTACCTCCAGGCTCACGGAGCTAGTGTACCCCGGAACAGACAAGGGCCAGGAGTGGCTATATGCTTTTCCACATCCATTCAACAATAAAACATCAACAGAATACGAGCCGGGATTAGGTGGGGCAGGCAGAAGGGTGTCTAATTGACTCCAAAGACGGAAGGGTAATCCTCCATTGAGCCAGGAGGCCGTGATACGAATCTCCGAACCTGCCTGACTTAGGGAGAAGTTAGCTGAAGGAAGTATGGTTAGGTTTATATTCCCCCCTGGGCATATAGGCTGGGGAGTGATGATAAGGAAATAGTTAGGGAATGAGTCTAGGATAGGAGGCACCCAGTCAATCGTATCAATTCGGCTGAGGCAATCTAACTCTTGACGCACGCGAATGCGGTGGGGAAGATTACCCGAGAAAGTTACTCGAATCTGGTTGCCTGTGGTATCCCAGACTCCATCATAGTTTATATCCCAAGATATTTGTCCCACACCCACGGCATAAATCTCTACCGGCGTCCCTGAACATGAGCCTGCATTGTTGTTAGAGTTTAAGAAGATGGGGGGAAGGGTAGAAGAAGCATCATAAACTCGGACAAATATTGTATCCTCATCAGTTATCCAAGGTGAGCACGGATACTTGATCGCATATACCATCTTGTAAAGACCAGCTGCTGAGGGCCTCCAATAACGGGGCTCACCATTCAAGCGAACACCTCCGACGACCGTGCCATTATGATTCAGAACGATCATACTATCAGAAAAGTAGCCTTGGTATGCATTGTAGTCGGATTGGATATAAAATGAGTCTCCTAAACAGAGCCCCATAGGCCATACATAGGGATTCAGGGGAAGAGGTGTATTGAGACTGAAGGGATCAGTAGTTATGCCGTAGAGACCATTCTGTGAAACACCGCAGACGTATGTCGTTATTTCAATATTCCATGGTTGCAAATTAGGGACAGTAAGGGTGAAGGTTCTCCGATTGCGGAGAGTATCGGTAGGATTAGGACCATACCTGACAATGAAGCTATCTACACCTAAAGGTACTTTTAGAACGAAACTTAGGCTGGAGCCAGGACAATACACTTCAAGTGAGGAGAGTTCAGGCGACTCAATCTGTACATAAGGCCTGTAGTTTCGGAGGCGTCTAACCGCCGTGGCCGAATCTCCATTCGCAAAACGCACGGTCAAGAGATAAGTTGGATCGTATACAGAAGGATTGACATCGATCCCTACTTTGCGTCGGTTAGGCAATCCTGAGAAAGGAAATGAAATCGGGTTGGACGGAGAAACAGTAGCATCCCGATCGTCATAGATAACCATACTAACAGGAAAAAAGCCCGTAGCCTCGTACAGCGTCCAGCCTGTGATTCCTCGAGCTTGCATGCCTACTGTATCCACGACTATCCAGAGTCGTTGATTGCAGACAAATCGCCCTGAAATGGGGTTTTGTCCATTACCAAGGGAATCCAAGTACACATCCCAAGCTGTCCAAGGCTGACGATTCTGAGCCCATCCGAGGGCCGCAAGATAAGCTACGAATCTGGCGAGTCGCATGGCTAGTTTTCTACACAAATATCATGCCAGGAAGCCCGAGCCCAATACTTCAAGCATAGGGGCTACCTTTGGAGCATGAAAGATGAGGTGGTGCTTCCCATGCGTAGTCCTCTTCTTTTTGAGGTGAGCTGGGAGGTCGCTAACAAAGTAGGGGGCATTTTTACGGTCTTAGTCGGCAAGGCACCGATTGTGTATAGGCAGCGGGAGGGCAAGTATTGGCTCATTGGTCCTTACCTATCTGGGCGCCTTATGCATTGGGAAAGCAGCCCCCATTTGTATAGGGATTGGTGTGAATATTTCCTACGGGAGCAGGGCATCCCCGTTCACGTAGGTCACTGGAAGATAGAGAACCTTCGCCTACCGACTTTGCTTATAGATTTCTACCCTGCTCTCAATAGGCGAAACGAACTTTTCAAACAGTGGTGGGAAAAGTATGGGGTAGAATCGCTATGGGGAGATTGGGATTACATTGAACCGGCGATATTTGGTTACATAGCGGGGGAAGTTATAGCCAGTTTTCGTTCATTTTATTACGGAGAAGTAGAAACCATAGCCCATTTTCACGAGTGGCTCACGGGTGCGGGCGTCCTATGCCTCAGGGAACGGGCACCTTCTATCGCTACGCTTTTTACCACACATGCAACGGTAGCTGGACGGGCTGCTGGGGGGGCGCTGATTCCCCACACCGAACTCACGGAATGGCTGAAGATGCGCGGGCTGCTTAGCAAGCATACCTTAGAGCGAGCGGCGTGGCAGCAAGCGGATGCTACCACCACAGTCAGCGAGATTGTCAGCCAAGAAGCAGCTCACTACTTGGGACATGGAGCCGATGTGATTACCCCTAACGGGTGGCAGCCCCCTAATGATTTACCCACAAAGGCGGCTCGCGAATGGCTGAGTAGCCTCGCAGTACGCTGGGGATGGACCGAGTCTCCCGCTTGGCTTTTACATAGCGGTCGTCCTGAGCTAGAAAACAAAGGGACCATCCCTCTCATAGAAGCTATTCGCCGATACAAATCCGAAGCTGCTCCTACGAGACCTCTCGGTGTGATATTCGCCATGCCGGGTGATGCCATCGCTCCGCAGGAAGGTCCCAATTATCCCTTGTGGGTAAGCCACGCTTTACGCGCTCCCGAAGCCGACCGCCTCCTCCAACTTTTACAAAGTTTAGAGCTCTGTAACTCAGACCCTGTCCGAATCGCCTATCTCCCGGTGTACTTAGAAGGTAATGACGGCGTGGTCAATCTGCCTTATTATGCTCTACTTTCCGCAGTGGATTTTACAGCGTTTCCATCCAAGTACGAGCCTTGGGGCTACACGCCTCAGGAAAGTTTAGGAATGGGGATTCCTACCCTTTCGGCGTATCAAGCAGGCTTTGGACGGTGGATGTTGGAGCATGTCAAGCCGCTGCCTGAAGCGCTTTCTCTAATAGACTATGAGAAGCCAGACCCTGCCGGACAGATTCTACGCTGGATTCGTCGTCGGGTGGATACCCCAGCGGAAAAACGAGAGACTTTACGACAAGAGGCGCGACGCTTAGCTGAATTCACGCTTTGGGTTCATTTCTTGCCTTTCTACCAGCAAGCCTACCAAGTTGCTCTCGCTAAATCTCAGGCGCGCCTATGGCATAGATTAGCCCCTCTCCCCTCACCCGAGAGGAGGAGCTTTATTTGGCACCGGGCTTTTTTCCTTCCGAATCTGCCTGAACCTCTGCGTCCCCTACGCATACTCGCCTACAATCTCTGGTGGAGTTGGAATCCTGAGGCACAACAGCTATTCCGCACCATTGATCCTGAAGCCTGGGAAGCCTATGAGAATCCTGTCTGGCTTCTGAATCATACCTCAAGCCAACGCTGGATGGCCCTCAGTCAAGAAGAGGATTTTCTTCGCCAGCTGCGCCAGGTTCTGCAACGATTCCAGAGTTATATGGCTCAACCCTCCGCTCCAGATAAACCAAAAGTGGCTTATCTATGCATGGAGTATGGCCTGGCCAAATGCTTACCTTTTTACTCGGGGGGATTAGGGGTATTGGCTGGAGATTACCTCAAAGAGGCTAGCGATCAAGGCTATCCGATCATAGGCATAGGCCTATTGTATCGGCGAGGCTACTTTCAGCAGCGAATCAGCCCCGAGGGAGAGCAGCTCGCAGAGGATACACCCCTTCGCTTTACAGACCTTCCCATAGAGCCTGTACGAGAAGCAGACGGACGCTGGCTTCACCTACAGATTGAGTTAGGCGAGCAAATCTTGCTTCTCAAAGTTTGGCGCGTTCATGTAGGAAGGGTACCTCTTTATCTTCTGGATGCGGACCTCTCAGAGAATCCTCCTGAACTGCGGGAGGTTACGGCTCGTCTGTACGAAGGCGATATGGAACGCCGCCTCCAGCAGGAGCTCGTCTTGGGCTTTGGCACCCAAGCCTTAGTGCAAAGCCTGAATCTTTCCATAGACCTCTTTCATTACAATGAAGGGCACCCAGCCTTTCATCTCTTAGCGTTATGGACTGATCTGCGAGAGAAAGGCTATACTCTCCAAGCTGCTCAAGAGAAAGCTCGCTTGCGCACGATATTTACCACACACACCCCCGTACCAGCTGGCCATGATGTATTCCCATTTGACCTATTACGCCGCTATCTTTATCCTAAAGTTCGGACGCTGGGGCTGCCTTGGGAACAGTTCCTTAGCCAAGGGGAAATGCCAGACGATCCTGGTAAGTTTTCTCTCACCGCCTTTTGCCTGCGCTATGCGGGACGAACAAACGGCGTGAGTCAGCTTCATGCGCAGGTATCCCGACGCATGTTTGCCGAACTCTATGAAGGCTATCTACCCCAAGAGATTCCGATTCAAGGCATCACCAATGGCGTTCACGTATCAACTTGGCGGGCACCAGAGTGGAACCGATCCCGACGCACTTGGGAAACACATCAAACCTTGCGTAATGCCCTAATCAACTATCTTAAGCGGCGATTATTACCTGAACCGGGACCAGTGGACTACTTAGAAGCAGCCCGTGCATTTTTCACCGGCTTAGAAGAGGGGGTCCTTCTAATAGGTTTGGCGCGCCGATTCGCTACCTACAAGCGACACAACCTCTTATTTGAGCAGGAGAGCCTGAAAAAGCTCTTCGCAGAGGAGCCCATACGCCTCATCGTAGCAGGAAAGGCTCATCCACGCGACGAAGCAGGAAAAAAGGTGCTAAAAGAAGTCTGGTGGCGCAGCTTAGAACCGCCCTTTTGGGGAAAGGTGCTTTTCGTGCCTGATTACGACATGCAGTTAGCCCGTTACCTGATTCAAGGTGTAGATTTATGGCTCAATCTCCCTATTTATGGGCATGAAGCCAGCGGTACAAGTGGCATGAAAGCCGCTCTCAACGGGGTCCTCCACCTAAGTGTACCCGACGGATGGTGGGCCGAAGTCATCCCTTCCGAAGCAGGCGGGTGGAGCATTCCAGTATGTCCGTCAGAGGAGCCTAAAATACGAGACGCCTGGGAGGCTACGCAGTTAGCCTACCTTTTGCGAGAGGAAATAATACCCCTTTATCGGTCCCGCGACCCCCGAGGCATCCCCATGGAATGGGTGGCCCGGATGGAACGGGCCCAAACCTATGTCGTTTCGCGCTTCTCTACTCATCGCATGCTTGATGAGTATGAGGACTCGCTCTATCAACCCGCTCACAGAAGTTTGGCTAAACTTTCATCGGATGTTTTCCTGCGTAGGCTGTCCTTGATTGAATCTATCAAAGAAAACTGGTCAACCATACGTATTCGCTCAGTCGTCCTTCCGCCTTTCTCAGAAAGAGCACACTCTACCCGAGTGCCTTTCTCTGTAGAAGTGGTAGTAGAGACCGATAGCATACCTTCGGAAGTCCTTCGGGCAGAAATCGTCTTTGAATCAGCGAAGGGTGAAGTCCATGTCTTTCCCCTTAGCCTCGTAGAAGTGGGACGATTCCGGGGTGAGGTAACGATAGACGATGCAGGCGTATATCACTACGCTATACGGGTGTATCCTTGGGACCCATTTCTTGAGGAACGGCTTTGGAACTGGGTCAAAGTGGTTTAGCCGAGACAAAAAGCATAGGAGAGACTACCGCCCCTCTGACTGGGTCTTTCTCAGCATCTGCATAGATCCCTGACTCGGACTTCAACCCTGTAGCCGCCCAATACTCCCATTCATCTCACTGCCTTGGCTTCCAGTGAACACTCGAGAGACTGCATTTTCCCATCGGCTCAACCGCTGGCCTCATCGCTCCATCTCACACCGCTACAGGAGCAGGTATGGGAGCGTGATGCTTGTAATCTATGAGACGAATATCCTCCGGAGTAAAATCCTCCAAGTCAAGACAGCGCGAATTCAGTTCTAGGCGGGGCAACGGGTAAGGCTCTCGGCTAAGCTGGAGACGAGCCTGGTCCTCGTGATTGCGGTATAAATGGACGTCTCCCAATGCGAAGATGACGCGGTGAGGCCTATATCCTGTTACTTGAGCCACCATGTGCAGCAGCAGAGCATACGAGGCGACATTGAAAGGAAGGCCTAAAAACACATCAGCGCTACGTTGATATACCTGAATAGAGAGATGACCTGTATTCGGCTCAGCGTAGAACTGGAACAGCACATGGCAGGGAGGCAGCTTCATCTCGGGCAAATGCGCTACATTCCATGCGGAGACCAACAGACGACGACTGTAAGGATTCTCGCGGAGGGTTTTCACGACGGCGCCCAGTTGATCATAATACTCCCCTTGATAACCTTGCCAACGCCGCCACTGGTATCCATAAATAGGACCTAAGTTGCCCTCAGCATCAGCCCATTCGTCCCAAATCGTAACTCCATGCCGATGGAGGTATTCAATGTTGGTTTCACCTCGCAGAAACCAGAATAGTTCGTATAGAATGGACTTGAAATGAACCTTTTTTGTCGTCAGCAAAGGGAACCCTTCGTGCAAGCTAATATCCAGCTGCACCCCGAATAGGCCGCGCACACCAACTCCAGTCCGATCCATGCGTACAGGAGCCTCCAACAGACGCTTCAGCAGAGAGAGGTAATCTCGCTCGTAGTTGCTCATATTATTTCAAAGTAACGGCAAATTCAGTGCCAGATTTACACGATTCCTTCACAGGGCTCGGAGCCAGCTTGAGACACTCAGGTTATCCATGAGATACGAGCGGATTTGGCTCATAGGCAGACGCACTTGCTGGAGGTTATCGCGGTGGCGTACGGTCACTGTGTCATCTTCTAAGGTTTGTCCATCTATCGTGATAGCGAAAGGAGTGCCTTTGGCATCATAGCGCCGATACCGGCGCCCAATGGAATCCTTCTCTTCATACGCTACCACAAAGTAGAACCGCAGTTCATCATACAAAGCCCGGGCTTTCTGAATGAACTCGGCTTTCCGCACTAAAGGGAAAACAGCGACTTGGATCGGAGCTATGAGAGGATGGAGCTTGAGAACGGTACGAAGCTCTTGGCCCCCTTCCGCTGTCGGGGCCATCTCCTCGGTGTAGCCTTGCGATAGGTGAGCTAAGACGAGCCGATCCAACCCTACCGAAGTCTCTATCACATAAGGAATGTAAGACCTACCGAGCGTTTCGTCGTAGTACTCTAACTTTTTACCACTGTACTGGGCGTGTCGGGAGAGATCATAGTCAGTACGCGAGTGAATCCCCTCTATCTCCCGAAACCCAAAAGGAAATAAAAACTCTATGTCCGTGGCAGCTCGGGCATAATGCGCAAGATGGTCGTGGTCCTTGAAACGCAGCCTCTCCGGCGCAAGACCTAAATGCTGATGCCAGCGGAGCCGTTTTGCCTTCCATTCGTGATACCAGTGGTCTTCCGTCCCTGGCTGCACAAAAAACTGCATCTCCATTTGCTCAAACTCCCTCATGCGGAAAATAAACTGCCGAGCTACAATCTCATTCCTAAAGGCTTTCCCTATCTGAGCGATACCAAAGGGGACTTTCAGCCGAGCGGTCTTTAGAACCAAGGGAAAATCCACAAAGATGCCCTGAGCTGTTTCGGGCCGAAGATAGACGGTTTGAGCTTCATCGGCTACCGCCCCTAAATGGGTAGAAAACATAAGATTGAATTGTCGGACAGGCGTCCACTCGGTAGAACCGCTCTCAGGACAGGGAATTTTTTCCTCGTAGAGCAGTTGGGTAAGGGCCGACCAGTCCTTTTGATCTAAAGCCTTAGCAAGCTGCGCTCTAAGCCGTCGGGCCCGCTGAAAATCTTCATGCTTGTGGAGCTCGTCCGAAAGCCGCTCAAGCGGAAGTCCAGCCTTTTGCATCCGTTTTTCAACCTCTTTTTGGGCCCGATCCTCTAACCGCTGAGCGTACTCTTCTATAAGAGTATCCACCCGATAGCGTTTTTTGGAAACCTTGTTATCCACGAGCGGGTCATGGAAAGCCTCTACATGACCCGAGGCCTCCCATACACGGGGATGCATGAGAATCCCGGCATCCAGCCCGACAATGTTTTCATGAAGCTGGACCATAGCCCGCCACCAAAGGTCAGCGATATGTCGCTTGAGCTCCACCCCTAAAGGCCCATAGTCGTATATCCCCCCTATGCCCTCGTAGATTTCACTGCTGGGAAAAATAAACCCCTGTTCTTTGGCAAAAGCAGCCAGTTTTTGAAGGTCTAAACTCATAGGTACTCCGATTTTAGGTAAGGCTGTAAAGCAGAGGGAATGCGGATGCGACCATCAGGAAGCTGATGGGTCTCTAACAAACTAGCAACTATTCGCGGCAAAGCCAGGGCACTTCCGTTGAGAGTATGGACAAGGGCCGTACTTTTTCCACGACGATAGCGTAGTTTCATGCGATTAGATTGAAAAGTTTCAAAGTTGCTAATAGAGCTCACTTCTAACCAGCGCTGCTGAGCAGGACTCCATACCTCCACATCGTAAGTTTTAGCCGAGGCGAAGCTCATATCTCCTCCACATAGCAAAACAGTCCGATAAGCCAGCTCCAGCTTTTCTACCAGAGACTGCACATAAAGGCGCATCTCTTCCAGAGCTGGATAGGAGTTCTCTGGCGTGGTTATCTGCACAATTTCCACCTTATCAAACTGATGGAGTCGGTTGAGCCCGCGCACTTCTTTACCGTAGGACCCTGCTTCTCGGCGAAAACAAGGTGAGTATCCACAAATCTTGAGAGGCAGTTGAGATTCCTCTAATATCTCATCCCGGTAATAGTTAGTGAGGGGCACCTCAGCGGTCGGGATAAGATACAGCTCATCTAAGGGCACGTAGTACATTTGAGCGTCTTTGTCGGGAAGCTGGCCCGTTCCGAAGGCGGTGTCGGTATTGACGAGAAAAGGGGGCTCCATTTCCACATAGCCCGCCTTTTCCGCTTCATCCAGAAAAAACTGGATAAGGGCGCGCTGGAGCTTAGCCCCGGCCCCTACATAAAACGGAAAGCCTGAGCCGGTCACCTTCGCACCCCGAGAGAAATCTATAAGACCTCGTTTTTCAGCGAGCTCCCAGTGCGGCAACCGTCCGTCTGGAGGGAGGAGAGGTAAAGGACCCGTATGGACTACAACATTGTCCGCTGCTGAACTCCCCGATGGTACAGATTCATGCGGAGGATTAGGCAAGCGAACCAAAATTTCCTCCATTTTCGCTTCTAAGTTGCGCATTTCGGCTTCATAGCTGGGAAGCCTGTTTTTGATAGATTGACTCTCTGAGCGAAGCGTTTCAGCTTGGACCGCATCGTGGTTGCGCATGGCTTGACCGATAGCTTTAGACAGCTCGTTGAGGCGGGCTCGGGTATCATCTATGCGTTTTTGGAGCTTTCGTCGCTCTTCATCGTAAGCAAGAAGCTGCTCAATAAGGGGAGCTGCCTGTAGACCCTTTTTAGCGAGAGCTTGAACTATGAAGTCGGTTTCGGCCCGCAAACGGGAGATTTCTATCATGATGGGGCAAAGTTAGAGGGGAAGGCGGGACTCATTTTGGAGAAAAATAGCTTAGGCCTTTCCTCAGCCAAAGAGATTATGACTCCAAGTATAAATCCATTTCTGAGCCTCCTTGGGTTGAGCTCAGCGAAAGGCATCTACCCAAACGAGGACTTCCACGGGTTGAGTTGTGCGCACGGCCACGACGTCTATTCGGGCTGTCAAATTCTCGTAGGAGGGGTTCTCGGCTAGAAATAGCTCTATAGCACGCCGAAGTCCCTTTTGCTTTCGCATGCTTATAGACGCCTCGGGATGCCAGGGGATGCCCGCTGTGAGCGTGCGCACTTCTACGAAAGCTAACTCCCCTTCATGCCAAGCCACGATGTCTATCTCGTAGATTCCATACCTCCAGCGCTGAAAGAGGATTTTATAGCCCCGTTGCCGAAGAAAGTCAGCCGCTATCCTCTCCCCCCTCCAGCTTATATCCCGCTTGGACGCAGACGGCGTAGCTCTTCCAGCAGTTCTTTTTCTTTGGGAGTTAGCTGTTTAGGCAAGCGCACTTGTACGCTCAAGTATAAGTCGCCTGGAGGATTCCCTGGCCATCCTTTGGATCGCAGACGGAAGGTATGCCCATTAGGGGTTTCTGGAGGAATATTGATGCGCAGGCGCTGCCCATCTAAGTGCCTGAATTCCACTGTGCCACCTAAAAGAGCTGTGTAAAGAGGTACCTCTAAAGAGGCATGCAGGTCTTTCCCTTTCAAGGTGAAGATAGGATGCGGTTGGAGGTCTAAATATAGCAGAAGGTCGGCTCCGCCTGGGCCTCGTCCTCGTAACCTAAGCCTTGTGGTAGGTAGCGTACCAGGACGCAGAGGCACTTCTACGATCGGACCGCCTACTTGAATCGTCTTTTTACCGCCGATATAAAGCTCTTCCAAAGTAACCGGCAAGCGGTATTCTACCTCCCGATTTCGCCGTAGGAAGTCCTCCCCAAAAAACATGCGGAAAAAGTCCGAAAACCCCTCAAACCCAGGAATATCTTGCCAGCGGCCTTGAGTAGAAGCCTGACCCATTTGCTCGTACAGCCGCCAATCCCTGCCAAGCTGATCATACTTAGACCGGGTTTCGGGATTACTAAGAACCTCATAGGCTTCCTGTATTTCTTTGAATTTCTCTTCTGCTGCTTTGTTCCCAGGATTAGCGTCAGGGTGATACTGACGAGCTAATCGGCGGTAAGCCTTCTTTATTTCCTCTTGAGAGGCGTTTCGGGGAACGCCCAAGATTTCATAGTAGTCTTTGAAGCCTACGGATGCCATAAAAGTTTATCATAACAAAGGTACAGCCGACAAGCCCTATGGGCAAACTTATATGACTTTATGTCCGTTATTTGCCAAAAAGTCATGAAACCGCCTTATGGTACGATTTGTGCCGAAGACCTCCTATGCAAACTACAAAAAAGGAGAAGCCTATGAGCAGCCTAGTCAGACTGATGGATTGGACCGAATCGCTCCCTGAGCGAGTTCGCACGATGCAAGAGCTGGTAGAACGAATGTTCAATGAAACAGCCAGCAACTTCACGCGTTTGGAGACCTTTGTACCACGCGTGGATATCGTAGAGACCGACAAGTCCTACGAGGTCCACTTAGCTGTGCCAGGTATGAAGAAAGAGGACTTCAAGGTGGAGCTCACTGAAGGACGCCTCACGGTCTCTGGCGAAAGGAAGTTCCACAAAGAGGAGGGGGACAAAAAGACTTATCATCGGGTGGAGACGCAGTATGGTTCTTTCACCCGGAGCTTCATTCTCCCAGAGGATGTGAAGGTGGATGCGGTATCGGCTGAGTATGCGGACGGTATCTTGAAGCTCCACCTGCCGAAGGATGAAAAGAAGGCCCAAGTAGCTCGGATTGAAGTGAAGTAAGACCGGATGGGCCGAAGCGCTTGCACCTGTCCCGAATGGGGCAGGTGCGTTTTTTTTGCCGTGTGGAAGCATATGCCCGATTTCTATGGGATGCTCAGATTGTACAACTGCGCCTCATTCCCCCCTGGTTCAAATGGGTTTCAGGGATAGAAAGTCCTGTGTATGTGGATCACAGAAGGCTGCTGGCCTACCCTGAGCAGCGAAAGTGGGCAATAGAAGAGCTGACAAGACGACTTACTCTCAACCCTCTAAGCTTTCAGGCCGTTGTGGGCGTGGCGACGGGGGGGATTCCTTGGGCTGCATGGCTTGGAGAACGCCTCCATCTGCCTGTGGGATACGTACGCCCCCACCCTAAGGGTCATGGCCTAAGCCGCCAAGTAGAAGGACTCACCCAGCCTACGAGCGTCTTAGTCGTAGAAGACCTCATTTCCACCGGAGAAAGCATGCAGCGAGCGACTGAAGCACTTCGAGCCGAGGGATTTTGTGTTTCGGCGGGAGCAGCCTTGTGGAGCTATGACCTCATCAGCTCTTCCCCTTTTACCCAGCCTGTGTATATCCTGCTGACCTTCCCCCAAGCTCTGCTTTATTGGGAGCGACTGGGGATATTGGATAGGGCAACTGTGGAGTTTCTAAAGCGATGGCACAGAACTCAGCAGCTCTCCCCTCCATGAAAAGCACCCTTGAACTGAAGGGGTTATCTGTGCTGAGCCTCCGCGAAAATGGAGCATGGACGGGTTATCTAAGCAGTCACTGTCTCCCTTTGACTTGAACCCTCTAAGAGAGGCGCTTAGCCCCGAATGTGAAAGTCGGAATCTCCTTGCAAAGGGAGCGCTTTTTCCACTTCCACCCGAGTCACTTGGGCTGCGGGAGAGCCCCGATGCGCCCACTGAACAAACCGCTCCAAGTCCTCCAGTACGCCTTCTACTTCGTTAAGCACCGAGCCGTCGGGCATATTTTGAGTAAACCCCGTAAGGCGGAGAGACCGCGCTGTCATCTGAGCATACTTACGAAAGAAGACGCCTTGGACTTTGCCGTACACCCGAACGCGCCAGCGCTCCCGAGTCATGTTAGTTTAGCCGCTCAAAGATGCCCGCAATACCTTGGCCTCCACCGACGCAAGCGGTAACCATCCCATATTTTTGGCCTCGCCGGCGCAACTCATTCAGAATCTGCACTGTGAGCTTGGCCCCCGTACAACCCAGTGGATGCCCTAAGGCAATAGCCCCTCCATTGACATTCACTTTATCCATGGGCAGCTCAGCTTGCTGAATGACCGCTAAAGACTGAGCAGCAAAGGCTTCATTCAGCTCTATCAAGTCTATATCCCCCAGTGAAAGTCCAGCCCGACGAAGGGCTTTAGGGATTGCTTCCACAGGGCCGATGCCCATAATGCGTGGCTCTACGCCAGAGACAGCGTACCCTCGCAATACAGCCAAAGGAGTTAGATTGTGTCGCTTCAAGAAGGTCTCACTCACGACTAATACAAACGCTGCTCCATCAGAGGTTTGAGAAGAGTTGCCGGCCGTAACTTGCCCATTCGCAGCAAATACAGGTTTCAGCTTGGCCAAGGCTTCTAAGCTGGTATCCGCCCGAGGTCCCTCGTCTGTATCATGCGTGTATTCCCGTGTTTGCTTTCGGCCGTTCTCCACCACAACTTCCCGGACGCGGAGGGGGACGATTTCCTCCTTGAACTTGCCTGCTTGAATGGCAGTGATAGCTTTTTGATGAGAGTGGAGGGCAAACTCATCGGCTTTTTCGCGTGTGATGCCGTATTTTTTAGCAACCTCTTCGGCGGTCATGCCCATACCATAGTACCAGTCGGGCGCATGCAAGGCATATTCATAGTTAGGCGCAATCTTATACCCTCCCATCGGAACGAGAGACATGGTTTCTGTTCCACCTGCTAAGATGGCGTCGGCATCTCCAGAACGGATTTTGGATACAGCCATGGCAATCGCCTCTAAACCCGAAGCGCAGTATCGGTTGATGGTTACGGCGGGCAGCTCCTTGCCTACAGCACGCAGAGCGATATATCGCGCCATATTCAAGCCCTGTTCGGCTTCAGGAATAGCGTTGCCACAGATAAGATCGTCTATCTCTGTGGCGAAGTTGATTTGAGGCAAGGTTTGTTTGATCTTCTCTATAACGGCGACCGCCATGTCATCGGGACGGACGGTGCGTAAGCGCCCTCGAGGGGCTTTGCCAACGGCCGTGCGAAACCCCGCAACGATGTAGGCTTCCTGCATGCAGCAAATATACGCTACCTATGCCACGGGGAGAGCGCCTCGTGAGGCAGTTCTCCAGACAGTCGAAATATCTCGCCCTCGGGCTGTATCTCTATGCTTAGAATGCCGATGAGAGTGTATTTGATGAGAATTTTTCGCGCTTTCCACCCTTCGCGCGGACCAAGTAGCAGGCGCAAAGTCCTCTCATCAATGAAAGGATGCTTGCGAAGGTAGGTCAAGAGTCGCTCCTCAGCGCGCCGATAGTAAATGTGCTGGGGCAGTTTTTGGGCTTTCCATAAGGCTTCTAAAAGCCCACCAGCGAGGCGCGTTTTATCCCCTACTCGCACATAAGCCCGAAGCGTCCCATCCTCTTCCCTCACGTAGTAGGGGCGCAGGTCGGGACGCATAGGCACTTGCACTTCCAAAACCTGCTTAGCTTCCCAATCATGAACCGTCGTAGCGAAATGAATAGGGGGGACCACGTAGCGAGTCGCAGCTAACTCCACCATGTAGAATTCCTGCTCAGGGTCTACGCCGCAGATTTTACCGTTGTCTTTGACGCCGATTAGCAGAGCCCCTCCTTCTGTATTGGCAAAAGCAGAAAGGGTGCGAGCGATTTTCCGAGCGCTTTCTATGCGCTGCTTGAAGTCTAAGTGCAAACCCTCTCCCGCGGCTATGCGAGCCAGCAGGGGTGAGCTTTCCCACCCCGCCATACCCCGAAGGTAGCAAATAACCATGTATGTTCGCGTCATGCGTTTCTCGGACCAAGTCATTCTCGTAACGGGAGGTACTCGCGGTATCGGTAGAGCTATTGTGGAAAAGCTATTGGCTGAAGGGGCTCGAGTAGCCTTCACCTACCGAGGCTCTAAGGAACTTGCGGATTCCCTTATTCAACAAGCCCCTGACCGTCTCCTCGCCTTTCAAGCCGACGTAACCGATTCTTCACGCACGGAAGCTGTCATCGCTGAAGTACTGAAGGCTTGGCAAAAAATTGACGGCCTTGTCAACAACGCCGGCATCACTCAGGATAACCTCCTCTTGCGCATGAGCGAAGCCCAGTGGGATACGGTCATTACAACGAATCTCAAGGGGCCATTCTTGTACAGCAAAGCGGTACTCAAGCCCATGCTCGCTCAGCGCCGAGGTTCTATCGTGAATATCACTTCTATTGTAGGCCTTCAAGGTAACCCCGGCCAAGCTAACTATGCCGCCGCTAAGGCTGGTCTCATCGCCTTCACGAAATCGCTTGCCAAGGAGGTAGGGTCCCGCAACATCCGAGTGAACGCCATAGCCCCTGGTTTCATTCGGACCGACATGACGGCGGATCTCCCCGCAGAAGAATGGAAGAAGCGTATCGCCTTGGGTCGGCTCGGCGAACCGCAGGAGATAGCTACGCTTTGCGCCTTTCTGTTATCAGACGAAGCTTCGTACATTACAGGACAAGTGCTCGTCGTTGATGGAGGCATGCTATAAGGAGCCGGGAGAAAGTAGTCGTTTCCGAGCCGACGCCTCTAACCTTGCAGGTCTGATGAGCTAAGGGATACCCTCTACCTTCTAACCTTTCTCAGAAGCGATAGCCCAACTGTCGTAAGTTTGCCAGATGCGGGTCTTAGTTACAGGGGCAAGAGGTCTTATCGGGTATCATGTCGCCCAAGTTCTCACAGAGCAGAAGGTTGAGCCGGTCCTGACCAGTCGGGGCGAGGCCCCTTTCCCCAACCTTCCATACAGAGCTCTTGATCTGACTCAGCGAGACGCTGTCCATCAGCTTATCCGAGATACGAGCCCTGATGTGGTCATTCATAGTGCTGCGATGACCTTAGTGGATGCCTGTCAAGAGCAGCCAGCGGTGTGCTGGCTCCGGAATGTGACGGCTACCCGTTACCTTTTGGAGGCGCTGACAAAAGAAAAGCCTCAGGCTCATTTTATCTTTGTTTCCACGGACTTTGTGTACGATGGCTTTCCTGCTGAAGAGCGACCTTATGTAGAAGGGGATTATGAAGCTCCCCTATCGGTCTACGGAGCAAGCAAGTTAGCGGCTGAAGCATGGGTAAAGCTCTATCCGGGACCTTGGACTATCGCTCGTACAGCCCTCGTATATGGATGGACGCCTACTTTACCGAGAGATAACATCCTCCTGCGAGTGATTCATCGCCTCAGCCAAGGTGGAGTCATCCAACTCTTTGCCAACCAGGTACGCACGCCAACATGGGCGAGAGATGTAGCAATAGGGCTCTTTCTCTTAGCTGAAAAAAGAGCCCAAGGACTCTATCACATAGCGGGTTCGGATATAGAGACGCCCTATACCTTTGGACAAAAGGTAGCTAAGGTTTGGAACCTGCCGGGAGAACTGATCCAGCCCATTACGGAACTTGACTTCCGTTCTCCAGCTCCGCGCCCGCCTTATAGCCCGCTTTCAATAGCAAAAGCTCGTGCCATAGGGTACAACCCCCATACCACAGAAGAAGCGCTTCAGCTCTTACATAGTACTACGATATGGGTCAGAGGCTAATCATAGAATCAGCAGACGCTCCTGCTGATTTATAGACATGCCCCAGCGGGTAATCATAGCCTCAGCAGGCTCGGGTAAGACCCAGCGTCTTGCCCAGCTCGCCATAGAAACCCTCATCTCGGAGAAAGAGCCTCGTGGCGTCTTAGCTATTACCTTCACCCGCAATGCAGCCGCTGAATTGCGAAATCGTATCTTGAGCCTTCTTATTCAAGAAGCCGCTGCCAGCCCCTACCATCAGTGCCTCGCCCGCCTCATCATCCTCGGACAAGTCCCGCTCTACACCCAGACCATAGATAGCTTAGTCCGAGAGCTTTATCACAGAATCGCCCCTATGTTGGGTGTCGCCGTTTACGACCATCTCATCGTAGAAGAGGAAGAGTACATAGAAATAGCCCATACGCTGAGTCAAGCTATCCTAACCCACCATCACTCGCCCGAAACAAAGCGCCTCTTACTCTTAAGCATTCAGAAAGAGATAGAGGAGCGGGCTCGACGCATAGACCCCGAAAATTTCCTTCAACGACAGCTCTTTCAGCTTACCCGAGAAGGTCCCCTAAAGCTCACTGTGCGGAAAGCCCTCTATCATGCCATCCTATCCGGACGCCTGGACAACCTCAATCAAGAATGGCGAGAGGCCCTATCCCTGGACAAGCGAGAAGCCCTTTTTATCCCGCTTCTTATACACGCCCTTGAACGCTATAGAGAAGAACATCAGCGATTATTCTTGTCGGACATCTCTGCACTCGTACAGCTTACAGCACGCCACCTTGGAGAGCTTATAGCGGAGCACGCTGCTTTCTACAGCCATCTCCTCGTGGATGAAGCTCAGGATACCTCACCTCAGCAGTGGGACATACTACGCCCTATTATCCAAGAACTCCAAGGTTCTAATAAAGGCATGGTTACTCTTATCGGCGACCCCAAGCAATCCATCTACGCTTGGCGTGAAGCAGATTTCCGAGAGCTTCTCTCCTTTTACGAGCAATCCGATTATCCCGAAAATCTGACCGAGAACTTCCGAAGTGCCCCCGAAATAGTCCGCTGGAATAACGCCCTCTACTCTACTTTAGCCTCCTATCTTGAGCCGTTTTTAGATCAAAAGAGCCCTAAGAACCGCCGCCAAACCACTGCTGGTAGTTCCAAAACCCTGGCCGTACGATACATAGAGAATCTTTACAACACAGCCACAGCCTCTCAGACACCCGTTCAAACCGAATGGAGGGGTAAGGTACGAGTGATTCGCCTGCCTTTTACGAAGGATCAAGAGGCACTCAAGCAACTAAGAGGCGATGAACTTAGAAAAATTTTAGAGGAGCTGAAATCCGAAGGCATCCCGCCTGAGGAAACGGCTTTCCTTGTGCGTAGAAATGACGATATACAAAGCCTTTTAGAACTTTTACCGGACCACCCTCTACAAGTCCAGCAGATATCCCTCGGCAGTTGTGCTTCTCTCGCTGTTACTATAAGCAGCATGTCAGGCGAGATAGACCCCGTGAAGCAAACCTACCTTGAGCAGCACGACTTCACGCACTTATCCTCTACCCTACAATCCGCTTTATCTGCAGCATTTACGCCTCTGGAAAAATGGCAAGCATTCTATGAAGTAGCGGAGATATGGATGAAGAAATTGCCCGAGGAGGCGCCTTTCTGGAAACTCTTTCTATCCCATTTGCACAGCTTTTTATATCGCCACCCGATGTATGGACCAGATGAAATAGAACGATGGTGGGACGCTAAAGCGCAGCATATCCCCTTAGAGACCCCTCCTAAGCCAGGGACTTATCCAGTCCTCACAATCCATAAATCCAAAGGACTCGCATGGGATGCCGTGATTATTCCCTTCGCAGAGTGGGGACTTTTAGATGTAAGGTGGCCCTATCCAAAATGGCGTCTTGTGAGACGAGAGCAGCTCCCCCCGCCCTTAGCGGAGGCATTTTCAGGAATGGAGTCGCTATTTCCTTCCGCCGTACCACTCCTTTTGAAGATTTCTGCCCAGACCGACTCCCTGAAGCCCTTGTACGAAGATTATGTGACCGAGCAAATCATAGAAAACCTCAATCTCCACTATGTAGCTACGACTCGCCCACGCCGATATTTATACCTTCTTGCGGCTGAACCCAATCCAAAGGCTCACAGCATCAAGGGGCCTTACACATGGCGCGGGTTTTGGACAGACCCTAAGCTAAGCGGCCATTTGTGGTCAGACCCTTCTCCCCATGTCAGCGAAAGGTCATAGCAGGCGAGGCGTTATCTTAGCCTTGGGAATTGTATTTGGCGATATTGGCACATCCCCTTTGTATGCGTTGGATGCCCTGGCTCGTGGAAAGCCGATCACAGAACCCCTCGTGTTAGGAGGGCTTTCTCTCATATTTTGGGCTCTGACCTTGATTGTCTCTATCAAGTATGTTCTTCTCGTGATGCGAGCCGACAATCACGGGGAAGGAGGCATTTTCGCTATGTATTCGCTTCTTCGGCATTATACGCCTTGGATCGTTCCCTTAGTGATTGTCAATGCAGCGATGGCTTTCTCCGATTCTATTTTCACACCCGCCATCTCAGTATCCTCAGCCATAGAAGGTCTCCAGCTACATATACCGACTCTCCGAACTGTCCCTATCGTAGTAGCTATCATTATCGGTCTATTTTTGATCCAGCAGTTCGGTACGGAATGGATAGGAGGCATTTTCGGTCCCATCATGCTGTTGTGGTTTGTATTTATTGGGGGGGTGGGAGCGTGGAGACTCATAGAGTCTCCTCAGGTTTTGGCTGCGATTAATCCAGCTTATGCTTTAGACCTGCTGCGCACCCATCCAGAGAGCTTCCTGCTACTGGGAGCGGTATTTCTGGCTGTGACGGGCGTAGAGGCTCTGTATGCAGATATGGGACATGTCGGACGAGATTCTATTCGGCGGGCTTGGCTCCTTGTAAAGCCAGCTTTACTACTCTCTTACTTTGGACAGGGGTCTTGGATGCTTACCCAACGACAGGGAGCGATTTTAGGTGAAGCCGAGAAACCCTTTTTTGCTATGTTACCTGAAGGCTGGCTTTTCGTCGGCGTAGGTATCTCTACCATTGCTACCATCATCGCCAGTCAAGCTCTCATCACGGGAGCCTATACGCTATTTAGCGAAGCCAACCGATTGGGCTTTTGGCCGCGAATGCGCGTGCTTTACCCTGCCACGACTCGTGCTCAAATGTATGTACCCTTCATCAACTGGGTTCTACTCACCTTAGTTCTACTGATTGTTCTCACCATGCAGCGCTCCAGTGCGATGGAAGCGGCTTATGGCTTATCCATCAACCTCTCTCTTCTCATCACGACTCTGCTTCTGGCGATTTTTTTCTGGTGGAGACTGAGGTCCCTGCGTAGCTTAGCTCCTATCTTACTAAGTGTATTTCTGCCGATAGAGCTGGTCTTCCTGTATTCTAATCTCCACAAGGTTCCCGAGGGAGGATGGATAGCCTTGGCCTTGGGAGGGGGGGTAACGCTCATCATGAGCTTATGGCTATGGGGAGAGCGGGTCAAACGGCGATTCAGCGACCTGGTAGAGTTTCGCCCGTATGTGGAGCGGCTGGCAGCTCTCTCAGAAGAAGAAGCCCTGCCTTATTTTGCCACACATCTCATATGTCTCACGACCAGCCCTTCTGTGGAAAAGGTGGAACATCGCTTACTTTACGTCTTGCTACAACGACAGCCTAAGCGAGCCCGAACCTATTGGTTTGTCCACGTTGCTGTTAGTGAAACTCCCTACGAAGCCTCCTATCAGCTCCACACATATGTGAAGGGGAAACTCTATCGGGTTACCTTCTTCATTGGATTCAAACTTCAACCTCGGGTAGGGTTGCTCCTACGTCAGGTAGTGGGCGAACTTGCCAGCCGAGGGGAAATAGACCTTCTTAGTCCTTACCCTAAGCTGCGAGTTCATAACATTCAAGGTGACTTCCGTTTTCTCTTTGTCCGACGGGTTATCAACTGGGACAGCCGATTTTCACCTCGGGAGCGTTTAGCTCTTCAACTTTATCAGCTATTGGATAAGTTGTCCCTGCCTGTGGAGAATGCTTATGGGATAGAGGTTGCGGCGCTAACTCAAGAACGGGTGCCTCTAACTACACCTGAGATTCCACCTAACTTACGATTGAAGCAGCGCTTGACCTGAAGACAAGGATATTACCTTTGCCTCATGCCGAAAGTTTCCATCATCGGAGCTGGAAATGTAGGAGCCACCGCTGCAGATGTCATCGCTCGCTCTGGCTACTGCCATGAAGTCGTCCTCTTAGACATAAAGCCAGGATTAGCTGAGGGTAAAGCTTTAGATATAGCCCAGACGTCACCTCTATTGGGCTTTGACACCAAGGTACGGGGCGTAACAAACGAGTACAAAGCCATTGCAGATTCTGACATTGTGGTGGTCACCTCAGGGCGACCCCGAAGCCCAGGTATGAGCCGAGACGACCTCGTCCATGTTAATGCTGAAATCATCAAGTCCGTCATGGAGCCAGCCGTATTCTACGCACCCAACGCTATATTCATCATCGTAACCAACCCCTTGGACACAATGGCTTATTACGCCTACAAGCTCTCTCGCCTGCCCTCCCAGCGCGTGATAGGAATGGCAGGTGTTTTGGATACGGCTCGTTATCGGTATTTCTTGGCTCAAGAGCTGAACGCCTCTGTACAAGACATACAAGCGATGCTATTGGGGGGACATGGAGACACCATGGTGCCTCTACCGCGTTATACCACTATCAGTGGCATCCCCGTCACAAACCTCTTATCCGAGGACAAACTTAATGCGATTATTGAACGGACTAAGTTTGGCGGAGGGGAGATTACCAAGCTCATCGGTACTTCCGCCTGGTATGCCCCAGGAACGGCCGTTGCGCAGATGGTGGCCTCTATCTTACTGGACCAAAAGCGCATCCTTCCCTGCAGCGTCTATTTACAAGGTCAGTACGACCTACATGATATCTATGTAGGAGTCCCTGTAAAACTGGGACGAAACGGCGTAGAAGAAATCATCCAGCTCGCCCTCACCGAAAGTGAGAAGAAGCTCCTCCATACCTCAGCCGAAGCTGTGAGAGCCATGAATGCCGTACTGAAGTTCTGACCAAGCTAATACCGGTCCCCACGAATAAGGCTTGTCCTGTCCGCCTGCGTGATTTGATTTCTGAGAGAAGGCAGGTTCAGACCTAAGCTGGCAGACCCTTAGCTGAGAGCAGGGGGCTTTATCACGGATTCAGACAGCGAAGACCTCAGCATAAGAGGAGTAAGGCGAATCCTCTTTTTTCCAGTTCGCATCTGCATTCTTGCTTGGCCAGCTTATTAGCCAGCTTCAAAACTCACAACCTTTCCACAGCTTAGTCCTAAGCTATGCCGCTACATTTGAAGGGTGCGACTACGAGCCTTAGAGCTGAGGGGATTCAAGAGCTTTGCGGAAAGGGTTAAGCTACCCTTAGATGCAAGACTCATTGGCATCGTAGGGCCGAATGGTTGTGGGAAGTCTAACATAGCCGATGCGCTTCGGTGGATCATGGGCGAGCAGAAAGGCAAGCTCTTGCGCATAGAAAAGGCAGATAACCTTATATTCAACGGCTCTCAGCATAGGAAGCCCCTTCCCTTCGCAGAGGTTACGCTGGAGATAGAAGACTTCTCTCCGGAGCTTCCCCACTTGAGCTTCACACGGCGAGTCCATAGGAACGGGGAAAGTGAATACTTTCTCAACGGCACAGTCGCTCGGTTGAAAGATTTCTTCCAGTACTTCTGGCAAATCGGTTTGACGCCTCAAAGCATTTTAGATGGAGGGCAAGTCGAAGCTCTGATTCAGGACCGAGGGGGAGCTCGTCGCGCCCTAATAGAATCTCTCGCTGGGATTGAACGCTATCACCACTACAAAAAGGAGCTTCTCACCGAGCTAGAGAAAACCGAAGCCGCCCTATCTGAAATAGACCGCATCCTCGCTGAATTGCGCCAGCAGATACAGGCTTTTTCTGCTCAAGCCGAAAAGGTGGCCGAATACTACAAGCTCAAAGCAGCTTACCGAGACCTCCTCTCCGAGTGGATAGCTCAAGAACTCTCCAGCCTTAGCGAAGCAGAGAAAAATCTTACAAAAGAAGCCCAATCTCACCAAGCTGCGTTAGAAACCCTCAGAGAAGAGATAGAGCAGCTTGACGAGAGAGTCCGTTCTATGGAGAATAAAGAGGGACAGCTTGAGAGCCAGACTTTGGAGGGGGCCTATACGACTCTACGCCATGAGCTGCAATCCATCCTCCAAGTAGAGGCCCGACTTCATGAGCGAATACGGCTTTTAGAGCAGCAAATCACCGAAGTAGCCGAGGAGAAGTGCCTGAGATTGCGACAAAAAACCGAATTGGTTCAAGAAGAGGAGAGTCTGCGTCATAAGAGGGAAGCCGCCGAGCAAATCCTACTTGAGAAACGAGAAGCCCTGAGCAAAGCTCTAGCCCGACTTCGGCAGGAAGAGCAAAGGGTAAATGAGATAGAAAGGGGCCTTCGTGAAAAATCCCATGACTATCGGCGAATGGAAACGTTACTCATGCAACTACAGCGTCAGAAAGCCGAAACGGAAGCAGCTCTACATCCTCTCCAAGAACGCCTTCGAGCCATAGACAAAGAACTTCAGGCCCTGAGAGAGCGCCGGTCCTACCTTTTGCATGAGAAAGAAAATCACCAGCTCCAGATTCATAGTCTGCAAGCCAAGCATCAGGAAGTACAGCAGACCTTGCGGGACTTAGTCACTCAGCGTGAAACGCTATTAGCTCAGCGCCAGAGCCTCTCTAAGCAGCTTCAAGATGTAGAAAACCGATTGCAAGCTCTCAAAGTAGAACGAGACACCTTAGAAGCCCTGTTAAACCGCAGCGACAGCTGGCCCAGCTACCTCAAACAGCTACGGGCATTAGGAGTAGATTTTTGGCGAACAGAAGATATCTTCTTCGCTGAAGGAGAAGCTCTAAAGCGACTCGGGCTGCTCATGCGCCTTCTCCCCCCAACCCTCTGGGTGAAACATCAGGAAGAAGCGGAACGGATTCATACTTTCCTCTGCACTCAGAAAGAGGGATTCTTGGCCGTAAGGATGTATAAAAACCAGGAGGCAAGCCCTCATAGCGACTCAGATAAAGTACAAACGCTGGAGGGATTTGAAGGACTGGAGTCATATTTGTGGAAGCAGATTTTAGGCGGTCATGAGCTGCCGACTTTTTCCCCAGATGGACCCGCTCTCATTTTACCCGATGGACGCATCTACTTTTTTTCCGACATACCGACCCAACACATCGGACTACCTCACCGGATTCGGCGCATTGAGATGGAAATGTCGGAATCCGAACAAGCCTTAGTTGATTTACAAGCGGAAGTGCATAGGATTGATCAGGCAGTAGCTGGATTACCTATTGCTATCCATCAGCGTGAGAAAGAGACCCTGACTCAAGCGCTCCACACCGCTGAAAAAGCGCTCTCCATAACAGAGGCTCGGTTAGACGATGTAGAACAGCGTCGGTCCTCGCTGATTCGTGAACAAGAGCAGCTCATGATCAAGCAATCGGCTCTGCTGAAGAAGTTAGAAACCATAGAGCCTCAGCTGACAGAAGCCCAGACTCATTTCGCCGCTCTCAAGACAGAGACTCAATCCATGGAGGCTCAACAAACGCAGCTTCGTCAGGCTCATGCAGGCCTACAAAAAGAAGCAGAAAGGCTGCGATTAGCCCTCATGGAGTCGGAAAATGAACTGAAATCCACTGAGAATGCTTACAAGCTCATTCTCCGTCAGTTAGAAGAGGTGCAGAAACGCCTCGTTCTCTTAGGGGAGCGGGAAAAAATAACCGCCCAGCAGCTTGCCGAAGCCAAAGGCGAGTTAGAAACTTGCCGCCAGCGAAAGGCGGACCTTGAGCCTAAGCTAACTGAGCTTGCCCATAGGCTCTCCGCCCTCCGAAAAGCTCAGGAAGAACGCGAGCAAATCCTTACAGAGCTGCGACACCGCCTCGTAAGCAAACAGCGAGAGAAAGAGTCGCTTCAGAACACCATCTGGCGCTTACAAAATCGCCTCACAGAAATCACTCAGCGACGCCATTTACTTATCCAGCGGCTTACCGTAGAGGTAGAGCTGCAGCCTGAAGAGCTCCCTCCTCCTCCACCCCGTCGCCTCAAATCCGAAGAGGTAGAATCCCGCCTCAATCTTCTCAAAGAGAAGATGTATAGCTTAGGGGAGCTGAACTTCGAGGCTGCTGCAGCCCTAGAAGCTCTAAAACAACGAGAAGCTGATATCCTGCGAGAAAAAACAGATATAGCTCAAACCTTGACTCGTCTGCGGTCATTCCTCATAGAGTTAGACAAAGAGGCTCGAGAAAAGTTTTTAACTGCATTAGAGGCGGTGCGTGGGCAGTTCACCCAGCTTTTTCAGACCTTCTTTTCGGAAGGGGATACCTGTGATATCGTACTGCTGCAGCCCGAGTCCCCCCTAACAAGCGATATTGATATCATAGCTCGTCCCAAAGGCAAGCGCCCTCTTTCTCTTCAGCAGCTTTCGGGAGGAGAGAAAGCCCTTGTCGCCTTAGCCCTTCTCTTTTCAGCTTTTGCTGTGCGCCCTTCCGCTATTTGCGTGTTAGATGAAGTAGACGCTCCCTTGGATGACGTAAATGCTCATAAGTTTGGTCAGCTCATACGAAAAATGTCGGCTGAGACTCCTCTTATGGTGATTACCCACAATAAGATCACGATGTCTTATTGCGAACGATTGTATGGGGTAACGATGCCCGAAGCTGGTGTCAGCACTGTGTTAGCTGTAGAAATGGAACGGGCTTCAGCCCTTGCCCAGGCTGTATGACGCAGGAGCCCTTGTACCTATAACCCTAAATGCTCCAAAGCCCTCTGATACTTGCTCAGTTCAAGGGTAGTCGCTTATCCATCACCCGCCGCCAAATAGGTGGAATAAGGGCGAGGTAAATCATCCCAGCATACCCTGTAGGCAGGCGCGGTGCCTTATCCAAGGCGTTGAGGGTATGATACGATTTAGAGCCATGCAGATGGTGGTCCGAATGGCGCGACAGATCCACCAGAAAGAACCGACTGAAATACTTATTACTTTCCCAAGAGTGCCACGGGCGAATCGGCTCATCCACTTTGCGAGCGAGCCCATAGTGTTCTATGTAGTTCACATACTCCAGCAGAAAGTTAGCAACGACCGCTTGCAGGGCAAAAGCGAGTAGACCCCATACTCCCCCCGACAGAGTGAACACTAGAGCAGTTACGACTAAAATAGTAGCCTCCTGTAGCATATAGTTGCGCAGGCTGAATGGAGAGAGGCCAAGCCGACGAAGTCGATCCACTTCGGCGCGCCAGGCCCATTTTAGCTGTCCCTTTAGGGTACGCCAGAGGAAGCTGTAAAAACTTTCCCCTCGCTTAGCTGAGCTGTAATCTAGCTCTGTCCCAACATACCGATGGTGCATCCGCACATGCGTAACGTAAAAGTAGATATTGCCGGCAACTCCTAAGAGCAGCTTAGCACCCCCTTGCCAGAAGCGTCCTTTCCGATGTAACATCTCGTGAGCGATGACAATGCCCGAAGCTCCCGCATTGAATCCGACGGCCAACGCGCTTACAAGTGCCTCCCAAGGCGCATACCGACCTTGAATAAAGCCTATCACCCAATACCCTAAAAGCCCCATATGAGCCAAGAGATGCACCACCAAAATCAGCGAGGGGAGGTTTTCGTCCTCGGAGTGGCGATTGTCTGTGTATTCAGGGAGTAAAAGCTCTATGAGAGCCATTATCCCGAATACTATACCCCAAGGCATGAGACCCCACCATCCCCCCTGAATCACCGCCACATAAGCCATGGCAGGGAGAGCCAAGCTAATCGTGTATTGCAGATTACGATACATAGGGCTCTGGAGATATGTTAGATGCGCTCACTCCCCAGATTTCAAATCCTATACGATAGCCATCTGCAGGTGTCCTCGGCCGAGTGGGCTGGATTAGGCTCAGAGCAGCTTGTGCTTCTATCAGCAGGAAGCCTACTCTGCTCCTTATGGCTAAGCTGTAGCCTCCCAATGATGCAGCAGGAATGGCGCAACTCAAGCCACCACTCTGACCTAAAAGCAGCCCACATAGACTTACGACTATTCCACTCTTCATACCTCATGCTAAGATAAGGACTTTTTCGCTCGCCTCCAAAGTCATCTCCCTTGGTAGGCCTCAAAGAATGCCGACTACTCACGATAGGAATGAAAGAGAAGGCTTCCTTTTATGGAAAGGTTGAACCCCTAATCACTTTCGCGGCAACGCCGCTCCCTGATGCCTCCTCTCAGTTTTCTCTTATCTTTGCCTCTATGGTAGACCCCATTTTTGGCTGGATAGAAGCGGAGCGTCGCCGTCAAGAAGAAGGGTTAGAGCTTATCGCTTCTGAAAACTACGCCAGTCCTGCTGTCCTTCAAGCGCTGGGTTCGGTCTTGAATAACAAATACGCTGAGGGACTGCCGGGACGCCGTTATTACGGCGGGTGCGAGTATGTAGATGAAGTAGAGCGCTTAGCTCAAGAGCGACTCAAGCTGCTCTTTGGAGCTGAATGGGTCAATGTTCAGCCACACTCTGGCGCTCAAGCGAACGCTGCGGTACTCTTGGCTTTGCTCAAACCTGGCGAGAAGCTACTCAGCTTTGAACTTGCTCATGGGGGGCACCTCACGCACGGCAGTCCCCTCAACTCGTCTGGAAAACTTTACACCGTCCAGCATTACGGTGTGCGAGCTGATGTTTGCCTCTTAGATTACGACCAGATTCGCGATAAGGCCCGAGCCTTCCGACCTAAAGTCCTTATGGCGGGAGCCAGCAGCTACCCTCGCGATTGGGACTGGAAATGCTTGCGCGAAATAGCCGACGAAGTTGGAGCCATACTCGTAGCCGACATAGCCCACCCCGCAGGCCTTATCGCCGCTAAGCTCCTCAACGATCCTCTGCCTCACTGCCATATCGTAACCAGTACGACTCACAAAACGCTCAGAGGACCCCGAGGAGGCGTGATTATGATGGGAAGGGATTTTGAGAATCCGCTGGGTGAAAAAACACTCAAAGGCCACCTCAAGAAGATGAGTGCTCTTTTGGACAGTGCGCTTTTCCCCGGGATACAAGGCGGCCCCCATATGCATGCCATCGCAGCTAAAGCTGTGGCATTCGGAGAAGCCCTCCAGCCAGAATTTCGCAGTTACGCACGCCAAATCGTGCGAAATGCCCAGGTTCTATCTCAAGCCCTCATGGAGCGAGGGTATACCGTACTCACCGGGGGCACAGATAACCACATCGTCCTAGTAGACTTGCGTAACAAAGGGATTACTGGACGCGAAGCCGAGGAAGGATTAGAAAAAGCGGGCATCACCGTCAACAAGAACCTTATCCCATATGACCCTCAGCCACCCCTTGTCGCCAGTGGTATTCGCTTAGGGACACCAGCCCTGACTACGCGGGGCTTCACTGAATCGGAGTTCAGGCAAGTAGCAGCCTGGATAGATGCAGCCCTCATGAGTCTTTCGGACCCCGAGAAGTTGAAGCGCATCCGAATGGAGATTCGGGCATTTCTACAGGCTTATCCTTTGCCCTACGCTGCTGCACCGATACCCGTACCTGACGAAGTTTCCGCCTAAAGGTCCCTTCATCAGCTTGCCTAAAGGTAACAAGTAGAGCAGGTAGGAGAAAGATATTAGAAAAAAAGCCCATAGCCAGCGAAATAGCAGTCAGTATTCCCAAAGCTCGCGTTCCCCCGAAAGATGAAAACGCAAATATCCCGAAGCCCATTAGCAAAACAAACGAAGTATAGGCTATCAAAGCTCCCGTATGATGGATACTTACGACCGCCGCTCGAGCTGGAATCGGATGCCGCCGATAGTACCA
Organism: Bacteroidia bacterium; assembly: GCA_026414975.1. GTDB lineage: Bacteria > Bacteroidota > Bacteroidia > SpSt-205 > SpSt-205 > SpSt-205. The sequence continues at coordinate 61,389 of JAOAHZ010000009.1, forward strand.
CTGATACGAGCTCAGAAAGTGTATGGCACTATCCACGACAATTCCGAACGCCATCTCATAGATCAGAGCCGTTGAAGGCTTAATAGGCATGTCTATATACCCCATGAGCCCTGCAACTAAAAAGAGAGGCAAAACATTAGCAGCCATGCTGATAAACATAATCCTTAGCGAGCCATAGAGCAAAAACATTTGAACGGCAACCAATACAAAAGTCGCCAGCAAACTCCAGATTAGATTATCTATGAGGTAGTCAATTGCCTTGAGGAAAATCAGCGTTGTGCCGGTTACATGCACGCGGCCAAGCTCCTCTTGAAAGGTGGCTTGAATATCCTTCTCGATCTCCCGCAAAAGGCGGGGCATGTCTGCCGAACCGATGTCTTTGACAAATGTGGTGATGCGTGTGCGCTGATAAGCCGTATCCACGAGGGCACCGATGAGGAAGAAATCTTGCGCCTGGTTGCGCAGAGCCCGTAGGAGTACGGGTAGCTCTTCAGGTTGGGGAATAGCGTAGGCTTGGGGAGCTCCTCCCCAAAACGCTTGTCGTCCAGCCTTGAGCAGATCGGCTATGCTCAAGCTGCGGGCTAACTCGGGGTATTTAGCTAAGCTATCTTGCAGAGCAGAAAGAGCCCGTAAAACTCGAAGGCGCCGTAATCCTTGGGGCTGCTTGGCTTCGATGACTATCTCAAATGGCATCGTCCCCCCATATCGCTCCTCAAAAAAAGCTTGATCCCGAACAAACTGAGCTTCGGAGGGAAGATCATCAGCCATGTAAGAAACTGCCCTGAGGCGAACAACGCCCGCCGCCCCAGCCACTAAAAGAACGCCCGTAATCCCATATATCCAGAGCCGACGCTGCTCTACTTGGTTGCCGGCCCAGCGCATTACCTGAATGACCCACCGATTCGTAAGGTGACGCAAATGCCGCTCCTTCGGTTCGGGCAATAACATGAAAAACGACGGCAGCAGCAGAATAGTCAGAAAATAAGTTACCATCGTGCCCCAAAACGCCACTAACCCGAACTCTTGGAGGGTTACCACATTCGTGAGATAGAGCGTGAGAAACCCGAAGGCCGTATTAGCATGGATCATGAAGGTTACAAGACCGAGCTGACGCAGCATCTCCTGGATGGCGGCTACTTTATGACCCTTTGCCACATAGAGCCGATGGTAATCCGAGAGCATGTAGATGCTGGGAGGAATCCCCAGAATAATAATCACGGGGGGAAGTAGTGCCGTGAGAAGGGTAAGTTTGAAACCGTATAGCCCGATGATACCCACCGTCCATAGCGAGGCTAATCCCAATAATATCACCGGAAAAACCGCCGCATACCACGAACGGAAATACACCAGCAAGGCCAGTACGGTAAGCAGGAGGGAAGCCCCCGTAAAAAGCCAAAGTTCGTGAGGTAGTAACTGCGCCACATAGTGGCGGAGGTAAGGCACTCCAGCAAAATACACTTCTACCTGTTGGGAAGCCGCCCAATGGCGACTGAGGGTTTCTATGGTCTCTATGAGAGCGTGTTTAGCGCGAGTATGGAGAGAGAGGGAGTCTATCTGAATGAGCAGCACAGTGCTCCACCCAGCGGTATCCCAGAGAAAGCGCTGATAAAGGGGGTTTTGGTGGCGTAGAATAGCCCAGCTTGAAGAGTCAGAGGGAAGCGGCAGCGGCTCCATTTCAAATCGCTCGCCTGTCCAGCGGGGCCGAACAGCCGTAGGTAGACCCAAAACCCGTTGAACACCCTTCAGCTGGGCAAGCTTATCGCTGAGCTCCTTGAGCCCCCGCCAGAAATCTCCCGGCGGCTGGACAGGCACACCGAAAGCTACAACTACCGTCGCCGCATCTTCTCCAAACTCTCGCTGGAAAGCCCGATAAGCCAAAAAATCCGGATCGTCCTCAGGCACGACCTTGATGAAATCCTGAGTGATCTCTGCCTTTTGGGCGTGCCACGCCATGAAAGCCGAGCCCAAGGCTACGAGGGCAAGCCACACATAACGCCCACGCAAAAGGAAAGCGGGCCAATCCTTCATTCCATGTGTAGCTCAGGTTTGAATATAGCTTCACCGAGCAAAGCTCGCGCACACTCTTGTATGCCTTCGGTCAAAGAGGGATGGGGCTGTAAAATCGTACATAAATCGCTCACTCGGCGAGAAAATCTAATCATCATCGCAATCAAACCAATGATGGAGGAAGCCTGAGGCCCAACGGCCCTGCAGCCTAAGATATAGGGGTCTGGCTCGTCTGTGGTTATGAGCTTGAAGAAGCTGCGGCGCGTACGCATAGCGATGCCCCGAGCTGTGAGGTCATAATTATACCGAACGACGCGATATGCATATCCTTGAGCCCGAGCACTCTGTTCATTGAGACCGATGCCTGCTACCTCTGGCCGCAAAAACATAATCCAAGAGAGATGGTCATACTCTAAAGGTCGCTTCACACGGCCAAACATCCGCTCAACGGCATACCGAGCTTCCTGCTCAGCTACATTCACGAAGCCGGCCCGCTGGGTATCTAAATCCCCCGCCACAAAAATATGGGGCACGCTGGTCTGAGTACTTTGGCTCACTACATGCCCAAATGAGTCTAACTTGACTCCGACTCGCTCCAAGCCTAAATCTTCTGAATTGGGCACCCGACCGATCGCTATAAGCACATGGGACGCTGTTTCTCTGTGACATTTACCGTCGGCTGTCTCTATCTCATATTCAATGGCTGACTCTACCCTTCGCAACCCTTTGAGTTGAGACCGAGTGAAGAAGCGAACATTACACTCCGACAAGTTCTGCATAACAACGGCTGAAATATCGGCGTCTTCGTAAGGCAGGATACGATCGGCTTTCTCCACCATCGTAACGCGCACTTTAGGAAAGGTAGAAAAAATAGTGGCAAACTCGCAGCCGATTACACCTGAACCAACGATAAGCAAATCGGATGGAAACGCCTCTAAGTTATCAATATGATCGCTCGTGAAAACCCGCTGCCCATCCAAGGGAAAGTCTGGAAGGGTACGCGGACGACTCCCCGTTGCCAAGAGGAAGTAATCAGCCTCCGCCACAAACGGGGAACCTTCTCTTGGATGAACCTCCAGCCGATGAGCATCTATAAACCGACCGGTTCCATACACCAACTCTAAAAGCCCCAAGCGCTGGTAATGGGCAATCTGCCTTAGCATTTGCTGGCGGCGCTCCTCTACAGCTTGATCCACGATACGCTGAAAGTCAGTGAAAGAAAAGCTGAATTCCTTGACCTGATATCCCCGATCCGTGAGGAAAAGTTTATCAAAGTCTTTCGCCAGCTCCCACCAAGTCTTAGAAGAGAGAGCACCTGAGGAAAGAGCTGCCCCCCCAACACGCTCTTTCTCTATAAGGAGAGCTCGCTTACCAAAGTCCATCGCTCGCATGGCCCCTGCAAACCCCGCCGCTCCCCCTCCTAAAATAATCAGATCATATCTCATATAAGCCGAAGGTACAGAAACCGGGTAGCTGCTCGGGAAGGCAGCGCAGCCTCGGTGTATTCATGTCAGGGCTTTGGTCTGAGAAGCCCATGAGCCGAAAGAGCCCGCTCAATAAGGCATTATTTTTTCCGACTAAGGCGTCGCTTGTGGCGTTGAGGCTTCTTCTCTATGAGCGCTTGACAAACTTCTAAGGTTAGGGAATCGGGAGAAATATCCTTTGGGACAGAACGCGTACCCCCAGGAAACCGAATATAGGGACCGTATCGCCCCCGTATGACTTCTATTTGGGCTTCTGGGAAGCTGCAGAGGACTGTTGATTCGGTATGGCGTCGGGTTTCTATAGCTTCTATCGCTTCAGAATCGGTGAGGTGAAACGGATCAGCCCCGGCAGGAAGGGGATAGTTCTTGCCTTTATGCCGAATGTAGTACCCATAAGGTCCTCGGCGTACCACAATGGGTTCGCCCTCATACACTCCTACCTCACGAGGAAAAGACAATAGCTCCAGCGCTTGCTCTAAGGATATGTCCTTAGCTGAAAGGGTAGGAGGCAAGGAGGCCGTTTTGTAAGCTGGGTCTCCCTTCTCAGCCAAGGCAACATAAGCGCCTCGGGGACTTAGATAAACGCTTACAACTTTGCCAGAGCTGGGATCTGTGCCTAAAACCCATGAGCGCTTCTCCATGCGTCCAGCTTGGGAGAGTTCATGGGTGAAGTGTTCGTAGAAAGCGCTGAGCATTCTCTGCCAATCCAGCTTTTCGGCGGCGATTTGATCCAGCTCTTCCTCTACCCGAGCTGTGAAGTCGTAGTCCATGATATCGGGAAACTGCGAAAGGAGAAAATCGGTAACCTGGATACCTAAGCGAGTAGGTATGAGCTTATTACGCTGTACCTCAGGGGGGGGCACGTGGCGACGTGAGGTTAGGCTTCCATCTGGGAGAAAGAGTATTTCTGTGTAAGCTGGACGGGGCACTCGGGCTTCGGTTCGCTCGGCGTATTGTCGCTTGAGGAGGGTCTCCACGGTAGGTGCATAAGTAGAGGGCCTTCCGATACCTCTGGCTTCCAACTCTCGAACAAGGGTGCCTTCGGTATAGCGCGCAGGAGGCGCTGGAAATCGCTCCCACAAACGAAGTCGTTCCCATTCCAATAGAACCCCTTCTTGCAGGGGAGGTAAAGTGGTCTCTTCGTCCTCCTCAGGGTCATGACCATAGATCAGGAGAAAGCCCGGATGAGTCAAAATGCGACCCTTCGCTTCAAAATGCAGGAGAGGATCAGAGGTAGGCTCAGGGAGCAGCTTAACTACTGTCTCCTCGTAGAGGGCGTCGGTCATTTGGCTGGCGAGGGTTCGTCGCCAAATCAGAGCATACAGCTTTCGTTCATCTGGCGTGTCGCCTGCTTCCTCTACGCTCGGGTCTGTCGGACGAATAGCCTCGTGGGCTTCTTGGGCATGCAGCGCCTTCTTATCTGCCCAAGTACGAGGCGCCACCTCCTTGGGTCCAAATCGCTGAAGGATCACTTCATGGATGTTTTCCAGCGCTTCGGGGGCTAAATGCACCGAATCGGTGCGCATGTAAGTGATGAGACCTTTTTCGTACAAGTTCTGAGCGGCTCGCATGGTACGCTGCAGCGAGAAACCTAACCGCCGCTGAGCTTCTTGTTGTAGGGTAGAAGTGGTGAAAGGAGCTGAGGGACCTCGGCGTCGGGGTTTTCTCTGTACCTGGGCCACCCGTAGATGGCGTCCCACAAGCCGCCTAAGCCACTGACTTCCTAACTCAATGGAGGGTATCTCGGGCTCCACCAGTACCGCCTTGAAAGCCGGAGAACTCGCTATGTAGGCTTCAGCCGCTATCGTGGGGTCAGGCCGAAAAGCTGCAATCTCTCGCTCCCGTTCCACTAAAAGCCTTAGCGCCACGGACTGTACTCGCCCAGCTGATAGAGCCGCTCGTCTCTTGCCACTTTGGGGGAAGGTACGCCAAAGCAAAGGTGATATTTGATACCCCACAATCCGATCCAGAAAGCGCCGAGCTTGCTGGGCTTCTATCAGGTGAAAGTTGAGAGGGCGTGGCTTGCGCAGAGCCTCTTGAAGCGCTCTCTTGGTAATCTCATGAAAAGCAATTCGTACAGGCTCATGCCCATCTATACCTAACAGCTCACACAAGTGCCAAGCAATAGCTTCTCCTTCGCGGTCTTCATCCGTAGCTAAATACACTTGCGTAGCTTGCTCTACTGCCTGCTTGATTTTCTGGACAATAGCAGCCTTCTGAGGAAGCGGTTGATAAGTGGGGGTGAATCGGTATCCTTCGCTTACCTTATCTATACGCAGGCCCAGCCCTCGCTCTGGAAGATCGCGCACATGCCCCTGAGATGCAACGACTTCATATTTATTGCCTAAGAGGCGGCGGATCGTTTGAGCCTTCGTCGGAGACTCCACAATAAGGAGCAGCCTATCCATCGCAGCAAAGATATCAGGAGTATCTTTGCTCGCATGAAGCCCACCCTATGGCTCGTGGAAGACGATCCCGTCTGGACAGAGCTGATCCAATCCAAGTACAGCGAGAAGTATGCCATCCAGCACTTTCCTACGGTCTCAGCGGCTATAGAGGCGATGCGTTCTAACTCTCTGCCGAAATACATTCTCTTAGACTACCACCTACCCGACAAGCCAGGCACTGAGCTTCTCAAGGCGCTCCGCAAGCATGAAAACCCAGACCTTCCACCTTATGTAATCATGCTATCGGCTCAAGAGGATGTACAAACCGCCGCAGACACTTTCACCTATGGGGCTTATGATTACGTCGTAAAGGGAGATCGAGTATGGGATCGGCTTCGTATCGCCTTTCGGAATATCCATCAGCAAGAAAAACTGGCCTCTCAAGTTATAGAGCTCCGCTTGAAAATAAAGCGCTCCCAGCTAATGGCATGGTCGGTGGTGCTGCTTGCCTTTCTAATCAGCTTGATGGTGTATCTTCAACTTTGCCCAGAAGATCGTCTGTGGAAATGGGATCCCTTCGGTATGGGACAAAAGCCCTCCTGTGCGCCGTAGTATCAGCTCAGACTCCCCTGCCCTATCAAAGCTCCTATCGGGAGCACGCCTTAGAAGCCTTACGCACTTTTTATGCAATGAACTTTCCCCGAGCCGAACAGCTTCTGTCTAAGTTGGACTCTCTTTTTGGGTTATATGTAGGCACCTCTTATCTGCGAGCCTTGGCTTATTCATGGCGAATAGAGTTGGACCCTTCCACGACCTGGTTTGATAGTTTTTGGGAAAGGGAGCTGCAACGCACCGACTCTCTACTCCGCTGCTGCGCCTCCCACCCTCTGGAGAAGTACTTTATTGGATTTGCTAACAAAGCTCTGGAAGTGCGCCGACTTTATGTGCGAGGACAGCTTATCCCCTCGGTCTGGAAAGCGCGCGAGCTTATCGGCCTTCTGGATGGAATCCGTCGATACGCTGACGCTTATCCTGAAATGCAGTTTGAGCTGGGACTGTACGAATATTACATTGACTACTTCTCCCAGAACTACCCCATCATGCGCCCCATCCTATACTTTTTCCCCAAAGGCAACGAACGATCGGGTCTGCTGCGATTAGAGCGATGTGCTCGAGATTCCCTAAACTACACCCAGTACGAAGCCGCCTATTTCTTGGGGTACATCTACCTGTACCAAGCCAAACGACCAGCCCAAGCGGTCTATTGGCTCTCACAGCTTTCTGAGCGATTCCCAGCGAATCCCCTTTTTCGGCGCATGTGGGCCGAAGCCTTGTACCAAACTGGACGCTATCAAGAAGCTCGGGAGGCTATCCGCCCCTGGATAGAAGCGTATGAACGAGCTTGCTCCCGCCCCCCCTGCTACCTCATTACAGGCTCTTATCCAACCTCGGAAGCCGTACAATCCTACGGGCTTCTGGGAATGTCCTTTCGGGAAGAAAAGCGTTACGCTGAAGCCCAGGCCGCCTTCGCCCGCATGGACAGCCTTCTCAAAACCCTGCGTCTATTCCCCGCACCAACTTGGGCGCGACTCATGCGTGAGGCCGCTATATTGGAGAAGCAAAGAGGAGATACCAGAGCCGCAGAAGCCCGACTGAGAGCCATACGAGAGCGAGACGATGTGCCCGCCTATCTCAAAGCTCCTTTACCCTAAGGGCCACCTAAACCCAGTATTCACCCTTTTCAGGATGGAGAGGTGCGTTTTACCCCTCTGCGAGACATGTGAGGCTCTCAAGACCTACTCCCAAGTTTTATTGGGACATACTCACCCCAGATGGTTTCCAGAGGAGCTTTGAACGCAGCCGAAGCAATAGAAGAAAGTCTCATTTGTTTATTCGTATCATGCTGATCTACACAGCCCGAGACCTTGAACGAGCTGACAGGGGATGGCGCATCAACTTTATCAACTGCCTGATTGGCGTAAAAAATCTTCATGTTCTCATCACTCGTAATACGAACCGAACTTACAATGCAGCCATTTTCAACTCGGGCCTCCATCTGGGCTCCTCACCCCCCTTCGTAGGATTTCTCTTGCGTCCTACAACTGTACCTCGCCATACCTATGAGAACCTTCGCCTCTATCCCTTTGCCACCCTGAATGCAGTAAGCGAAGGTTTCTATAAAAAAGCCCATCAAACCCACCTCAAGCTACCCTATGGAGAAAGCGAACTAGACCTGTTTGGGCTGGCCTTAGATGAGGGAATAGACGAGGATATCCCTTATCTGACCGAGAGCCCTCTACGAGCCCGACTTCGTCTCGTGGAAGAGCACCTCTTGACGATGAATCAAACGCGCCTTCTTGTCTTCGCCGTGGAAACTGTGCACATAGCCATAGAGCCAGATAGCGATGGATTTTTCCGCTTGGACGACTTACATCTGGTTGCTGGCTCTGGCTGCGATGCTTACTGGCAGGTGAAGTACCTTAGTCGCGAACCTCTCCACCAGCGAAGATGAACGCGTATGCGATCTCTGATTAAGCTCCTTTTTCCCTTTTATCGCCGGCACGGAGGTTTATTCATTTTAGGAGTGGTGGCGGTAGCGGGCGTAAATGCCTTGGCTCTCATACCAGGGTGGACAGCTGGTAAAGTCATAGATTTCCTAACGGAAGTGCAGCATGCTCAGACGATGGCAGCGGTCCTCCTACCTATAGCCGGATACCTCGGACTGCTATGGGGACTCTCTATAACCCGCGCCTTTCTGATGGTAGCGATGCGCCTCACCCTCGTCGTCGTGAGCCGACGCGTGGAACGCGATCAACGCGCCGCCCTCACAGCTCAGCTATTAGAATGGGACCTCACCACCCTCCAGAAGTATCCTGTAGGAGATTTGATGACTTATTTCACCGAGGACCTCAACCGCCTTCGCAATTTTACGGGCCCCGTCATTCTGTATGGCCTTCAGGTGATCTTTCTGGTCCTTTTTACAGCCTCGCTTATGATAGCCATGCATCCGAAGTTAGCCCTTATCACCTTAGCGCCCTTGCTCTTCATAGGACCTATCAGCTACCTCCTCAGGAAAAAAGCTCTACAGCGAGGCCACATTCAGCAGGAGGCCTTCGCTCGCCTTAGTGCTTTCATCCAGCAAGTTTATCCCTATCTTCGTCCTCTACGAGCCATAGCTAATCCCATAGCTCTCAGTCAAGAATGGAACCGTCGCACTGACCGCCACACTCAAGCCAGCCTCGCTGTAGCAAGTGTGGAGGGGTACATTCAACCTCTAATGACCCTCTTCATAGGACTAAGCCTCACCTTGGTGATCATCTATGGGGGGCTAGCGGTCCTAAATGGAGAGATCACCCTTGGTGTCGTCGGAGCATTCAGTTTGTACATCTTGCAGCTAATGTTTCCTTTGGGAGCGCTGGGGTGGCTGATCAGCTTAGTCCAGCAGGCGCGCGCCAGCGCCGAACGGCTCCTATCTCTTCAATCTATTGAGCCTGAGCTGCGGTATCCTCGCGTATCCATCGCTCGGCCAGCTCATTCGGGCTGGTCTTGGGAAAACTTGGGATTCTATTACGAACCAAGACGGTGGCTCTTCCGTCACCTCAACGGCTCCATACACGCCGGGGCCAAGGTAGCCCTTTCTATGCCCATGGGCTCAGGAAAGACTACCCTAGCGCGCCTTCTGATTCGCCAGTTAGACCCTAAAGAAGGCCAAATAGGATATGGAGGTGTAGTCCTCTCGTCCATGAGCCGCACAGACCTAAGGCGCTATATTGGTTATGTGCCTCAGCAGCCTGTACTTCTGAGCGGCACCATCATAGAGAATCTGCGCTCGGTCAAGCCAGAAGCCTCTTTCTCGGAGATATGGAAAGTTTTAGAGATAGCAGGATTGGCAGAGGAGGTGAGCCGCCTCCCTAAAGCCTTACACACAGAGATTGGGGTTTGGGGGCAGCAAGTCTCTGGCGGGCAGCGTCAACGACTGGCCTTAGCTATGGTCCTTTTGCGCTCGCCCCAAGCCCTTGTATTAGACGAAACTTTCGCTCCCTTGGACGGAGACAAAGTGCAGGAGATTTTGACCTATTTACACAAGCACTATGCAGGCGCCACCTGGTTTATCATCACCCATCGGCAGGAAGTGAGACCCTTTGTAGACGTCTGGCTGACTGATTTTCAGGCCATCTCTCCGAAAGGCAGCGAAATAGGCGCCCGATGAAGTTCTAATCGCCCCTCTGGCAAAATGTGAAACACCGCTAACCCTCTTTGACTTAGCTCATCTGACAAGCTATAGCGGTGGCAGCGATGGGGCTCTCCCTCAGCGCACAAAAGCGCCACATGGAGATGCTGAGCAAGTAGTTTCTCTATGGAACGGAAAAGATGACGGGGATTAGGTTGCCACTCGTATGCGATACCAGCCTCATGAAGCGCCTTTTGAAGCTGACCTTGAGAGAACTGTGGCACATACTTAGAGTAAGGCTGGCGCCGAATATCTACCAAGGCATTTACCTCATAGCGCTGCAACAGAGCCAAAAAACCAGCCCAAGTATGCGTACTATGCCCTAGGGTAAAGAGAGCTGGGGTATTGGCACGACGCAACCGATCATGAAGAGCCTCGCCCAGGCCATCCAAGGTGGGAATTCGCTGAACTAAGATATAGTCCGTACCCTCTTGGTCGCACTGATGGAGAATAGCGTATAGCGTCTGAGCTGCCTCTTGAAGGCTGCTGGATGGAGTGAGAACGTGACAATGAGATGCTTCAGAGGGAACTTCACTCTCGGTAAAATACACCAGAGACGCTCGAGGTTCCGCTGGTAGGTGAATCCATCCATATAAAAGGGGCTTGCGGGGTGAATAGTGTCGGGGATATTGGCCCGGAGCGGTAGGCAGAGCATTCGCAAGGAGAGCTGCCTTGGAAAAGAGCTTAGTGCCCAAGGCTTCTTCTATCAGTTCGCGCGATAGGGCACCAGGGCGATACAGGAAGAAGCGTCCGTCTTCTTCTCCGATAATAGTAGATTCAATCCCGGCTTCGCAGGGTCCTCCATCCAGAATGAGAGGGATTTTGCCCGCAAAATAAGACAAGACATGGTCAGCGGTGGTGGGGCTGGTGTAACCGAAGGGGTTGGCGCTTGGGGCTGCAAGAGGAAAAGGAACTCGTTCAAGGACAGCTTGCGTGAGGGGGTGGTTAGGCGAGCGGAGGGCTACACGGGTAGAGCCTGCTGTTACCAGATCAGGAATCTTAGGGCTCTTAGGGAGCAGGATGGTAAGGGGGCCTGGCCAAAAGAGCCGCATGAGCCGCTCCGCCCATAGAGGAGGCTCTATCTCTATGCTCTCCAGAGCTCCTATATTTCGGACATGGACAATAAGGGGATCTGCCTTCGGGCGATTCTTGAGCATGAAAATCTTCTCTACTGCTACTACACTAAGGGCATTGGCGGCGAGTCCATACACCGTCTCCGTCGGAAGCGCCACTACCTCATCTCGAAGTAGTATTTCCACTGCTTGATCCACTTCCGTGCTCAAGAGGGTCTCCATAGGAATGCAAAAGGTAAGAGATTATCCACACCCACGAAGCGATACACTAAGTCAGTTTCGCCTCCTGCAAATATAAGTATCCACGGCCGCTGAGCGAGACTCTCATACTCATACATGACTTGCCTGCAAGCTCCACATGGCATCACAGGTCCTTCCGAGCGAGGAGCGAAGACCGCTAAAGCTTGGATGTGAGGAACAAGTTTTTGAGCACCTAAGTAGAAAAGCAAAGTGCGTTCAGCGCAGAGCCCACTCGGATAGGCAGCATTCTCTTGATTATTGCCAGTGAATAAGCGTCCATCTCTAAGCCGAATAGCGGCTCCCACTCCAAACTTGGAGTAGGGAGCGTAGGCTCCGCTCGCTGCTTCCTTAGCTGATTGTACGAGCATTTGTTCGCCCTCCTCTAACTCACTTAGGGTAAGCTTGTCATAAGAGAGAATCAGGCTGTAAGTCATGCAAAAAGATAGGCTTTTTGCTTTGGATAGAGACCCGCATCCGTGAGCAGATAGCTAACCCTCCCCAAGGCCGCCCGATCTTGATCCATAACTCAAAAAATCACCAATTGGTCAGAGGAAAAAGGTGGAGAGCATGGCCAAACCCCCGAATACGACCGAAGCCAAGCCATTGTAGGTAAAAAAAGCTCGGTTAATCCGACTTTTATCTTGGCTTACGCGATGCTGGTATAGCACGAACGCTGCAAACCCTCCCCAACCTATCCAGTACAAGACGGTCTCCGCCAGACGATACCCCACAGTAGCCAGCAGTAGGATCGCTAAGGCGTGGCTGATTAAGGCCATGAGCCGAGCTCGCTTCTCACCCCATACAGCGGGTAGGCTGTACAGGCCCGCCATCTTATCAAACTCCTCATCTTGTAGGGCATACAAAATATCAAAGCCCCCTACCCATAAAGCGACCGCCATCCCGATAAGGAGAATCTCATACGAGACCTTATCCGTCATAGCGATGTAAGCCCCAATAGGGGCTAATCCCAAAGCTATCCCCAGCACATAGTGGGATAAGAAGGTAAATCGCTTGGTGTAAGAATAACCCAGAAGAATGAGGAGAGCCACAGGCGATAAAAGCCCACAAACAGGACTAAGCATCCACGCAGACAATCCAAAGACCGCAGCACTCCCTACGGCTAAACCGAGAGCCTCCCAGGGACGAACCTCACCGCGAGGAATCTCCCGCTGAGCCGTGCGAGGATTCTGGGCATCTATCTCCCGGTCGGCATACCGATTGAAGGCCATGGCAGCCGTGCGAGCTGATACGACAGCCGCTATCACCCAGAATAGCTTCCAGCCCCAAGAGGTCGGATGAGAGGCTTTGTAGCCCAACGCAAATCCCCACAAAGCAAACGGAAAAGCAAAAACTGAATGAGATAAAGCCACGAGTCGGGCATACTTCTTTATCTTCATGTTCAATCGTCCCGCCAATAATCGTAGATTTTTTCTCGCTTGATTTGAGCTTTCTCAGTAAGGTACCGAACGAGTCTATAAACAGCTATAGGGTCTAAGATTGGATAAGTAGGACGCAGCGTGCGCTCATAATACAAATCTCGGTATCGCTGTTGAGCTATCTTGATACGCTCTTGTGGATCGGCAGGGAGATTTTGGAGAAAGTAGGCAATAAGCTCTGGACTTACATTGTCGCGAGCGGGCTGAGTTTGAGTCTCTAAGGGAATATTGAGCAAGGCGATCTTGAGCTCCTCAGGGGTACGAATCGCCGTGATACGCACGGTGGGTAGCTCTATGGTATCCTCCACTAAGTAATGCACAGCGTAAATAAACCCTTGAGAGGTATCTCCCGTGTAGGCGTTCAAGTACTCATCCACTACAAACCGAGCTCGCTTATAGCCCAGAGCCGAAAAGTACAGCGTATCCCCCCGAATGACAGGCAGGCTATAAAATCCGTCGGCATTAGTCGTGGTGCCGCGTCGGGTACGACCGACTCGGATGGATACATAAGGGATGGCCTCGCCAGTTGTGCTGCTTAGAACCATCCCCGAGAGCTGATAAATTGTGGGTTCCTGAGCCAACAATATAGATGAAAAAAGGGCCCATGCTCCGCATGTCCGCAGGTTGATCCGCCCTGATCCTTGGACGCTCATAGCCGTACGGCAGCGAGCAGGACATCATCCGTGAGAGCCGCTCCCTCTCGCCAATTGTCAAACTCATTTTGCACAGAAACGAGCCACTCCTCCAAGTCTTGTGGTGGATGTTTAGCGAGATAATCCCGTACTGCACTGCGACCGTAGCGCTTCCCATCCGAAGCTCGTACTTGACGCTCCCATCCATCCGTCATAAAAAGAAGTACCCATCGCTTCTCCACGGGAATGATAGTGCTCGTATAGAGGCGAGGGGCGCTTTCTTTTTCTATCTTTTGTCCTATGAGACGCTTGTCGGGGCTAAGCTGTTCCCATCCCAGCAAGGGATTGTATATCCACAGCGGAATCTGCGCCCCCGCATAATGTACTTCTCCTGCCCCGGCGAATACGGTGCATACCCCGATTTGCAAGCCCTCTGACTGTATGGCTTCCAGCTCGGGTGAAGTAGCCTTAGTAGGAGGATAAAGCAAATCCAAAAGCCCTTTGTGAAGCTGACTGAGAATTTTACCTGGGTCTGTAACGCCTCGCATGCTAATGATTTCATAGAGAAGGGTATGAGCTATCGTGGATAGCATAGCCGAAGAGACCCCAGCCCCAGAGGCATCCGCTACGATAAGTAACTGAGATGCATCCTTCCCCTTGCCAACCCACAGAAAGTCCCCGCTGACCAAGCTACGTGGAGCCAACCAGTAAATGCTTTCAGGAAAAATGTGGCGAAGCTCTTCCTTAGAATGCAGTAGGGCTTCTTGAATCCGACTCGCTACCACTAGATCCGCTTGCGCTTCTTTCTCCATCCCTAAAATGTCCTCCCGAATGATTCGATCTATAGTGGCTATGGTATTTCGGGTGGCACTACGTTGCATCGCTAAATAGCGTTTCGTGTATTCTTTGTAGTGCTCGTAGGCACTCTTGTAATCCCCTAAGGCCTCGGCTAATCGAGCGCGTACCTGGGGTAAATAGTAGTCCAAGGTTCCTTCCTTGACTTGAGGAAGGAGTTCATCTAAGGCTTGCATGCTTTTCTGGGCTTCATCCAAAAGTCCTAATATCGTCTGAGTCTCTGCCATCAGTGAATACAGACTGGCTCGGAGATAGTGATTTTGAATAGAGGCGGAAATGCGTTCAGCTTGCCTAAGCTTAGCTATAGCTTCTTCAGGGAGTTCCTTGTCTCTAAAGAGCTGAGCCTGCGAAAGCAGTACTCGGGCCACTAAGTCCTCCTCTCCAAGCTCTGATGCCACATCTAACGCCTGCATGAAAAATCCTTCAGCCCGATCAAACTCCTTAAGGGACTGAAAGAGCGAGCCCAAGGAGAGTAAGCTGAAAAATATCCCTCGGAGATTGTTATTCTGGCGATGAATCTCTATGGCTCGCTGATGATAATCTAAGGCCAAGTCAAACTGCTCCAGCTCTCCAAACAGCGAACCGAGGTTAGCTAAGGCTTGAGCGTAAAAAGGAGACAAATCTGGAACAAGTTGTAGATAACGGACCGAACGGCTGTAAAATTCTATGGCTTTATCTAACTTGCCGAGCTGCTGATAGATGGTAGCCAAGTTGGACAGGACTAAACCAATCCCACGCATATCCTCCAACCGCTCAAACAGAGCTAGGGCTTCCTGCATATAAGCCTCAGCAGCATCAGGACGTCCCGAAATCGCATAACCAATCCCAATGTTTCGCAGAGCCCAAGCCTGGCCAAGCGGGTACTTTATGGACCGAGCCTTTTCTAAGGCATCTAAGCCCAGCCGCAGGGTCAGTTCCGGGTTATTGTACCGCTCCTCATAGGCTTGGGCATTGAGCTGATTGACCAACTCTCGCAGTCGCTCAACATCCGAAGTGAAAGAGGTGCTCATACAGCTAACTCAGTAGAAAGGTAGTAACCCTGACGCAAGCGTTCGGCAATGGTTTTGAAGGCTTCTAAAGTACGATTCACATCCGCTTCCGAGTGAGCTGCAGTAGGAATGAGTCGTAGGATGATCTTACCCCGCTCAATGACAGGATAAGTGACCACAGAGCAGAATATACCAAAGTTTTCACGCAGGTCTCGCACGAGCGCTATAGCCTCGCGTTCGTTCCCAGAGAGGTAAACGGGGGTCACGGGCGACTCTGTTGGACCAATATCTAAACCAGCTTGACGGAGGCCAGACTGGAGGAGGTGAGTAATATGCCAGAGCTTCTGAAGACGCTCAGGCTGAGTCCGAATGAGTTCTAAACGCTTTCTCGCCCCTATCACCAAAGCTATGGGGAGGGACTTTGCGTAGATCTGGCTGCGCAAGTGATAGCGGAGGTACTGTATCACCGAACGTTCGCCAGCGACGAAAGCGCCGATTAGAGCCATACTTTTAGCAAAAGTGGCGAGCCATATATCCACTGCAGGCTCCACGCCAAAATGTTCGGGTACGCCTCGCCCTGTACGCCCCATCACTCCAAATCCATGAGCATCATCCACCAGCAAACGAAAAGGATACTTCGCCTTTAGAGCAGCGATTTTATCTATGGCCCCTAAATCCCCTCTCATACCAAAGACCCCTTCGGTGATGACCAAAATACCACCTCCTGTTTTCTTCACATGAGCGGTGGCTCGCTCTAAACGCTCTTCCAAATGGGCTATATCGTTGTGTCGAAAGCTCATCCGAAGAGCAGGGCTCAGTCTCACCCCATCTATCAAACAGGCATGAGCCAGTTGATCGTAAATCACGACATCATGCCGGTCAACAAGAGCATCTATGACCGACATGAATCCCTGGTAGCCGTAATTCAAAAGGAATACATCCGGCTTTCCAACAAAGTCAGCCAACTCCTGCTCCAAAGCCTCATGCTCGTCGGTATTCCCTGTAAGCATGCGAGACCCCATCGGATAAGCGAACCCATACCGGGCCGCCGCCTCTGCATCGACAGCTCGCACGAGGGGATCGTTGGCTAAGCCTAAGTAGTCATTGAGAGACCAAACCAGTACCGGTCGTCCCTGAAACTCCATGTGAGGACCAATCGGACCCGTGAGCTTCGGAAAAGCCAAGTAGTGGTGGCCTATATCAGCATACCTGCCTAAGTCCTCACCCATGCGGGCCCTTACTTTCTCAAATAAATCCATCGCCACAAAGTTAGTCAAGTAATCGTTCAATCTCTATCACGATGAGCCGTAAAATTGGACGAGGGCTACCTTGGGGGGGGTGCCATAATCGGCCTTCCATAGCAAAGCGCACTCTGACTTTGGCCTGCAGCGGTATGCGATGAAGCTCCTGCATAAGAGGCTCATGTACCTCCAAGGGGATCATCTGAGGAGAGGGGGTATCCGAGAGGAGGAGAATCTGCTGCTTTTGCCGACCGTATCCATATCGCACGGGAGCGGACACACTGTGTAAAAGGCCCACAAGCTCATATTCAGGGGCGCCGCTCATGTCGCCTCCGAAGAACTGCTTCTACATCGGAAAGCTGAACCCCACTGGCATACAAAAGTACCCACAAGTGATACAATAGGTCAGCTGCCTCTTCGCTGAGGCGTTCCTTGGACTGGCTGAGGGCTGCGATTAGAGTTTCTACCGCTTCCTCACCTACTTTTTGAGCTATACGAGGAACTCCAGCTGATAAAAGACGATAGGTATAACTTGCCGCTGAGGATTCAGCTGCGCGCACCTCTATAATGCGCCACAAATGCCCAAGAAAAGAGCCCAGAAGGTCTCCATCCTCAGCGAAGCAGCTATAACTCCCTAAGTGGCAAGTCGGACCGGCCGGAATCGCTCGTACCAAGATAGAATCCCCATCACAGTCTATGTGTATTTCCACCACTTTCAAGTAATGCCCTGAAGTTTCGCCTTTCACCCATAAGGCTTGACGACGACGACTGTAAAGGGTTACATAACCTGTCTCTTGAGTCCGGCGATAAGCCTCTTCGTTCATATAACCCAACATGAGCACACCATGAGTCGCTGCATCTTGAATAATAGCTGGAAGGAGGCCTCTGGAAAAGTCAGGCTCCCTCATAGACGCACAGGGATTTGATGCTGAGCTAAAAAGAGCTTGACCTGGGTGGGCGTCAGATATCCCTCATGAAAAATCCCAGCAGCAAGGGCGGCGTCGGCTCCCCCCTTAGTAAAAACCTCTAAGAAGTCTTCTAAGCGTCCTGCTCCTCCAGAAGCGATGACCGGAACTGAGACGGCCTCAACTACCCGCCGAGTAAGGAATAAGTCAAATCCATCTCGGGTCCCATCGCGACCTATCGCAGTGAGAAGGATCTCCCCTGACCCGCGACGAACCCCTTCCTGGCACCAGCTCACTGCTTCCCATGAAGTGGCTTGCCTGCCCCCTCGGACATAAACCCGATACTGGTCTATCGCCTCTTGTTTGGCATCCACAGCTAATACGATGCACTGCCGCCCGAAACGCTCCGCCGCCTCTTCTATGAGAGCGGGCCGCTCTACCGCTGCCGTATTAAGAGAAACTTTATCCGCTCCCGCTCCCAAGAGGCGCCGAATGTCGTCTATAGACCGCACTCCCCCGCCAACCGTAAAAGGAATACGAAGATGAGCTGCTATGCGTTCCACAGCCCTAAGGAATGTGCGTCGCCCCTGCACGCTTGCCGATATATCCAAGTACACCAGCTCATCCGCCCCCAACTCCTCATATCTGACCCCCATTTCAACTGGATCACCCATGTCCCTTAGCTTCTCAAACTGGACACCTTTCACCACGCGCCCCTCATGGACATCCAAACATGGAATAATACGCCGCGTGAGCATATCAAATAAACTGAGAAATCCACTCAGACGCTTGAGGGTCTGTGTAGAGCGCTTTCCCGACGACAACTGCTGTTACCCCGATATTCGCTAAGGCTTGGAGGTCGCCTGGTCCCCGAACCCCCCCAGAGGCAATGATCGTTGCAGGTTTTGCCGCTTCTAATAGAGCTTCATAAAGCGCAATATCAGGCCCACTGAGCGTTCCATCTCGTTCTACTTCTGTGCATAGAAAAGTTTGAATACCCTGCGCTTTCCACACTTCAAAAAAATGACTCGGCTCTATTGCTGTGCGCGTTTGCCAGCCCCGTATGGCAAGGTAGCCTGCCCTTAGGTCTGCCGCTAAAATAAATCGCTGCGCCCCGTAGCTCTCTATCCATGAGCATGCCTCCTTAGGCCTCTCTACGGCTGCGCTCCCAATCACCAGGTAGTCAAAGCCAGCTGAGACACCCCATCTTATATCCTCTATCGTACGCAGCCCCCCTGCCAAGTTCATCTTCACCTCCGGAAAAGTCTGCCTTAGCTTAGCCAAAACAGAACTCTGCTGAAGTTGCCCTACTTTAGCCCCCATCAAATCCACTACGTGCCACCAACGCACACCCCATTCGCAGAGTTGACGTCCGATATCTAACGGATTTGAATGAATCTCCTGTGGAGCAGAAAAGTCTCCTTGCCTCAGCCGAACTACTTTCCCCTCCCAAACATCTATTGCCGCTATTAGCTGCATAGTTTGAGAAAGTTTCGCAGGATTTGGAGACCGACCTGCCCACTCTTTTCAGGGTGAAACTGTACACCCCAGAATAGACCCTGCCTCACAGCGGCTGAAAATAACTCACCGTATTCGGTTTCGGCTATAGTATAGTCGCCTACCCCTGCACGATAACTATGAACGAAATAAGCGTAGAACTCTGTCGGAAGCCCATTCCAAAGGGGATCTGTCCCCAAAAGGCGAACGAGATTCCATCCGATGTGAGGTAGGCGCGGGACATTTCTGAATACTTGGACTTCATAAGGCAATACACCCAATCCCGGAGCCGGTCCTTCTTCGGAACTTTTTCCCAAAAGCTGCATACCCAGACAGATACCCAAAAAAGGACGATCCCATGCAGGCAGCCAGTCCCATAGCCCACGCCGGCGCAAGTCCTCCACAGCGGACAGCGCAGCCCCCACTCCAGGAAATACCAACGCCGCACAGGACTCCAAGCGAGTCGGCTGATCTGAATAAATAACCTTAGCTCCTAAGCTTTCCAAAGCACTACGAATGGAGCGCACATTTCCGCCGCTATAAGCAACCAAACCTATTTTCATAGCGTGCCCTTAGTAGAAGGAAGGATCCGCTCAGCTGCCTCTCGCTGAAGAGCTTCTCGAAGAGCCCGCCCCACCCCTTTGAAAATGGACTCGATGGTGTGATGGGCATCTTCACCGTGAGCCTGTATGTGAAGGGTAAGGGCTGCTTCTCGAGCCAGCGTCTCAAAGAAATGCTTCCACAGAGAGACAGATAAGCCTCCGGGCGCTTCAGATAGAGCCACACGCCATACCAATAGCCCCCTTCCGCTGAGATCCATAGCCACCAAAGCCAAGGCCTCATCCATCGGTACAAGCCGCCAGCTTCCCTTTACATCTTGTCCATAACGATGCAGGCCTCGCTTGTCCTGAAGTAGCCGATATAGCGCCCGACCTAATCCAATAGCCACATCTTCCATCGTGTGATGCGCATCTACGTGAAGATCACCCTCTGCTACAAGCTCCATATCCCACCCCGCATGGAACGCCATAAGAGTCAGCATATGGTCCAAAAACCCTATGCCTGTATGAACCCGAACGCGTCCTTCACCATACAAGGTCAGCCGTACCGATAGATTCGTTTCGTTCGTCTGACGGACAACATGAGTGGAAAACACCGCTCGCTTCAGTGCCTCTAAAACATCTTGCCAGTTCTCCACCCATATAGCGCCAGGCAACGAGGTGTCCCGAGGGTGTAAAGGGTTCGGAAGCCAAAGACCCCGCAAACCCAACCGCTGAGCCAAAAGCATGTCAGTCCGCCGATCTCCTATCACGAAACTACGCTCAATATCCAAGCCGGCCTCTACATAAGGCAAAAGGAAAATAGGCGAAGGCTTCCTATAGGGCGAGGGGCTATCGTTTCGGCTTCTGTCTATATGAAGGCCATACCAGATGACGCCCTCAGAAGCGCATAAGTCCATGAGAAGACGCTGGATAATCCAAAACTTCTGCTCCGGAAAGGCTTCAGTTCCCAGTCCATCCTGATTCGTAATCAAGACAAGGCGATAGCCACCAACTTCCTGCGCCCATCGAAGAACCGACAGCACCCGAGGTAAGAGTCGGAGGCGTTCGCAGCTATCTACCTGCTGGGTATCCGCCGGTTCTTCTATAAGAGTGCCATCCCGGTCTATGAATAGATAGCGGTGCACGGTCGGTGTCAAAGGTATGGATAGGTCTGACACATCAGAGCCCAACACAAAGCTACTCCCCACGCTTTTCCGAAGCTCTTTAGCAGAAACCGAAGCCTTTCAGCGCATAGAGAGCTAAGTTGAGGAGCAGATGATGGGGAAAGGAAGCTGCCTCTTAGCTTAGGAGGACGCAGACCTGCAACCTCAGACGAGTGTGGGCTGTGGAGGATTCGAACCTCCGACCTCTGCTCTGTCAAAGCAGCGCTCTAAACCAACTGAGCTAACAGCCCGCTTATTTGGATTGCTGTGAAAATAAGGCCTTCAGTTGAGAGATAGCCTCAATATCTCCCAGCTTCTGGCGCGAAACGGCACGAGTACGGGGCTCGGGCAGAGCCGCCTCGACACTTTCCTCTCCCTTTTTCTTGCTTTTCCGAGCTGGACGGGGAGCGGCTTGAGCTAAAACAATCGTACGATTCTGCTCATCCAGTTCTATAACTTTGAATAGGGCAGATTCCCCCTCCTTGGGTATTTCACTTGAAGGAGGCTTGAGGTAGTGCATGGGACAGAAACCCTCTACACCAAAAGCCAGTTCTACTTGAGCTCCTGCATCGGTGATGCGAGTGATGATTCCCTCATGATAGCTATCGGGCTGAAAGACACTGCGAATCATGTCCCATGGGTCCTCAGAAAGCTGCTTGTATCCCAAGCGAAGCCGCTTATTGGCTACATCTAAATCTAAAACAACCACCTCTATCTCCTGTCCGCGCTGGAGAATTTCAGAGGGATGGCGCACACGCCGTATCCAAGACAAGTCTCGCACATTTACAAATCCCTCTACACCCGGCTCTAACTCCACAAAAGCCCCTATAGCTGTGTAGTTTTTCACTATGCCTTTATGGGTAGAGCCGACAGGATATTTATCTGCCGCTTGAAGCCACGGGTCAGGGGAAAGTTGCTTGACACTAAGCGTGAGACGCTGCGTTTCCGGCTCAAACTGAATAACCTTAGCTTGTATCCTGTCTCCGACTTTGTAAAGCTTGGAAACTTCTACGGGCGTAGCAGACCAAGAAAGCTCAAACACAGGCAGAAGACCCTCTATACCAGGGATAATCTCCACTGTGATACCGTAGTCAGCGATAGCCACGATGGTTCCCTCCACCACAGCACCGACTTGTAACCAGTCGGGCGGAGCTTCCCATGGATTAGGTTGAAGTTGCTTGATACCAAGGTTGACCCGCCCAGAATCGGGATCGTAGTCTAAAACTACCACTTGAACCTTATCTCCAATCTTGTAGAGGTCCTCCGGGTGAGAGACCCGCCCCCAAGAGAGGTCGCTCACATGTACTAATCCATCCATCACCCCGCCTAAATCCACAAATATGCCGAACGATGCTACATTTTTGACAGTCCCCTCCAGCACTTGGCCCCGCTCTAAGATATTAAGGATACGCTCTTTCTGACGAGCCAGCTCCTCTTCCATGAGGGCTTTGTGCGATACGACTACATTATATTGAGCTGGATTGATTTTCACAACTTTGAATCGCATGCGCTTTCCAAGCAGCTCTTCATAGCTATCAGACGAACGCAGTGGCTTAATATCCACCTGAGAGCCTGGAAGAAATGCCTCTATCCCACCAATATCCACCACAAAACCACCCTTCGTTCGACGACGGATGATACCCTCTATAGGAATGTCCTCGTGAAGAGCCTGCTGAATAAGCTGCCAAGTTCGCAGAGAATGAGCCAAACGACGAGAGATACGAAGGCCCCCATCTTGGCTATCGGCTGTCTCTACATAAACTTCTATTTCATCGCCTGGGTGGGGAAGCCCTTCATCTGAACCCCACTCAGAGAGAGGAATACGCCCTTCCGCTTTGTGCCCAATAGAAACGAGCACTTCGCTCCTATCCACAGCGATTACGACCCCCTTCACAATGGCGTTTTGAATGCGAGGGGGGGAATACGAATCATACAACTGTTTCAGGTCTAACTCCGAAGTTTGGCTCATGTGGGCGCAAAGGTAAAAAAATCAGTGTAAATGCAGGCGCATCCCATAATAAGCGCCGCCAGATTCAGCCCGCAAGAAGTAACTACCTGCCGGCTGCTCGGGGAGTATAAGCTGTTTCTGACGCTTCCAGTAAGAAGCATCCGCAGATGGTGAGGCCCACACCCGTTCGCCCTTATCGTTGTACAAAACAAAAACCAGACTATTAGGCATCCGCTCAGGTGCGCGCCATCGGAGAGCGTAGGTGCGAGGAGCGGTTTCCCGAAGCTCAAACATTAGCCCTAAGTTAGGACTCGCAAGCCTGGACCATAAAGGCGGTGGCAGAACCTTATCACGAGCCCAACAGACCATACGAGCTAACTCTCCTTTATCTACTCCTATGAGGCGCACCACAGCCGAGTCTGGATAAAAATCTATAAGCCCAAAAGCAGGGCGGAAATGATTTTGAGATATACCCTGTCCCCCGCCGTTGAATATGTTGATTCCTAAATACTTAGCAAGCCGGTAAGACCGTTTCTCTGTTTTACCCACCCCCCCCGTCATAAGCTCTGGCAAACCGCCCATCGTACCATCCTCCAGCGTACCAATATGGGTATCACCGCTCACTACTATCACCCCCTTTATGCCCTTATGCCAACACCACGATAATAGCGAATCTTGATCAGACGGATAACCAGCCCACGTGTCCGCTATGTAGCCCGCAATAAATATAGAAGGAATCCGATACAATCCACCCAGCGTGGAGAAGGTCTGCCCGGGAAGAGCAAGCGCCTGCTGGATAAATAACTGGAGGTTGCGATTATAGGTTACACCAGAAAGGATGACTTTCCAACGAGCCGTACTCTGAGCTAAGGCGGCGAGAAGCCACTCTCGCTGACGAGCCCCCAAAATAGATATGTCAGGCTTAGGACGAAAGTAGTAGCGTCCAAGCTCTCCCATCTCAAAGGCCTTCATTGTACCTGTACGGGCGCTGCGATTATCTATGAAGAAAAACTCAGTATCCCCCCACCGAAACCGCTGAAATAATCCTTCCGCAGAATCAGCGAGAGGATAGTGAGGAAAATAGCGCTGATAAGCCCGCATAGCATTGCCCCTTATGATGGGCTCAAAAGGATAATCGCCTATAGGCAACTTGAGCGTTCTGTATTGAGCGCGATAGTCGCGTCCTGTATTATCGGCAGCATAGTCGTGGTCATCGTAAAGATAAGCCCAGGGCGCTATACTATAGAGAGAACGAAGATTTGGGTCTGTATATCGCTTCTGGTAGAGCACACGAAGGTTGTCCCAGTTCTGAGGAAAAAAGCGAGTCTTAGGAGGAAATTCCTTTTCAGTGGTATCGGGATACCCCCAATCTCCTAAATGGACGATTAGATGCGGCTGGTGTTGAGCAATAAGCTGGTAGAGGCGAAGTTGGTCTTTCGTTTTAGGTACGAGGTCATGGCACGAGATAAACGCTACTCGGAGAGGGGATAGGGGAGGTGTGTGAAAAGCCCCTGATAAGACGCGCCCATCTGAGAGCTTCACTTCATAAGCATAGCGTGTAGCCGGTTGAAGGTCGGAGAGGAAAAGGCAAATCGGTGGCTCCGCAGCGGTGAAACCCTGCTTTTGGAGGGTTGCTACGGAGACTTCTGCTTGGGTATCCCAAATGCAAAGGCGAGCGGTGTGTTCAGTAACCCCTCCTACGATAACCTGACCCCATACCCAGTTAAACAGAAGTCCCAAATCCACGTGTGGTGACGGGCGGATTCGAACCGCCGACCCCCAGATTTTCAGTCTGGTGCTCTACCGACTGAGCTACATCACCAAGCTCTGCAAATATACGCCAAGAGAGGCAAACAAACTTTACCTTGCCCCTTCCTCAGCTTGCCGAATGAGAAGAAACTCTGCAATGTTTTCAGCATCCACGATTCCAAGAAGCTGCCCATTCTGCATGACGACCAAGAAGGGCTTGTGCTTCTCATTCAGTAGATGAAACGCCTCATGCAGAGGCAGATTAGGAGAAACCATGAGCAGGTCAGCGTCCATTACCTGAGTTAGGGATGTACTGCGCGGCCTACCCTCACTTAGTGCTTCTATAATCTGCTCCCGAGAAAGGCTACCAGCCGGCATGCCAAGGGGGTCAAGGATGAGAAAAGACCTCGCCTGAGAGTCTAAGAGCAATCGAATTGCGTCGTCTAAAGTTTGATTGACCGAAAGCAGGGGAACTTCCCGAAGCAGGGCATTGGCTACCACAAAACCCTGCATAGCGGTGCGCTGCTCCGCATGCTGGCGCTCCTGAGCCGCTGCTACAAATACAAAAAAGCCTATAAGGATCAAAAATGGATTGCTGTAAATCCCGAGCAGAATAAAGAGAACAGAAAACACCTGCCCTATCAGGGCTGCTACCTGGGTAGCCCGCACATAAGATAGTTTCGTCGCTAAGAGAGCTCTCAACACACGCCCTCCATCCATCGGAAACGCTGGGAGAAGGTTAAAGAGAGCTAAAACCCCATTCAAAACGCCTAAGCTGACCAGCCAAGCCTGGAAAGACAGCATGCCCTCTCCTGTGTATATCAAAGCATCGGCTGACCATTCAGGCACCTCTCCTATCAGCAGTAGCACTACACTAAAGAGCCCAATTAGCAAGAGATTAACCAGCGGACCAGCAAGCGCCACAACCAGCTCTTGGAGAGGCTTGTCAGGTATGCGAGCTACTGAGGCTACCCCCCCAAAAGGGTACATGGTAATATCCCGAGTCGGAATCCCAAACGCCTTTGCAGCAAAGGCATGGCCCAGCTCATGCAAAATCACGCTCACCACAAGACCCCCAATCAAAGCCAGTCTCCAAACAATAAACCCCATTGAGGCGTAAGGAGAGAAAGCTGCACTAAGCAAAATCCATAAGACAAGCAGCCAAAAGCTCCAGTGGAGGTATATTGGAATACCGGCTATAGTAGCGATCCGCAGGGTAAAGCGACTCATACTCAAAGATACTCACTCTTTCCAAGGTACTGATAGAGGCTCAAGGATGAAGATTTACCTCATACTGTAGACCTAAATGCACCCCCCAAAGCTGATATTGCACAGGTTTCCTTTGAGGGTCATAAATAGATACTTCCGTGTTAGTCAGCCGTGCCCCCTTTTTCTCTATGTCTCCAAAACTACGCTCGTAGTGCAGCAAACCCAGAACCCAGACCGATGGCGCTAACCGAATACGCAGACCGCCTGAAACATTCAAAGAGGGAACAGAGCGCCGATACATTTGCACAAGAAGAAGACGATCATCCGGGTCTGTACTTTGATCCAAATGGGTTAACACCCTTCGAATAATCTGTGGAGCAACGATGGACCCCTGAGGCAGGCTATCCCCCTGATAAGCCAGTTCACTTTGAGCAAGAAAGCTCAGGCCTGGAGAGATACTTGCCCAAAGCCCCCAGGTTCCGTGGGCATACTGCGGCTGAAAAGCAAGAGCCATACGAAGGTAATGAAGGTCTATTTCGGCCGCATAGCTCTCCCCCCGCACCCCAATCCCATAGTACTTTTGACCCACCCCTTGGTAACTCAACTCTAGACTAGTAGCGAGGTAAGGCAGCCACCCCCACCCGAAAAACCCCACAACTCCAGCTTTATGAGTAGGAGAGGAAGTAGTCAAAGAAGAAGCATGGTCCGTGGAAGAAAGAAGCTGAGAGCGGCTAAACTGAAAGCGAGCTCCCATAGTGAGCCATTTTTGAGCTGAGAGGACCCCCAATAAAAGCCAGACCGCTCGAAGCATAACACAAAGGTAGGCTCCAAGCATCATACTTTTGTCCAAGTGGCTCGCTGGGACCTTAGCGGCGTTATTCCTCACAAACGGGCTATCTCGCAAGCATTACAAGCCCTCCGAACAGGCGAACTGATTCTTTACCCCACAGATACAACCTATGCAATAGCCTGTGCTGTATCACATCGGACAGCTTTCAACGCTCTTTGTCAGCTTAGGGGCGTACATCCAGAAAAAAGTCTCTTCTCCTTATTTCTGCCCTCTATAGGGTCTATCGGTCAATATGCCCTCGGTGTAGATACGCCGACCTATCGCCTTTTGAAACGGATTTGGCCGGGCCCCTATACGATCATCCTAAGGCCTGGACCCGCTATCCCCCGCCACCTCTGGCATCGCCGAACTGTAGGCTTTCGCGTAACAACCCATGTCATTGTACAAGCGCTTTTAGAAGGGCTTGGAGAACCTATGGTAACAGCCAGCGTCCCTGAGGGTCAAATCCATGCCTACGCCCAACGAGTAGCAGAGTTCTTAGACATCGGACCTATTCTGTTTCAGCAAACAACTGTAATAGACTTGAGCGGTGGATTAGGTCGCATGCGTGTCCTTCGAGTCGGAGCCGGGCCTATCGGAGAACTTGAGCCGTTTCTCAGTCTCTCGGAGAGTTTCCAAGAAGCGTAAGAGCACCTCCCTAGGAATGCCCAAATCCACCTCCCCATTTTCCCGAACGCGAGGAGATAAACCTTGAAGCTCCAGGGGTAGAGAGAACGGGCGTCTTTTTCTACGACCACGGGACACAATAAGCCTAACATAACCTGACCTCCTTTCATCCCAAAGTAAAATATACTCGGCTTGCTCCTCCCAAATAAGGCGGCATTAAGAGAACTTCAGCTTTCCACCCTTGCTCTTGGCAGAAATCCAACAGAGCTGCTTGAAGTCGCTTTTTCCCCACCCCGTGGATAACAATCGCCGAGGCTTGACCTGCCGCTTCGCAAGCATATAAATACCGCTTCATGCAGCTAAGCTGGTAAGCATATATCGCCTCTGGCGAAGCCGTACGCAAATGCGGCGCTAACACTTCTATGTGGAGGTCTATCTGAGGACCTGCCTTGACAGTCCCCGTAGACTCCTTGGAAGGAATCAGCTCAGGCGCTCCATAAGATGATTTGACTTCTATCGGGAGCTTCTGAGCCTCCCCTCTAGTCAGCATAGAGAGCCTAATCGTAATCTCAGACGTCCGGAGGGAAGGAGGCTCCAAAACAGAAGAATCGGGCACGTCTAGCCGTTGTAGTAGAAGTCGCCAAGGAGGAGGATAAGCACTCATATCCACGATAGCCGAAGCGCCTTCTCCCATGCCAAATAGACCACGAATGAGGGGCATCAAAGTTTTCTGGGGAGTCATTAGATAGAGAGCATAAAAGCAGCGCGTACCAGAGCCGTGAAGCAACCGCAGCTCGGCCGCATGATCTAAAAGCCGAGGATGAAGTTCTAGCTCGGTCTCATGATTTAGAGGAGAAGAAAGAGGGGCAAGTAAACAGTCATTTTCCTCAGATGCTTCCATCACCAACTGCTCCAGAGAAATGCTCTGCTCAAATCCATAACGCCGAATCGTAGCGATCCTCGCCTGGTTATCTATGTGCAAGACCTCTACACTCTCTGCGCTATGCAGGAGTCGCGCCCGTCGCATGAAGAGGGTTAGTCTTCTTCCTGAGCAGCTTTTCGGGCTTCTTTATCCAAGAAGAGAAGGGCAGCGGGGTCCTCTCTGGCTATCATAAGCTTTTCCATCCAGTGCCTCATGAGCGCCTCCTCCTCGCGCTGTTCGCGCAGATACCAGTGGAGAAACTCCTCCAAGTCGTACTCACCCATGTCGCGCGCACGCTTGAAGAGATTGTAGTAGCTCAGCGTAACTTTCTGCTCATATTCATAGGAAGCCCGAAAACAAGCTAAGGGCGAATCATAGTTTTTGCTGGGGATTTCAATAGGCAAAGGCTGAAATGGTGCATGTCGCTCCATCAGGTAATGGAATAGCCTCATAGCGTGCTCGCCCTCCTCTCGAGACTGCTTCAAAAAGAATGCGCCAAATCCCTCATAGTCATGTTCTATGAAGTAGCTGGCGATGGTGAGATACATATACTGAGCGAACAACTCCCTGTTGAGTTGTTCATTTAGACTTTGATGAAGTTCATTTGGCAGTTTCATGGATGAGTGGGTATTTTGAGGGAAACTGTAGTCCATGCAGAGGCAGGCTTACCGTTATAGGTGGCTGGAGTGAAGCGTAGCTCTAAGAGGGGATGAACAAAGTATTCAGGTGTAAGTTTAGGGTCTGAGGTTTTGAGCAGCTGGTAGCGGCGCACTGTTCCCTCTTCTGTTACATAGAGACGCAGGGTCATATCTATCGGTTTTTTGGGCTTGTAACGCTGCGCAATGAGTATAGCTACGCTGGAAAGGTTGCGAGGCATAGGCTCATCTTCCAAAAAGATAGCCGCATTGGGAGGAGGAATATCGTTCAGATCTGTCAGCGTATCCATCCATGGCTCCTTCTTAGGAGGCGGAAGAGGCTTAGAAATGGCTACTGTCATCCGTCCAGAAATAGAATCTGAGGAAGGCCGTCCGGCCGATTCCGAGGCGACCTCTTTCAGGCTATCCGCGTATCTATCAACCAGAGAAGAAGGAAGGGTGTCAACAGAAGAGGTGTTACTGGAAGTATCCGAAGAAGCACACTCAGTGGTCAAAATCAGGGCAGCCAAGTAGAGGATATGCAGGGACCGGCGCCTTGCCGCTGTACGATAATAAGTAGCAGTCAAGTCTGATTGCCTGTCCATTCTATGAGAGAGATATGAGGGTCTTCACCAGAGGGCATTTCATCAGCGTAGTTGAAAGTCAAAGGGTATGGTTACCCAAACCTTGATGGGCTTGCCTGCTTGAATACCTGGACTAAATTCCAAGTTAGGAAGTTCTTTTTCTACAGCTTCGGTGAGTAGCTTGTGGGGAGAGCGTAATACGATGTGTTTTTCGTACTTACCAGTTTTGCCGACGAGCACGCGCACGATTACTTTGCCTTGAATACCAGCTTCTTTAGCAAGGGGAGGATAGCCGATCCGCTTCTTGATTTCATCCATATTGACGGGCTGGGGTTCTTTTTCCACGGCAATAAAGGCGCTCGGATCGGGCTCTTCCTCTTTTTCCACTAACTCCACAGGCTGCGAGCCTTTTCCTTCTATTTCGCCAATATCGGGAATAGCGTTGGGGTCTCCCTGTACATCGCGCGTACCTGGGTCTACTTTCATGAGCGTGTCTATATTAGCTATGGTTTCTTCCCGCTTCGCTTCTTCTTCTTTGACGACTTGGGGAGGGACAAACTTAATCTGAGCGCGCTGAGGCGGCGGAGGAGGCTGCTCGATTGGCGGGGGCGGTGGCTCGTTCTTTTTATCTATAGGAGGCGGCTCCATGAGCTCGGTGATAACCTGTCGCTTCTCCTTCCGAAGGGCCCCCAGCTTAGATTCTACATAGGCCTTCACGAAGGGGACAGCTACTCCAATCGCCACCGCCGAGACAGCAATCACTAAAGCTCTGAAGGTATGCTTCACGTAGTTCTTTCGGAGGAAGTAGGCTCCGTACGCTCTATTTCGGTTCTGGAATAGCTTGTCATCCCAGTCAAATGCAACCGTAGCCATAAGCTCAGGAAGACAGGTTGAGAGATTTCTTGTAGTCTTCTACCATGCCTTTCTCTTCCTCAGTGATATCCACAAGAGCGTACTTCTTTTGCTGGATGATGGCCATTTCGTCTAAAATATCAACGAAATCCTTATATTGAGCCTCTTCCAGCATCTTGATAATCACAATCATTTCATCCGCTTTACCATAGCGCTGCTCGACCTCAGCTCTTCTATCCAGTAAGACCTTTCGGATACCTGTCTTGGGAGAAAAGTCCGTCACGAATAGCTCCGGCTTTTCTACACCTACATAATAATACACCTTACCTCGTCCGACAAGAAGGGTGATAACTTTACCTTCAGCGATCTTGGGGGGCTCTACCTCATCTTTCTCCGTTATTTTAGGAGGCACGACGACGGGCATCGTATTAGGCGTAGACATAGTCGTCGTGAGGACGAAAAAAGTTAGCAAGAGAAAGCCCAAGTCTACCATCGGCGTCATGTCTATCCGAGGCCGCTTTTTAGGCTTTCGGGCTTTTCCTTTCTTTTTACCTTTTTTGGGCGCACCACTGTCGCCACCGACTTCCGCTGCCATAGTTAGGTTTTAGGTTGGGCTTCTAAGGTAGAAATAAGATTGAATCGATGTACTTTCTGATCTTTGAGCGTCTCTATAATCCGAGCTATAACAGGATAAGGGGCTTTTTCGTCTGCACGAATGGCTATGCGAATCTTGGGATTGCTGTACCGAGCAAAAAGAATCCACTGTTTGAGCTGATTGTTGCTGCTATCAACAGGAATAGAGACGCGCTTATCCATGGCCTTGCGCTCCATGTCGCTTAAGGAAAGATAGGACTTGAGCTGCTCAAAAGGCACCCCCACCTCCGCCAGGACAGAAAAAATTTGCTTTTCCTTATCAGTGAACTGATAACCGTATCGGTCTTTTATTTTTTCTAAGATAGCCAACCGAGTGTGCTTGCTATCCACACCAAAGAAAATCCGCCCATCAGCCGATACGGAAATCGTGAGGATATCTTGGGCTGGCAGAGGGGTGTCTGCAATAGAGGAGGGGAGGTCAACCTCTATGGCTTCGGGAGCCCGAAATTTCACCGTTAGCATAAAGAAGGTAATAAGCAGAAACGCCAGGTCGACCATCGGGGTCATGTCTATGGCGATATTCTGCTTTTTCGCCTTAAACTTAGCCATGGATTAGGCCTTTGCTTGGAAGGTTTGAACGATGATATAACCTGCCTCATCTATACGGTAAGTGATATCGTCTATGCGGCTGGTAAAATAGTTATAGACAATCGTAGCTATGGTGGAAGTTGTGATCCCTAAGGCGGTATTGACGAGAGCTTCAGAAATACCCGTAGCTAAGGCTACTGCATCGGGAGCTCCTGACGTAGCTAAGGCCGCAAAAGCCCGGATCATCCCTAAAACCGTCCCAATCAGACCTATGAGAGTCGCAATAGAAACTATCGTAGCGATTATGGTCATGTGCTTCTCTAACATCGGTAGTTCCAGAGCTAACGATTCCTCCAAGGCCTTTTGCAGGGCAGCCACTTTCTGGTCTTTATCCAGCTTGGTGTCGTCTTTGACTTGCTTGAGGCGAGATAGAGTCTCTCGGACCACATTCCCCACTGTCCCACGCTGCTTGTCGCATAATGCGATAGCTTCATCTATACGGTCCTGCTCCAAGAGGTACTCTATCTGCTGGACAAAACTCTCCATGCTCATCTTCCCTGAAGCTCGAGCCAGGGTGATAGCCCGCTCTATAGACATGGTGATAGTGATAAGCAAGAGGCCGATGGCTATTGGGACTAATACACCCCCTTTGTAGGCGATACCCAGGTAGTTGCCCTGGAGAGGGTTGTTTTTAGGGTCGCCTCCTTCAAAGTTAGCGGGATTCCCGAGAATAAACACGTAGAAGAGAATGCCCACCGTGATACAGGCGACGATGACTATTGTGGCAAAAAATTCACGAAGCGCCGTACCTCCAGATCGAACTTGAGGGGTCGCCGCTTTTGCAGGTGTTTGAGTAGCTGTCTGACTCATACCAGCGCAAATATAGCAAGCCTGCAAAAATCCAAATAGAGTTTGGCGTTGGCTCTATGGGGAAACGCCATACCTTTGCAGTATGAGCCATCTAATCCGCGAGATCGAGTATCTCATTAATGCCCCCTATGTCAAATCTGACCTTCCTGAGTTCCGTGCCGGAGATATTGTACGCCTACATATGAAGATAGTGGAAGGGGGGAAAGAGCGCATCCAAATCTTTGAGGGCATGGTGATTCAAAGACGAGGAAGCGGAGTGCGTGAGTCCATAACTGTACGGAAAGTATCGGGTGGAGTCGGTGTAGAGCGCATCGTGCCGATACATTCACCCTTTCTTCAAAAAATAGAGGTGGTTCGGAAGAATCGGACCAGACGAGCGCGCTTATTCTATATGAGAGGACGATTAGGGAAGGCCCTGCGTCTCAAACGGCGAGACGAATAAAGGGTAGATGTTATGAGAAGACTTGTCCTTGTATGGATCGGTTGGCTTCATGCTCAAGGTCTGCCGTTTGAAAAGCTTTACTTTTCGGGCAAAGTCTCTTCCTTTGGAAAGAAAGTTACTGCAGCCTACAAAAGGGCGATCCGAGGTCACAGCAGCGCCGATCCTGCTACTTTGGGAGTA
Organism: Bacteroidia bacterium; assembly: GCA_026414975.1. Lineage (GTDB taxonomy): Bacteria > Bacteroidota > Bacteroidia > SpSt-205 > SpSt-205 > SpSt-205. The sequence continues at coordinate 94,100 of JAOAHZ010000009.1, forward strand.
GCATTAGCTTATGCTCTGTACCAGTCGGACATCCATGATCTGAAGGAAGCCGAAACGGCCCTGCGTCCTTACTTAGCTATTTTACAAGGTTCAGGGAACCTTCCAGCTCAACTACGGCTCTATTACCATTGGATTGAAGGACGCTTGGCAAGGCGACGCGGATACCTAAAATATTCTTCCAATGCCCTGCGTCAAGGTTACACTTTCACTCAATCCCCATGGGAGCTTGCCTTATTGCGTTTAGAGATGGTAGAAAACTTACTTCTTCTCGGAAATGCTACGGCAGCTCAAGATACCCTTTCTCAACTACCCCTCTCTGACCAGCTTCAAGAGCCCTATCGAAGCTATCTCCAGGCACGGGCTGATTACCTAAAAAGAGTTATCTTGTGGGAAAAGGGGGAGTGGGATTCACTGCTTGTCAGGCCCACCCATAAACCCAAGAACCAACTTGAAGCCCTATACGAATCTGAGTACGCCTACTTGAAGGGCTTAGCCGCTTTTATGCAGGGAAATGTCCGAACCAGTCAAAAGTTCTCACGCACCAGCATACACTACGCTAAAAAGACCGTCAATAAGGGCAAAGACCTTGTTATCCGAGCCGAAGCCCTGCGACTTTTAGGATACTACACTACAACTTACAAGATTAGAAACCCCTCTAAGCTCCGTTACCTGAACCCCCTTATCAAGGCTTTTAGCTCTCCAGCCCTTCCTACAAGCTACGCTACCATACAAGCGTTGGAGCATATAGAAGCCATCGGACGCATAACCCGGCGCAGCGACTTAGCTGAAAACATCCTAAGTAATCGGCTCAGTGATGCGGAAGGGCTCCGTAACATTCAGATTCAGAGACTGGCTTCTCAGGCGGCTCGCGCTCAATATAGAGGCACTATAGCACTCGGCTACGCCAGCCAAGCTGCGCTTCGAGCAAAAGAGGAAATAGACTTTCCCTCTGTGGAGGGAGCCCTCTCTTTAGCGGAACTTGGGGAAGCGGCCCTCGTAGCTTACCATTACCCCCAAGCCGACACCGCCTTTAGTGAAGCCTATGGAATGCTGATCAAGCTGGGAGAACCCGAGGGCCCCCGAACCCTCCCCTTGTGGGCCTCTATCGGACGATACAAGCTCACAGCCGGGCGCTATAAGGAAGCCGAAAGAGTCTTCCTACGACAACGCGATAGCTATAAGCGCCTATTAGGCATGCCAGAGAAAAATCTGAACTATCTGAGAAACGAGCTAGCTCTCGCCCAAATCGCTTTACGCTTAGACGAAGTGGCAAAAGCAGAAACCCTACTAAGCCATGTAGATAAGCTCATCCAAGACATGGGCGATGTAGCTTTCCGTGAGCGGATTGCCTTGGAAGAAAGTCAAGGAGACTTGGCCCAAGCCAAAGGGCAATTTCGGGAAGCCGAAAGACACTATTTAGAGGCCATCCGGTTGCGCCAGCGGTACAAGCGAGGGGCTAAAGACACAGAAGAGATAGAGGGCAGTAGTCTATTACGCTTGGCTCTTTTATACCAAAAGACAGGGAGACTCTCCCGAGCCCGAGAAGTATATCAGCGAATCGGCACCGCCTACGACCGCCGAAAACAAGAAGATGCCGATATGGCCTCTTTCTACATCGGGCTGACCGATTTTTATCTGGCTATAGGGGACTACCTCAAGGCAGAAGAGAGCGCACGAAAAGCCCGAGATATCAACAAGAAGCTGTTTGGAGAGGCCTCACCAGGGTACATTGAAGCCATCTTAGCCTCAGCGCGGGTAGAACGAGCTCTAGGACGATACGAGAAACAGAAAGCCTTTCTCTCAGCAGCTCTCACCGCTCAACGCTCTTTTTATCAGGATAAACCGACGATTGCCTTGGGTCGCACCCTATACCTCCTTGCTGAAAATGCTTTGCTCTCCAATCGGCCCGATACTGCCGTTAGATACCTCACCAAGAGTAGCGATGAAGCGCGAAAAGTACAAGACTCCGCCCCAGTAGAATTTGCCAGCTTGAGCTTGGATATAAGTGGTATTTGGCTGGGATTAGATAGTTTAGCTCGGGCGGAAGAGCAGCTCAGCATGGCTCGTGCTGTGTTAGAAAGCCAGGTACCTTCTAAACATCCCTTGCGCTTATCAGCTCGGCTACATTCGGCTCGTCTCCTGCGTGCAAAGGGAGAATACCTCTCAGCTCTTCGGGAGTACTCTGTCTGGCTCAATCAGTGGAAAACCATTTATGGGACTCAGCATCCCGAGTATCCGTTTCATCTCGCTGAGCAAGCCGATCTCTACTGGCTTGCCAGGGATCTCAGCTCTGCTAAAAATACCTACAAAAAAGCCGTGTCCCTTTTACTTACCCAAGTGGACCGGCTCTTCAACGGACTTACGGAAAACGAGAAGGCCCGCTACTGGATAAAAGTACGCCGAGTCTTGGAGCATTATTACGCTTTTAGTTTCACCTTAGGTACGGATCGGGATAAGCTACAAGCCTACGAGACCTATCTGACCACTAAGGCTTTCCTTCTCAGTGAAACAGCGCAACTTAGAGCTCGACTCTCCGCCAGCCGAGATTCAACTATACAACGGTTATTCAAAGAATGGCAGGATCAGAAGGAATACGTCGTGCGTTTGTACGCTTACACTCCGGCTGAATTGAAAGAGCTGAATATTAACCTGCCTCAGGAAGAGGAACAGCTCAATCAGCTGGAAAAAGCCCTAACTCAATACATAGGAGATATTCGGTTGAAGCCTGTTAGTTGGAAATCGCTTCGAGCCGCTATACCCTCAGATGGAGCAGCGATAGACTGGATAAAACTTAGACTCCCTCTAATGCGTGACTCAGTGGTGTATTATGCTGTTCTTACCTTACCCTCTAAAAAAGCTCCGCTATTTATAGCCTACCCAAATGGTCACCTCTTGGAGACTATAGGGCTCTTTCGTTACACCCAATCTATTCTCAACTTTGAAACCGATACGACATCTTATGGGTTATACTGGGCTCCGCTGGCCAATGCCCTTCCGCCCTCGGTCTCTAAGCTTTACCTCTCTAACGATGGAGTGTTCAATCAAATGAATCTTTCAACCTTGAGATTACCGAGTGGAGGCTACCTTGCTGATAAGTACCAGATCATCTATCACACCCGCTTAGCTAATCTCGCCAAACCACCCAAGCCACTGCGTTATTGGGAGGGCCGGAAGGCTTTCATTGTAGCCAATCCGGATTACGCTGCGGGTATACCAGCCGACAGTATTAACATTCCCCCCCTGCCTGGCACAGACGAGGAAGCACGAGCTATCCGAGATATCCTACGCAGCGAAGGTATCTTGCCCTATGTTTATACTCGCTCAGAGGCAGGGGAAACTGTGTTATATGAGACTGTATCACCATACATCCTCCACATAGCAACGCATGGACTATTTCTTCCTTATAGTGAGGGGATAGGAAGTTTAGTCGGCATACAAAGCGCGGAAGCTCTCTCTAATCCCCTATTTCGGTCAGCCCTCCTCTTAGCGGATGCAGGACGCTCCATGCTCTTTGGGTCACAAGACACGAAGCGAGACGGCATCGCTAACGCCTATGAGCTTTTGTCTTTAGATTTGAGCAACACGGAGCTGGTCGTTCTCTCCGCCTGTGAGACAGGACTGGGAGACATCCAGAATGGAGAGGGGGTCTATGGTCTGCAGCGGGCTTTTCTCTTGGCCGGAGCTCGTCATTTGGTCGTGAGTTTATGGCGAGTGGATGATGAGGCCACGAGAGATTTTATGATTACCTTTTATGATGAATGGCTTCGTAAAAAGCTGCCTATTGTAGATGCCTTTTGGAATGCTCAGAAGGCAATGAGAAAGGCACGATCAGCCCCCTACTTCTGGGGAGCTTTTGTGCTGGTTCGGCCATGAAAATGTTTATATAGGAGATATGAAGTTGATACTTACTCCTTCAGCTGCAGCGGAGCTTCGCCGCATCTGGGAAAGCTCGCCAAACTCAGCTGGATTTAGATTAGCAGTAGAAGCAGGAGGCTGCGCCGGCTTGACTTACGAACTGGAGCTTCTTTCCGAATCGCCCGAAGGCATGTTACCCCTTGAAGTATCGGGCATTCCGATTTATGTATCAGAGGGCCATCAAACGCTATTAGATGGCATAGAAATAGACTTCCCCACTGGATTAGCGGCACGAGGGTTTGTATTTCGAAACCCTCAAGCTCGTATCACCTGTGGCTGCGGGACATCCTTCGCCGTGTAGTTTTTTGTATTTTTGTGCCGCCTATGCCAAGATTAGACCCAGTTGGGCAGTACGAGGTTACTCAGATATGGCCCCCCGACCTCACGGGAGAGGAACAGAAGCAGTATTTAGATGAATTCAACCAGTTTCTGACTGAAAATGGAGCTGAAATCGTCAATCAAGAGGTCTGGGGGCTTCGCCGCTTAGCTTACCCCATCCGCAAAAAAGAAGCGGGTTATTACGTTTATACGGAGTTTCGAGCCCGAGCCTCTTTCATCGCTCAGCTGCGCCGCTACCTTCAACTGCGCCCCTTTGTGATGCGCGAACTTATCGTGAAGTTAGATAAGCACGCCATAGAGTACAATCGTCGCCGACAAGAAAAAGTCCGTCATCAAACCCCTTCTGAGGTATGAGCTTAGACAAAGGAATAGGCCCAGCGCCCTCTAATCCTGCCTTAGCCGCTTTATCTGGCGTACGCCAGCGGAAGAAGTTTTGCTTCTTTAAGAAGAGCGGGATTCGGTACATTGACTATAAGGACCCCACTTTTCTCTTCAACTTTATCAATGAACAGGGCAAGATACTCCCTCGCCGCATCACAGGTACGAGCTGGAAGTATCAGAAACAGCTGGCGCGCGCTGTCAAGCGAGCCCGTCACTTAGCCCTTCTGCCCTTCGTCGCCGACAACCTCAAGTGATAGCCCTATGCCCTCTCGAAGCGTAGAAGTTATCCTGAAGTCAGATATAGACGGCTTAGGACACAAGTACGACATTGTAAGGGTTCGCCCCGGCTACGCATGGAACTATCTCCTGCCCCAAGGCCTAGCCGAGTTAGCCACCGATGGAGCGAAACGCCAATTAGCTGCCCATTTACGCCAGATAGCTAACAAGCTGGCTCAGGAAAAAGCTGCAGCCGAGCAACTTGCCGCTTCTATGAGCGGTCTGAAACTACAGCTAAAGATGCTCGCTGGCAAAGAAGGCAAACTATTTGGAGCAGTTACACCTCAGCACATAGTCAGCGCCTTGGCCGAACAGGGCTATACCATAGAACGGCGACAAGTTAGTTTTCCCGTCCCTATACGCACTTTAGGTGATTATCTCGTTCAGATTCGCCTCCATCGGGAAGTTATCGTATCGCTACCAGTGGAGGTAGTTCCGACGGAAGAGGACTGAGAATTCCGCAGGATAGTTCTCTTCATAGGTAACTTGCCAAAGGCAGGCAGGGGAGCCGCCTTATACCTAACTGTATAAACGAGCCAGAACCTGGTTGCTTTGAGGATTGACGGGGAGAGAGTTTTAGCCTTTATCTTTTGGGGGGGGCGCCAGCGCCGAAGGCGCTGGCGCCCCCCCCAACTACCTCACCTCTTACCCTAACTCAGAGCTCATCGTCGCTAACTACAGCCAGGGCGGAGGCTTTTCGGTACTCTGTAACGCGCCCCTCAAAAAAGTTCTGTTCCTTACGGATATCCATTAGCTCTGCCAACCAGGGCAAAGTATTTTGAGCACCCGGATAAAGGGGGTCTAATCCAACGCCTTGAAGGCGGCGATTGGCGATGTAGTGGATGTATTCAATGAACTCTTCAGGCTTCAGCCCCACAGCTGGCAGGGGCAGACAGTCCCGAATAAAATCCTCCTCCAAACGCACACCTTGAGCCATGAGGCTTCTCAGCTCCTCTTGAAACGACGAAGTCCATATATCAGGATTCTCATTCACCAGCTCCAGAAGGAGTCGCCGAAATAGTTCTATGTGGTTGCTCTCATCTCGCAAAGTATAACGGAACATTTGACCGATGCCTGGAAACTTGCCCTGACGATAGAGGCTAAGAACCATACCAAAAAGTCCATAAAACTGCGTACCTTCCATAATCAGACCAAAGGTGAAGATGTTCTTTGCTAAAAGCTGTTTGTTCGCTGTCAGGGTCAAATCCAAGCCTCGCCTAAGCGCATGAGATATTTCTGTAACAAATGCATTTTTCGCACGAATAGTTGGCACATCCAAGAACATAGCTTCGCACTCATACGGGTCTATGCCCAGCGATGAAATCATGTACAAGAGAGAATCAGCATGCACATTTTCCTCATGCGCATGACGACCTAACACGAGCTTGAGCTCGCTGGCGGTTACCAGCTCGCGCACCACATGTAGGATATTATCGCCCACGATGCCTTCCGCAGCCGAGAAGTATCCAACCGCCATCCGAATGATCCACCTGTCTATGTCTGAAACCTCCCTGCTTTTCCATTGACTGACATCCTTATTCATCGGAATATCCTCGGGCTCCCAATGATTGGCTTTCATGGTCCGATACAGATCATACGCCCAAGGATATTTGAGAGGCATAAGATTGAACGCCATCGTGATGCGTCCATTAATGACTCGCTTCTCGGCGATAGCTTGCTCAGCCTTATCTACATCCAACACAAACTCTCGTCCCCCAAAGGTGTAGGTGCGTGTAGCCATATGGCAAAGTTAACGGAAGAAGCGACGAGCCGGTTTCACAGCAGAGTGAAAAACATGTGGAAAGGGTACAAACGACATCCCCCCTCAGTGGAGAGAATGAACAGGCTAATCTACTGGACTTCGATGAAGAACGACATTTCGGTCTGATAAATAGCTCCGGACATACTCAAAACACCCCGGAATGCCTGCAAGCTGCTCTGGAGCATAGACGCCTGGAGGAAGCTCAGCTTTATCTAAAAGCCAGGTTGCCAAAGCAGTACAGGTGTATCCAGTCGTACGAGCCATAGAACTGATTTGCCTCGGCACGTCCGCTGTGTCTATCAAGGTGTAACGAATGGTTTCAGACTGGACGGTGTGTATATGTACATCCATAATAGTCATGTCCTCGTCAGTCGGGGACATAGCCCATGCCTTGTACAGGAGAGCGGCTGTAACCTGTCTCGGGCGGATCAGCCCTTCTTGAGTCTCTATGGGTTCATCTGAGAGAAATCCCGCCTGAAGCAATAATTGTATATACTCTGCATGACCAGGGTATCGAAGGGTTTTCTCTATGAGCGTGGGAACGGAGGTATTGCGAAGTAGAGTTCTCAGGCCGTCGGTATTGAAAGCCTCTAAGAGGCCGATATCAGGGATAGAAACCAGCTCCAAGTCTGACAAGGGAGGCTTTATTACCATAGAACCCCCGATACGCTGACGCACTGGACGCGTGTACTCCTCAATCACATCCTCGGGAGAGAAAGGCGCCTTATACTGAAAGGGCCAAGAGGGCTTCAATGGAAGCCCCCCTACGTAGCATACAAACCGATCCACAGCTACATGAGAGGACTCGTAGCCCAGCAGAAGATTACTCAAGCCAGGTGCTACGCCTGCATCCACCACCAAGATAGAGCCACTGCGCACAGTAAGCTCGGATAAATCATACGGGTCTTGCGGAAAAAACGATATATCTACTATCCTTTTACCCATGCTGACCAGCTCCTGCAAAATCTTATAGGCCACCCTACCAGGTAAGGCAGTGATGATGATATCAGACTTTAGAATGATCTCATGCAGCGGATCAAGCGAGACCAAATCAGCCGTGATGACTTCTATGGAGGCGGACTCTGCTTGGAGAGCTTGAAGAGCAGCGGGATTGCGGTCAGCTGCCGTAACAATATGCCTTTGAGCCAAATCTAAGGCGATAGCACGCCCAACTCGCCCCGCCCCGAGAATCAAAAAGTGAGCCATGGGGCAAGTTAGGCATTATTTGTCCATCCAGTGGGAAGGCTATCCTACCTCACCTCTCTCTGAAACTAATCAGTCGGGTCCTCCGCAAGACTGTGCCTGCGATGGAATATCAGAAGAACTCCCTCAAGGGCGCTGCTATTCTGCTTCCACCGACACTACTTCTGGCACGAGGCGCTTAAGTAGATTTTCTATCCCCGCTTTGAGGGTAAAGAGGCTGGAAGGACATCCAGAGCAGCTACCTTGCAGACGCAGCCGAACTACGCCACTATCAAACCCTAAAAACTCCACATCCCCCCCATCCATAGCTATCCCAGGACGAATGTATTCCTCTAGGACGCTCCTAATCTGCTGCTCAATAGATGAACCCTCTTGGGCTTCCTGTGACTGGCGAGCGACAAGGGGACCTTGGGGAAGGTAGGTCTGGAGTACTTGCTTGACCTCAGGAATGATGGCGTGCCAGCTCGCCTCTTCAGATTTAGACACCGTAATAAAAGCCCGAGTGAAGAAAAGCCCACGAACTCCAGGAATCTTCCACAGCTCTCGAACGAGCGGTTCGTCCTCCTCCGTGGGTGCCGTAGCCTCATAGGTGCCCCGCTGAATAGCCGGGTACTCAGGAGGCACGATAAACTTCAAACTGTGAGGATTTGGGGTAATCTCCGTATAGATGAGCATAATCGGAAGGCTAAATGAAAACAACTATCAGAGATAATGAATATACCGGCTGGATGCTCCATTGATACGGAGGTCATACATAAGTCCTATCTTGGGAAATAGAGTGCTCACGCTGTATCTTCTTCTGAAGCTCCATTAGAGCATGCAACAGCACCTCGGGGCGAGGAGGGCAGCCAGGCACATACACATCTACGGGCAAGAACTGATCCACCCCTTGTACCACACCATACACTCGGTGCATCCCCCCCGTTGAAGCACAGGCTCCCATAGCAATGCACCACTTAGGTTCTGCCATTTGATCCCAAATGCGCTTAATAGCATGAGCCATCTTATAAGTACACCATCCAGCTACGATCATAACGTCAGCTTGACGAGGGGAAAAGGAAAAACGCTCCATTCCAAAGCGGGCGATATCGTATTTGGGACCGGCAGCGGCCATCATTTCTATCGCACAGCAAGCAAGTCCCATCGGCATCGGCCAAAGGGAACCTGCCCGCGCCCAACTCACTAAATCATCTAAGCGGGCCAGCATAAAGCCCTGTTCATTGAGTACTTTCTCCAGACTCATACCAATATCAACAAAAGTACGCTCCTTGCAGCATCTAAGGAGAGGCCGCCCTGACTCGGTGTTGGCTTACACACCTACTCCACTTAAGCAGGCCAAAGTCAAAATGCTTCCCTTCTAAGCTATAACCGCTCGCACTGCTTCTAATGCGGCTTCGTAGTTGGGCTCCTGAGCTATCTCCGGCACTAACTCCACATACGTTATCCTGCCATGGGCATCAATCACAAATACCGACCGAGCTAAAATCCCCCGCAAACTCCCCTCAGCGATCACCACCCCATATTTCTCCATATCACGATAACGGTAGTCCGAGGCGATGGTAATGCCTTGGACCTGATAACTATCACAGTACCGATTTTGAGCAAAGGGAAGGTCCATAGAGATAACCGTAGCCATGATTTTCTCACTCATGCTGGCAAGAATCTCATTGAATTTTCGGGCCTCAGCGGCGCATACAGGAGTGTCTAAGGATGGAACCGTGATAAGGATTTGGGGCTTTCCCGTTGCTCCCCCAACCCATATCTCTTGATTGTCGCGACGGACTAAACACACTTGCGGTGCAATCGTCCCCACGGAAAGAGGGGAGCCAGCTAAACTTAGAGGCTGCCCCTTGAGCGTTACTGTAGCTGCCATGCGACAAAGTTAGTGGGCTCACTACGGCTGAAACACCTGCCAATATCCTCTAAAGGGATAGGACAAAGCGAGCGTGAGCTCGGTTGGAACAAGTGCCACGAAATAGCTCTCAGGAGGCAGCTCGCAGCAGAGTCTGTATAGGTCATCAGCCCTGCCTTGCCATAGCACGCCCTCTCCTATGGGGGTGATAGGGCTTTTCACTTGGCTAAGGAGACGGTCGCCCCTCAGATAAAAGGTGCCTTCTAAGCCGGCTACCGTCAGCTTCGAGCCAGACAAAGGACCAGCATATCTCGCCTTATTCAAGACAGCTGCGAGGTCCCCCAGAATAGCTGAACCGGTGGCATCCGGACCGGCTCCCATGCCTTGATAAAATTGCCATCCAGCCCACGCCCATCGCAGGAGCAAACCATTCTCCGCACCCTCCAAGCGTCCTAAGGCATGTTCGGCGGGTAGGAACGCTGGCCCTACATAAACCTCAAGCAGGTCCTCCTTCACGCGCGCATACGCCACCGGCTTGAGTAAGAGACGATGGGTCTGGCAGACAAGGTGCTCAGACTCACTAAAACCTGTAATCCCCCATAGAGATAACGCCGAAGGAGATATTACAACCTGAAAGAATCTCCAGCTCAGCAAGATGAACTTATAAGCTGCGTCCCAACCCGAAACATCTAAGTATGGGTCCTCCTCGGCATAACCTAATCTCTGAGCTTCTCTCAAGGCTTTTTCATAGGAGGTCCCTTCTTTCAACATTCGACTCAGTATGTAGTGGGTCGTACCATTCACCACACCTAAGAGCTCTTGGGCTTTCTCAGAGGTAAAATGCCCTAAAATCCCCCCAAATACTGGCAGAGAAGCCACCGCAGCCGCTTCATAGCGGAGGACAGCTTCTGGATGCTCCCTGAGCCACGAGTCTAAAATAGCAAGGTTCTCAGCCAAAGGGCGCTTGCTTGAGGTAATCACAGCTTTTCCTGCTCGCAAAGAGGAGAAAATGATGTCCCACCCTGCCACTGGGTCACTGGTGCATTCTATGACGACATCCGCCTTTTCCCACGCAGGATGCCAGGTGGTCTCATCGTACGCATGAAGTAAGTCGGAGGGCAAGTTAGCATGTTTTTCTTTGTGCTTAACCACCACAGCGATTAGCTCAACAGGTAAAGGAGACTGGACAGAACGGAAAATCCTATAAAACCCACCCCCTACATTTCCAAATCCAAAGAGAATGAGGCGCTTATTCATTAAGAAACCGATTGAGCAGGCCGGCCATTTTCACCTCCTCTATCAGGAATGCATCATGCCCGCAAGGAGAGTCCAGAATAAGTAAGGTTCCGAGCGGAGTATTGTCGCTGAGGTACTTCTGCTCTTCCAGTGGGTAAAGTATATCGCTGGGTATGCCCACATAATAAATGGGCATAGGCAAGGTCCTCAACACCTCATCGGCTGAAGCAGCGCGCCCGCGAGCAATGTGATGACTGTCCATCATGCGGGTTAGAGCGACATACGAGTAGGCATTAAACCGCTGAGCCAGCTTCTCTCCCTGATAGCGTTGATAACTAGCAGCAGGCAAATGACCAGCAGATAAGTTAGTGGGATGAGACTGACGATGGTTGTAGAGAAAATAGCTGCGATAACTCAGCATAGCTGTGGCCCTAGCAGCCTTCATACCCGCCACACCCCCATCCGGCGTGTCAGATAAATAAGAGGGGTCTGCTTCAATCGCCATACGCTGGGCCTCGTTGAAAGCGATCCCCCATGCTGAATGAAACGCATTACCTGCGATAAGCATGGCTTTTCCGAAAGCTTGAGGAGCTATTAGTAGCCATTCTAACCCGACCTGAGCCCCAAGGGAGGCTCCGATGAGATAGTCTATACGGGAGATACCCAGGGACTGACGCAGTCTATCCAGAGCTTGAGCTGCATCTCGGGTCGTGACCAGTGGAAATCGCCGATAGTAAGGCATGCCAGTGGCAATATCCTGAGATAGAGGACCTGTAGACCCATAACAAGAACCAGGTAGATTGGCGCTGATGACGGTATATCCTCTGCTGGGTAGGTCTAACAGAGACCATACCCTAGGCCACCATTCGGGTACTTCCGCCCGGCCCGTGAGGGCATGAATGATCCAGATAATAGGCCCTTTAGGAGGCCAAGCTCCAGCTATCCAAGTATAAAGTTCTAAGTAGATTTCTCCCCCCGCTTCTAACGGCAAAAAGCCAACAGGAACACAGCCACTCTGAATGCCTTCATGCTGTTGGATAAGAAATGACAGGAGGGTGAAGCGCATGCCGGAAAGCTTCTTCAAAGTCATCCTTTATGTCTTCAATATGCTCTAACCCAACGCTGACTCGCAAAACGCCTGGCTCAACCCCAGCCGACTTCTGCTCCTCTGGAGAAAGCTGCTCATGAGTCGTAGAAGCGGGGTGAATAATGAGCGTGCGCACATCCCCCACATTAGCCAAATGACTTACTAAACGAAGGTTATCTACAAACGCGTCAGCCTGCTCCTTCGTACCCCGTATCTTGAACATCAATACAGCGCCAAACCCATTCTTTAAGTATTTCCGAGCTAACTTATGGTAAGGCGAGGAAGGGAGGCCCGGGTAATTCACCCATTCCACATCGGGATGCTTAGATAACCACTCCGCTAAAGCCAGGGCATTTTGGCAATGGCGATCCATACGCAACGAAAGCGTCTCCAAACCTTGGAGGAAGAGGAAGGCATTGAAGGGAGAGAGCGCTGGCCCCCAGTCTCGCAGTCCCTCCACTCGCGCACGGATAATGAAAGCAATATTTGGTAGGCCCAACGGATTGCCCTCTCCAAAGACGTCCCAAAAACGGAGTCCATGATACCCAGGAGAGGGCTCGGTGAAGGTTGGAAACCGTCCAGACGCAGCCCAGTCAAAGCGACCACTATCCACGATGATACCGCCGATACTGTTGCCATGCCCGCCAATCCACTTAGTAGCGGAAGCCACCACAATGTCGGCCCCCCACTCTATTGGACGGCATAGATACCCAGCCGCACCAAAGGTATTGTCAATCACCAATGGAATGCCATGCCGATGGGCCACTTCCGCTATAGCCTCTATATCTGGGATATTCAGTTCAGGATTTCCGATCGTCTCAATGTACAAAGCCTTGGTCCGTTCATCTATAAGGGCTTCAAAGTCTTTAGGGGCATCCCCTCGAACAAATCGAACTTGCACACCCAGCCGAGGAAACTGGACTTTGAACTGATTGTAAGTGCCGCCGTATAAGTACGAAGTAGATACGATGTTGTCCCCAGCCTCAGCGAGCGTGGTAAGGGCGATAAACTGGGCTGCCTGACCCGAAGCAGTGGCCAAGCCAGCGACACCTCCTTCCAAAGCCGCCACCCGCTTCTCAAACACGTCGGTGGTAGGATTCATAATGCGAGTGTAGATGTTACCAAACTCGCGCAGGCCAAATAGGTTAGCTGCGTGCTCACTGCTCTGAAAGACGTACGAAGTGGTCTGATATATGGGTACAGCACGGGCTCCAGTAGTGGGATCGGGAACTTGTCCTGCGTGAATCTGCAGGGTTTCAAAGCGGTAGGTTCTGGAATCTGGCATGCCGCAAAGCAAAAGAAAATGGACTGAATCTAAATGAAAGGATACCCCAACCCTCGGACTGGCTTTCCCCAAAGACGTTTTATTCCTATCACGCTTTTAGTTCGGTGAAAGGTAGTTGGCAAGGCTCTCTCGGCAGCACCTGACACCGCAGAAACACATCCCCCCTACAAAACCTACAAGCGCCCTATCTCTGGGTCATGCTGACACCCACAGAAGCCCAGTTGCCCGTCGTCGGCTGATATCCATAACCCACATCCAACGAAACCTTTTTGTATCGCAGAGTCCATCCCGCCCCTATACCCAAAATAGGCCAGCAAACCCCAACCCTGAGTATGAGAAGAGCATGTGGAACATACACTAAAGCTGTCCTAACCTGAGGCACAGTATTTTCCTGTTGGGTGACCTCTGTCAGGGTTTGAACTATGGGAGAGGGTTGATAGGATAATCCTATTCCGTACTGAGTCCGCCCGGGTAAATTTCCCCATCCCTTAGCTAAGAGGTTATAGCCGTAGCCGCCCAGATACCAAGAGCCTCCTAACTTGAGAGTGAAACCCACGTCCGGTGTACCTTGATACAATCGGCCATACTCCGAGAAGGTCGTACTCAACAGGCGAGCCCGTACAGCCAATGTGAGACGCGATCTTACCAGCCGCAGCGCATAACCTGCTCCTATTTCGCTGTGATGAATTTTATCGAAGCCCCACCGCTGCCATAACAAATGAACGCTCTGTAAGGTGTCCCAAGTGTAACTGCCTCCCCCTGAATAGAAGATCAGCTCAGGAGCCGGTAGATACAAGGCGCTGTTCACACCAAGGTGAAATCGTTCTAAGGGAAAAACAGCCGCCGGATTGGCATTAATGGGCTCGTGCAAGAGCGTAGCCTGCGTTTGCATGGTACTCAGCAGATGAGGGGTGTAATACTGAGCCCAAAGGACCCCTACAAGAATCCCCAGATATCGCACTTCTCCAAATATAAATGTCCCTTGCACATACCTTTGCCTCAATGAAACGAGCGTTAGTCTGTGGAGCAGGCGGCTTCATCGGTAGTCATTTAGTCAAACGCCTCAAAGCGGAAGGATATTGGGTGCGCGGCGTAGACCTGAAGTATCCCGAGTTTTCCCCTACCCAAGCTGACGATTTCGTAATAGGAGACCTGCGAGAGCCCAGCTTCTGCCGAAGCATTGTAGATGGGCCTTTTGACGAAGTGTATCAGCTGGCAGCCGACATGGGTGGGGCTGGCTACGTATTCACGGGAGAACACGATGCCGATATTATGCACAACTCAGCCATGATTAACCTGAACATGTTAGACGCCTGCTACAAACGAAACGTGCGCCGCATCTTTTATTCGTCTTCCGCCTGCATGTATCCAGCCTACAATCAAGAGGACCCTGAAAACCCGAAAACAGCCGAACATACCGCCTACCCAGCTGACCCCGATAGCGAATATGGATGGGAAAAACTCTTCAGTGAACGGCTCTATTTAGCCTACCATCGCAACTACGGCATGGAAGTTCGCATAGGGCGCTATCACAATATCTTCGGACCGGAAGGCACTTGGATGGGAGGACGCGAAAAAGCCCCAGCCGCTCTAAGCCGAAAAGTCGCCCTGGCTAAGCTCAAAGGCCTATCCTACATTGAAGTATGGGGGGATGGCTCGCAGACGCGTTCGTTCCTGTATATTGACGAATGCATAGAGGGCACCCTGCGCCTAATGCGGTCAGACTTCACAGGTCCTGTCAATATCGGCTCCGAGGAAATGGTCACCATCAATCAGCTGGCACGACTGATTATGAGCATCGCAGGTGTAGAGTTAGAAATCCGACACGTACCGGGTCCCGTAGGTGTGCGAGGCCGAAACTCGGATAATGCCCTTATATATGAAAAGTTGGGCTGGAAGCCGTCGGAACCTCTCCAGAAAGGCATGGAGATTACCTATCGTTGGATAGAAGAGCAGGTTCGTCAAGCCATTGCTAAGGGTAAGCTATGAAGCCCCGTATTGGCCTTCTCTGCTCGGGTGGCGACTCACCAGGCATGAATGCAGCCATACGAGCTATTGTACGAATGTCCCTCTATTTAGGCTACGAACCCATCGGAATCCATCGAGGGTATGAGGGACTCATAGATGGACGCATGGAAGTTCTTACGGCTGGTTCCGTGAGTGGGATTATCCAACGAGGAGGTACCATCTTGGGGTCAGGGCGCAGTGTACGGTTCCTTTCGCCCGAAGGACGCCGTCAAGCGTACGAAAACCTCCAGAAATGGGACATCCAGAAGCTCATCGTCATCGGCGGAGATGGAACCTTCAAAGGGGCCGACCAATTCCTTCAAGAGTATCCTACCCTTCGGGTTCTTGGACTGCCGGGCACGATAGATAATGACTTGTATGGCACAGACCTAACTATCGGATTTGACACAGCGGTCAACATCGCTGTAGAAGCGGTAGACCGCTTGCGCGATACAGCTGCGGCGATGGGTCGCCTCTTTCTGGTGGAAGTAATGGGACGAGATGCAGGATTTATAGCCCTTCACACCGCCGTCGCAGGCGGCGCCGAAGCTGTACTGATACCAGAAACCCCTACCGATTTTGATGCCATAGTGAGCGTATTAGAGCGCGGATGGAAGCGTCAAAAAACCTCTGCTATCATTATTGTCGCCGAAGGCGATGAAGCCGGTGGCGCCCTCCGAGCTGCTGAGGAGCTTCAAAAGCGATTTCCTCACTATGAAATCCGAGCAACCGTCTTAGGGCACATTCAGCGAGGAGGTAGTCCAACTGCTACAGACCGTATCCTCGCCAGCAAGCTCGGTGCCGTAGCGGTGGAGCGCCTTCATGAGGGGGCTTCTGGGGCTATGGTCGGCATCCAATCTGATCTTATCGTTCTCACACCCTTCTCTAAAGCTGTAAAAGCTCACTCCCCGCTCAACCCCCTCTTACTCCGGCTGATTGATATACTTTCTCTCTAAGCTACTTGCCATTCCATAACTAACTGCTAAGCAGGTATTTACACCGATTTGGCAGCCTCTCCAGCTTGATTAAGCGAAAAAATCTCTTCAACTTTTCTCTAAATTGTCCTTTTAGCTTTGTCCCATTCCATGAGCGAAAAGCGCTGGAGAGAATGGAGAAGTTACCTATTCATCCTGACAAACCCCAAACGGGTCGTACACGCCAAGCTCCGTGTGCATCTCCTTTCCCTATTGGGAGCAGCGGCATGGACAATAGGCTGTAATCCTTACTATTCTGCTCGTATCCGAGAATGGCGTCCCTCTGATATAGAGCTCCCTAAGGACATCAAAAAGATAGCTCTGGTCAATCGCAGCACGATACCTGAGGCAGAGCGCAAACGCATTATGGAGGAGTATAAGAAGCGCGGGGTCGCTCAAGGAGCTGTCTACGGGGCACTTACAGGAGGTATCAGCGGGGCAGCCTATGGCGCGACCAGTGGCGCCCTCACAGGTATTTTGGATGAAAAGTGGCTGGAGCGAGCGCCCCAGCTCGCTCTCCAGCAGGTTCATGATCGATTCAAGGCTTGCGGCTGCTTTGAGCCCCTCATGGCGGGGCAAGAGCTCAAATGGGCTGGGAGTATGGAAGGCTCTCTTCCCCCACCTTTACCCATAGATAGCCTCAAGAAAATCCATAAAAAAGTCCCAGAGGCCCAAGCTATCCTGGTTTTAGAAAGCCTTCTTCCTGGGGGGTCTCCTCAGCAGCCAGAGGTGTTAGCGGGCTTTCGTCTCTACGATCCGAAAACGGGGAAGGTCATAGATGAGGCGACGAATACAGGTTCTACCCGAGGAGACTACTACGGTTACAGCGGAGCAGCCCCCCAGGCACATACCTATGCAGTAGAGAAGTACATCCACCGCATCTGTCCTTGCTTCCCTTTTTACGAGGATATGACGGTGCGCTTCTTTGTGAAAGGCTCCCCAGCCTTAGAGCAAGCGAAAGCCGCTGTCATCGGGCGCAACTGGAGCGAAGCCATTCGTCTCTGGGAGCAAGAAGCCAACTCAACTAAGAAAACGCCCGCGAAGCGCGCTGCTTACAACCTCGCTGTGCTGTACGATGCCCTCTGCGAAGTAGATAAAGCCGAAGAATGGTATAAGCGAGCGGTCTCAGCCGGCTTAGGCAGTGCAGAGTATGAGAAATGGGGTCGCGAACGCCGTCCGCTCTGCCAAAAACTCAATGCCCAGCTTCCGAAAGACAAACGAGCCTACTAACTATGAGATATACGGGTTTGATTGGACTTATCGCAGTTTTGAGTCTGGGAGGCAGCTGCTCCTCTTCTGAACAAGCGGGAAAAGCCAAAGGAGAAGAAGCCAGCCAGACAGCCGAAATCAAGACTTCCACAGGCGGTCCGATGTACTTCAAAACAGGGCTCTGGCGCATTCGTATGCGCATGGAAAGCTTGGAGAGAATGGGGCTCAAAGTAGAAATCCCAGAGACGCAGACGGAGTTTTGCATGGATGAGCAGATGGCACAGGCTAAGCGGGCTCCCTTCGGCGGGGTGCCAACCGAAGGACAGTCTCCTATGCCCGACTGTAAGTTTGAGAATCTGCGCATCAAAGACGGGCGGATGCAGTATGATCTGGTTTGCCCCGACATGCGCGCTGAGGTGGATATTAAATTCTCTGAGACAAAGTTTGAAGGCGAATACAAAATGCGGCGGGGTGAAACCGAGGTCATGGGCTTTCGGATGATAGGCGAGCATGTGGGCGAATGCAACCTTTCTTCAGACAAGAACCCCAAATAAACTGCCTATGTACAGACGCGTGCTACTTTCATGGGTAATCCTCTCTGTAGGGACTTTCGGATTTGTCTCGTGTAAAAAGAAAGACAAAGACAATCCGAGTGGCGGTGGAGGATCCGGTGGAGGCCTCCCTACCGACAATCGCGTCAGCTTCAAAGTGAATGGGCGGCTCTTGGAATACACTCCCCTCGTAAGCTTCAGTGGGGGATTCGACAGGCGTTCTCTCAGCTCTGTTGATACCCTCATTACAGGGGTCGACACGATTGAGTTTGGTATTCTTTTCCCCCTCCCAATGACTCGTACGGACACCTCTTATCAAATCCATTCCCAGAATGATGTCCCTGGAGGAGAGTTCCGGGTGACCTATTACCGTACACGCGCATTCTATGTCACCAGTGCCCGCCATGGAAATCGGTATTCTTACCTCAACGTGCAGCTCAGCACTTCTGGAGGGAATGTAGCCCAGGGGACTTTCAGCGGCTTGCTATACAACTACTGGGAGGCCTCTGACTCTATCCGCATCACGGATGGAGAATTTCGCCTACGCTTCTAAGTTCTTGATAAGATATGCGATACTCAAACATACTTATCTGGGGGCTATTTAGCCTTCTTGTGATAAGCGCCCCTGCCTGCAAGAAGAAAGACAAAGATGATCCAGGTTCTGGACAAAACTCTGGAGGCGGTGGTGGGGGTGGCGGAGGCGGCGGTGGAGATGCTTCCCTGGGAACTATCCAGTTTCGGCTGCGGGGAGAACTGCTTCAGTTTCCTGTAAGGGAAACTTCCTACATGTATGGTCGGGCTCAAGCCTTCTCTCACAGGCTCAATCGTCCCTCCGATACCTTGGGGTGCGTTATCTCTTTTGCCTACCCTACGAGTCGTCCCGACACTTCCTACACTGCTAATGTTACCACGATGAGTGACATGTTTATTTTCATTTTCAATATCTACCGCTCAAGAGGCGATTCTGTGTACAGTTCCCAGACGATCTCCAAGTC
>JAOAHZ010000010.1 GCA_026414975.1 Bacteroidia bacterium
ACCGTAACCTACTTTATCGGGCCCAACCGAGAGGTGCTGGCCCTCGTGCCCAATCCCAGAGAACCCATCATCGTAGCTAACTTGGGACAGAGCTGGTTCGATAGGGGGAAGCGGGCCGATGCAGGCGTAGGAGAGCTGCTGCGAAAAGCAGGCGCTATCCAGGAAGACCCTAAGATGGGCTTGCGTTTTTGCGGCACAATCAGCGCACGCGGCGTTCCGGGCCGCTCTAATGCCTGTCTCGTAGAGATTCGGGGCGATGCCTGCCCGAGAGATGCAAAGGGTCAGCCTACCTCCTTGTTTTATCTCATAGAGTGGTGAAAAAATCCTTCCGCCTATGATACGACACTTTCTTGCGCACTCTGCCCTTTGGGGTGGAGTGGTGGGTATGGCTCCTCTGTGGGCTCAAGATGTACGGGATGCCTTTGTCGGCACTTGGCGACTGGAAGGTCCCTGTAAGAATCGGGTTATCAAAAGCTCCGAGCCTATGGAGAATACAGGTAGCGGAAGTACCAGCGGGACTCTGACTATCCGTAAGGACCCCCAAAATCCGAAACGCCTCATCCTACTCAGTCGCATGCAGGGCAGCTCAAGCGGTGCGGGCGGCAGCGCTTCTGCCTCTATTGAGGACTCCCTTGTGGCTGATGTAGTCTCCTCTACCGAGCTGCGCATTCCTCCACAGACAGGAGTGATGGGGGAAACCCGAGAAGGTACAGTGAGAATGCAGGGCGGCAAGCTTATCTCTCGGCAACGAACGGTCATGAAGCAGGGCACTTTTTACTATGAGGGTGAGAGTGAATGCTCTTATATTCCTGCTGAGAATCGCCCCCGCCCATTACCGCGGCCGCCCATAGAGAGACCTACTGGCGGCGGGACTCAGAAGAACTAATCCCCTATGACAGGGTAGCTTTGCAAAGGCAAGCAAGGCTCCCCTCTCATTCCCCCTGTGGTCAGAATAGCTATCTGTATAGGCTTGAAGCGAGCCAATCCTATTAAGAACTAAGCATTTTCCCCTATTTTTGCCTTGGAGAGATGCCGGAGTGGTCGAACGGGCCTGACTCGAAATCAGGTAGCTCGCTACAAGCGGGCTCGGGGGTTCGAATCCCCCTCTCTCCGCTCTCAAACGCTTAGAGAAAGCCGGCCCTTGACGTATTCGTAGAGCGACCAGACGGGTAAAATAACCATCGTTACATCATCATTGGGAGAGGTCCCTCCTCTCCATTGATGGAGAAGGGCTACAAGTTTATCGCGCTGCTCTGCTGCGGTAGATTCAAGGAAATCAGCTGCCTCCATCTGCATACGAAGTGTTTTTACACCAAGCCTTTTCCCTTCTGGACTTATAGCGTCAGACACCCCATCCGTGAAAAGGAAAATGGAATCTCTTTCATTCAAAAACTCTTCATACGCAGGAAATTCATAGTCAAGGGATGTGTATTTGTCTATACCACGCCGCCCTCCCTCCAGAATTCTCAGCCCTTCAGATGAAAAGAGCCAAACAGGGCGCCCTGCCAACCCAAAGTATAGCTTTTTATGCTGAAAATCGGCTATTCCAATAGCCAAGTCGGCACCCTCTCGCAAAGCATCGGTTCCACCTTGCTGCTCTGAGTGTAAAAGGGTCTGCTGCACTGTTCTCAGTAGGGTCCGCAGGAGCAGTTGCGGAGACTTGGTGGGGTAACGATGGAAGATATTCTGAATGGTGGCAGAAAAGATACCAGCGAGTATAGCGCCACTGATCCCATGTCCAGTCGCATCGCCGACGGCAAAGAGGAGACGAGCACTTCGAATGTCAGATGCAAAAACGCAGAAGTCTCCACCTACTTCATGCATCGGCTGATAGTAGAGCGCCGAGCCCGGCACAAGCTTTTCCAAGTCTGGCATGATGGCTCGCTGGAGACGCCGAGCAGCAGCATAAGATTCTTGAACCGTGGCTAAGGTCTCTACCAGTACCTCCGATACGCGAACAAGCTCAGCATTTTGTCGCTCCAGAACATGGGCCTGCTCTTGAATTTTTTGTGATTGAGTAGCGATAATCTCTCGGAAATTACGCTCCTCAGCCGCCCGTTTTTTAGCCGTATGAGCAGCCAGCCCAAAAGCAATTAGCACAAGAAACCCTACTCCTCCTAAAATGAAGTATAGCCTTCTCTCTTTTTGTCGGGCGTTTTGTATGCTACGCAGCCGTGCTTCTTGCATTTCTATGCCAGATAGAATCCGAAGCTGCTCTATACGAAGAGCTTGCGCTTGTAGAACTTGAGCTTCTGCTTGTTCTACAAGCTGTTCGTAAGTGGATAAAGCAGCAGCCAGCTGATTTAGCTTAATATGAAGCTGTGCCTGTAATCGTAGAACTTCTTTGCGAAGCTCATAGGGTAAGCTTGAAAGAAGAGGGCGGTAAGCTGCCAAAAGCCGATCGACCTCCTTGTATGAACGTTCCTGAAGGTAAAGGGAAGCCAAGCCGATCACTGCCTGACCTAAGGCAAGTTTATCGTTTTTAGCTTCGGATAAAATGCGCTGGTATAGTGACTTAGCCTCTTTATAGCGTCCAGTCTCAGCATACAACGAAGCCAGATTAGCAGTTGCTGCTAAGTAAGCTTCCATCGGAGATGTCAGAAGTAGGTGCCTTAGATTCTGACTGAGTGCGACTTGAGCAGCCTGGACAGCTTTTTCAGCGTACTGGAGAGCGGTTGATAGGTTGCGCTGTTCGGCTGTAAGGTAGGCTAACTGGCTGTAAGCAACGGCTGTAAGAAGAGATAACTGGAGATGGTCGGCAATCTCACTGGCTTCAGCTGCATGCCCAAGCGACCTTAGGAGGTCTCGCTTAGCCAAAAGAGCCGCCACTCCTAAATGAGCTCGTGCTTTTAGAAATGGGTGAGCTTGGCCCTGCTCAATCACTCGGTCATACCATATGATCGCCGAATCAGGTCGCCCTAACTTATAGTACGCCTGAGCCAAGAACAGCATAGCATGCAAACGGAGGGAATCGGATACCGCCCGGTCGCCCAGCATGGAAAAAAGCAGGCGAGGAACCCCCTCAACAAAGTCGCCCTTGAGCCAGCTGTATGCCAATAGAAGGGTGGCTTCGTATTGGGCTTCCTTGGTATGAGCTTCCATCATAGCTTGATAAGCACAGCGTCCCAGGCAGAGGATATCTTCATAGCATGACTCACAGGGAAAGCTCCATCCCAAAGCTATCCATGCAGCCCACAGGATGGTCTTTCTCATAGGCCGGGCGAATCGAAGCTGTATTGGACGTAATAAACGGCACCTATGCGGGGGCCACTATACACCTGGACATGGTAAAAGTTCAACAAGTTCTGCGCACCCAAACGTATCTCACTGTGCCACTTCGGTAAGCGGTAGCTGATTTGAGGATGGAGAAGGTTATAGGTGGGAACGACTCCCTTGTAATTTGGAAATTCAAAGACGTAAGCATGTACCCATTGATACCAGAACTGAGCGCTCCAACGGCCAAGATTTTGCACCCAGATACCAACGTTAGCGCGGTGAGGCGGTGTATTGAAAAAGATACCTAAACCGGGGTCCAAGTTTTTCGCCTCTTCCAGTCCCCAGGCTTGTGAGTAAGTGTAGTTGGCATTGGTAAGGAAGTAACGATTGAGTCGATACTGGAGAGCAATAGTGAGAAATTGGGCTTGAGGCGTTCCGGGGATATTGTAATAGCGTCCATAAAGCGGAGAAAGGCGATTGTTTTCTACATCTTGCGGTGAAAGCTGACTAACCTTATCCTCTGGCCCATATAGGCGAACATTACCATGAAAATCCTTGTATC
Organism: Bacteroidia bacterium; assembly: GCA_026414975.1. GTDB lineage: Bacteria > Bacteroidota > Bacteroidia > SpSt-205 > SpSt-205 > SpSt-205. Next base: position 3,779 of record JAOAHZ010000010.1, read on the forward strand.
GTTGATAAGCGTAAGTTATGTCCATTAGCAGTTTCTGGTCAAGGAGTAAATGCCGCAGACCTATCTCAAAGCTTTGAACTTTCTCAGGACGAATGCCCTCTATGGGAAGGCTACGGAGGAGCTTAGCTGCTTTCTCAATCGGAATGCCTTGGGCTCGAGCGGCTCGGAAAGCTTCCACCGATGACCTTGTGTAGTTATTCAATCCAGCGATACCTAAAGCTCTATCCGTCTGAGGAAGAGCCCCTATTAGGAGGGCATCCGTTTGGAGATGGATGAAAAGCGCTTCGTTTATAGGATTACGAAAGCCCATTTGATAAGTCAATCGCAGGATGTGATGGCCCTTTCGATCCCAGCTCCAGCTTAGAGCGGCTCGGGGTGTAACCTGTCCGACAAGGTATTCTCTGTAGTCGTATCGGGCTCCAAGGGTGAGCTGAAGCCTCTCCTCCCAGAAGTACCGCCGAGTCTGAATATAAACGCCAGTCTCCCAATTATAGATAGGCTTACCGAGGGTGTCTATGAAGATAGTACCTCGGGAGTTTATTTCAAACAGGCGGAAGCTGCCTCCGATGATAGTTTGAAGCCCCCATATAAGAGGCAGCTCATACTGAGCTTCTGTATGATGAAGAGCACATCTATCTATGAGGAGAGCGCCCCCTTGCGTTATAGGTATGCGACTCAGAGAATCTACAAGCCGACGCAATTCCGGGCTGCCTGGCGCAGGGCGAGCCATCCCTACATCCCAGCGACCACCAGGCAGCGAAGCGATGGCTTGCGCCGCAGAGGGCAGCGTAGCTAAAAATCGGGTATCGCTATCAGCAAGCCACCGAGCCCCCGCATGGTCCCCTGCTTGCGGAACGGGACGACCATAATGAGCCTCGAACGCTGCCCGGTCTTGGGGTAATATGGATTGATCCAGTAAGCCCGCATAAGCAGCTAAATACTGCCGAAACCAGTCAACATGAGGCTTGACAGCCTGAAGAAGGTTTGCTCCCAAGATACCGAGAGGCACAGAACGGCCCCCATTCTCATGAATAGTATAAAGTCGCAAAAAGCCCTTAGGATGGACTATTTCAGCTTTATAGGCGTGGAAAAGGAAATTATCCAAAGAATACCGAGTATTGGCTTGATAAACAGTGCGACCATTGGCTACATGGAAGGTTAGCTGGCCCAGAAGTTGATCCGTGAACTTGTAGAATACGCCTCCTGTTGCTTTGGCTATTTGGACTCGGTTGGAAGTTAGTTCTGTTTCCCTATAGCCCGTTCGGCTGAGGTAAAAGTCAGGCAAGCGCGTGCCATCGGGGAAAGTTAAGGGCAGGTCCTGCAGAAGTGTTCGGGCATCGTAACCGTATCCGTTGACAGGTACATATCCTGGGTTATCAGGCCCAGGTACGGTGTAAGGATATGAAGCACCTGCATATACACCGCAATCGGAACGGTCCGTTGCCCACTAATCCTCTCCTAAAAGCCCATGTAGAGCTATCTTGAATCCTAGCCTATTATTCTAAGCCCGAGCGTATCGAATTTGAAGTTCATATAACGGAGCTGGGCTTCCTCGTTCAGAACCTATATGATTCATGCCTAATCTCACATACCCCGATAAGCCTGGATATTGAAAAGGGTCCTTCAAGGTCGTTAGCATGGCTCCATTGAATGCATTTGGGCCGTACAGAGCCGAGGCAGGACCAGCTACTACCTCCACACTGGCTATGTCCATTTCAGGGGGGGCAGTGAAGGTGAGAACGGGTATATTAAGAGCGGTAGATTGCATTTCCACTCCATCCACACGGTTGATGAAACGGGGATTCTGGGTAAAATTAAGTCCGCGGGTATTTACGACGGGGAAGGTAAAGCTCGTATGAACTACATCCACACCGGGCAAGAAAGATAGAGTTTGAGCTGATAGAAGGGTGGGATTTATCCGCAGCGCCAGACCTGAGAGCTGGGTGACCTGAACGGGAGTTTTCATAAACTGCTCCTCTATTCGGGAGGCTGAGATAACGACTTCCTGTCCAACAATCTCTTCTTCTTTCAAGTAAATCTCTGTTGGAACCGTACTTTCACCCGAAGGCGAAAGTAGAATCTGCCGAGTTTCATAGCCGATATAGGATACCTCTACTAATACTGCGTCTTTCAGAGTCGTCGGAATGCGAAACTCGCCCTGAAGGTCCGTTATTGCCCCTATGACACTGCCAGGAATTTTAACGTAGGCTCCCGTTAGGGGCTCTCGGCTATTAGCATCCATTACTTTGCCCCGTAGATAAAGAGGAGCCTGCATCTCTACAGAAGAAGGTACAGAAACAGTTTTCGGTGTTTTTTGAACCCTTCTCAGAAGAATCTCCTGAGCTGAGAGGGGCAGTGTAGTGGCTGCAATCGCTAATAAATACCTCACGAGGCGAATATACGCAGCTTAACTGGCTTAGGTTACTTAGCCCAGAGGAGAGAGGAAAGGCCGACTGATTTAGCGTGTTTTGTAAGTTAGCCTTATGGCGGTGGTGGAGGCGACCTACAAGGTAGTGGGGATGACCTGCCAAAGCTGTGCAGAGAGCATTCAGACTCTCCTTCAACATATACCGGGGGTAGAACGGGCTGAAGTACATTTCGCTGCGCAAGAGGTCATAGTGAAACATGAGACAGAGAAGGCACCTTTTGAGAAACTTAAGGCAGCTCTTTTACCGGCGGGTTATGAGCTTCTTCCTGACGCTCAAGCCCAGCAAATGGCGCGTCAAAGATATCTTAGAACCCTCTCAAAGCATATTGTACTCGCAGGTACGTCAGCCGCAGTGGGCATGAGTATGCACTTTCTACCTACGCAGATATCTAAGGCAGGTGGATGGATTTACTACTTTTTGGCTATCACGCTGATCCTGCATATAGGTGGAAAGTATTTCTTACGTCCAGCGTGGCAGCAGCTTAGGATTAGGCAGCTCACCATGGATACTCTTGTATCTCTCGGGCTTTTAGGTAGTGCGGTTCTCGGAGGCATAGAGCTTTACCGAGGTGAGTGGGGCCATGCTACAACAGCAGGTGCTGAAATCCTATTTTTCGTGCTAATCGGAAAGTACTTAGAAGAAAAAGCGCGTCATCGAGCTCAATCTATTTTAGATAGCTTTTCTACCTTGGCTGTGCCTACAGCTCGCCGGCTATCAGAGAGAGGCACAGAGGTAGTCCCGACCCAAACTTTAGCCATAGGTGATGTAGTTGAGGTTAGAGAAAATGAGGTTCTACCCGTAGATGGAGTTATCGTTGCGGGCGCCACAACGGTATCAGAAAGCCTTTTGACAGGAGAATCCATGCCCTTAGAAAAAAGTGTGGGCAGTAGAGTATGGGCAGGTACCCATAATCTTTCCGGGAAAGTACTTGTCAAAGTAGATGTGCCTGTGCAGGAAACTTTTTTAGCTCAGCTGGTTCTACGCGTACAAAAAGCTCAAAGCAGCCGAGCTCAACTTCAACGCTTAGCCGATCAAATATCGGCTGTGTTCATCCCTATTGTGATAGGATTAGCGATAGGGACCCTCATTCTACACTTTTGGCGGGGGGAAGGAGGACTGCATCCATGGGAAAGGATGCTGAGCGTCTTGGTGATTTCTTGTCCATGCGCGCTTGGCTTAGCCACTCCCATTGCTGTGCAAATGGCTATAGGCAGCGCTGCAGGTTCCCAGATGTTACTTCGTGAAGTGAGTCAGTTAGAGGCTCTATCACAAGCCACGATATGGGCATTTGATAAGACGGGGACTCTAACTCATGGACGAGCCCGAGTGAAATCGGCGACTTGGTACGCCCCTGAGGATGCCCCTTATGTCCTCGCCGCAGCTCGGCGCAGCTTGCATCCTCTCTCCCAAGCCTTAGCCTCCTACCTGTCTACTGCTTACAGCGAGACTGCCCCCGAGCCTCACGTCACCGAACTGCCCGGCAAGGGCATCATAGCCTTATTCCCAGAGAAAAAGGTGTACTTGGGCAGTCCGAGTTGGATTGCGGAAAAGCATGCAAACCTTCCCCCTACTGGATCCACCGCTGTAGTGGCCGCTACCCAAGAGAGGCTGATTGGCCTTTTCACGTTTGAGGATGAAGTGCGATCGGGACTACGTCCCTTCTTAGAGAGTCTCAAGAAGATGGGAAAGAAACGGGTAATGCTCACGGGTGATGCATCGGAGGCCGCTGAGTTTGTGGCTGAGAAGCTAGGTATAGACGAGGTACATAAAGGATTTTCGCCTTTTGATAAAGCACGCTGGATAGAGGAAAGCCAGAGCAAAGGCGAAAAGATCGTATTCGTAGGAGACGGGATTAATGATGCGTTAGCCTTACAAACGGCCTATGTAGGCATAGCCGTGCATCGGAGCGCTGGTCCTGCCGCCCAGAGCGCCGGCATAGCTCTTTTACGAGACACAGAACTGGCTCTACCAGCCCTATATAATCTTAGCATTCGGCTGCGAAACATCATTATACAAAATCTGATATGGGCATTTAGCTACAATCTGGTTGCTCTCCCCGCTGCCATGGGACTAATCCCTGGCCTGACTCTCTCACCTGGCATTAGCGCACTCCTGATGTCTCTAAGCTCACTAATGGTTGTGCTAAACAGCCTTCGGCTGAAAGTGTGAAGGTTTGAGGTGATCTCCACCCGACTAATAATCCAAGGAAGCGCCAGCGCCCTCGGCAGTGCCCTATTTCTCAAGTAACTGCTCCCCGAGTAGGCATCTCAACGAATCTTCTTCATTCATCCGAAGCCGCAAACCCTCTATCTTTGCAACAAGATGAGACCCCTCCTCCTCTACCTTTTACTTGGACCGATAAGTTGGGCTCAGATACAGATTACAGCTTCTGACCTACCTTCCCCCAACTCGAGCTATACAGTAAGCCAGAGCCGCCCTAACCTTAGCTTGAATTTTTTAGCCACTGGGCCCGGATTTACTTGGGATTATGCTCAACTGCCAGTAGATACGCAGCTCACAGTTGAGTGGAAAAGCCCAGTCCAGGTACCCCAATATAGCTTGTCCTGCGGCAACTTCAGTCTTCAAGCCCTGTTCCTCAAAATAGCCGACTCCGTCAGGACGCCCGGCTTTACCATCCGGGATCTGTATGCTTTCCTCCGAAAAGGGTCTCAACAAATGGCTATCCATGGAATCGGTGCTTCAGTGAACGGGCTCCCTGTCACGCAGTGCTACAACGACCCCGACGAACTCTACATGCTCCCTATGAGCTACGAACGAGAAGATAGTACTACATTTTGGTTGCGTTTGAGCTTTTCTGTGCCTAACTTTGGAAATGTGACGTTTGCGCAGGCTGGATATCGCCTACACAAGGTGGACGGATATGGGCAACTCACCACGCCTTATGGCACATTTCAAGTCTTACGCCTCAAAAGGAATGTACGCCAGCGTGACACGGTTTACCTAAACGGCATACCTATTCAGCGAACTGATACTAGCTACACGGAGCTGGAGTGGCTCGGACAAGGACAAGGCATCCCTCTGCTACGAGTACAAGGTTCCATGCGCATGACAGGTGGAAACCCGACCTTTATACCAGCCCTGATCCAATTCAAGGATGAGCAGCGCATGTCATCCTTACAGCATGAGGGAGGTAGCCGTCCAACTATATCACCTAATCCCTGCCGAGGCCTTCTTCGGGTTTCTGCACCTAATGGCAGCTCCTATGCCCTGTACAACCTTATCGGCAAGCTCTTGTATGAAGGGCAAGTGCCCGAGGATGGAACCCTCCGCATACCCCCTACTTTGCCAGAAGGGATTTACTTTTTGCGGCTAACCCATGAAGGTCGGGAGTCTTGGCATCGCTTCGTCTTGGTATGGCACTAAAGTGGCAGCCTTAGGGAGACTACTGATTGGACTGGGGCTTGTTCTGATAGGCTGCGGAGCCTTGATCTGGCTCTTGAGTAAAAAAGAGGTTGCGCTACCCCGCCTACCCTTAGACATTGTAGTAGAGCGCCCCGGACTCAAGATTTACATCCCATTAGGCACGAGTCTTCTGATTAGCTTGATTTTGACTCTCCTTTTCTACATCGTGTCTCGCTTTCGCAGTGGCCAATAGTTCATTTTCTCCGACCTGAATTCCCATACCTTTGCGATGGATGAAACCTTCTTCTTCCCCCGTGATCGGGGTGATCGGGCTTGGATATGTAGGCTTGCCGGTAGCGATTAGTTTCTCGCGACATTTTCCCGTCATCGGGTATGACATTTCGTCCAAGCGAATCGCTGAGCTCCAAGCAGGCTACGACCGAAATGGAGAGTTTTCCTCTGAAATACTACGACGCGAAGGGCTTCTATTCACCACCCAAGCTGAGGAACTGAGGATAGCCAACTTCTATATCGTAGCCGTTCCTACTCCTATAGACGACTACAAGGTGCCTGACTTAAATCCTCTCAAGCAAGCTAGTGAAACCTTAGCTCGTCTCCTCAAGCCCGGGGATACAGTCGTTTACGAAAGCACCGTATACCCCGGCTGTACGGAAGAGGTATGTTTACCGATCTTGGAGAAAGGGGGGCTCAAAGCTGGTAAAGATTTTCATTTGGGGTATTCACCTGAACGGATCAATCCCGGCGATGCAGACCGTTCCATAGAAAAGATCGTCAAGGTCGTTTCAGGTTATACCCCCGAGGCCTTAGAGTGGATAGCTCAGGTGTATGGACAGGTAATCAGTGCGGGGATTCATAAAGCCCCTTCTATCCGAGTCGCCGAAGCAGCTAAGGTCATAGAAAACACCCAGCGAGATCTCAACATAGCCCTCATAAACGAACTGGCCATGTTGTTTCAGGAGATGGGACTCAGTGTATATGAAGTATTAGAGGCAGCGAGCACCAAATGGAACTTTCATCAGTACAGTCCTGGATTGGTGGGCGGACACTGTATTGGCGTAGACCCCTACTACCTTACTTACAAAGCGACTGCCCTCAACTTTTATCCTCAACTCATCTTGGCAGGGCGTCGTATCAATGACCACTTCCCTCGGTACTTGGCCGAACGAATCCTCCAAAAGCTGAGTCAGCTTCATCGGTATCCCCCGCTAAGAATCTTAGTGATGGGATTCACATTCAAGGAGAATGTGTCAGATATTCGCAATACAAAAGTCTATGACCTCATCCGAACTCTACAAGCCCATGGAGCTGCAGTAGATGTAACAGACCCGTTAGCTCATCCCGAGGAGGTCAAGACAGAGTACGGGATTGAGCTCACCCAACCCATAGAGGGGGCCTACGATGCGGTAGTGATTGCCGTGGCTCATACATCCTACAAACAGCTATCTCCTGCGGATTTACAGCGATGGACTAAGCCTCAAGCCCTCATAGTGGATATTAAGGGTTTCTACCGAACTTACGATTGGAAAGGATTCAACTACTGGAGTTTATGAGGCCTCTTAGGATGGTAGACTTAGAGGTAGAGCGGCGGTTTTTTGGAATACGCTTAGATACAGCCCTCTCAGAGGTTTTAACTCATACGCAGTTCATCCGGGGCCCGGAAGTCCAGAAGTTTGCTCAAGAGTTGGGCCAGTATCTGGGGGGCATTTCGGTAATCCCTTGTGCTAATGGAACCGATGCCCTTCAGCTCGCTCTCATGGCACTGGACCTGAAACCAGGTGACGCAGTGATGGTGCCCGCCTTCACTTATGTCGCAACGGCCGAGGTAGCCGCCCTCCTAAAGTTAGAAGTTCGCTGGGTAGATGTGTCCTTGGAGCACTTTAATCTGCTTCCTGAAGCTTTAGAGCAAGCCTGGTCTCCTCGCGTCAAAGCGATTGTACCCGTGCATCTCTTTGGACAGTCAGCTCCTATGAAAGAAATCATGGAGTTTGCCCAAACAAAAGGTATAGCGGTGATAGAGGATGCTGCCCAAGCTCTCGGGACGGATTACATTTTCTCGACGAGGGAATCTAAGAAGGTAGGGACGATTGGCGACATTGGGTGCACCTCCTTTTTCCCCTCTAAAAACTTAGGCTGCTATGGCGATGGAGGGGCCGTTTTTACAGCCTCCTCCGAACGAGCCGCCCGCATCGCTCGCATCGCCAATCATGGCCAAGATACTCTGTATGAGTTTACCGAAGTAGGGATAAACTCTCGTCTGGATACCCTTCAAGCAGCTATCTTACGCCTCAAACTTCCCTACTTGGATGAGTTCAACAGTCGGCGACGAGCAGCAGCAGACCTGTACGATAGCCAGTTTCAAAACATCCCCCAGCTTCAGACCCCCGTGCGCGTGCCATGGAGCACACACATCTTTCATCAATACACCTTGCGAGTACTGGATGGTCGCCGAGACCAACTGAGAGCTTACTTAGCGGAGCGGGGGATTCCAGCGATGGTCTATTACCCCAAGCCTTTACATCTACAACCCGCTTACTACAACCCTGATTATCCAGAGGGCAGCTTCCCAAACGCTGAAAGGCTTTCTCGGGAGGTTCTGTCCCTCCCTATGCATCCTTTTCTCTCCGAGAGTCAGTTGAGCTATATCACCGAAACGGTACGCCGATTTTTCCGATAATGGGCTGGGGAGTCTTGGGGTATGTTCTTTTATCTATCGGAATAGGGGTATGGGCGGCTCGCCGGGTGAAAAACAGCCAAGATTTCCTTGTTGCTGGGCGAAGGTTGCCTCTTCTTTGGGCAATGTCTCTCCTCTTTTCCACTTGGTTTGGCTCAGAGACAATCCTCGGTGCTTCCGAGACCATCGCCCAAGAAGGACTTCTTGCGGTGATTGAAGACCCCTTTGGCAGTGCCTTATGCCTCTTTTTAGTAGGGGTGTGGTTGGCACGACCTTTTTATAGACTTCCCGTGCGAACCTTTGGAGACTTTTATGCCTTGTATTTCGGCAAGTGGACAGAGCGGGTAGCCACCCCCCTGATGATTATCTCTTATTTCGGATGGATCGCTGCGCAGCTCGTAGCAATGGGACAAGTACTCAGCCACTTCTCGGGCATGAGTATATCTTGGACGATTCCCATCGCAACGGGATTGATTTTATCCTATACCATGTGGGGGGGAATGTGGTCCGTAGCTGCAGTAGACCTTATACAGAATGTAGTCATCGTTGTTGGACTTCTGGTACTTGTAGCTTTCCTTCCAGAGGGTTGGGTTAGTCGGTTGAATGACTTGCCAGAAGGCTTTCTTCGGTTCGTACCTCCTGCAGAAGGAACGGCGTGGATGAACTACTTTGCAGCGTGGATGATCATTGGCCTGGGGTCCCTACCTCAACAGGACATGTACCAACGAGTAGTTTCGGCTCAAAATGAGACTACCGCCGTGCGAGCCGCCGTAGTAGCTTCCATCTTGTACTTGACGATAGGCCTTTTACCGCTCATGGGCGGTTTATTCGTACGCCTGTATCATCCGGAGTGGCTCCAGAAAACGGGGGAAACTGCCCCCATCCTGCGATTGGTGGAGTCGTACATGCCAAAGGGCGTTCAAATACTCTTCTGGGGAGCCCTTGTATCGGCTATCATGAGCTCAGCCAGTGGAGGTATTTTAGCGCCTGCCGCTCTGCTGGCAGAGAACGTACTGGGTTCTTGGCAGCGTTTTTCCCCTCTGGCACGAGCCCGCTTTTCCGTGTTCATCGTGGCGCTTATCTGCTTGGGTATGGGGCTCTATCAGCAGAACATTTATGATTTAGTCGCCGAGTCCTCCATATTTAGCTTAGTAACCCTATTCGTACCCATGGTAGTGGGGCTGCACTTACCTCGGTATTGCAGTGCTTATGGAGCGATATCCAGCATGCTACTGGGGGTAATCGGATATTATCTGATGGAAAGTGTAGGTACGAGAATCCATGCCCTCTGGTATGGCATGTTGGGAGCTTTGGTGGGCTATGTAGGCGGACTGATAGTGGAAAGGCTCAGGACTATTCGCTTATGAAGCCTCTGGAAGGTGTAATCGTCGTAGAATTGGCTCGTCTTCTACCCGCTCCCCTCGTGGGTGCTATTCTCGCTGACATGGGCGCTGAGGTGATTAAGATTGAACTGCTCCCTCGAGGAGACTCCCTGCGTGGCACTGAGCTCTTTGCCCTCCTCAACCGAGGGAAATACAGCTTATCCATTCACCCCGAAGAGCTTCCCCATGTCTTACCTTCCCTTCTTTCGCACGCCCAAGTGCTTCTCACCAACTACCGACCTTGGACCCAAGGGGATTTGGGCTTATCCCCCGATACCATCCTAAGGACACACCCTCATGTCATTTATCTAAATATCACGGGATTTTCGGATAATCGCCCCGGACACGACCTCAACTTCCTCGCAGAGAGTGGCGTTTTAGACCGACTGCGTCCTTCACCGGACGCTCCTCCGATCGTCCCTGGCTTTCTGTTTGGGGATTTACTTGGCGGAACCGCTTCAGGTACAATTCGGTTGTTGGCAGCCTTATACCACCAGGCCCGAACTGGCAAGGGAACCTACCTACCCATCGCTATGCGTGATGAGATGCTGCGGTGGAGCTTCTCTGCTGCGCACTTATACCGACTCTTCGGCGGGAAGCTGCCCCCCCCCAGCATGGATTTCCTATCAGGCTCTATGCCCAGCTACAGAGTCTACAAAACAGCCGACAATCGGTACATCGCCGTTGCAGCTATAGAAGAAAAATTCTGGGAGGAGTTGTGTCTCTTCTTGGGGCGATCGGACCTCATCCCCTATGGACGCAGCATAGGAGAGTCGTTTCCCCATTCAGAACTGGAGAAAATCTTTGGGGGGGCTACTTGGGAGGAGTGGCGCACTCGGTTGGAAGGGACGCAATTCTGTGCTACGCCTGTTTATACTTTTGAGGAAGCTATCCAGATGCCCTGGGCGGAGAGTATATGGCATAAAGGCTTTTTGAGCTTTAGTTCCGAAGCCCGATTAGAGGTTCCCCCTTTAGGGGCTCACAATGAGTGGTTGAGAGCTCGGTTTGGATTAAGATAGAGAGGAAGGCAGAGCGAAACGGCGCTCTTAGGATGGAGGGTGACTCAGGATAGGAGCGCCGCCCTCCCCCATCCATAAAATCAGTACGCAACGCCCACAGCTTTCCGCATCGTCTCTATACATCCTCACATCCATAATCAGGAAATCCCATCAGGTCCCCCAGCGGATAGTGGTAATCGTCTAAAGTTCTGCTGAAGGCGAGACAAGACTGTGAGCAATACAGATTGGAGCTGCCTTTGTAGCTCCGGACTGCGCAACCTTTCTGCAACATGCTGAAGAACCACATCAGTGAACCTATCTAATGTGGCCCGTCCAGAAGGACTGCGTAAATAAGCCTCGGTATCCGCAAGCAGTTTATCTACGGCTTGGCGAACCGTACGCCGAATAAGCTCTAAAACCCGCTCTCGAGGCAGTCCGGGCAGATTGGGAAGGTTTTGATCCAAACTCTGCCCTACACTTTCTTCTATGATCTGCGTCAGGGCTGGTGTGCGCCTCAAGCTCTCTACTAAGGGACCTGCTTCTTCTGCCACTAGCGAACGTACAATCGGGCGCACATCCTCCAATATCCCTTGCATCAGAGCTATCTCTTCGCCTCGCTGAGCCTGCCGCTTGACCTGCTCCAGTATCTGATAGGCGACCTCATCCGAGATGGCCTTGGCGATCAGACGAGATTGCTGAGTCAAGAAGCGAGCCACCAAGGTATTAGAAAAATTCACCACCTTACTGCGATTGAGCCTCAGATAAAGGTTCCATATTCGCAAAAGACGAAACCATCTCAAGCTCTTAAGCGGAATAAGGGCTAAGACATCATACCAGTGAGCTACAGGGTACATCCACCAGTACGCATATCGGCGAGTCCGAATAGCTACAACCCACGCCCCCCAAAACTCCATCCAAAAGAACACCAAAAACGGCAGGTCCAGCTTCCAAAACTTATCCACGTAATCACCCGAAAGGTCGTACTGCCTGTAATAGTTGACCAACAAAAGATAACGCAGTTCTCTCTGATAGAAATCCAAGTGCAGCGCTGCATTCTCGGGGGTAAGCTGCCAGAATCGGCGGAAAGCCTCCCCCCCGCGAAGCCTCTCTCCATACTGTTCTTGAATGAATTGTTTGACTTTCTCTTTGAGGAGCTCTTGATAAGCCATCAGCCCAAAGCGTTCATAGGGACGCTCTGATAAAATGCGAAGGGAAAGTTTGTAGAGGGTATCACCGAAGGCTTGAAGTTGGATGGGAGATAGGGAACCCCGCTGTTTCCACCCCCGATAAAGACTATCCGCCAGTTGCCTATATCCGTCCGTTATCCAATGAGGTTCTATGCCCTTGTAGGCATCGTACCACCCCACAACCCTCGGAGCGTGCTTAATGTACCAAGGACGAATAGAGATGTAAGTTAGGTCAAAGACAATGAGCATCAGATTGAATGCGGCCATGCTCAACATGAAGACATCCCAAAAGGTCTCTAAACGCTGACGCCACATGAAACGAAGGTAAAGTACTTTTGAGGGATGCAGCGGCTACTCGTGGGTTGCATTTTAGCATGCGGAGCTTGGATATATTTCTATTCATCGAGATGCCTCTCTGGATTCACTTTATCTTACGCCGGGACACCAACCCACTCAACCTATACATCCATTCGTTCTTCGTGGCATGATACATCTCTTTTCTCTGCGCTCTGGACAAGTCTAAATAACCACCCTGCAAAAGCCCCGCTGAGCCCCCTCCCTGGACACACCAGTGACAGAGGCGAGCCGAGCATGAGCAGTTGGTGGGTTTTTCGGGAAGAGGAGCTACCCGCCCACCGACATAAAAGATGGGTTTTGATTGCTCACCGCCCCACTTACTCGCTTGTAGATAGCTTAGCTGAACTGGGAGTCCATCTGGTACGGGTTTATGTGCCAGAACATGGCCTTTTCGGGGAGAAAGCTGCCGGAACCAAGGTGCAGGACACAACCTACCGAGGTATTCCCGTTGTGTCGCTCTATGGGCCTAAGAAGGCTCCCACCCCTGAAGAGCTCAGGACGGTAGATGCTATACTTTTTGCCCTAAGAGAAGTGGGCGTGCGACACTATACCTATCTCAGCACCCTCGCCTATGTCTTGAAAGCCGCAGCGGAGGCCCAACGCCCCGTTTGGGTTTTAGACTTCCCTAATCCTCATGCTCATTACTCGTACGGCCCCCTCTTAGAGCAAAGGCTGACCTCTTTTGTGGGGCTTTATCCTATACCGCTCGTTCCAGGTCTAACCATAGGTGAATACGCCCAACTGCTCGTAGGAGAACGATACATCCCTCCCTTAGAGCTGCGCGTCATTCCATGGAAAGGCTGGCGCAGGGGAAGTCGCTTACCCAACCAGCCGCCGTTTTTCACCGAACCACCCTCACCCGCCTTGCGGTCCCCTGAAGCTATAGAACTCTACCCTATCCTCGGCTGGTACGAGGGAACCTGCTGCATAAGCGTCGGACGAGGTACACCCCATCCTTTCGAACAAGTAGGGATTATCGTAAGGTACTCCCTACCCCGATGGGATACAATCCTATACGGTTATAGACTCCGCCCAGTGACCTTCAAACCAGGGGATGAAACTCAGGCCTATCATGGATGGCATATAAAGCGCCTGTACCCAGGTCCAGTCAGCCTGGATAGCCTTTTTAGACTGGGCTTCTTCCTATTGAAGACCTTCAAGCAGTCTGTGGGCCCCAATGAATCTTTTTATCACAGCTTTTTTGACAAGCTATTTGGCAGCCCTCAACTGCGCCACATAGATACAGCAGCGGTGGAGAGCTTATATCAACATTTCAGGGCGCCGGTTGAGTGGATAAGAAAAGCAGCAAAGTATCACTTGTATGAGGGAAACTGAAGCCGTTGAAACCCTCGGTCTGATGACGCCTTAGCTATTTCAAACCAACTTTGGCAAGATAGGACTCTATTATCTCCACCACTCGCCTCAGCTCCGACGGTTGGCTACTGAGCGCCGGCAAGCTATAAGCCACATTGCCAAGGGGACGCAAAAAGACCCCTCTCTCCATCGCATAAGCCTTGAGAGCGGTCCTGTGAGCTGAGAAGTACCCTTCCTCATCCGGCAGTTCTATAGCCAAGACAAGGCCTATTTGCCGTACTGGAATATGAGGGTACTGAACCTGCCACTGCTGAGCTAGTTCCATCTGAACGTGAGTAAGTCGGCGAAGTTGCTGCCATGTTTCATCCAGCCGCCAAAGCTCCAAGTTTGCCAACGCCGCCGCTGAAGCAATCGCATTTCCTGTATAGGAATGCCCATGATAGAGCACTTTCTCGCGCTGAGCTGAGTAAAAGGCCGAAAAGACCTTTTCACTGGTCAGGGTAAGACCCATAGGCAGGAATCCACCAGTTAACCCTTTTGATAAGCACAAGATGTCAGGCTTTTCTTGACACTGGTCGGTAGCGAATAGAGTGCCTGTTCGTCCGAAGCCCGTGAATACCTCATCGGCGATAACTAAGGCCCCAGTTGCCCGCACGGTTCGAGCTATGGCATCCCAATGACGAGAAGAATACACCCGCATACCCGCTGTACCCTGGAGGAGAGGTTCCCCAATAAAAGCCGCTATGTCTTGGCGAGAGCTTATTGAATGCAGAGCGGCTTCTAAGGCGTCCTCATCTGTGGGAAAGGGCAGCCACTCCACCTCAAATAGATAATCGCTAAAAGCTTCAGTAAAAGTGGTACGAGCTGATACGCTCATCGCTCCAAAAGTGTCCCCGTGATAAGCGCCTTCTAACGCAAGGATGCGGTGGCGCGGCTGGCCTTGATTGCGGAAATACTGAAGGGCTACCTTGAGAGCTACCTCCACAGCTGTAGAGCCATCATCCGAAAAAAATACCCAAGGCAAACCCGTTAGACGATTTAGTTCCTCCGCAACCGCCTCTGCCTTCGGATGAGTGAAATCTGCGAACAAAACTTGATCTAAAATCCGAGCCTGATGAGCTATAGCCTCGGCGATGTAAGGATGGCTATGACCGTGAATAGTAACCCACCAGGCGGACACCCCATCCCAGAAAACCCGTCCATCCGCCGCGTAGAGATAAGAGCCTTGGGCACGTACAATGTTAGGCGGCAAAGGAGCTCCCTCGTAATGAGGGGTATAAGGTCTCCAAATCGGCATATGAGGAAGGTTAGACTTCAGACTCCCATATCCAGGTCGTATCCCTAAACACTGCCTCTATCCGAGTGGGCTGATCATGAGGCACAGCGCTGCCAATGACTTGCGCAGGGAGGTTATAGCTTTGCGCTAAGGAGATAAGCGATTCGGCCACCGTAGGCAGGACATAAAGCTCCAAGCGATGCCCCATGTTCAGCACTTCAAAGAGCTCTGGCCAGGGTCTTCGGTTCTCCAGCAGAGCGAAAAGAGGCGACAAAGGGAAGAAGTTTTCCTTGCGGATAAGGGTACGAGGCAAGTACTTGAGAGCTTTTCGCTGTCCACCCCCTGTGCAATGAATCACGGCATAAATCCCTCTGCGATACTCTGCGTACGCTTCCCGCAGGAAGGGCAGATAAGTCCGAGTCGGAGAAGTGAGGAGACGCCCCAGAGGAATACCTTGCACCTCTTGAGTGAGATTGTATTCACCTCGGTAGGGATCAGATAGTTCATCGGCAACGGTCTCGGGATATTTCTCCTTGTACATAGGATGGAGGAGAAGGTGGCGAATAGCCGTGATGCCATTACATCCTATGCCGCTGTTATATGCATCCTCATAAGTGGTTTGTCCGAAGCTGCCCAGTCCTACGATCCACAGCTCTGTATCGGGACGACTTATAGGTAGAAGCCGGTCTCGGGCTATGCGCACCGCTGCGGTCGCCTCTAAGCTGACCGTTCGCACGACATCAGGCATATCCGCCGTTTCCCCTCCAGCCACCCAAGCTGAAATACCCTGCTTTCCAAGCCAATCTGCAAAAGCATAAATCCCTTGAATCAAAGCCTGAACGACATCATCGGGTATAAAGAAGGGATTACGAGCGATGGTGGTAGAAAAGACAAAGTTTTCCGTCGCCCCGACACAAGCCAGATCATCTGTATTCATGACAAGGGCATCTTGAGCGAGATGGTACCACACCTGCTCATCCCCAGTTTCCTTCCACCAGAGATAGGCAAGAATGCCTTTCGTACCCACCCCATCTGCGTGGAGGATAAAGCTATGCAGAGGGTCTCCAGCTAAGTCAGGACCGACAGACACAAAATACCCTTGGGGATGGTAAGCCTTCAAGAAGGTCTTATGAGCGGAGACACCGAGGCTTCGATACCAATCCGACACCATGCAACTGAGATCAAGAGCTAAGTAAAGGATTTTGAGGAAAGTGTTTTGCTTGAAAGGGGATGTCTATTTGGCCAAGGCCTTGGCTCATGGACTGCCCGATGGTTCATGAGCTATTGGAGAATAGCTCTCTCCTTCGCCGTCCCAGACCGCTCAACCTCCTCATAAGTATCTGCCCGTGAGCTACGGAAGCATCCTTGGTACTTGAGACGATACCTTTCTACTTAGGTACAGACCAGAGCCATATGAAGGCCATACCGAAAAAGAGGATGTTAGGCAGCCATACGCCGACCCATACCCAAGTTCCCAATCCACTGAATAGGCTTTTGGCTATCGCTAAAAGAAACACATAGATAAAGGCTAAAACCAGTCCCAAGCCTATTTGCCAAGCCACTCCTCCGCGTCGCTTCCGAGACGCCGAAGCAAAACCCAACGCCGTCAGTCCAATCGTAGCCAAAGGAATGGCGATGCGCTCGTTTAGCTCTATTTCCAAGAGGTTAGCCACCTCTCCCCCTACATATCGCTGACGGCGGTATTCCGCCCAGAGGTCTGGAAAAGTCATCGTACGAGTATAGAGGTCGGAGCGAATAATGTCTTCCGGGGAGAGGGGCAAAGTCGTGTCCATCTGAGGTATATACCGCGGCGGCATGCCCTCCCTGAAATGCCATATTCGTAAAAATCGCCAACGCTTTAACTCCGATAGCCATTGGACCTCGTCGGCTGAAAATCGCTCTTTGATGCGGGAGCCTTCTATATACTCTATGTGTGCTCCGAAACCAATGTGGTCAAACTTATCAAACGCTCGCACGAAAAAGTATCCTTCTTTGGTGAGTTTGATATGCACCTGACGCTGGTCAAAGTACACGCGATTCTTGATGTACTTGTACTCAAACTCCTCGATGCGTCGGACATTACGCGGCGTTACAAAGAGTTGTAAAGAAAGGCTTACCCCAGCAAGAACTCCCGCAGTGGCTAAATAGGGTACAAGGAGTCGCCAAAAACTAATCCCGCTCGCCAGGATGGCAACTATTTCTGAACGCTGAGCCAACCGAGAGGTGAAAAAAAGTACGGATAGAAATACCATGAGGGGTGTCAGCAGATTGGCGTAAAAAGGGATGAAGTTCTGATAGTAACGCCAGAGAACTCTGAACGGTACTTGCCGCTCTACAAAATCATCTATTTTCTCTGCTACATCTATAGCGACTAAAACCACGACTAAAAGGGCCAGGCTTCCAAAAAAACTGATCAGAAAGCCTTTTATGATATACCTATCCAATCGCCGCAAGGTTCTTTAGGATTTGCAGTAAGGCTGATAGGAAGCAGGGTTTAAGAAGGCTGTCAGCTTAGTTCTCGGAAAGAGGGTTTGCAGGCTGGCGAGAATCTCCCTGTCTCAGGGCAGAGTACCAATAGCCATAAGCGAAGTAAAGCAGGAATCCCACGGCTACCCATACACCCAATCGAACCCAGTTATCTATGCCTAACTCTATGATTAGATATACCGCACTGAGCATGCCCAAGATAGGGAGAAGGGATAGATTGTACCGCACCGTAAAGTACCCCACGATACATAAGATGAGGAGCAAGACCCGATATTTCCAATAAGCACCGCCTTTGGACAGAGCCCACAGGTCGCGAAAAATGTTGGGGTTGAGCTGATAGGCCCATAGAAGACCTGCACCTAAAGAGATTAGGAAGGGCCAGCGCCCAGGTATTTTAGGCACGCGAAAGCGCGGCGCATATCCAGGTGGAGGCTTGTGATGAAGGTAAGCTACCCCAGCGCTAACTATCGCAAAGGCCATGAGTGTTCCCATGCTAGTCATATCTACGACCGTATGAAGCGAGGAGAAAAACAAGGAAACAGCCACCACAAGGCCCGTAAGCAGGGTGGATACATGAGGCGTACGATACTTGGGATGAATGCGTCCAAATACAGGAGGGAGCAGCCCATCTCTACTCATCGCATACCAAATGCGAGGCTGCCCAACCTGAAAGACCAAAAGTACGCTGGCCATGGCTACCACAGCACTGACGGCAACAACTCCCATGAGAGCTTGCTGAATGCGGGTAGAGATAGGTAGTTTTTTGAATATGTGAGCCAAGGGGTCAGCTACCGCCAACTCTGAGTAAGGAGCAAGCCCCGTCAATACCAGTGCAACCGCTACATAAAGAAGCGTACAGAGGGTAAGCGATAGTATCATAGCTAAGGGCAGGTCTCTCTTGGGATTACGAGCCTCCTCCGCTGTGGTGGATAAGGCATCAAAGCCGATGTAGGCGAAGAAAACCGCACCCACCCCTCGCATCATACCCGAAAAACCATTGGGCATGAAGTCTAACCACCGTTTAGCATCTACGAAAAAAGCCCCAACAGCAATAACCAAAAGTATAGCGCCGATCTTAGCCGCTACGAGCAGATTGTTGGTCAGGCGAGTCTCCTTTATGCCGATGTAAGCGATAGCCGTTACGATAGCTGTAATCAGCAGGGCAGGTAGGTTCATTACTAAGGGAATGCCTAAAAGCCGCGGTGCAGCCACCCAGGCTTCATAGGCGGGCCTCATGGCGGGGTCCTGCGTCTGTATAAACACTTGGGCTTCTCGCCAGAGGGAGAGGGGATCTCGGACTAAATACGGGGGAATAGACAGACCCCAGCTATTCAGCAGAGCCTGAAAGTACCCAGACCAAGAAATAGCTACCGCTACATTGCCCACAGCATACTCTAAGACCAGCATCCAGCCCACTATCCAAGCCAGCAGTTCCCCAAAAACGATGTAAGTGTAAGTGTAGGCACTTCCAGAGAGAGGCACGCTGGAAGCCATTTCAGCATAAGATAAGGCCGAAAGACCTGCGACGATAGCCCCTATGACAAATACCAGCGTCACGGAGGAACCAGCAGCTGCAGCTGCTTCGCCAATCGTGCTAAATATGCCCGCTCCGATTACAGCGGCTATGCCTATGGCCGTCAAATCTAGAACCGATAAAACACGGCGTAAGGGAAGCGTGTCAGGAACTGTAAGGGGCTTGCGCCGAAAGAGAGACGAGCTCACCCGCGCTTTGCGATTGGGATATACTCTCGCAATGTAGCACCTGTGTAAATCTGACGAGGCCGCACAATGGGTTCTCCTGCCCTACGCATTTCCCACCACTGAGCTAGCCACCCAGCTAACCGCCCAAAAGCAAACATCACTGTAAACATCTCTACGGGTATCCCTATCGCCCTGTAAATGATCCCTGAGTAAAAATCTACATTAGGGTACAGCCGCCGCTCTATGAAATAGGGGTCACTCAGAGCAACTTCCTCTAGCTTTTTAGCAATATCTAATACAGGATCGTGAATGCCTAAAATATTCAGCACTTGGTCAGCAGCCTGCTTAATAATCTTGGCTCGCGGGTCAAAGTTCTTGTACACCCGATGACCGAACCCCATAAGCCGAAATGGATCATTCTTATCTTTGGCTTTATCAATCCACTTGTAGATGTTGCCTCCATCAGCCTTGATCATCTCGAGCATTTCAATAACCTCCTGGTTAGCGCCTCCATGCAGAGGTCCCCATAGCGCACATATGCCCGCTGAGACAGAGGCATAAATGTTAGCTAAAGAAGAACCAACTGCCCGTACTGTACTGGTGGAGCAGTTTTGCTCGTGGTCTGCATGCAGAATAAGCAGCTTATTCAGGGCATCTACCACGTGAGGGTCTGGTTCGTAATCATAGGTTGGCATGCCAAACATCATATACAGAAAGTTTTCCACATAGGAGCGTTCATTCCGAGGGTATATGTAGGGGTGCCCTTTCCTTTTCTTATAGATCCAAGCAATGAGCGTAGGTACCTTGGCAAGCAGGCGAATGATATTTCGCTCAATCACTTCGTCTGGTGCGTAAGGGTCCAGAGACTCGGGGTAAAAGGACGACAGCGAGCATACCACCGACGCTAATATGCCCATCGGATGAGCCGAAGACGGAAACCCGTCGAAAAACTTCTTGATATCTTCATGGATAAGAGTGCGCTCCTTAATCCGATCTTCAAAATGCTCTAACTGGGCACGAGTAGGCAGCTCGCCATAAATAAGAAGGTATGCCACCTCTAAATACGAAGAGAATTCAGCAAGCTGCTCTATGGGATAGCCTCTATATCGCAAGATGCCTTGCTCACCGTCAATAAAGGTAATCTGACTGATGGTTGAGCCAGTATTTTTGTATCCGACATCTAATGTGATATAGCCTGTCTTATCCCGCAGCTTGCTAATATCCAGAGCTTTTTCTCCTTCCGAGCCTGTTAGAATGTCTAATTCATACGCCTGATCGCCAAGGTGAAGCAAGGCTTTCTCCATGCGGCGAAAATACGGAGAAAGTACCTTTGCTTTATGAAAGGTCTCATCGTGACGGGCATTCATACTGATGTTGGCAAGACGCGCATAGCGGCTACCCTGGCGGCCGGTCTGAAATGGCCTTACTGGAAGCCCGTCCAAACAGGCACACCGACCGATACAGCCACAGTCAGCCAGTGGGGCATTCCAACTTACCCTGAGAGATATCGGTTTGCTCTACCCGCTGCTCCCTTGATAGCCGCTCAAGCGGAAAAGACTCACATAGACTGGGGGCTACTCTGCGCTCCACCCCCCGATGAACCCCTAGTAATAGAAGGGGCCGGAGGATTGTACGTGCCTGTGACCCCTGATTACTTCCTCATAGACTTGTTTGCTCAGTGGAAGCTGCCTGTGGTCCTTGTCGTGCGTCCTTATCTCGGCGCAATGAACCATACTTGGTTATCTCTGGAGGCGCTTCGCCGACGAGCCATACCTCTATTAGGGATTGTTCTAAATGGAACAACCGGCGACCCCAGTGAAACCTACTTTAGGAAAACTTTCACGCTGCTGGGAGAACTCCCTTGGGATGAAGGTCCTTTTCATCCCGAAAGGGCTTTCCATGAGAGCGGCTTGGCAAAGAGCTTAGCAGGAAAAGGATACGCTTAGCGCCTTGAGGATGTGATATTAGTGAGTCTCGCCCTAACCGCATAGAACCTACCCGGCAACGGGTTAGACTCAGAAGGCAAAACTTTTAGCCGAACCTCTAAAGTCAGAGTTTTCTCGGGGAGGAAGTGCGCAGACATGCTCCGATAATCACGAAGGCTTTATCTCATCAGAGAGCAGAAACTAAATGCACCTCACCCCTTCCGACGAAACAGCGGGTGAGCCTGCCGAGGGTCGCGTCCTTGGGCTTGAAACTTATTCAGACTTCTCAAGAGCTTCTTCATCTGCTCAAACTCACGCAAGAGCTGATTGACTTGCTGGATGGAGGTGCCACTGCCCATAGCTATTCTCCTTCGCCTGGAGCCGTTGATGATAGAAGGGTTACGACGCTCCTCGGGCGTCATAGAAAGAATAATAGCTTCTATGTGCTTGAAGGTTTTCTCATCCAAATCCACATCTTTCATTTGAGCGAAGCCGGGTATCATTGAGAGAAGGTCGCGTATGTTCCCCATCTTCTTGATGGTCCGAAGTTGATCTAGCATGTCTTCCAAGTCAAACTTATTCTTCCGAAGTTTTTCTTGGAGCTTTTGGGACTTTTCGGCATCATATTGAGCCTGGGCTTTTTCTACGAAGGAGATGATATCCCCCATACCTAAAATGCGGCTGGCGATCCGATCGGGGTAAAAAGGCGATAAGTCCTCGGGCTTTTCTCCTGTACCAATGAACTTGATGGGTAGGCCTGTGTCAGCCCGCAGAGATAGCGCTGCCCCTCCCCGAGCGTCTCCATCCATCTTGGAGAGTATAAAGCCAGAAAGGGGTATAACCTCACGGAAGGCTCGGGCGGTAACTAATGCATCTTGACCCGTCATGGCATCCAAAACGAGGAGAATCTCCGTGGGTCGGAGCGCCTCAGCCATGAGCCGCAGCTCCCTCATCAGCTCTGCGTCGGGGGTCTGCCGACCCGCTGTATCTACGATGACCACCTCTCGGGCTTTCTCTTTAGCTTCAGCTAAGCCCCTCTGAACCAAAGCTATCGCATCTGCAGCATTCTCTTCTCGGTAGCAGGGTACTCCTATTTTTTCTGCCAGGACAGACAGCTGCTCAGCGGCGGCCGGACGATAAATATCAGCCGCTATGAGGAAGGGCGCACGTCCTTGCCCCTTGAGATAGAGAGCAAGCTTAGCCGCGAAAGTCGTCTTACCGGCACCATTGAGTCCTACTACCATGTAGATGGTGGGAGGTATGGCTCCGTAACGAAGCGGCTCTTGCTTTTCCCCTAAAAGCTTGACCAGTTCATCATATATAATCTTCACGAAAAGTTGTGCGGGTGAGATAGATTTGATAACTTCTTGACCAATAGCTTGCTGTTTGACCTGCTCGGTGAAATCCTTGACAATCTTGTAATTCACATCTGCTTCCAAAAGAGCCCGCCGCACTTCCTTGAGGGCATCGTTAATGTTGGCTTCTGTGATTCGCGCCCGCCCAGCCAAGCTCCGAAAGGTCTCCGATAGCCGTTCTGCTATGGCTTCAAACATATCGGGCAAAGATACTATACGCTTGATAGAGAGGCTCACTAAGGGGCCCTTCCTCTACCTTTGCAGCATGTCAGGAGGTCCTCCGCCGACTATAGCGGAGATTTACGCTAAGCCCCCAGTGAACCAAGTCATACAAATCTCCGGTTGGGTAAGGACACGGCGGACCACGCGAGCCATTAGCTTTGTAGAACTTCAGGATGGCTCTACTCTCAAATCTCTCCAAATCGTCATGTCTCATCAGCAAATCCCACGAGAACGCATTGAATGTGAGCTTCATACAGGTGCCGCTATCACCGTACAAGGCTTACTTCGAGCAACCCCGGATCGCCCCCAACCTTTTGAGATAGAGGCTCAAGCGTTTTCACTTCACGGAGCAGTGGACCCCGAGACTTACCCTCTCCAAAAGAAGGCTCACTCATTAGAGTTCCTGAGAGAAATTACCCACCTGCGCCCGCGTACTCGTACTTTTCAAGCCATTTTTCGTATTCGCAGCGGTGTCTCCTTCGCTATACATCAATACTTACAATCTCAAGGCTTTGTATATGTTCATACGCCGATTTTGACCCCATCTGACTGCGAAGGAGCGGGACAACTTTTTCAAGTTACTACCCTCCCCCTCGCAGCGGTGCCTAAGCATCCCGACGGAAGAGTAGCTTATGAGAAGGATTTTTTCGGCCAGCCCGCCTATCTCACGGTAAGCGGCCAGTTGGAAGGAGAGTTATTAGCCATGGGTCTGACCCGGATCTACACTTTCGGACCTACCTTCAGGGCTGAACCGTCTCATACGCCCCGCCACTTAGCGGAATTCTGGATGATAGAGCCAGAAATGGCCTTCTATGACCTCACTTTGACAATGGACTTGGCTGAGGATTTCCTCCGGTATCTCATTCGCTACGCTTTGGAGCACTTCCCTGAGGAACTAACCTTCTTGACTGAGCGATATGAGCCGCGCCTGATTGATGAACTACAGACAGCCAGCTCCCAACCCTTCATGCGGCTCTCTTATACCGAAGCCATTGAGATTTTGAAAAAAAGCGGGCGAGCGTTTCAGTTTCCAACTGAATGGGGAAGCGACCTCCAAGCAGAACATGAACGCTACCTTGTAGAGGAGTATGCCTCCGGACGCCCCATAATAGTGTATAACTATCCCCAAGCCATCAAGGCGTTCTACATGCGGCAAAACGAAGATGGGAAAACGGTGGCTTCTTTTGATGTACTTTTTCCTCGGATTGGAGAGGTGATAGGGGGCTCTCAACGGGAGGAACGCTATGATCGCCTTCTGCGGCGCATGGAGGAGCTGGGCATGCCTCTTCTTCCGTATCAAGCCTATTTAGACACAAGGCGTTATGGTACGGCCCCCCATAGCGGATTTGGATTAGGACTAGAGCGACTGCTTCTCTTCCTTACAGGCATGACGAACGTGCGAGATGTGATTCCCTTTTTTCGGGCAGCAGGTCAAATGGGCTGAAAACGATGACCCTTATCGTTTCAGCATCAGGCATTCGGGGCACGGTGGAAGGGCCTTCAGGGGACAACCTAACCCCCGTTGAGGTAGTAAGCTGGGTGGGAGCATGGGGACAGTGGATGCGCAGCCAATATGGCCCTGCTCGGCTCCTCGTCGGACAAGATGCCCGTCCAAGCGGCGAGGTCCTACGCCCCCTCGCTGTACAGACTCTGCGGGCCTTAGGACACACCGTGTATGATGCAGGTCTCACCACCACCCCAAGTCTTTCTATGGCTATCCCTTTTTACGAGGCCAAGGGAGGCCTTATCCTGACAGCCTCTCATAATCCCCCGGGATGGAATGCCCTCAAGTTTTTAGACGAGAAGGGGGAGTTCCTTCCACCTCAGGCGATCCAAGCCATAGCCCAAGTGCGAGAAACTCTAAACTTTCCTGCGACCGACCATCCAGCTCCTTTAGAATGCGCTGAGGCAACGCTCACGCACCATCTTACCAGCCTCCTTCGGCATCCGTGGGTAGATAGGGAGGCGATAGAAAAACAGCGCTTTCGCATCGTAGTAGACGGATGTAACAGCGGAGGAGGGCTATTTGTGCCTGCTTTATTAGAGGCTCTGGGGGTTGAATCGGTGATTCGCCTAAACTGCGAGCCCACGGGTCGGTTCGCACGACCCCCCGAACCCCTTCCCGAGAACCTCACCGAGTTAGCTGAGAGGGTTCGCCAGACCAATGCCCACTTAGGCATCGCTGTAGACCCTGATGTGGATAGGGTGGTATTTATCCTACCGAATGGCAAACCCTTTGGTGAAGAGTATACGCTCGTCGCCACGGCGGACTATGCCCTATCCCGTCAAAGTGGACCGATCGTAGCGAACTTGTCCACAACCTTAGCTGTACGATGGGTTGCGGAGCGATACGGCGTACCTTTTTATGAGAGCCGAGTAGGAGAGTATTATGTGGTCCAGATGATGAAGGCGGTGGGAGCGACCTTCGGTGGAGAGGGTAATGGCGGTGTAATCCTACCAAGCCTGCACTATGGACGAGATGCCTTGGCGGGCGTGGCGCTCTTCTTAAGCTACTTAGCCCGCATGGGGGGTGATGCGATAAAGCTGCGAGCCCAGTATCCCGATCTCGCCATCACGAAGGGGAAAGTCCCCCTCTCAGACAGAGGCCTTTCGCCTGACATCTGGGACAAGCTCCGCAGCCAGGCCCCCGAAGCAGAGTCTAATATAGAAGATGGGCTTAAGTTACGCTGGGCTGATCGGTGGGTCCATATCCGGATATCGGGAACAGAGCCGATCATCCGCATCATCGCTGAAGCCCCCACCATCCATGAAGCTAATGCCCTCCGAGCCCACTGGGAAAGCACCCTCCGTTCTATCCTATGAATGTGCTTTACCTTACCTACGATGGGCTCTTAGACCCCCTGGGCCAATCTCAAATCCTCCCCTACCTCTACGGCTTAGCTCAGCGATTGGGAGTAGCATTTGACATCGTGAGCTTTGAAAAGGCAGAGCGCCGTTCCCATGAAGCCGCTCTCCGTCAAGAGCTTCTTCGCTTTGAGATTCGATGGCATCCCCTTTCCTTCACTCGAAAGCCGCCGATTTTATCTAAGGCGTACGATGCTTGGCGATTCTTTTGGGCAGCAGAACAGGTAGTCAGAACAAGGCCGATAGACTTTCTACATGCTCGCAGCTACGTAGGAGGATGGGTAGCTCATCGGATAAGTCAGCGATATGGCAAACCCTGGCTGTTTGATATGAGAGGCTTCTGGGCGGATGAGCGGCGTGAAACCCGAGCATGGCCTCCAGGACATCTCTTTTACGAGCAACTCTACGCCATATGGAAAAAGCGGGAGCGAATTATGTTGCGCTCAGCCTCGCATGTTATCGTCCTAACCCAAGCCGCAAAGACTTTTCTCATTCAAGCAGGCATTCCGGCTGAGAAAATCAGCATCATTCCCTGCGTGGCTGACTACGATCACTTTCAACCCTATTTTGCTCAGCGGACGCTGTATCGCCAGCGTCTCAACCTCCCCCCCGATGCATATGTACTCGGTTACTTAGGCTCCATAGGGGCTTTATACGAGGTGAAAGAGATGCTGAGATTTTTCCAAGTGCTTCAGCGGCTCAGAGCTGATACTTACATGGTTTTCTTTACACCTGCCTCGGCTGAGACGGTGTATGCCTACGCTGATGCTGTTGGGGTGCCAAGAGAACGGCTGAGAGTAAGCTTCATTCCTCGAGCTGAAGTCCCACTTTGGTGCAGCGTCATGGATACCTCTATAATATTCTGCAGGCCGGGCTTCAGTCGGATCGGCTCATTCCCTACTCGCGTCGCTGAGGTCTTGGCGATGAATATACCCATTGTGATGCAGGCGGATTTAGGAGATAATCGGCTCTTAGCTCAGCAAGTAGAGGGAATTTACCTTTGCGAATCTTTCACGACACAGGCTTACGAAAGAGTCGCTCAGCTCCTTCTGGACGCTCAGCACCAAAATGGGCTATCGTCTCCCCGCCATACGAGTCAAGCGCTTTTGTCGCTACCTATAGGACTGTCTCGGTACGAGCAGGTGTATAAACAGCTTAAGCTTGCTCCTCAGAGGCTCGCTTGACGCTCACAAAGTGAATGACCACCGCAAGGAGCAGGGCTACAAGCACAGCAACCGCAGCGAGAAGCCAATAGGCGCGCCGCAGGAAAGCGAAATCTTCCACCTTCATGGGGCGCAGTTCGCCAGGATAAAGAACAGCTTTAGCTTCGCTTGGCGCAGATTCAGCTACGGGCTGGGGAGCTGCTATGCTGTTGAGGTAGGTCCATAAGGCTCGGATATCCTCATCGGTTAGGTCAGGAAATGGCGGCATGATTTGCTGATTATAGGCTCGGAAGACAGCCACCGCCTGCGTATCTCCAGATTGAATGAGAGCCTGAGAGTTAGAAACAAACCGAGCGAACCATTCCTCGGAACGACGCTCACCGATGCGCGCCAGAGGTGGACCTATCAGCTTTTGCTGCAGCTTATGGCAAGTCGCACAGCGTTGATTGAAGAGACGCTCACCCAGCTCAGAGGCATCCTGCCCCCATAATAGGCCCATCAGGACTACGAATCTTACCGCTCGCATAGTCGTAGAAGGTTTTGAGTGTGTTTCAAGAGTCGGTCGTCTGTAGAAGCATACCATCCCCGCAATCGTCCCTCGCTATCTATGAGTAAAATCACATCCGAGTGAAGAATCTCTGTCTCACTGAGACGGGCAGCCCTAAGCCCAAAGACCGACGCAGCCAACTGAATAGCCCAGGCTTGATTAGCTGGACGCCAGAAGAGCCAAGTGTGTCCAGGCACCTCATAACTTTTAGCGTAAGCCCTCAGGTATTCTGGTGTGTCATGCTCTGGGTCTAAAGAGATGGATACAGCCACGAGAGCTGGCGTAGGAGGGATCTGCTGAAGAACAAGACGAATCTGGCTCTGTAGCCGAGGGCAGACAGAAGGGCAGCGCGTGTAGATAAAGTTCAGCAGTACAACCTTGCCCCTGAGATTGGGAGGGGGTCCTCCTGTCATATCTGTGATGGGATAGGCCTCTACCAGAGGCCAGATTGGCTCCAGATGCAGGGGAGGCGGTACGGTCTCTCGCTCATACCACCACCATCCGCCGGCAGCTACGCCGACCACCCCCATCCCAGTCAGGAGCCAGAGCATTCGTTTCATTTTTGCACTTGTACGGCTGGGGTAGGATTGTCAGGCGTGTAAGGGACAGCTTTGTCAGGGGTACGAAGCGCCTGACGTAAAGGCACCCAATAAGACAGGAGGATGAGTACGACCGCCACCCCCAGCCATGGACGCAGCTTAGTCACGATAGAGGTGGTCGGCGCATCCTGATGCAAGGTTTCGGCAGTGGGAAAATACAACTGACCCCCTGGCCTCTCAGCAGGCGCAGCTACCGTAGCTACCCATACCCCTATATAGACCAGAAAAGCAACTATCATAATCACCGCACCAATCGCCGCTAAATAGCTCGTTACCACCCAGTCTAACCGAAAATGAGGAGAACTAGGGTCTAAGTAGGTGAGCCCCATGTTCGTACGGCGAGGCTGACCTAACAAGCCCCCCACCATCATTGCCGGCGAAAAGATATAGAGGCCCAGCGCCCAGAGGTAGGGTACAGCGATGTTCCATCCGCGTCCGCGAATAGGCTTCCCCGTAAGCTGGGAAAAGAGCTCCAACGACACACCCAAGATGACTAAAAACACCGGTCCTCCCACCGTCATGTGAAAGTGTCCCGATATAAAGCCTGTATTGTGTATGGTTTGATTGAGATTGTAGGAGGCATTGACAATACCCGTCAAGCCCCCTAAGATAAATATAAGCAGTCCAGCCAAGCTATAAGCTACCATAGGACGATTAGCGTTTAGCCAGGGGAGCTTTGCTATCCAGTCAAATAGGCCTTTAGCCCCCCGCTGTACCCCAGCATGCTCCAACGAGGCTGCTACGGTAAAGGCCGTCATAAAGCTGGGTATCGCCACCGCAAAAGTGAGGAGAGCATGTAGGCCTTTCCAAAACCGATCGATGCCAGGTTCAGTATACTGGTGATGAAGTCCTACAGGAATACTGAAAACCAAGAATAGCAAAAAGGTCAGCCGAGCTGCATAGGCTGAATAGAGCTTGCCCCCTGCCGCTTTAGGCAGGATAACATAATACACTACATACGCTGGCAAGAGCCAGAAATACACCAAGGGATGGCCAAAAAACCAGAATAGCGTACGAGCCAAAGGGATATTTATAGCCTGCACCCATCCAAGAGACCAAGGGATGAGCAAGAACAGCATCTCCACCGCCAAGGGTATAGTACAGATGAGCCAGATAAGGAACGTAACAACCATGCCCAGGACAGCCAAAGGCATAGGGGTATTAGGATTTTCCTGCATCCAGCGACGCAAAAGGGGTATCCACCCAAAGAAGGCCACCCAAGACCCTACGACCAGCAAGGTCGCCCCGATATAAAAGGTAGGATGAGCCTTCAAAGGTGGATAAAAAGTGTACAAGACATCCGCCAGTCCCAAAAGCATGGGCACGGCCGCCATGAGCGTTCCTCCCACCATCAATCCCGTAGAGAGCGCATGCACCCACGGAATAAGGGGCTGGCGCAGATAAAACTGCATGATAGCGTTGCCAAACACCACCCCAAAAAAGGTCGTCAATACCACCGCATTAATGACGCCATGCAGGGTGAGCCCTTGATAATAGTTGATCCCTGCAAAACCGCTGCTCTGAATAATCCCAGCCCGGTACAAGGTCTGCATGAACCCATGATACACCCCTAAAAGCAGCAGGATGATAGGCAGGCTGACTTCTATAATCATCAGCAGCCGCGACAGCGGCGCTACTTGAAAAAATTCTCTACGAGTTTCCATAAGTCAAGAGATTGAGTTT
Organism: Bacteroidia bacterium; assembly: GCA_026414975.1. Taxonomy (GTDB): domain Bacteria; phylum Bacteroidota; class Bacteroidia; order SpSt-205; family SpSt-205; genus SpSt-205. The sequence continues at coordinate 33,324 of JAOAHZ010000010.1, forward strand.
ATTTAGCGATGAGATAGGCAACCATGTTTTGATGGGCTGAGCCACAGTATTCATGGCAGATAATAGGATAAATGCCCGGTTTCTCTAACTTAAATGTGTAAGCGTTGACGCTACCGGGTATGGCCATCAAGTTAGTATTAGTCCAGCTTACGTATAAGCCATGCGTTACGTCGGCTGCGCTGAGGAAAATGTCTATGGGCTTACCTATGGGAACCTCTACAATCTCCGGCTCAAAGCGCCACATGCGAGCAACATAAAAAAGCTGACGCCGCCCATCGGGAAGCGTGTCTATGCGCCCCTCTGAGAAGGGCCTGACTGCTGGGGGAAGGCAAGGAGGCACTTGGATGCCCTGAAGCTTAGCTGCAGCCAACAACGCCAAGAAAAACAGCCCCAAAAGCCCTGAGGCAACCATGATTGCGATTTTTTCTGCGCGGTCCATAGGCTAACCCCGATTGAGCATAAGGATATAACTACCTAACCAGACTAATATCGTCAGCAAGATAAGCAGCCCGAAAAAGGCTAAGCTGCCATAAGGGATGAATGTCCGATCCTCCCTCTCAAGTGTCGGTTTCATAAGCATCTCCTTTCCCGCAAAGGTAGTAATAATCTTCAAAATGAAATAAAAAATGCCTGTATCGCTCCGGCCGACCCGTAGGCTAATACCCTTCTCTCACATACCCTTATGAGCTTAGTCCTCAGCGAAGACCCCGCAGACCGACCCCATGTAGGTGTCCTGCTTTGAGGTCAAACGACAAGCCACCGGACACACTCCCTTCCTAAGGCGTAACAGAAGAGTAAAAGAGCCTTTCACCGTCGTAGCTCATTAGCCAGCTGCTCTATCAGTCGCTCTATGTGGCTCTCCTCTAAATCTACCCATAGGGGCAAGGTGAATACCTCATTCCAAGCGGATTCGGCTGAAGGAAAACGCTGATGGCTTCTCACATAGGGCCGATAGGCTGCGTGCAGATGCAAAGGCTTGTAATGGACACTGAGATGAAAACCCTGAGCCCACAAGCGACTCAGAAGCTGGTCTCTACGCTCAGCCGTCGCCCCCTGCCACCGCACGGGATATAGATGCCATCCCACTTTCTCGGTATCGGAGACAGGATAAGGGAACAACTCTGGAATAAGCCGAAGGGCTTCGGTATAAAGCTGAGCCAAACGCCGGCGCCGAGTCCAGTTTAGGTGAAGCCGCTCCACTTGAGCCAAGGCGATAGCAGCTTGAAAGTCCGAGAGCATGTAGTTCCAGCCCAGCGTTTCTATTTCGTAGAGCCAGGGGGACTCCACATGGCGGCGCATACCGTGTCGCCGCAGAAGCCGAGCCCGTTCAGCTAAAGTGGAGTCTGCCAATAATACTGCGCCTCCCTGACCAGCGGCGATCGGCTTCGTAGCATGGAAACTCAAGGTAGCGGCAGCTCCAAAGGTACCGCACAGCTGCCCCTCATAATAGGCAGGAACTGCATGACAGGTGTCCTCTAAAAGCCATAAGCCATACCTCTGACACAAGTCTAAGAGCTCGCCCATCGGGGCAGCCTGTCCCGCATAATGCACCACTACAATACCCCGTGTACGAGGCGATATAAGCGGCTCTACAGTCTCAGCACAAAGATGAAGAGTGTCATTTACATCAGCAAGAACGGGCGTGCCTCCAGCATGCACGACCTCAGACGCCGTAGCCGTAAAAGTCCAGGTGGGAACGATCACCTCACCCGCCTCCCCTCGAAGAAGGAGGGTAAGCGCTATATGAAGCGCCGCTGTGCCCGAGCTAACCACGACTACTTCTCTGCCGTAAAGCTCACTGAGAGCGTGCTCCAACTTTTCCACCCATTTGCCTCCCCCCCAATAACGCTCCTCTAACGCTTGCAGGAGATATGCTCGCTCCAGCTCGGAAAGGGCTGGCTTATGAAAAGGGAGCTCAGCAGGCCCCATTTTCCTCTCTCCACTCCATCAGGGCCAGAACGCCCGGCATAAATCCCTCTAGCATGTACCGTCCTCTCTCGGGCACCTCTATGGCATCGCCAGCTTGGAGAGGACGCCCCTCAAAATACATCCAGTCAAAGAGTAGCTCAAAGAGAGAATGAACCCACCCGGTTTCCCTAAGGTCGGCGATAGGATGCGCTAAGTTAGGTAGCCCGAACTGTTCATACCCTGCCGTACGCAGCCATAAAGAGGTCGTCCTATCCCGAAGCAAGTCTGTCAGAGACAGCTCTACTTCTACTGGTACTAAGCCAGTCCAAAGATGAAGGGGAGGGGTCTGTCGGGCGATGGTTTCTAATCCGTCTGAGAATATCCGCTGAGCCCACCGAATGTGATGGGCTGTGCGAGCGACAGGATTGGCGATACCGAGTATATGAGAGAAGGTAGATGCAATCCGATACGCCTGGAGAAAGGTCTCAATCGGATTGGCTTCAATAGGGAAAGAGCGCTCTAAATAGGCAGTATGCCGACGAAGCAGCTCTTTCTCCTCTTCCGACCAAAAACTGGTTTCTATGGTTTGGAGAGCCAGTTCAGGCGGGAGAGGCGAAGGTATAGCCTCATCCACAGGGTGTTCCAAGATAAAGTATAAAGTGATAGCTTTCATCGGGGATAGGTTGGGAAATCCGAGAGGAGAGAGCCCGTCTGAGCATCCCAGCACCACAGCTGGTCTCCGAGGGCGATAGCAAAGTATTTCAAATGCGGAGCGACCCGGGCATATCGTCGCAGTTGAGTCCAGGCTTGAGTCCAAAGGCGTTGAGGGGAGGTACCAGGAGCCTTACATTCGGCTAAGAGCCACAGGTCTCCTTCTGGCGTAGTGACCGCTACATCAAACCGTCCCCCTTCACTCAGGGCATACTCTACTTGGATGGATGCGAGAGGATAGCCCCGCTCCAAGAGAAAGGCAACAAGCCGCTGCCGTACGCATTCCTCTGGTGTAGCTACCCGATAGCGCCGACGAATAGGGTCCCAAATGGCGTCTTTCATCCAGCGATTTCCTCTCCCTCTGCAACCAAGTGGCGGGCTTTGACGCTGTGAATATTGTTGCTTATTCGGAAGCGAAAGCGCTTCCCTATTTGAGGGTTGCGCATCTGACGAAGCCAACCGAGCCGAGCTTCCAAGTCCTTCTTATCTACCAGCAGACGATCTTTGGTATAGATAGCCTCCTCCCGACTGCGAAACACAAAGTCATATTCAGGGCTCATTACGATTGCTTCCTCAGGACAGACCTCCTCACACAAGCCGCAGTAAATGCAGCGAAGCATGTTTATCTCAAAGATGGCAGGGTAACGCTCCTTGGGATCGTCGGTCTCGGCAGCCTGCATGTGTATAGCAAAAGGAGGACACACTCGAGCACAGAGACCGCAGGCGACACACCGTTCTTTACCGTTCTCCACTACAAGAACAGGACGACCTCGAAATTCTGGTCCCAGCTCTATGGGCTCCTCGGGATATTGGACTGTTACGGGCTTCTTGAATAGGCGTCCAAAAGTGTAGGCCAGTCCCGATAGGATAGCCGGGAAGTACAGCTTGTCCCACCAGCTCAGCTTACGCTCTTGGGGGGAAGCCGTCCGAATGCGCACCGCCATACTACAAATAAACACAATCCCGATGAAGCCCTCTCATAACGAAGCTAAAGTCCAAGCCAAGCTGGCGATAAGTACCGCTGCACGACGGAGACGATTAAAGTCTATCTTCTCTGCATCATCTCCTGTCCCGTGATAATCCTCATGTAGCCCGCCGAAGTAGAAAACCACGGGCACCCCATGTTTGGCAAACGCATAATGATCGCTGCGATAAAAAAGCCGAAGCGGATCCTTAGGATCATCATACCGGTAGTCAAATCGCCAGCCGCAGCAGAAAAGATTGACAGAATCTTGGAGAGCCCTCAGGCGAGGCGAAGCTCGCTCACTCCCAATAGCGTAGAGATAAAGGTCGTCTTTGGCATGGAGAGTATCGGTGCGTCCGAGCATGTCCGCGTTTATGACCGCTACGATAGAATCCAGTTTCACCAGGGAATCGCGTACAAATCGCATGGCCCCTAAGAGTCCTTTTTCTTCAGCGGCTGTATGAAAAAATACAATGGTGCGTTTAGGAGGAGGAAGGTAGTGAAGCAACCGAGCCGCTTCGAGCAGCACGGCTGTGCCTGAGCCATTGTCGTCTGCGCCATTGTATACCGCTCCTGTACTGGTCGTGCCAATGTGATCGTAATGAGCCGATAAGATGACATATTCTCCTGGGGCTGAAACACCCCGTCTGCAGGCTAAGACATTCCATGCATAGGGTGTATCTACGATGGAGACAAGAGCCTTTTTCCCTTGCTTAACCTTGGGCTCTTTACGCTTGGGAGCCAAAGGAAAGCTGTGGATGTACCCATGAGACAATAAGGGCTCGCTTCCAAAGCGGCGATGTTGAGCGATTAGATAAGCGGCGGCGACCTTTTCGTCGGGCGTGCCAGCTTCACGCCCGCGCAAAGCATCACTGGCTAAAAACTCCACATGCGCCCGAAGCTCTGCCTCTGACACAGCCGAACGAATCCGAGCGAGATAAAGAGTATCTATCGCTCCGACTGGCAACCGATCTAACAGGAGCTTTTGAGCCGGAAGCAAAGCTATGAGGAAAAGTAGTCTCACACGCTATGGGGATTAATCCGACTGACTCGCTTTTGATGCCGCCCCCCTTCAAAGGGGGTTTGAATGAAGGCCTCCACCGCTCGTTCAGCCTCCTCAGGGCTCAGAAAACGACCCGGTAGGCAAAGTATATTCGCATCGTTATGAGCCCGAGCTAAGCGCGCTATCTCAGCATTCCAAGCTAAAGCCGCTCTTACCTGCGGATACCGATTGGCTGTCATACAGACACCGTTGCCAGTCCCACAGATAAGGATAGCCTTCTCATCAGGTGGAAACGCTTCCATCAGCCGATGGACCCACATAGGATAATCGGTACTATCCTCCGAGTGAGTCCCTATATCCACTACCTCGTACCCTCTGCGTAATAGGTGAGCTTTGAGGTGAGCCTTGAGGGCGAAGCCAGCGTGATCGCTTGCCATCCAGATGCGCATACCTCAAAGGTCGTATTTTTGAACATGCCGAACGCCTATATCTCGGGACTTGGCATGTATGTACCTCCCAAGGTTGTTTGCAACGATGATCTCAGAGCGTGGTACGACACCAGCGATGAGTGGATATATACTCGTTCAGGCATCAAAGAGCGTCGTTGGGTGGAGGAGCCAGCCAGCACCGCTGATTTAGGGTATCAGGCTGCTCAAGAGGCGCTCCGCCGCGCAGGCAAAACGCCTTCAGACATAGACCTCATCATCTTCGCCACACTCAGTCCGGACCTTTATTTTCCTGGCTCAGGGGTGCTCCTTCAGCATAAGCTCGGATTAGAAACTACACCAGCTTTGGATATTCGTCAGCAGTGCTCAGGGTTTGTCTATGGGCTCAGCATAGCTTCTCAGTTCATCCAAACAGGCATGTATAAGTGTATTTTGTTGGTCGGAGCGGAGATTCAGTCTACCTGGATAGACTACAATCCCGAGGGGCGTACAGTGGGTGTGCTCTTTGGGGATGGAGCAGGCGCCGCTTTGATTGAAGCGACAGAAGACTCTTCTCGGGGCATTCTTTCCTCTCACCTATACAGTCAAGGAGCCTATGCCATGGAGCTCTGCATAGCAGAACCCTCCTCAGCAACCCGAAGCCATAAACTACCTGGAAGCTACGGTATGAGACCTTACATGAATGGGAAGGAAGTCTTTCGCCATGCTGTACAACGCATGGGAGAAGCTATAGAGACCGCCCTATCCGCTCAGGGCTGGAGGCCGCAAGATGTAAATCTTTTCATCTTGCACCAAGCTAATATTCGCATCATCCAAGCTGTAGCCGACTTCTTTGGCTTACCCATGGAGCGATTCTACAATAACATCCATAAATACGGCAATACTACGGCTGCAAGCATCCCTATCTGCCTATACGAGGCCGAAATGGAGGGCTACCTCAAAGCAGGCGATAAAGTGATCTTAACTGCATTCGGCTCCGGCTTCACTTGGGGGAGCGTGGCGATGATATGGTAAAAGTCTGGCTGCAAATCCAAGGACAGCGATGGATAGATAGCTTGGTCTTGTGGATCAATGGGGCTTTCTGGTTGCCCCGCAGGTGGTACTATACCTATCTGTACGGTAGCAAGGAGAAAGCTTGGTACAAGCTCATGGAAGAGCCCCATAAACACTGGACTATGTGGCCATTTCGCCTGTCTGAACGACGATACCGCTACCAGAAAGGGCCCTTTGTGGATGGAACAGGTCTTATATGGTTTGTGGCCCGAGAACAGGGAGATACCTTTCCTCACCACTGGCTGAGCTGTCTTCAATCAAGCAAGGTGGGTTTAGACATTGGAGCTCATCGCGGTTACTGGACTCTTTACCATGCCTCCTATTTAGCTCCAGATTCCGAGGTCCTTCTCTTAGAGGCTGATTATACGAACTATCGCTATCTTTTGAGTAATATAGCCTCAAATCGCCTCCCCGTACGCTTCTACCCTCTCTATGGAGCAGCATGACGCTTCCCCACCCGACTGAAGTTAGAGTCATCTAAGGGGCCTCATGGATCATTTGAGCACAGAGTCAAGGAAGCCTCCTCAGGAGAAACGACAGCTACGTCTATTGATAAGTTAGCCGAGACTCTCGCTCTGCAAAGGGTGGACTGGATAAAAATAGATGTAGAAGGAGCAGAGGTCGCAGTGCTGGAAGGAGCTCAAGAGGTTTTGAGACGATTCAAACCAACGATTTGGATGGAACTCCACGATACATGGGCAGAAGTGGAGACTTTCCTGACTCAGCACGGCTATACCATCTGCGAAAAGATAGAGAAAAACAGCCAAGGTCTCTATAGGCGCACTGGCTACTTATGGGCTGAACCTGTGGCAGCAGGCAAAATCTGAAGAGGCAAGCGCGAGCAATCCATCTCTATGGACTCGGTCTGACCCCGGCACTTGGATTAGTCTGAGTTTTCCCCAAAACGATAAATCCCCACCATCCCAATCGTTTCTCACGGGAGACCAACCTACTGAACCCATGCAAGGGACACTTCCCACGAACCTCATTAGCTTCTAATCACAGCTTTTTTGTTTCTTTGGTCTAAATCCAAACTGCGCTTATGCTTACTCAAGACGATGTACTGACCCGACACCTTACGAAGGAATACGAGTGGGGATTTGAAGTCTCCATAGACGAAGAGTTAGCTCCTAAGGGCCTCAACGAAGCTACCATAGAGTTTATCTGGGCCAAGAAGAAGGAGCCCCCCTTCATGCTGGACTTTCGAATGCGAGCCTTCAGGGCTTGGAAAGAGATGAAAGAACCTCACTGGCTCAACGCCCACTACGACCCGATTAACTATCAGGATGCTTATTACTATGCCGCCCCTAAGGGATTCTCCGAGAACCGGCCCAAGTCGTTAGATGAAGTTGATCCCGAAATCCGGCGCATGTTTGACCGATTGGGCATACCCCTCCATGAACAGGAGATATTAGCTGGCGTAGCTGTGGATGCCGTACTGGATAGCGTATCGGTCGCCACTACCTACAAAGAGCGGCTCGCTCAAATGGGTATTATCTTCTGCTCCATCAGCGAAGCCATGGAAAACTACCCCGACCTCATCAAGAAATACCTCGGCACCGTCGTTCCCTACAACGATAATTTCTTCGCTGCTCTTAATTCAGCGGTGTTCAGCGATGGCAGCTTTGTGTATGTTCCAAAAGGGGTACGATGCCCCATAGAACTTTCCACCTATTTCCGCATAAACGCAAAGAAGACAGGTCAGTTTGAGCGCACGCTGATTATTGCGGATGAGGGGGCTTACGTAAGCTATTTAGAAGGTTGTACGGCGCCTAAGCGTTCTGAACACCAGCTTCATGCAGCCGTCGTTGAACTGATTGCCCTGCGTGGCAGCTACATCAAGTATTCTACCGTGCAGAACTGGTATCCAGGCGATAAGGAAGGACGAGGAGGCGTCTATAACTTTGTAACCAAGCGGGGCATCGCTCACGAAAACGCCAAAATTTCTTGGACCCAAGTCGAGACAGGCTCAGCTATTACATGGAAATATCCCAGCGTTATTCTCAAGGGAGATAATGCCGTGGGTGAATTCTACTCAGTGGCCGTAACTAATAACTATCAGCAGGCTGACACGGGAACCAAGATGATACACATTGGCCAAAACACCCGAAGCCGCATCGTATCCAAAGGTATATCCGCTGGGAAGAGTAACAACACCTATCGAGGACTCGTCCAGATCATGCCGGGAGCTGAAAATGCCCGCAACTTCTCTCAGTGCGATTCTCTCCTGATAGGGAATAGCTGTGGTGCTCATACCTTCCCTTACGTAGAAGTACGCAACCCTTCAGCCATCGTAGAACACGAAGCTACGACTTCAAAGATCGGCGAAGACATCCTGTTTTACTGCAATCAGCGAGGCATCCCCACTCAAGAAGCGGTAGAGTTGATCATTAATGGATATTGCCAGGAGGTCCTGGCCCATCTACCGCTGGAATTTGCTGTAGAAGCGCGCAAACTGTTAGCTATCAGTTTAGAAGGAAGCGTAGGTTAGGAGGATATAGGCGATAAAGCCCAAGAGCGCTCCAACTACTTTGAGCGTAGCCCAGCGATTGTATTGACGAGGTGGGGTGGGCGCCAGCGCCGAAGGCGCTGGCGCCCACCCCATAGCAAACCCCTCAGGAGCAATCCTATTCCCCTTCCGCTGAGTAGGTTCGCCCTAACCCAAAAACCTAAGAAACCCTTGAAAACTCTCAGCAGCCAAGCCTTTGATCTATCCACAGAAGGGCTCTCTCCTGCTCTACTTTGACCCCCTATCTTCTGCTAGACCCATCTCAGCGCGTTCCGCCTCTTCCGAAGCCCCTTCCTCTCCCCTATACGCTGTCTCCCAGAAGTAAGCATTGTATCCATAAAACCGAGCCAAGCGAGTCATCGTGGCGGTGTAGCCATGTGTAAATACTACTTCCTCCGCTCCCGTTTCTTTCAGCGTCTCCAAGATTTGGTAAAAATCTGCATGATCCGATAGAGGAAAACCGCGATCCAAAGCCTTTTGCCTCTTGCGTCCGCGTATAGCCATCCACCCTGAAGCCTGAGCCTCTTCATAGGGTTCAAAGCGAGTTAGCCAGCGACTCTTCTGCGCGGCAGGTGGCGCAATAAGCAAAATACCTTTCTCTTTCTTCCACTCCGCGGCAGGTTTCCAAGCGGCAAGGCGGATCCCCGCCTTTTCATATAAGCGATTAATCGGCACAAGGCTTCCATGCACATATATAGGGCTAACTGGGGGTAGAGAAGCGAGTAGCCTCTGAGCTTTACCCAGCGAGTAAGCGTAGAGAATAGCATTTTTACCTTCACTTCGGCAGGCTTGCCACCAAGCTATAATCTCCTCTATAACAGCAGCTGGCGAAGCCCACTGGTAAATAGGTAGTCCAAATGTACATTCTGATATCAACCCGTGAGCCCTAAGCGGCTCAAAGGTGAGGGTGGTAGGGTCAGGATGGCGCTTATAATCGCCTGTAATGACCCATACTTCCCCTCGCCATTCTAAGCGTATTTGAGCCGCTCCTCGGATATGACCCGCTGGATGAAAACTGACCTTTACGCCTCCAATAGAGCGTGTTTCGCCCCAGGGCAGTCCTTCTACCCGTACATCCCCAAGCCTGTGCCGAAGGAGAGGAACGTTTTCTTCCACCGTAAGGTAGGCTTGACTACCGAAGCGCGCATGATCGCTATGAGAATGCGTGATAAGGGCATATTCCACAGGGCGCCACGGATCAATGTAAAAGCCCCCCGGCTCGCAATACAAGCCCTGAGGTGTAGGATACAGCCAGCGCTTCATGAAGGTTTAGTTTGTGAGAGAGAAACGAAATTGCACCCCTGCCGCTGTGAAAGAAGTGGGAAAGGCATTGGATAAAACAGGGCGATTGCGAGTATGTTCTATATATGCACGCACGGTTAGCTGAGTGCTGATGCTGTAATCGATAGCAGGCTTGATTGTAAAAGAACGGGTTCCGCCAATAGGCTGCACAAAAGCTGCGTTATCTAACTGGCGATTTTGATTGACTAAGCTACGATAGGTAATCTCTAAGCGAAAAGTGGCGCTATTGCGCAGCTCAAAAGTCCGACCAAAGAGAGAAAAAGGCTGCATGAGGCTCTCCCGTCGCCAGTTCCAAGTAAAGCTGAATTCAGTTGTCCGATTCTGATTGAGTTGGAGCGCGCCGATATTGAGCGTTGTGGTACGAGTGCGACGCAGTTCTACGGTTGTATTCATGCCATTTTTCCAAGCCAGATTGAGACCTGCTAAGGGAGAGAAACTTTCCTGTATGCTGAGAGCACTTATTACGAATACAGGCTCAAAGTTATACACGGTTAGCCCGGGCAGGGTATCCAGAAAGCTTTGAATGGGCTGTATTGTTTCAGATAACCCGTCGCCATTCTGGTCAAGAGCTCGCAGATTGAGCACATAGTTAGCTGTGTAAGTAGAACGGTAGGCGTGGTTGAGCGCAATTGTGCGAAACCGCTCCTTGAAGAAGGGAATCTGATTCAGACCAGTGTAGTTGATATTCCAGTTAGGGAGAGGCACCCGAGGGAAAGGCGAAAGGGGCATACGATTGGGATTGTAGGGACCGTATGCACTGAGGAAGGCGAGCGTGAGTACGTCCTGCTGGGAACCCGTATAACCATTCCAATAATCACGACGAGTCGGGACTGCATTAGGACCCAAAGCCAATTCGTAGAAGGGGTTAGCCACACGGAGACGCGTGGAAAAAATGTAACGATACTCGTTCTCTAATCGCTCGTAGGAACGGTCGCGTTGCCCTAACGACAGGAGATTGGCCCCCAGAAAGCTCATACTGAAGTTGCCTTGAGCGCTGGGATTGCTAAAAGCAAAGTCCTGCTGAAGGCTATCCCAGCCAAAGAGCCCCCCTCGGCTGAAAGTCTCATTACGGGTAAGCGTCAGATCAATCCGAAGGTCGCGGAGAGGTACAATATTGGCTCGGATATTGAGCTGAGTACTTTGGGTCTGTTGAAAGGGTAATGTAAAGCGAGGGTCCCTGGAGAACCATCCGCGCCGGGCGTTCTCTCGTAGCCAGCCTCCTTGCAAGTCAGGCTGTTCTCCTAAAATAAAGCCCCATCCCGGAGCTTGGCTTCGCTGCCCCGTAAGCGTATCCCGGTAATCCCAATCTAAACCAAAGTTGGCGGGACGTGGGACAAACCCCGGCAGATTCGTGCCTTGCTGGCGACTGTAGGTAACATCTACGCTCTGAATGCCAAAGATCACCTTCCCTATCGCTCGTCCTATTTGCCGTACAGCTATATAAGGGTCATCCCCTTGCTTCCTTGAAGTGTCCGCTTGCGAGAAGATATTGCGTTTTGGAGGGGGTGTGAGCAGCTTGTCTATGAACTTTACCTTCTTGTATAGACTGGAGAGCTGAAACTGCCCTGTTAGCTGTATATTTCGTCCGTTCGAGACAGTATTCCCAAAGCGTTCCTGTCCCAGCGCAGCGGTCATCCAACGATAATCAGCGGTGTAGTTTACGCTGGTGTTGATCCAGTCGGTCCATTTGATTTTACTCAAAGGCAGGCGATAGGTAACGACTACATTTTGCTGGAAGTTTAGAGTGCGTCCGAAGTTTATGCGCTGGAAGCGCCCCCGAGCTGGGTCCTTGCCGAAGCTGAGCACATTTGCCCATAGACTATCCCGTTTCTCTGGTGTATTGATAGGGCCCTCAGGCTCGTCTACTCGAGCTTGCACCGTGGCGTTGTAGTTCAGACTTAGACTGGGGGTCAAACTCCACTGAAGGATATACTGACGGTTGATAAGGAAGTTCTGATAAAAGGTAGGTCGAACCTCGGGTCCGCCCCCGATAGGACGCAGCTTCTGCTCCTGGTACTGACGATTGCCTTCTACGCGCCAGCCCACTTGATTAGGTAGATAATTCAAGCTAAAGTCTTTCAGGATAGCTGGTTTGAGCTTACTGAAGGGCTTCAGGGGCTTGATTTGGAAGTTGTAGTTATAAGCGACACTGCCGGTGTATTGCCGATTGAAGGCGTATTCTATCTGAGGGCTACGGGTGTAGGTTTCATTGTACCCGTAGCTTAGCGTGAAATTCTGGGGGTGCCAGAACCGCTTTTTAGCTTGAGGGTTGACATAAATCTTTCTCACGCCGGCGAAAGTGTAGCTATAGGTACGAGAGTAGGAGGTCAGGATACGCTCCAAACTATCCCGGCGTGAAGGGGTAGCTTGAGCTTCTAAACGAGTCCGCGTAAGAACATCTGGGTCATAGGGACTGTAGAGCGGACGCATAAAGCTCTCTCCATAAGTAAAGAAAGCGGGTATCTCCAATCCAGCCTTTTTAGGTAACAAGCGATGTAGCTGAAGCCCTCCTGTTACGGTATAGCGCTGAAGCCACTCCGTGGAGCGCTGCCCTACCTTCTGCTCTATAGACCCGAACCAGGGGGTACTCATGCTTCCAGATAGAGAGACATTGCCGAGGTCAGCCAACCGAAGATTAAGCATGCCTGAGGCGCTCCACCCCGACCGGGTATTATAGTTGGTGACTCGCAGCTCATTAATCCATACTTCCACACAGATAGGCCCCCTGCCATCATCTGGGTTTCGTACGCCTACCAAGATGGTTTTCACGTTATTGAGCTGAGGGGTTCCCTTGACCGAAATCCGATTGCCATTGGGAAGGGTGTAAGTGAAGACTTGAGTCAAGGGAAAGCCGCGCTGCTGTCGGGCTTCATCGCGCAAAACTTTCACGAAGTTTAGGTCTTCTAAGCGGAGGTCTATGTTATTAGCCCATATGTTCTCCACGCTGAGGTTGCCGGGTTGAGAGAGAACGAGAGGTACTTCATACTCGTAGTAGTTGTCCGAATAGTCGGTTCCAATGCGGATAAAGAGCGTTGCATCACCGGTTTGATTGACGTTAGGGGGGATAGGACTGCCCAAAAGAGGCTCAGCGTGCGCCCATAAACGCAATCTTTCGTAAAAACGCAAGTCGTAGTTGAAGGTGCGGAACACCCCTCGCCCATCTCCATCGGCTAAGTTGCATACGCGCATAACGAGACTCTGTTCATTTTGGAGAAGTCCGGCTACGGGACTACCAGGTATAGGCTGTCGCAAAATACCTGGTGGTAAGACATAAGGAAAAGGTTGACGAGAGCCATTTTCTTCTATGTTCATCGTACCTGTCTCAAACTTAGTGGGGTCCGCGGCGGGGTCAGGTAGAAGTGTCTCATCGCGCTGATTGAGGCTAATAAGCGCTCGGCGCCATAGCGTAGCTACTAACTCCAGCTTACCAAAGCGCAGCACCACATCTCTATCAAACCCGGTCAGGTACATTCGGATAAAATCTATCGCTTTGAAGTCTTGAATGCCTCCCACCGGCGTCCCCGTTACAAGAGGAATGCGAAAAAGATACCAGCGCGTGGTAAGGGTATTGCCATTGGGGAGTTTGACCTCCAGTTCTCGCTTATCTACGATATAGTTTCGTCCAACGACTAAATCCTGGGGACGCAGCGAGACGCGATAAGAAAAGAAAGCCTCTTGTGTGTTGAGCGTCCCATCTAAGTTAATGTCCTCCACATCGGGGAGAGCGCTGGCCTGGCGCGTGTAGGGTTCATTGGGTTGGGGTATGGGGGAGTTGCCTTCCAACCCAGCAAAGCGCCGATACCGCTCTAAAATGCTGGGGCTGTTGATGTCACGGAAGTGAGCGTAATCATCACTGGAAGGATCAGCCAAAGCCTGCTGATACGCTTCAGGGGTCAGTATGCCTTGAAGCTGATTGAGGTAAGAGGAGAAAAAGCTCTGTTCGACCTCGCTACGCAAACCATCTAACCCTACATCCTGGAACCGACGCGCTCCGGGATCGTTGTCAAAGGCCAGAGTCGGTATTTGAATGTTCGGGACGCGCCCCCAAGCGGTGAGAGAGAGATTCAGATTAGCGGCATCATCCTCGGCCCGAGTAGGCAGCCCATGTTCGTAAGCGCGCCGGTTATCGGGTAGAACGTCCTCACTGATTTGCCCGAGATTGAAATACAAGTCCCCCCCTGGAGCCGAGGGGTCTTCCAAGAAAGGATCCATGAGCCAGAACTCTATAAACTCATAGTTAGCTGCTTCAAAGTCGGTGTTACCGATGACGCGGCGCATGATACCTGCCCATTGGCGCTGCGGGTTCCGGAAGGTACCATCGGGGTTGAGGTCCGAAGGATTGGCATTGTAGTTGTAGGGTCCTCGCTCCCGAGGCCGGTAGTATAAATCAAAAGTCGTCAGGATATTGCTACCTGCCGCAATAGTGCGATTGGGAAAAATCTCAGCCGGCTCTACCCGCCGGGTGTAGTGAGAATTCAGTGCTGGGCTTTGATCGCTCAGACCAAAGGTAGAGGGGCGATTGTAAAACTCAGGGTCTATGAAGTACCACGAGAGAGCCCCTCGCGTAAAGTTAGCTGAGAGCGGATCGGGATTATTCGGACGCAGGGCAGGAGGAACCGAAGCGATTTTCCAGTATGTCCACTGCGTCAAGTCTAATACGTTTCTGAGTCCCTCAAAGTCGTCTATGTAGGCAATGCCGCGCTCTTCCCCGGTAACCACTTGCCGAGGAATTCCAGGGCGTAGCTGAGCAAATTCCCCTTTGAAGGTGATTTCGCTCTCCTCTTTGGTAGAGTAGAAAGGAAGGGTATTCAAAAGAGCGCTCAGGAAGCGCGAACGATCCTGTAGATTTACATCTGCCCCCCACATGATATTGGCGGCAGGCTCCTCCGAAATGATAACCTTGTTGATGAGGGGACGCTCATAAAAGCTCAGCCCCGTCAGGCCAAGCTGAAACCGCTGAGAAGGACGCCATTCTATCCGGCTGCCCACCAGTGTTTTTTGGTCTATGCCAAAGAGCACATTGCTTTCAAACCGAACCCGAATCTCTTGCCCCGATTGGAGAATCCCCTGATTGATAATGGTCACCTTCCCCACCGTATAATCCACTTGGTAATCTACCCCTTCTGTAAGAAGGGCTCCCCCAGCCGTGACTCGGATACTGCCCGGCTGGATTTGAGGTGTGTTGAGATTAATCTCCGCCCCCGTAGACGAGAGAAAGCTGTACTTTAGCTTGAAGCGATTGAGCTGAGGATAATACTGGATGGCATCTACTTGGGTAAGGCGATACAACGGGTCGTAAGCGTACCGGACAGAGTCATTGAGCGGATCCGTCGTGAATTGGCGCACCAGATGACGACCGAACGGCTCCAAGACCGGAAAAACAACAATGCCCCTATCGGGAAATATGGTAACCTGAGGGATAAAATCAAAGACATTGTCGGGCCCAGCTTCCATGTTGTTACGCAGCCGATCCAGCCCCACCACTTGAAGGAGAGGCCGCTCCCTTGTGTCAGGGGAGGGAAGGTACAAAATATCTCCACTTCCATCGGTTGCTTCATACACAATCTGAAAGTCAAACCCCTCTGGACGGATATTGAAGGCATCCAGGCGATAGACATTTTTCATCATCAGGTCCCAAGTGGGATAAGGCTGATTATTGAGGCTAGGCCGGATCGCCTGCGGCTTGAGCATCTTGAGGAAGATCACGTTGCTATTCTGGGGATCGGCAGGCTGGTCTATACTAAATTCGCCCACCCGATAAACTGTATTATCTCCAGCCAGCGTGTATTCGTACGCTACGAAGACAGCATCATTCGGTTGGAGAGAGATGTTCAAGCTGATGTAGCCAAGCTGACGATGAATGAAGTATTCGTTGTCGTTGAGGCGCCGCATGTTCTCCACCAGTTCAAAGTCTCGGCCATTCACGAGCCCCTCTTGACTGAGATAAAAGATAACAGAGTCTCTTGAGCGAGCGCCTGGATTGCGTAGGACTCGGGCATAAACTTCGTTGGCTCCATTGTCGGGATTTTGACCCGATACAGCGATACCAGGGTTAAATAACCGTCCACCCCGACTGGGAAGGTTTTCTCCCAAGTCTATCAGACCTACTGCATTGCGAGTATTTTGAGCGGTGGCGTTGGCTCGGTTCGTGACCCAAACCTCTATGCGAGTGATATTGATGGGCGAGCTAACCACTGGCAGAGTAGAGAGAGACTGCTCATAGAGCGAGCGGAAGAAGTGATTGAGGAAAAAATGACGGTTGAAGTCGTAATCGCTGGCTTTTTTGGTTCGCTCTTGCCGCTGCCCTCCTGAACGAACAACGACCTCTTGCGTCTTGCTACGCTGTTGTGAAGCCAAAGCGGTTACAAAGACCGACCCAAACTGCATTCGAGTTTTGATGCCCCACAAGTTCTGTCCGCCTGTGATCAGCGTACCCCCTAAAGGCAATCCCACATTACCTGCCTCTATGCTTTTGATGATATCGTCCTCGTAGCCTTGATACTCTATCTTGAACTGGTTCTCAAAGGTGAAGCTGGTTTGCGTATCCCAGTTGAGACGCAGCTTGAGCTTTTCGCCTATATTCCCTACAACATTCATTTGGATCTGCTGATTGAAGGCGAGGTTGGTGTTGCGCTGCTGGCGAATCGTTAGCGCAGGATTACGCATGCGATTGCTACGCAGGGAGAGGTCTAACAAAACGTTGATGTTGGGACGGATATCTACGCGCCCACTTCCAAAGATGTCTCTAAATAGTTCGCTATTGACATTGATGGGAGGGACGAGTCCCGAAATAGACTGACTCGTCTGATTAGCAGCGGGACGATTAGGATTAGGGCTGAGTTGGGCTTCTCGACTGCGCCTATCTAAGTACTGTTGCTTAAAGCGTTTAGCGTGTAGCTTTTCATACTCCTCTCGGCTGATGTAGGAAGGAGGACGTACAGTTTTACCTCCTACCCGTTCATATACCCAATAGCCTTTTCCATCAGGGGTAAGCTCATAAGTTACCTCGTAGGTGCTGGGAAGGGGCAGCATCCATGGAGGGGGTATCATGCGTCGGCTCGTTGCATCAGCGGGGGAATCCCGAAAGCGAGTCCGGCTCGTGTCACTCGGCTGGGCTTGACCTAAGCCGAAGACGCCGAGAAGAGCATAGGGAGCAACTTTTTGTACCGTCAAGAAGCGAAGCGGCACAAATAGAAAAAAGCCGCTACGAAGTTATAGCCGTACTACAAAATCTCAATACACATGATTATCCACACGAGTCGCTGGGCAACTGCCTGTGCGCATCCACATCGACCGACTGCCAGCTCGCCCCGACGCGCAGGCTTCCAGTAAGAAAGTAATACCGAGGACTACAAGGGCGGTAAAAACGGTTCTGCGATTTCTCTGCATACAGCAAAGATACGTCTCGTCGCTCATATGAGTTGCACGGGCATGGCGTCCGAACTTTTTTTCGCTTACGAGCTGAGCCTTGAACAGCGCAGCCTGTAATAATAAGAGCCATCCCCAAACTAAGCAAGACACATTTGACAAACTTCACTCAGCAAAAGTACTTATAAACTCTTTATTCAGCCCGAGAGGATAAGAGACAAACTCTACGGATTGAATCCAAGGGTGGTCGTGCATGGGATTGGTTGAAAATAACTGTAACTTTGTGGCATGAGATGGATGTCGGCAAAGCTCGTGTGGTTAGCGGTGCCCTTAGTTTGGATAGCCTGCAAACGCGAGAAAAAAGATGGTTCTGAAGATGTGGGCCATCCACCAGTCAGTACCATAGAGGTGCGGCTTATTCAAGGGGGAGACACAATTAGGGGCCGCTATAAGGACCCCGATGGACCAGGGGGGCGCCCTGCCACTATAGATACTTTGCGACCAAGAGCTGGCGAGACTTACACCTATCTGCTGCGAATCTTAGATGAGACAGGTAATCCTACCCATGACTTGTCTGAGCTTATCTTTGGCCAGCAGAAAAACACCCACCGCATGTACTTTTTCCCTGATCCCGAGAATTTAGCCACTATAGAGCCGAGCGACGTAGATGATTTAGGACGACCTGTGGGCGGGCGGGGTACTTGGCGACAAGGGCCTGCTTCTGTGTCCGAAGGAAGCGTTCGCTTCTTGCTGCGTCATTACATCAACCCGAGCGATAAAAACTTTGGGTTGGAGCGCGGCAGCACCGATTTAGACGTGAGCCTACCCGTACGCATCCAAAACTGATATGAAAGCTAAGTTGAGAAAGCGATTGCATGCAGAGGGTCTGCGTTGTACGCACCCTCGTCGGTGCATTGTAGAGGCCTTAGAGCAAGGGCCTAAAACCCACGCTCAGCTTTTGCGCGAGACGCAGTTGGATAGAGTTACGGTGTATCGCAACCTAATCGCTCTCCAAAAGATAGGGATTGTGTATCGGGTGTATTTGCCGGGGCATGAACCGATATACGTGCTGTGCGACGCTGACTCGCCTACCCACGCACACTTCTTCTGCAAGAATTGTCGGAAAGGAGTCTGTCTCCCTCCCGGCGTTATACAGTTAGCTGAGCCGTGGGCTTCCTACACAGAACGGGTCCTATTATTAGGACGGTGCCCGGAATGCTGAGAGCGCCTCAGCAACGAGATAGATGCTGCCGGTAATGAGGAGGCTTTGGCAGCTGTCCATAGCCCTCTGTAGCGCTTGGACAACATCCCCAAAAGCGGTTCCTTTATAGCCCAAAGGCTCAGCTAATCGCTGTAAGGTATGAGCCCCCAAGGCCCGGGGATTTCGGGCCTCGGCAAAGAATACGGGCCCTTCCCATCCACCAAGGGCTCGGAGGGACTCCTCTATGTCCTTGTCCTGGGAAAAACCTATGATTAGCCCTTCTAAGGAAATGGGGGCATTGTTAATCAGACGGCGTAGAGCAGCAAACGCTGGTGGATTGTGAGCTACATCCAGCACAAAAGTATTTCGCCCTTTTACAATCCACTGAGCTCGTCCCCAAATAGGCGCCCGCTCACCCGCCGAAGCAAGGCCCTCTCTGATAGCTTGGTCTCCCACTTTCCAGCCTAACGACTCAAGTACCTCAACAGTAGATAGAACGGTGGCTATATTGACTGCCTGATAATCCCCGGTAAGGTCCGATGTGTATGACAATCCCGTTTTTTCCTCTAAGAAAACCCGCCGATAGGTTTGAGACTCTAAAATCCAAGAGGTAGGTCTTAGACGATAATGAGCTTCAGTGATGGGAGCTTTTTGGCTCTGAGCGATCATCCTGAGCACAGGAAGAACCTCTTCATGCTCTTGCGGGGAAACAACGACGGGGCAGCCGGGTTTGATGATACCGCCTTTTTGTCGGGCGATATCGGCTATCGTGGGTCCGAGTATCTCAACATGGTCCCAGCCGATGGGAGTGATTACAGACAAAAGCGGCTCTACAATATTAGTGGCATCCCAAAGCCCCCCCAATCCCACCTCCACCACCGCCACATCTACGCCAGCCTCAGCGAAGTAGGCTAAACTCATTCCTACTGTCGCTTCAAAGAAGCTGAGCTGAAGGTCCTCTATGGTACTTTTCCAGCGGGAGAGAAAGCCTTCTACCCAGGCCTCGGGAGGCTCAGCTCCATTGACTCGCATTCGTTCAGTGAAGTACCAGAAATGGGGCGATGTATGAAGCCCGACCCGATATCCAGCAGCTTGAAGAATGGAAGCAAGAAAGGCAGAAGTAGAGCCTTTTCCATTAGTACCTGCGACATGAATGATGGGGTAACGACGATGGGGATGTCCCAGCAGAGCATCCCACCGCTTCATGAACTCCAAAGTGGGGTGAAGGGCCTTGCGTCCGTTCAGCTCATAAGCGCGAAGTCGGCCATAAAGCCACTGTTGCCAAGCCGCCACAGACACCCAGCAAAGGTATTAGCCTCTATGAAAAAAGGAATGTTCGTAAAGCCTTGAAGAAGACTTTGTTATGTCAAACCCTCCACTGGTTTATTCACATGGACCTTCTGACTCAAACAGAAACTCCCGCTGCGTCTCTACACAGTCACCCCCTGAGAGAGAAGGTAAAGACACAGCAAACGAATAGCCCTCCTCATCAACCTCCGAACGATAGACTACCTCAGCAAAGCCACTTTTCACACATCGGTAATACACCTTATAGTGCTTAGTAACTTTTTGGCGCCCCCGGGGTGGACCGAGAGGAATCCCAGAAAGATAGCAGGCCCTCATAGTCTCCAGCGTATTTTCACCTACAGTGTCGCACCTCAGCGTCACGGGCACCAAGATCGTGCCGTTAGGTTCATACAGAGGCACCTCGGGAAAGCTGCCCCACTCTACGGACCATCCATCGGGAGGGGCATACCGCTGAGCCAAGTACACTTTCAGGGCTTGGCGAACCTTAGGTCCATAATCAACCGTAGAGAAGTTTCGCCGAAATAGACGAACTGACCGCTCCGATTGAGAAAAACCGCCGGTAGCAAGAGACTCGAAGAGAAAATACACACTTGCCCCAACTATTCCCACAGCCACGACGATCCCCAGCACCGTCCAGGCTCGGCCAAGAGAGCCTCGTTCTTGGGGCCGAGAAGCTGATAAAGTGGATTTGGGCTTATCATACGTGATTTGAGAGGATTCAGCAGAAGGCTGACCCACCGAATGAGAGCCACCTTTTCGGAGACTAAGGAAGGCTTCTTTCATCACTTCGGCGGAGGGGAAGCGATCCTCGGGCGCCTTAGCTAAAGCCCGATTGAGAAACGTTCTCCATTCAGGTGGAGCCCAGTCAGGGATTTTGGGCGGTTCGTTCAGGAGACGCTGGTATAGCTGGAACAGGGTCAGCCCCTCCCATTCCCACGGCGGACACCCAAAGAGGCATTCCGCTATCACCAAGCCCATAGCATATAGATCGGTTTGGGGCGACACTGGTTCCCCCCTAATCTGCTCAGGTGCCATGTACAACGTAGTCCCTACCCGCATGCCGACTTGCGTTAGCTTCAGGTCTTCATCTAAGGCTTTAGCTATGCCAAAGTCTATGAGCTTTCCTTCGCCACTCGGTAAGACCAGAACATTAGAGGGCTTGATATCGCGATGGATTATCTTGTGCCGATGGAGATAACCCAGGGCGTCAAAGATAGGCTGAAGGATTGGGATACTCTCTTCTACCGACAAAGCGGAATGCTGCTTGAGATAACTTTCCAAGCTCTGCCCTTGAACATACTCCATAATCAGGTAGGGGACCCCCTGTTGAACGGTATAATCGTATAAGCGAACTATAGCCGGATGACTCAACTGCGCCAAAAGGCGAGCCTCGGTCAGAAATCGCTGATGCAGGTGCTCATTCTGAACGTATTGGGGATGCAGCGACTTCACCACGGCGAGGGTGCCAAGATGCACATGCTTGGCTAACCACACCCGTCCCATCCCTCCCTCGGCTAAGGCCTGGAGGAGCTCGTAACTTCCCACCTGCATCTTCCCGCAAAGATAATCCACCCCTTACTCCTTTTGAGAACAACCAGAAGGGCTAAGAAGCTAAGGGACAACCTTCGCTTTCCATACCACCCCTTTCAGTGAAGGCATGTTAGGCGATCGATTACTACCTTCATAGAGTGCTGACAGAGTTCTTACCCGATATATCGGATGCCGAGTTAGAGCAGTTTATGCAGATCATGCTCACTCAACACGGGTATGACTTTCGAGGGTATGCCCCCGCTTCTCTCAAGCGGCGTTTGGGCTTAGTCATTAAGAAGTACGGTTTCACGAGTCTCATCCCTCTCAACCAGCGACTGCTAACCCAGCCTGAGTATCTTAGGTACTTCATCAACGAGATTACGGTATCCACGACAGAGCTATTTCGAGATCCAGCTGCTTGGGTAGCCTTGCGCGTACAGGCGCTCCCCCCCTTTTTTGCCCTACCGGAAATACGCATCTGGCATGTGGGAGCTTCCACAGGAGAAGAGGTTATTTCCATGGCCATTCTTCTTCAAGAGATAGGTCTATATAGCCGAGCCCGTATATTTGCCACAGACATTGATGACATATCCATAGAGAAAGCCAAGAGCGCCCAATATCCCGCTCGAAGCAGAAACTTATACAAGCAGAACTTTCAAGCGGTATTTCCCACAAGCAGTTTTGAGAAATATGCCCATGAAGAAGGTGGCCATTTAGTGTTTGACCCATCCCTCTTGAAGAATACACGATTCCTGAAGCATAATATCGTTACGGAAGCAGCCTTTGGAGAGTTTGAAGTTATACTGTGCAGAAACCTCTTGATTTATTTCACACCGCCCCTACAAGATCAAGTCGTTACGAAGCTGGTAGATAGTCTGGTGCCAGGAGGCATACTCATGATAGGTACTAAGGAGTCCCTTTTCTGGTGTTCTGCTGCTAAGCGCCTTATAGCTGTGAACGACTCTGAACGGATCTACCGAAAGCAGAAATGATACCCCGGGGACCTGAAGTATTCTTATGGATTATTGGAGGCTCAGCCGGCAGCTTCAATCCGATTCGTAGCTTCCTTCATCAGATGCCCTATTATCGGGAAGTAGCTATCATTTTATGCTTGCATCGCTTGCGAAATCCCCGTGTAGGCATGGTAGAAGCTATTGGAGCTTTGAAAGGATGGGAGGTCTCTGAGCCGGATGACAAAACCTACATTCACGGTGGGCATGTTTATATTTCCCCTGCCGATTACCATCTTCTGGTAGAGGCCACGGGATATCTGAGTCTTTCGGTAGAGGAACCTGTCCATTTTTCTCGCCCAAGCATAGATGTGCTCTTAGAATCGGTCGTTCGGGCTCGGTGGAAAAAGGCAGCAGCAGCTTTATTCTCAGGGGCTAATCGGGATGGAGCTCAAGGTATGTACCTCATGCATCAAGCTGGTCATTTCACAGCCATACAGGACCCCGACGATGCTGAGATTCGTACCATGCCTGAAGCGGCCCTGGCGCTTTTTGAACCCAATGTACGCTTCAAAGCGGCTGATTTCGTAAAAGTGTGCTTGCAAGCTATAACTTTGTAAAGGTATGAGCGTGCTGGGGATACTTCTATGGGGACAAATGTGGATAAAGATAGGGGATTATGCTCCGGGAGCTACGCTGAGCATAGAATACACCTGTGATGGGGGAAATGTACCTCCCCCCATCCACTGGGGCGGTGCCCCTCGAGAAACCCAAGCCTATGTTCTTCGGATGTATGACCCTGATGCACCGGCCGACACATTCATTCACTGGATAGTCTACAATCTTATGGAGACCCAGACAGGTCATTCTTCTCAGAACCTTCTACAAGGGTATAATGACTTTGGCAAAGTGGGATATGGAGGCCCCTGCCCACCGCCTAAGGACGGGGCCCATCGCTATGTAGTGGAGGTCTATGCACTCCAGAAACCCCTGTCCATAAAAGGAGCGGTTACATGGGAGCGCATCCGAAGCGCTATGGTTGGCAAGGTGCTGGATCAGGCTCAAACCTTCGTAGTCTATAAACGGCAAAAACCCTAATGCCGCGTTGGAGCGTTGGTGATTACTTGGGAGTGGGTTTAGCCGTGTTTGTAGGGGCGGTAGGCGTACTGGTCTTGGCTGGAGTATGGATAATCGCCCAGCGCGACATTGCCCTTGCGGAGAAAGCCGCTCACTGGGAGACTTGGGACCGATTATTCTCCGTGTGGGCATACGGCATGGTGCTGAGTTTATTCGGGCTATCGGTTGGATTGGCTTTGTGGTGGTGGGCTCGCCTTGCTCGTCCCTTACTCAAGCTGCGAGATAAAATGCGGGGGCTTCTATGGGAGGGTATAGTTTCACCTCCTATTTCTCACCCTGCCCCGGTAGAAGCTGTCGAAATAGATCAATCCACGGAAGCGATACGAGCAGCATTGAGCTTTTTAGATGAAGTAGCTCGGGGAATGCGACAGAGTGCTTCACCAGCGTCCTCCGATTGGCCTCCTATCTTGGGGAAAATAACCAAACAGATTACCCAGGAACTCAGCGAAGGGCGTCGGATGGGAGCTCTACGAGAAACTCTCCTCCAAGAAGCGCTCAACCTCATGAAGCTGGGCCAGCAAACCCCCTCCGTAGAAGCCTACCTTGCCAAGGCAGGCCCCACTTTTCTTCAGAGTGTGGGAGCATCTATGGGAGCTTTCTATCGCTTAGAAGGGGAAAACCTTCGTCGTCTGTATAGCTACGCCTACCCAGCCCATGGTCCTCAAACATTCGCTTTGGGAGAAGGGTGGATCGGACAGGTTGCTCGCGAGGGAAGAGCCCTGTGGCTCTCTACGCTTCCCCAAGGTTATCTACAAGCCCTTTCCGGACTGGGCAAAGCTCCACCTCAGGCTGCTGCCGTCCTACCTGTTATCGCTGGGGATAGCATTCGGGGAGTATGGGATGTGGCGACCTTCACGGAATGGGACTCAGACCAGCGTCTCGTGGCCGAGTTTCTCCTTCCCTTCTTCGCTGTCGGCTACCTCCTAAGAGAAGAAGCCGAGCGCGAGCGTCACCTCTCAGCGACCTGCATGAGGCTGCAAAATCAGATCACTTCTCTTGAGACCGAATCCGCCCAGCTCAAGGCTCAAGCTGAGCAGCTCCAGCATACGCTTCGCCTCCTTGAACAAAAGACCCAAGACGAACGCTCTCACATCCAACAGCTTGAGCGCCAGCTTCTTTCAGCCCGAAGTCGTTGGGACACGATTGTAAAGCATCTACGTGAGGCCATAGTCTTCTTTGATGCCACAGGGCGGCCACGCTACCTCAGTCCCGCTGTTTCCCAGCTACTTGGCTATTCGGAAGAGGAGCTGCAAGTATTCTTCCGGCCCGTAGAACGGGCCGATGCTGATATAGTGCGGCAGTATTTTCAGACTCTCCTAAGTCCTACCGCCAACGGCATACCTCAAATCCTTCGCTTCCGCTACTACCATAAAGACGGGCGTCTGCTCTGGTTAGAAGCCATCGGACGAAACTACCTTACGCAACCCGGCATTGAAGCCGTTTTGCTGATTTTGCGAGATGTAACAGATGAAATAGAGTACGAGAAGCAATACCGCACACGCCTCAAGTTCCAATCTCTTGTAGAAAACTCTCCTGATATCATCTTCCGCACCGACCGAGAGGGACGGTTTTTATACGTCAATCCCACAATTGAACGCTATACCGGCTATTCTCCTCAGCATTACATCAGAAATACGATTTACTCCGTAGGCTTTTCCCTAGATGAGGTTCAGTTCTGGGCGGAATTTATACAAAAGCTCTTTGACACCCTCACCGTACAAGCTGCTGAAATAGATTTTCCCTCTGTATATGGTGTGCGAAAGATGGCTGTACGTGGCATTCCAGAAGTTGGACCTGACGGCGAAGTAGAAACTATGGTTGTACTGCTGCAAGACATTACAGAGCTGAGGCAAGCCCAAGAACAGCTTCATTTACAAAACTCGCGATTAGAACAAGCGAGGCGCACCTTGGAAGCGCAAAAGTTAGAGTTAGAAGAAAAAAATCGAGATATCATGGAAAGCATTACCTATGCTCGGCGGATTCAGGGAGCTCTTTTACCCGGAGAAGAGGGATTGAAGTCGCTCTTCCCTGATAGCTTTGTGCTTCACTGGCTGCGGGATGTGGTAGGGGGAGATTTTTACTGGTGCGGTGAGGTCCAAGGCCAAAAGATCATCGCTGTAGTCGACTGCACAGGACACGGAGTGCCAGGGGCCTTCATGACTTTCTTAGGGTATACCCTATTAGAGTCTGCGGTGCGGGAACGAGGTCTCATAGATCCAGCCCAGATTTTGTATTACATGGATACTCGGCTGAGAGGACTTTTATCAGGTCAAGAAGCCATGCAAGACGGTATGGACATGGTATTATGCAGCATAGACCCCCAGAGACGCATCGTGCGGTTTGCCGGGGCTCACCGCCCCCTCCTCGTCTATCAACAAGGGCGATGGAACTTGCTTCCAGGCATGCCCACTGGATTAGGAGGTGCACCATGGCTAGACAAGGTCAAAAGCTTCTCTACCCATACCTTTTCCTATCAGAGTGGGGATGCTCTCTATCTTTATACAGATGGGTTTTCAGATCAGTTCAGCGCAGATGGGCAGCGCCGTTACACACACCGACGTTTCAGACAGCTCCTTATGACATGGGCTCATTTACCTATGGCTGAACAACATAAAAAGCTTCTGGAAGAGCTAAGTGGATGGATGGGGGAAAATCCACCTACAGACGATATCACTGTGGTTGGCTTGCGTTTATGAGGTTTAGTTATCTTTGCCACGAATATGGTTACTGCTGAGTCTGAGTTGTTGTACAAACCTGCCCTTACTTATACCTATCCGCTCTACAGAAACATGCTAGACAATAGTGTGGTCTTCATGTATCACGGTCCGATAACTACAGACCTGATGATAGATGTACTGAATCTTGTAGAATACCGATTAGAGGATGCGGGCGAGCAACGCCGTATTAGCAAAAAGCTCTTCAATATCATGGTAGAATCTTTCGCCTTAGGAGAAGATAATCGTCGGGCAGGAGCTGTGCTCATAGTGCGACAGCTGCCTTATTTGTACTCAGTGAGCATCGGTCGTCAAGTGGCTAGCAACTCAGTCCATGAAATCCGCTCCTTCATTGACTGGGTCAATACCCGCACTCCAGATCAACTTCGTGATGCCTACCATACCTTGCTTCAGAATAAATCCTCCTCCCTCCCTGCTCAAGTCGGTGGAGTACCCTCTATAAGCATATTAGACTTAGCTCGCAAGTCTCATGACCTTCTTCAATACGGATTCGAGTATTTGGACGACCAAGCGACCTTTTTTTCTCTTGAAGCCCGAATAAAGAAGCTTAATCCATAATGGATATGGAAGCTCTACGGATTGAATCTACACACAAAACACCACGGGTTATCTTAGACCCCGAGAATGGTATATTTGAGTTTTCTGGCCGCAGTATTCCGGAGGACTCAGTAGGCTTTTACACCCCCATCTTTGACTGGCTTGATCAGTATGCTAAACAGCCGCTACCCATGACCCATGTGCGCTTTGATTTAGAGTACTTCAACACCAGTAGCTCCAAGAATATTCTGGAAGTTCTCAAGCGCTTGGAAGCTATATATGCGGCCGGCCATGAGGTACGAGTTACATGGTACTATGACGAGGATGATGAGGACATGGAAGAGACAGGTCAAGATTACCAGGCCTTACTCAACCTTCCGATAGAGCTCTCCGTCAAAGTCCAATCTTGAAGCCTATGAGCATGACTTATAGCTACTATAAGAACATGCAGCTGAACAACATCATCTTTGTGTATCAAGGTGAGGTTACAGCTGACTTAGTTTCATCTATCCTTCAAATGGTAGAGAATAAGCTAGAGGGGGAGGGCGAAGATCGCAAAGTCAAAAAGCGAGTCTTTAACGTAATGGTTGAGTGTTTACAAAATGTGTACCATCATTTAGATGCGCTGCCTCCAACCGACCCTTCAAATCCGGTCCGGGATAAAACAGCTCTTCTCATGATTGGACGAGAAGAGAAAGACTACTACATCATCACCGGGAATCATGTCCTGAATGATCGGATTCCGGACCTCAAGGCTCGATTGGACCGTATCAATAGGTCTTCCAAAGAAGAGCTAAAGCAGCTATATCAAGAAGTACTCACGGGCACAGGCTTTAGTGAGAAGGGTACGGCAGGTTTGGGCATGATAGATATTGCCCGAAAATCGGGGCAACGATTAGGTTATGACTTTCACCCAGTCAATGAGAAATATTCCTTTTTCAGCTTAGAAGCTCGTGTATCTCGTATACCTGAGAAGTAAATAACTTTGCCCTGCCCATGCGAAATCTTGTCATAGAGCCTACTTCAAAAACGCCCAAGGTCATCTTGAACGCTGACCTGGGCATATTTGAGATAACGGGTAGGAGCATACCCGAAGATGCGATTGGATTTTACAGAAAGGTACTGGACTGGATAGAGGAATATAGCAAGTCCCCTTTATCCGAGACCGTCTTCAAGTTTCAACTGGAGTACTTCAATACCAGTTCTTCTAAGTGTCTCTTGGATATCTTTCGGAAGTTAGAGCGCATGCACAAAAATGGCAACAAGGTGCAGATTCGCTGGCATTATGATTCAGATGATGAGGACATGGCAGAAACGGGACAAGATTACCAGGCGCTCTTAGATGTGCCATTTGAGCTGGTACCCGTATGAAAGATGAATACTTTGTAGAAGAGACAGCCTTCTTAGAAGAAGCTCGGGCTCGCGCTGAGCGAGGAGGACTTCCCCCTCATGAATGGAGAGAGGCTTACGCTAAGCTGGTAGAAAACTACGAGAGTCTTCTTAAGGTCGTTCAAGTCCTCACTCACCAGGCGACTCAGTTAGAGTCAAAGTTGGAAAAGGCTCGGGCTCAATTGGAACTGCAGCGCAAGGCCCTAAGCCACGAAGTAGAGGGTTTAGAGCGTCAGGTACAGTATCAGCAAAGGGAGGTCCATAAAAAAGCTCAAGAGCGAGACATCCTATATGACCGAATGGGACGCACTCGAATGATGCTGATTGTGCTCTTTGCGGTTCTTCTCGTGATTGTAGCCTTTGTAGCCTATTACATTTTCATAGACACCGAGCAGATGATTAGGTTTGTGAAAAGTGTCCGTGGGCTCGACTGACAAGCCATAATCTGTACTTTTGTTGAGTATGACAGCCGCCAGCGGAAATAGAGACCTGTTCGCTGAAGAGACCCATTTACTCCAAGAAGCCCGTTTGACCCTTGCTCGCTTAGATTTATCGGACGCTGAATGGCAAGACAACTACCGCCGAATGGTGGAGGAATACGAACGCCTTCTGGGTGAAGCCAGAACGCTCCGTCGTATAGCTGACCGCAACCAGCGCCGTTTAGATGAGATGAATTCTGAGCTTGAGCGCCAAAACCAACTCCTCCGAGAGAAAGAAGAAGAGGTCAAGAAGACCCAACAGGCTATCATCCATAACTATCAGCGCATTTCGGAAGAGCAGTCTATCATTGATAGGCGAGTCGGACGGATTCAGATAGTTCTGGTCGTTATGATTGCTGTGCTGACCGTTCTAATCCTTTTTATGCTGTACTACTTGATATTTGATCCTATTCGGGCGATTGAGCTGATGGAGTCTATCAAGAAACCTTGATCCAGAATGCTGTGGATCAGCCTGGCTATTTGGATTGCTGATACCCTCGCTGATGTCGAGTACCAGTGGGCTGGATTCTACGAGAAAGGTCCTGAGACCTGCGCTCAAGTTCATGTCCAAGCCACTACCCGCCCCCTTCTACTCTTATGGCAAGAGAGTTTGACCGGCAACGATTGGGTTACTATCCAACGAGTGCGCATAGACCGATGGAACGTGCCTAAGGATTATACGATTTGCTCTAAAGGAGGCAAACAAGGGATACGAGTGCGGGTCATCCTAACTGGGGTTAGCGCCCAGAGTCCTAAAGCCATCCTCTATGATGGATACCCTTGGGGAGAACCCCCTCTTCCCTCCGATATCAGCTTAGAGCCAGGTCAACCCTCTATCCTCCAAGTAAATATAACTGCAGCCGGAAACTACCTTTTGAGAGCCTTCAATCGGTTTGGTGAGGAGGTATTTACCATACCCGTGGAACTCCCTACACCTCAGAAACTTAGTTTTACTATACCTCAAGTTCTGAAGGGGCCCCACCTCGTTCAGCTATACAGCCTAAGCTATGGACGATTGATTGCAGAAAAACTCATTCAACTATGAAAGCTCCTGTTGCTGTATTAGGGGCAGGAACTATGGGCACGGGTATTGCCCATGTCTTTGCTCAATACGGACATCCTGTCGCTTGGGTAGAAATAGAACAAAGTCGCTGGGAAAAAGCTCTGAACACCGTTTCTCAGAACATAGACCGCCAGATTAAAAAAGGCAGCTTGTCCCCTGAAGATAAGGAACCTATCCTGAACAGGTTACGGTTTTATTCGGAGTTGTCGTCGGCTGTTCAAAATGTAGAGTTGGTCGTGGAGGCTGTACCAGAAGACCTTGAACTCAAAATCTCCGTGTGGCGCGAGGTCAGTAAGCATGCACCAGAACAAACTATTTTCGCCACCAATACCTCCTCTATTTCTATCACCCAGTTAGCTGCTCAGGTAAAACGGCCAGAACGGTTTATTGGGATGCACTTCATGAATCCTGTGCCTGTGATGCGTCTCGTGGAAGTCATCAAGGGCCTGCAAACTAGTGATGCAACGGTTGAGGCAATCATGGATTGGGCTCGCAGCCTAAATAAGGAGCCTATTTTGGTACAGGATTACCCAGGGTTTATCTCAAATCGCGTGCTGATGCCCATGATCAATGAGGCTATTTACGCTCTGTATCAGGGTGTCGCTACTCGGGAAGCGATAGACTCTATTATGAAGCTGGGCATGAACCATCCGATGGGGCCACTGGAACTAGCTGATTTCATTGGGTTAGACGTGTGCTTGGCTATTTTGAAGGTTCTTTACGAGGGGTTTGGCGATCCACGCTACGCTCCATGCCCTCTCCTGGTCAAAATGGTTCAAGCGGGCTACCTCGGACGCAAGTCAGGGCGAGGCTTCTACGAATACAACTGAATGCGTCTGTATCGCTTCGTAACGAATCCCTATCAAGAGAATACCTATCTGCTTCTTGGAAGGGCAGGAACCGCTTGGGTCATAGACCCTGGCTTTTATACAGAGAGTGAGCGCAAAGCTTTTCAATCCTTCCTTTCAGCCGAGAAATGCCGCCTATCTGGCATATATCTGACGCACACTCATATTGATCACATCTTAGGCGTACGGTGGGTAGCCAGCACTTACCACGTCCCTGTATTTTATCATACACAGGAGAGCATCATCTACGAATACGCTTCAGAATGGGCGACTTTGATGGGTTTAGTCTACGAACCCGGTCCTTTAGCCGAGCGTTTCTTGGAAGCTGGGGAGGTACTCTACTTAGATGGCGAGGTGGTACAAGTCCTTTATGTTCCGGGTCATTCACCGGGACATGTGGGATTTTATTTCCCTGACAGTCAAAAACTTGTCTCCGGCGATGTGCTATTCCGCGGAAGTATCGGAAACTACGAACTTCCGTTAGCCGATTACCACACTCTCATGAACTCTTTACGGAATACCATCCTAACCTTGCCCGATGACACTGAAGTTTGGCCTGGCCATGGAGAACCTACCTTCATCGGACACGAACGACAAACCAACCCGTTTCTAAAGGGAATATGAAGTATCAAATAGAAACGAGGGGGGATGTAATCATCTTTCGTCCGATGGAGGCTCGGCTGAACGCCGCCATAACGCCTGAGCTCAAATCTCAACTAACTATTCTCGCCCACAGCTCAAACAGTGGAGTGATTGTGGATCTGAGTGCGGTTGAAAGTCTGGATAGCTCAGTTCTGAGTGCTTTGCTACTTTTGCGGCGGATGCTTCAGCCGTCGGGTCGCTCCATGGTCGTAGTGGCTCCGACCCCTGCGCTGCAGTCCGTATTCAACCTTTCTAAGTTGGATGAAATCTTCACGCTTATGACGACTATAGAAGATGCTATGAAGTACATGCAGCAGCAAGCCACACTGCTGGCTAAGAAGGCTCGAGACGAAGAGGAAGAAGAGGAATGGGAAGAAGAGGGAGAAGATTGGGAGGAAGAAGACTGGGATGAGGACGATGAAGATTGGGGTGAGGAGGATGAAGAGTGGGAGGATGAAGACTGGGAGGAGGAAGATTGGGACGATGAAGATTGGGACGATGAAGATTGGGAGGAGGAAGAAGAGGACGAGGAGGAGGAATGAAATGAATGTTTTTGGTACGAGTACTGGGTAGCAGCGCCGCCATGCCTTTGCATGGTCGGCATCATTCCGCTCAGTGGCTGCAGTATGGTAGTCTTCATTTCCTATTAGACTGCGGGGAGGCGACCCAGCATCAAATCCTGCGATATCGCCTCCCCCTCCATAAGTTGAATGGTGTATTCATTTCCCACCTTCATGCCGATCATGTAGGGGGCATAGGGGGCTTGCTTACCACCTTGCATATGCAAGGCCACCAAAAGCCTTTGTATCTTTTCGGACCCAGTGGCCTGCGCAGCTTCGTAGAAAACCAGCTCTACGGAACCTTCTCCGCTCTACGGTATCCTCTTTACATTCGGGAGGTACTACTGCGCCGAGAGAAAGTTTTACTCTGGGATGCTCCTCATATAGAGGTTTGGGGATTTCCTCTGCAGCATGGCGTCCCTACTATCGGATATTTTTTCGTAGAGAAACCTAAGCCACGGCGCTTGGACCCAGTTCAGTTCGCTGAGACGGGATTACCTGAACATATCCTCCCCCGGTTGAAAGCTGAGGGGATGATCGACTACGAAGGGCGACGGATAACCTGGGAGTCGGTTTCCCTACCCCCTCTTCCTCCTAAAAGCTACGCCTACTGCACCGATACAATTTTTTCCCCGCAGACCGCTGATTTTGTTCTAGGTGTTACGGTGCTGTACCATGAGGCGACCTTCTCAGCGGAGCACAAGGAAAGAGCTATCCAGACTTTCCATGCCACCGCCCAGGAAGCCGCTCTGATAGCCGAAGCCTGCCGAGCTCAGCGCCTATACATCGGCCATTTTTCCACTCGCTATAAGGACTTGACCCCCCTTCTTCAAGAAGCACGCCGATTTTTCCCCGAGACGTACTTAGTAGAAGAAGGTCAAACGCTCTCTTTCCCTTGAAAGGCAAAGCAGAACGGCTCTTTATAGTCTTGGCGGCGTTCTTTATTTCCAACGCTCTGATTGCCGAGTTTATTGGAGTCAAAGTATTTTCTCTGGAAGGAGTCCTGGGGGCCAACCCAGTGAGCTTCTTTCTCTTAGGTGAGGGACCTTTGTCCCTATCTCTATCAGCGGGGGTGCTATTATGGCCTTGGGTTTTTATCACCACCGACATTATCAATGAGTATTTTGGGCTGAGAGCAGTCCGCTTTCTATCATGGATAGCGGCTGGAGTGATAGGGTATGCTTTTTTGATGGTCAGCTTAGCGATATGGCTGCCGCCGGCTGATTTCTGGATTTGGCGGTCTAGCTCTAAAGGTCTACTCTACATGCCTGACGCCTTCAATACGATATTTGGTCAGAGTTTATGGATCGTGGTCGGTTCGCTGACGGCTTTTCTAATAGGGCAGCTCGTTGACGTAATAAGCTTTCACTGGCTTCGCCGACTCACAAGAGGGCGATGGCTGGCGGTGCGAGCGACAGGATCAACGCTCATCTCTCAACTCGTGGATAGCTTTGTGGTGTTATACATCGCTTTCTATTGGGGAGCAGGGTGGAGCTTTACCCAGGTTAGTGTGATTGGCCTACTCAACTACGCTTACAAGGCGGGTGTCGCCCTCCTCCTCACCCCTGTCTTATATGGAGCGCACTGGCTGATAGACCGCTACCTGGGCATAGAACATGCTACCTCTATGATTGAACAGGCAGCGGCCGGAAGCGTGGTCCGAAGCAGAAATCAGAAAAATATGAGCTCCTAAGTCTCTCGGATAGGGTGATTCACCATAGCTTCCAGCTCCTGAAGAGAAAGGAGGGTTATCCCAAGCTGAGCGGCCTTGTCTAACTTAGCCTTGCCGGGTTCCTCCCCGACGACCAAGTAGTCCAAGTTTTTACTTATCCCGCTTGCATAAGTGCCACCATGCTCCTCTATGTAGGCAATCAAGCGATCGCGGGGTATGTCTTGAAAAGTGCCGGTTATCAAGAACTTCTTGCCAGCCAAAGGCAGGTCGGACTTAGAAGGAGAAAAGTCCAAAGAAAACCGCAAGCCAGCCGCCCGCAGTTTTTCAATCTCAGACCAGTTCTCCTCGTCGTGCAAGTAGGCATAGACGCTTTTAGCGATGACTTCTCCGATGGTATAAACCGAAGCTATATCCGCTTCGGAGGCATTCCGGAGCGTATCTATAGAGGGAAAGGCTTCAGCCAGCTTCTGCGCCACCGTCTCACCCACATGACGAATCCCTAACGCATACAACACTCTCGGATATGGCGTCTGCTTAGAGGCTTGAATGTTCTGTACGATTTTTACGGGCATTTTTTCCGCAAATCCCCTCAAGCTGGACAGCCTATCAGTAGTCAGCGCATAAAGATCACTAAAACAGCGAACCAATCCTTCTTCGTACAGGCGGCGAAGGATTTTTTCACCAAGGCTCTGAATGTTCATAGCTCGACGACTCACGAAATGCTCTAAGCGCCCGATAACCTGAGGGGGACAGTGTTTATAGTTGGGACAATACCGCCCAACCTCTCCTTCGGGTTGAATGAGAGCTGAGCCGCACTCTGGGCATGTATCCGGTGGAACTGCAGGCTTAGCTGTGGGAGGACGGCGTTCGGGCACAACCCGTATCACCTTAGGTATGATATCCCCGCTTTTTTCTATGACTACTGCATCAGGAATATGGAGCTGAAGTCGCCGAATCTCATCGTAGTTATAGAGAGAGGCGCGCTTGACGGTAGTTCCCGCTAACTTGACAGGCTCAAGCTCCGCCACGGGCGTGATATAACCAGTACGTCCGACTTGGTACGTAATGGCACGCAGGATCGTGGTAGCTTGTTCGGGTTGGTACTTATAGGCGATAGACCAGCGGGGTGCTTTAGCGGTAGAACCGAGCTGGCTGCGTAAAGCACGGCTATCCACTTTGACCACGATCCCATCTATGTCATAAGGAAGGGTTTCCTTTCGTTTCTCCCAGTCTATGATAAAACGCTCTACATCTGGAAGGCTAAAAACCCCACTTGTTTCTACCACTGGAAATCCCCACAGACGAAGCTGATCCATAACAGCCCAATCTGAGTCGGGCAAACCCTCCGCCTCCGCAAAGTAGGCAAAAAAACGGAGGCGCCGGCGTGCGACTTCTCTTGAGTCTTGTAGTTTGAGGGAACCGGCGGTAGCGTTGCGTGGATTCATGAAGGGAGGCTCGCCCAGCTCGCTGCGCTCTTCGTTGAGGCGATGGAAGTCACTTCGCAGCATATAGACCTCGCCGCGTACCTCCACATAATCAGGGGCATGACCCCGCAGCCGCAATGGAAGTCCTCGGACGGTGCGCAGATTGGGGGTGATGTCATCGCCTTGTATCCCATCGCCCCGCGTAATACCTTGCACCAACACACCTTTCTCATAATGAAGGCTCACGGCGACGCCATCTATCTTGAGTTGGGCGATGTAAGAGAAAATCGCCTGAGGCATAAGCCGCCTCAGCCGCTGCTCAAATTCCCGAAGCTCCTCAAACGTGTAGGCATTGTCCAAGCTGAGCATGGGACGGCGATGGAGAGCCACAGGGAAATCCTTAGTAATCGTACCTCCTACCCGCTGAGTCGGCGAATCGGGACGACGCAAATCAGGGAACTGCTCTTCTAAGGCACGCAATTCGGCAACTAGGCGGTCATATTCCGAGTCTGAAAGGATAGGCTGGGCTAAGACATAGTAGCGATAGTCATGCTCCGTAATCTCGCGTATGAGAGCATCTATGCGGGATGCCGCCGCCTCGGGCGAAAGCTCCATCGCTTAAGCGGTCCGGACGGGACTCGAACCCGCGACCTCTGGCGTGACAGGCCAGCGTTCTAACCAGCTGAACTACCGGACCAGGCCAGGCAAAGATAAGGCTTTCCGAAAACTCGCAAGCGATTACTGTATTGAATGCGTCTATGAGATTCTTACCTTTGCTGTATGCGCTGGATGCCGGTCGGAGGGGTCGTGGGGCTGCTCTTGGCCCAGCCTTTTATCTCTATCCACCAACTCGAAGCAGAAAAGCATCGCCCTTACCAGCACCTTTCAGAACGAGAGTGGGATAGCGTAAATCAATACACATCCCCTCCGGTACTTATGCAACGAAGTACCTCCTGTTCCTTGAATAAGCAGGTCATGGGATACCATCCGTACTGGGCAGGAACAGCTTTCACCTCCTATCAATGGGAACTACTCTCTACGATTGTCTTTTTTTCCTACGAAGTAGACCCAGCCACGGGCTCCTACACCAATCCCACCGTCATCAACACTTGGCGTTCTACCTCTCTCGTCCCCATGGCTCAATCTAACGGCACCCAAGTTCAGCTATGCGCCACCCTCTTCGGCGGGACCAACCTAACCAACTTCTTAACTAACCCAACCGCCCGTCGCCGCTGCATAGACTCTCTCATCAGGCTTATCACAATACGAAACGCCGACGGAATCAACATAGATTTTGAAGGCTTACCCAGCGCCCAGCGCAATAACTTCACGAACTTTATGCAGCAACTTCGCGATACCCTCAATCGCCGTCGCCCCGGAGCCAAGCTATCCGTAGCCCTTCCAGCTGTGGATTGGAGCAACGCTTTTGATCTACCGGCACTCTCCAACATCTGCGACCAACTCTTCATCATGGGGTATGACTTCTACTGGAGTACCGCTACTACAGCGGGACCCACTGGTCTTTTACATGTAGGAACTATTTGGGGCAGCCGCTGCAATAGCCGCACTATTATTGACTACTTGGCGAGCGGAGCTGCCCGTAATAAGCTCATCTTGGGGGTGCCTTATTATGGCTTTCGTTATCCGACCTCCAGTAACACGTTTCCTACTTCCACCACAGGCAGCGGTACCAGTCGGACTTATGCGCAGGCGTATTCTGAAGCCAATACATACGGCTGGAATTGGGAGCCACAGTCTCGCAGCCGATACTTCATGTACCAAAGTGGAGGACAGTGGTATCAGACTTGGTGGCACGACTCCCTCAGCTTAGCGTGGATATACCGTACGGTGAATATACAGGGTATCGGTGGAGTAGGCATGTGGGCTTTGAGTTATGACCATCCACGCACCGAGCTATGGGGTGCTCTAAGGGATCACTTCACAGACTGCGCCGTCATTGCGTGCCGAGATACCTTTTTTGACATGGGAGGTACTCATGGAGCCTACTTCAACCGAGAAAACTGGACTTGGACTCTTGCTCCCTCTGGCGCCTCCCAAGTACAGGTTACCTTCCACGACTTCCGCTTGGAGAACGGCTATGATACGCTCTATATCTATAACGGCCCCAGCACGACCAGCCCCCTTATCGGCGCTTACACAGGCACCAGCTCACCCGGCACGGTTACAGGCTCAACCGGTAGTCTTACTTTTCGCTTCCGCTCTGATAATGCAACGACCGAACGCGGTTGGCTGGCTACCTGGAGCTGCCTTACTTCTCAGCTTCCCCCCAGTACAGTGATTCAGAACCTACAGAGCTGGTATGGACGCAGCTTTACTGTAACTTTTCGGGATACGGATGATGTAGGTATTGCCCAACGCTACCTATGCATTGCCGACTACGACGGTACTCGGTGGTCAGCAGCCCATGGACGCGGCTTTGCCTATGAGGATTTCCCAGGCTCCACTTTACCTCCTAACTGGACGGCTTCTGTAGGGACATGGAATGTGGCTAATGGAGCTCTCGTCCAGACAGACGAGACTCAAGGCAACTCTAACATCTACTTCCCGATTCAGCAGGATAATACAAGCGAATGGCTATATCATTGGCAGATGCGCATACGAGGTAGCGGTACGAATCGACGGGCTGGATTACACATTTTCGCCAGTGACCCCGCCCAAACCCAGCGAGGCGACTCTTACTTGCTGTGGTTTCGCTTGGACAACCAGCGCATAGAGATTTACCGAATAACGAACAATACCCTGCCTTCTCCTCAGTATCAGCAGGCTTATACCCTAACCCCTAACACATGGTATGACATAAAGGCAACCTACAACCCTGTAACAGGCTCAATACGGATTTGGATTGACAATCAGCTTGCTGCCACTTGGACTGATCCCAATCCCCTCATCGGTGGAGGCTACGTCTCCCTTCGCACCGGTAATGCTCAAGTAGATTACGATAACCTACGGGTCTATCGCAGTCGAGGTACTACATTTTTAGTGGAGGTAGGTGCAGGCGGGCATGCTCGGTATGAAAGCCCAAATCCAACCCAGCCCGCTGTACGTATCCTCTCCCAGGTGCGAGATGTACAACATTTATGGGCTACTCGGGCTTTAGCGGAAGCCCGCATAGACCTCACACCTCCTAACGCCACGCTCTCCGTTTCAGGTTGGAAAACCGCTGACTTCATTCAAACCTTTCAAGAAGATGATGGGCTAAGCGGGATAAGTAAGCGATTTTACCTACCCCTGTACAGAGATGGAAGCGTATGGCGAGGGCAGGTAGGATCAGGATTCCTGTATGAAAGCTTTGATGCAGCCTCAGCGGACTGGATTCCTAATGGAGGTACATGGACGACCAGTGGGGACCTTCTTGTTCAAACCGACGCTACTCATACCAATACTGGCTACAACCATCCTATTACTCAGGGAGGGAAACAGCTCTATCGGGTTCAAGCCCGTCTGATGAATAATACAGGTAATCGGCGCTGGGGCTTGCATATTCTCGCTAGCGATCCCACCCAAACCAATCGTGGGGACTCCTATCTCATCTGGCTGCGCTATGACACGCAAGAGCTACAGCTCTACGAGACGATAGGTAATACCTTACACCTACGACGGAGCGCCTCCTTGTCTCTAAGTTCGGGCACAAACTACTTGGTGGAAATAGTCTATGACGAGGGTTATATTGGCGTGTGGATAAATGGCAGCTTTCTGGTGGATTGGGTGGATGATACCCCTCTCTCCGGGGGCTCCTATGTCAGCTTGCGCACCAATCAAGGACAAGTGGAGTGGGACTTTGTAGAGGTTTGGAGAGAACGAGATAACGATCAAGTCCTTCTAACGGTCGGCCCCTCAGGCTACTTAGCTGCCCAGAATCCTCATCCTGCTTCCGCCGGGGGACTGCTCCTGAGCCGAGTCATGGACGCAGTAAATCATTTCTCCTCCATAGCCTCAGCCGATGTACAGGTAGATTGGACTCCTCCTTCAGCTCCTACAAACGTGTATGATGGCAACGGCCCAGGTGACGCAACTGTAACCCACGATGGTACGCAGTTATCCGCCTACTGGACAGCTGCCGGCGACCCTCACTCGGGGATTTTGGAATACGAATACGCTATCGGCACAAGCGCTGGAGTTTCTGATGTAGTCCCTTGGACCCCTATTGGCTTATCTCTCAGCCATACGCACACCGGACTGAGCCTAACCAATGGGGTAACTTACTTTTTCGGAGTTCGGGCTCGCAACCAAGCTGGGCTTGTAGGGCCGGCTCAGTGGTCTGATGGCATCACTTATTACGACCTATCCACAGGCCTAAGCTCCGCCGTCTCAAATAAACCCTCCCCTCTTCAAGTTTATCCTAATCCAGCTTCTGACCGCATCTGGGTAGAGCTATTTGTAAGAGCGGATTATGTGTATCTGCTTGACACGCGGGGGCAGATTTTGCGTCGGGTGCCTTGCGAGTCATTCCGTATAGAGCTGGCTCTGGCCAATCTACCTCAAGGCCTATACTGGGTTTGGGTGCCAGGTTACGCTCCGTTAGCTTTCCTCAAGGAGTAAGCTTGCTGGAAGATGCGGTTAGCTCTAAGAAATGATAGGTTGTCCATTCCATTCGATGGCTCACTCTGAGGGCTTATCCCTCGGATAGGGTGTGCTTATTCGCCGGCTTCTACCGCTTAGCCCTCGTAGGCGACCCAGTGAATCCGATCGGGTAGTTTTTGAACATACAAAGCCTCGCCGTTAGGTATAGAGAAGGTAGATTCGGGGTATAAAACGGTATAGACGGTAACAGGCTGACGCACCTGAATAGCCCAACCCGTCGGCATAGTAGCTCGCCAACGCTCTATCGCTTCATAAGACGCCTTGACTGCCAGAGCAGCGGTGCGGACCCCGCCTTGAACGAAGTAGGGTTCTATACCTTCATTTTCCATTTCTTTGAGGATATCAGCTAAGGCCACTCGGGAAAGGTCTAAGCTCTCCACCTCAATCAGTATGAGGTCTCGACGCTGCGTACGAATAGGAGGAAGGGGCTCTACCCATTTCTCAGCGATGAGCGTCCCCTCTGCTGTAGGTTCAAAATACGGGCGCACATAGAGAGGAATCCGCTTCTCTCGGAGGGGCTTGAGCGTACGAGGATGCAGTACCTGAGCGCCATAATAAGTCATTTCGGCTGCTTGGCTATAACTGAGCTCGGTAAGGGGCTGGGCGTCAGAGTAGAGTTTGGGATCGGCTGAGTAGAGGCGACCTACATCTTTCCACGCAATCATGCCTTGGGCATTTAGCATGTTACTAAAGAGAGCCGCCGAATAGTCAGACCCCTCCCGCCCCAGCGTAACGCTACGACGACGCAGATCAGACGCAATATATCCTTGGGTCAAAACCAGCTTATGGGTCCGAAAAAGAGGGACAAGTTGAGCATCTACATTAGCTTGGCTGGCGCTATATATCACGCTCGGCTCTGGGTGGTAGCCATCCGTAACAAGCAGCCGACGAGCATCTATCCACGCCAAAGAAAAGCCTTGACTCTCCAAAAACCCCCATACGATTTCACTGCTGATGAGCTCTCCATACACGAGAATGCCATCGGTAGCTGTATGACCTTCCTCCGATAAATGAGCCAAGGCCTGTATTCTCTGCCAGAGAGGATTCCAATACTTCTCTTCCAAGCGACGCACGATCTGCTCAGCAGAACCTTGGGATAGGAGCTGATAGACAATGTGGGTATAATCCTCGCGCAGCGCTTCATAAATAGACTGAGCTTGACTTAGGTCGGACCGCCCAGCTGCCTCAGCGATTTCAAAGAGCTTATTGGTAGTCTTGCCAATCGCCGATACCACAAGGAGGCGAGGCGCCTCATGGTAGGCAGAGCGCAGAACAGGAATAAGTTGCCTTATGCCTTCGGCGTCGCGAAGACATCCTCCTCCTACTTTCATCACCCACATCTCGGCAAATGTACTTCGTTATCTTTGCTAAAGTGCGATGGCGAACGGATTACCTTGTAATAGGATCAGGCGTAGCTGGGTTGTACCTTGCCCTGAAAGCAGCTGAATATGGGGAGGTTTTGCTACTGACCAAAGATAAAGCTTCCGAAAGCAATACTGCCTACGCCCAAGGCGGAATCGCCGGGGTTTTTTCCTCTCAGGATAGCTTTGAAGCCCATATTCGAGACACCTTAGTGGCAGGAGATGGTCTGTGCCGAGAGAAGGTCGTACGAGAAGTTATCAGAGAAGCACCCGCAGTTATTCGGGACCTGATGGAGTATGGCGTTCAGTTTGACCGGGATGAACGAGGAGAGCTTTTATTAGCACGAGAGGGCGGTCATTCGCACCCCCGGATACTTCACAATCGCGATGCCACGGGAGCTGAAATCAGCCGTGTCCTCTTAGAAGCTGTACGAAATCATCCGAGGATTCATCTCTGGGAAGGCTTCTTCGCTTTGGATTTGATTACTCAGCATCATCTCGGGATATACGTGAATAGAGGCTACCCCGGCATCACCTGCTATGGCGTATATGCCTTAGAGGAAGCTACTGGAGTGATCTGGACGCTATTAGCTCGGGTAACTGTGTTAGCTTCGGGGGGAGCGGGGCAAGTCTATCCCGTTACGACAAACCCTCCGACAGCCACGGGAGATGGCATCGCCATGGCTTTGCGCGCTAAAGCTCGCATTGCCAACATGGAGTTTTATCAGTTTCATCCTACCGCCCTTTACGAGCCTGACAAGCGGCCTGCCTTCCTCCTTACCGAAGCCTTGAGAGGAGCTGGCGCCACCTTGGTGGACCCTATTCATCATCGCCCCTTTATGCATAAATACGACCCCCGAGGGGACTTAGCTCCTCGGGATATTGTCGCTCGCGCCATAGATACAGAATCTAAAATCGCTGGTACTCCTTTCGTGTATTTAGATGCTCGATCAGTCCCAAACTTTCCGGAACGGTTTCCAACTATCTATGAATACTGTAAGTCAAAAGGCTTAGACCCGACTGAAACCCTTCTGCCCGTAGCTCCTGCCGCTCACTACATGGTGGGTGGCATAGATACGGATGAAGTAGGACGTACATCCATTCATCGTTTGTACGCTGTCGGAGAGGTGAGCTATACAGGGTTACATGGGTCCAATAGACTGGCGTCTAACTCACTCTTAGAAGCCTTAGTCTTCGCCGA
Source organism: Bacteroidia bacterium (assembly GCA_026414975.1). Lineage (GTDB taxonomy): Bacteria > Bacteroidota > Bacteroidia > SpSt-205 > SpSt-205 > SpSt-205. Next base: position 75,227 of record JAOAHZ010000010.1, read on the forward strand.
GCGAGCTGCACGAGACTCAGCACTCGTGTTGAAAGACTATAGCTGGCAAGAGGATGTGCCCGATTGGGACCCCAGAGGCACGCGTCATCCTGAAGAAATGGTCCTCATCAGCCACAACCTTCAAGAACTGCGCAACCTTATGGGAAACTATGTCGGTATCGTGCGATCCAATTTTCGCCTAGAGCGGGCTCGCCGTCGTATCGCCCTACTCTACGACGAAACCGAGGCGTTTTATGCCCATACTTATCCTTCTAGAGCTCTATTTGAGCTGAGAAACCTTATCGCTGTCGCCTACCTAATCGTCAAGTGCGCCTCTATCCGAAAAGAAAGCCGTGGCCTCCATTACACCTTAGATTATCCCCAAAAGCATCCAAAGCTCATCGTTGATACTTTAGTTTGAACCCCTCCTCTAACAAAGATTGTCCGAAATCCGAAGCCGATAGGGTCAATACCGGCTATCCCCGACTCGGCTCATCTAATTATCCCCCCTATGTGCAACCTGAGCCATCCCGCATCCATCACTACGCAATCTAAGGGGCTTCTAAAGGTCTATCACATTACTTTTGTGATGTGAGTTTTACGAATCTAAATCCGCCTCCTTCAGAAATAGAACAGCAGTTCAAAAGAACTCGCCTAAGAAACACGCGATTGGTAGCGTGGCTCATCTTCGCTTCCAAGCTGCTCTCTTTAGGAAGTGCCTTAGCCGCCGAGGGCGTGAGCTCAGAGGTTCGCCAGACCTTTCTATGGATTCGGGTACCCGATGCCATCCTAAGCCTGCTCATGGGATTTATCATACAGTTTTCCTCGTCAGTTCCTCCCATCTTACGCCTACTTCTCCTGCTCAATGTTACAGTAGTGGTCCTGATCGAGGGAGTCTTAACTCAGCCCTTCTCGGGCTGGACCTTTGCCTGGATCAACTTCACCGCCACTATGGGTAGTCTTATTGCGTTTGACCTTGTAAAGGAGAGGAAGTATGGGTATTTCGCTATCTTAGGCCACCTATTGCTTACCCTCCTTGGCATAATCGTCCAGCCCAAGCTGAGCTTTATAACCCCCAATCCAATCACTCATGGAACGGCCCGATTCCTCTTAATCACACTCATGATAGGGATAGCTGGCCTGATTGTATTTGATTATTACCGAAAAGTCATGCATAACGCGATTTCCTTCTCAGATCAGCTGGAAGAGGCTTTGGAAAAACAAAAAACGCTGGCTGAAGAGGCCTGGAAGCAAAAGGCTATAGCAGAGCAGCGGCAAGCTGAAGCGGAAGCCGCTTTCGCTGAAGTAGCTCGCCTGAGAGAAGCCGAGCTTCAGACCGCCAGACGGCAGAAGTTCCTCATAGAATACGAAACGCTCATGCGAGAAAGTTATACAAGATCTCTGAAAGATTTTGGACAAGCTCTCTTGGAGACGCTTAGCCGAGACTTACCGATGATAGGAGGCGTCTTATACCTCAAGGCTGAGGACGAATGGCAAGTGATAGCGGCGTATGCCTTTCCCTCTGAAACTGAACGAAAGGTTCAGAGTGGTCTTTTAGATATGGTAGCAAGCTGCCGTCTTCCGTATGTCATAGCCCCCCCACCCCCTGGCACGAAGCGCCCTTATGCGGCTCTACACATTCCGGCTCCGGCTGCCCTCTTATACTTGCCATTTTATAGCGAAGCCACGGATGAATCGGTGATGATAGCCGAAGTTCTATTGGCTGAATCTCTGCCTGAATCAACGCTCGCTCTTGTGCGCGAAATCCTCCCCCGGGTCGGTACTTATGTGTGGGGTCGGCTCCGTCAGGACCTAACCCCGCACATAGCTTAGCCAAGTCTCTCTGTCAGATGAAAGCCTTAGCAGCGCAAGTTTGGGCGTCTCATCGGAGTCGGTGGTACCATCAGGCTATAGGACGCGAAACCCTCCATCAGAAAGCCCTTTTGCAGAACCTCATTCGAAAGGGTTGCCAAACCGCTTTCGGCAGAGACCACAAGCTAAGCGAAGTGCACACCTATGAAGAGTTTCGTCAGGCCATCCCCATCTACACTTACGAAGTTTTCTGGGAGAAGTACCTGTCGCGAGCATGGACGGGTGAGCCCCATGTTTCTTGGCCTGGCGTTCCAGAATACTTTGCTAAGACCTCAGGAACGACGGCTGGAGCTAAATATCTACCCCTAACAACCGAAAGCATCCGAGGTCACATCCGAGGCGCAAGGGATACACTCCTGTTGTACATAGCTCGCACTCGCAAAGCCGACTTCGTAAATGGACGCTGGCTTTTCTTATCGGGCAGCCCGGCTTTAGAACGAAACCCAGCGGGCATCCGACATGGGCGCTTGTCGGGTATCGTCCATCACTGGGTCCCCTCTTATCTGACACGCAATCGCCTCCCTTCTTGGCGTATCAACTGCATAGAAGACTGGCAGACCAAGGTAGAGCAAGTGATTGCCGAAGCAGCCCAATCAGACCTGCGCCTCCTGTCGGGCATCCCTCCATGGATAGAGCAAATGCTGCTGGCCGTAGAAAAACGCTTCGGTAAGGCAGCTACGGACCTTTGGCGGCACCTACAGCTCTACATACATGGCGGAGTTGACTTTCGGCTGTATGAAGATCGGCTGAAACGACTGCTGCCAGGGGTAGATTTTGTAGAAACTTTCCCTGCATCGGAGGGTTTTTTTGCGTTTCAGGACACCGACAGTCGGGAAGACGGACTTCGCCTCCTGACAGATAATGGGATCTTTTATGAATTCACTCCCTTAGAGCAAGCGGATAAGCCAGATGCGCCCCGCCTCCCTCTTTGGGAAGTGGAAATGGGGCGCCCTTATGCCTTGCTCATCACCACAAACGCAGGATTATGGGCATACGCTATCGGAGATGTGGTTCGCTTCACCTGTTTGAAGCCCTATCGCTTGCAAGTCGTTGGTCGCGTAAAGAATCATCTGAGCGCTTTCGGCGAACACGTCATAGAAGCTGAGATAGAAGCTGCTCTCCAGGCTGCACTACGCGCCACAGGCGCTCAAGTCCGTGAGTATACCGTCGGACCCTACCTTGGACCCGATCATCCTCGCCATGAATGGCTCATAGAAGTAGAAAAGGAACCTGATTCTTGGACCCACTTTCAGACTGTCTTAGATGAAACCTTGCAGAATCTGAATCCTTACTACGCTGACTTGCGGCGAGGTCGTATTCTGGCCCCACCTCAAATCTATCGCTTGCCCGTGGGAGCTGGTTATGCGTATTTGGAAGCGCAGGGACGCTTAGGGGGACAAAATAAATTTCCGCACCTGCGCAGCGATAGAGTCCTGATAGAAGCCCTCCTACATCAGGCGGAACGAGTAGGGGGATAGAGCCGAGTTCAGCCTTGGCCGACTTAGGCTAAGGTAAAAGCTCAAGAGGGTTGAGTACTTTTTTGCTGGGGCTGCATAGGGTGAGCCTTTGCCGTATCTTTGCTTGGATGCGGTGGAGCTCTGTTGTCATGGTCCCCTATCTTTTCGCTCAGACGGCGTTTCATTCCGATCCGTTTCAGCCTTTAGAGGACTATGCTCCGCCTCCGTCTCCTTCGCAGACACCCCATGGCCTGCCCTCCCCAGCCTACTGGCAAAACCGAGCCGACTACCAGATGGACATCACTTTGGACCCCAAGACCCATCGGCTCACAGGAGTCGCTCGCTTAACCTATACCCATAATGCCCCTTTTCCCATCTGCTACCTCTGGCTCGCTGTAGAACCTAACTACTTTAGCTTGCGCAGCTACGGCCACTTGAGCCGAAACTTCCTCTGGGAGGACTTCCGACGAGACGCTCAGCGGGGCAAAGCCAACCGTATAGAACTCTATGCTCGCCAACTGGAGAACTACCAGCGCACCAATCTCCTTCTCACCGAAGTTTCTGTAGAAGAGGGAACGACTGTACGCCCCCTCCCCTATCGCATAGAGGAAACGCTGATGGAAGTATCCCTGCCCAAGTGCTTAGCAACAGGGGAACGCATTACCTTACGACTTCAATGGAGCTTCACTCTCAATGACGCCTTAGTGGAGGGGCGAGGCGGCTATATGATGACTGAAGCTGGTCCCATTTACCAAGTAGCCCAGTACTATCCCCGCCCTGTTCTTCTGAGTGAAAGGCGTGGATGGCAGAAAATGCCTTACTACGGGCCGAGTGAGTTTGCTACGGAGTTTGGCGATTATGAAGTGAATGTACGCCTACCTCGGGGCTTCATCGTGGCTGCGACAGGCCGACTCCTCAATCCCGAGGCTGTTCTTCCCCCTCCTCAGTTAGAGCGTTGGAGACGAGTAGGGTTGGATACGACTACCTTTATCCTTACTTCGAAGGAAGTGCCGCTCAAGGTACAGCGCGATACACTTATATGGCGCTTTCGGGCGGAGAATGTGAGAGATTTCGCTTTTGCGGCCAGCAACCAGTACATCTGGGAAGCGCGTTATACCAAAATCCCGGGGGCACCTGAGCCTACTCTAATCCAGTCTCTTTACACCTCAGATGTAGCGCCTCTATGGCAGCATTTAGCCTTAGCTGCGGCCGAGCACACCCTCCATGAATACAGCCAATACACCTTTCCTTTCCCTTACCCGAGCATGATAGTAACCTACGGAGGGGTCTATGGCATGGAGTACCCGATGATAGTTTTCTGCGGACGGCAGCAGCCTGAGAAAGACGGCTCGGTACCGGAGGCAACGCGCCACAGCTTCATCTCTTTGGTCATACACGAGGTGGGACACAACTTCTTTCCGATGGTGGTCTGCTCGGATGAAAGGCGCTGGATGTGGTTAGACGAAGGGTTGAATACCTATTTGGAAAACCTCTCTAAGGCTGCTTTTGAGCCCATGCTTCGGGAGAAAGAGGCCGAAGCTGAACGCAAGCGCGTGCGCGAATATCTCGCCAGCGGACGCAGCCAGCCTATCTTAGCTCACCCCTTATCTATCCGCGAAATGGGTTCTAATGCCTATCTCAAAGTTGCCATTGGCTTGGAGACGCTGAGGTCTTACATTTTAGACCCTACTCGCATGGACACCGCTTTTCAGCGATACGCCCGAGCGTGGGCCTTCAAGCATCCCGAGCCTTGGGACTTCTTTCGGGCTATCTCCCATAGTATAGGGCAGGAGCTGGGGTGGTTTTGGAAAGGGTGGTTTTTAGATACGGCACCTGTCGATATAGCGATTGATACGGTTATTCAGGAGAAAGTCTCTGTGGGGCGCTCCTATCGCCAGGTCCTTTTGACCGAAGAAGAACAGGCTGTACAGCGCTATGTAGAGCGGCTCTCGCAGGATACCCTTCGCCGGCGTTTTTATGTGGATAGTCGTCCCCATCTGATAAACCATGTCCTGGAGAATAATCGAAAAACCTATGAAGCGGCCTTGACTGAGCGAAGGAGAGCTCTTAAGGCAGCTCAGGAGGCCGCTCGTCGTTACCTTCGAGAGGAAGGAGACCTATACGAGGTAAGGGTTCGCTTTCGCAATCGAGGTGGCTTGGTATGGCCGCTTTGGGTGAAGCTAACCTACAGCGATGGGGCCGCCTCCCTATGGTACTTCCCCGCTGAAGTCTGGGCTAAGGAGCCCACTACCCTCCTCAAAGTCTTTTATACTCGGCAACCTGTCCAGCAAGTAGAAGTAGACCCGTGGAAACTGTCATTAGACATTCGTCCTGAGAATCAGGTCTATGGAACCCCTGGAAGCAACTAAAGCCCGATTGGAGCGGTTAGAGAAGGGGATACAACGACTGATTGCGGCATACGAAAGGGCTTTGGATGAACAGAAAATGCTACTTTTGACACAGCGTCGGCGACGAGAGCAGCTTCGGGAGCAGCTCTTGCGCCTACGCCAAAAGGTAGAAGTGGCTTTATCCTATGGCAGAGGAGACTCGAACATGGACCATACTCGGTCGGCAACTGACCGTTCAGGCGCCACCGAAGACAATAAGGCACCTTGAACAGCTTCTCGCTCAGATAAGCGAGAAGGCCGCTGATTTTCGCAAGGTCCATCCTTATGCGGATGAACTGACGCATTGGCTCATGGCTACGCTCAGCCTCTTGGAGGCTTTGTCTCAGCGACTCCATTTATATGAGGATTTCTGCTGCCGGATAGAAGCCCTTCTGTCTCCTATCGGGGAGGAAGCATGACAGATATGGCTATGAGCATAATTGTAGGGCTTCTATTGGGGCTGGCGGGCGGCTATGCCGGCTTTTACCTCATAACTCGGCGACATTCTCTTAGACTCAAGCAAGCTGAAGCTGAACAGAAAGAGCGGCTCCAAGCCTTAGAGCAAGAGACCCAAGCTCGTCTCCAACGCTTAGAGCAAAAAGCTCATCAACGCCTTCAAGAAGCCAACCGGAAATACCAGGCAGCCGAAAAGGAAGCTGAACGGCGCATACGAGAGCGGCTCGCCCAAGAAATAAGCGAAGCTAAGACCAAGGCTCAGCAGCTCCTCCAACAAGCCGAATCCCATCTCCGAGAAGCCGAAGAAAGACACAAGCAAATCATAGCCCTAGAAGAAACCGTAAACCGCCGCCAAGAGCAAGTACAAGCCCAGCTTACCGCTCTCCAAAAAGACTTTGAGCGCTTGGACCGACAGAAAGAAGCCCAAGAGCAGCGCTTGAAAGAGCTCCTACAGCGAGAAGAAGCCTTATTGGAGAAAGAGCGGCAGATTCAGCAGCGACTGGAGGAAATAAGCGGCATGTCTCAGGAAGAGGCACTCCAACACCTTATGGAAAGCCTGCGTCAAGAAGCTGAAGCTCGAGCCCATACTCAGATTCAACAGATTTTGGAAGAGGCTCGCCTGAAAGCCGTAGAAGAATCGCAGCGCATCATTGCCATCACCCTTTCACGAGTTGGCGTAGAACAGGGCATCCAGCACAGCATCACGACTTTTCCCTTAGAAAGCGATGAACATAAGGGACGAATCATCGGACGCGAGGGGCGCAACATCCGCACCTTAGAAGCCCTCACGGGAGTAGAAATCATTGTAGATGATACGCCAGGAGCCATTGTCATTTCCTGTCATGATCCGATTCGACGGGAAGTAGCCAGCCGCACACTTCAACGAGTCTTAGCCGATGGACGCGTCCATCCAGCCCGCATAGAAGAGGTCGTAAAAAAGGTAGAACAGGAAATAGAGCAGGAGATTCGGGATGTCGGCCACAAAACCCTAATGAGTCTGGATATCCGGGGCGTGGCACCTGAGATTCGAGACCTCATAGGTAAAATGCGGTTTCGCTTTTCTTTCGGGCAGAATCTGCTCCACCATTCCAAAGAAGTAGCTCGGTTAGCGGCTCTTATCGCTGCAGAACTTGGCCTTCCCAAAGAGAAAGTTCGCTTAGCTAAACGCGCAGCTCTTTTTCATGACATCGGGAAAGTATCGGATGAGAACCCCGAAATGCCCCACGCTCTGCTGGGCATGGAGATTCTCCGCCGCCACAAGGAGCATCCCGAGGTACTAAATGCCGTAGGAGCTCACCACGATGAGATTGAAATGACTACCATTATAGCACCGATTGTGCAGGTAGCGGATGCCATCAGTGGAGCGCGTCCCGGCGCCAGACGCGAAACGGTAGAAAAATATATCCAGCGCATCCAAGAGCTGGAAGCGATACCCAGAAAGTTCCCTGGCGTGGTCCAAGCTTATGCCCTGCAAGCAGGACGCGAGCTGCGCATCTTAGTAGATAGCGAGAAGGTCTCCGATGAGCTGACCGACCGAATCGCTCAGGCCGTCGCCGAGGAAATCCAAAACACGATGCAGTATCCCGGCCAAATCAAAGTAACCGTCATCCGAGAAAAACGCAGCGTCGCCAATGCGCGCTAAACCCGATTATATCTTGATTTTCTCCCGACTTCTGGTCGGGATTCTCTTCACTCTCTCTGGGCTTATCAAAGTCAACGACCTCCGAGGGTTTGCTTACAAGCTGGAGGAATATTTTGAGGTGTTTTACAAACATAGCGGGATTCCTTTCCACGAGCTGTTCGGTCCATGGAGCCCTATGATAGCTGGGGTCATTGCCGTATTTGAAACAGGCTTGGCTCTGTTTCTGCTCGTAGGCTATGCTAAGCGCTTCACTGCTTGGAGCCTCTTAGTGATGATCATCTTTTTCACCTTTCTCACAGGGTACTCAGCTATCACGAAAGCTGTCTCTGACTGCGGCTGCTTCGGAGATGTGATAAAGTTCACCCCTTGGCAGTCATTTGGTAAAGATGTCTTGCTCCTCCTTTTCATCGGGTACATCTTCCTCAAGCGAGAAGAGCTTTGGCCCTGGCTGCCGCACCGATTCGCTGGACCTGTAGCTTGGTCTATGGTCGGGCTTATCACGGGCTTGACGCTTTACTTCTACACCCATTTGCCAGCTATAGACTTTCTCCCTTATCATGTCGGACAAAATCTCAAGAAAGCTCTGGAATCCGACCCCCGTACAGGAATTCCTGCCATAACTGACTACGTACCTACACGCTACACGGATTGCCGAGTAGATGAGTTATCAGGGCGGGTCGTGTTGCTTATAGCAATCCGCTTGGAGGCCTTAGGGGAAGCGCCTGTAGAACGATGGAAGCGATTTTTGAAGGGGTTACCCGAGGGGGTAAAAGTGGTAGGACTAACCGCCTCGCCGCCTGAGGTACGCCAATCCTGGATCCAAACCCAAGGTCTTTCCGTATGCTTCGCCCCTCAAGACCAGACCGTGCTCAAAGCCATGCTTCGTTCTGAAGCGGGAGCGATTTACTTAGAAGACGGCGTCATACGACAGAAGTGGAGCTGGCGATCGCTACCAGAAGGGAGCTTTCCGACCCCATAAGTCGAGAGCCAAACCGATTCCATACAAAATGAAGGTATCCTAAGGCAGGTGCCTCAGCCTCTTTACGAAATCTTTCTACCTTCGAAAGCTGTGAGCCGACAAGCAGCCCTACCCAGCCAGACCTTTATCAGCCTAAGCTATCCAGCTTCTCGGAAAGTATATGTTGCGGGGCATCTATACCCCTACATCCGAGTAGGCATGCGAGCGATAGAGTTAGAGGATCCCGAGTATCCTACCTACTACGCCTACGACACCAGCGGGGCCTATAGCGATACGGGAGTAGATATCCATCAAGGATTACCTCGCCTACGAGAACCTTGGATCCTATCTCGGGAGGATGTAGAACGATTGCCTCGGTTCAGTAGCGAGTATGCCCAGCGTATGTACCTTCATCCACCCTCCACCGCTTTTCCTAATCCCCACCTACCCCTTCGAGCCCGAAAAGAACGAACGGTTACGCAGCTTCATTATGCGAAAGCTGGCATCATCACGCCCGAGATGGAATACATCGCTATCCGAGAAACGCAGCGCATAGAAGCCTACCGACGGACGAGATCCACCCGTCTCCACCAAGGACAGGGATGGGGCCTATCCTTACCGGAGGAGATCACGCCTGAATACGTCCGCCAAGAGGTAGCTGCCGGACGAGCCATCATCCCCGCTAACATCAATCACCCAGAAGCAGAACCGATGATCATCGGTCGGGGCTTCCGAACAAAGATTAATGCCAACATCGGCAATTCTATCGTTGCCTCCTCCATCGCCGAAGAAGTAGAGAAGGCGGTTTGGGCTGCTTATTGGGGAGCTGACACGATCATGGACCTCTCCACAGGACGGTATATTCATGAGACGAGAGAATGGATTTTACGCAATAGTCCTGTTCCGATTGGTACGGTGCCTATCTATCAAGCGCTGGAAAAAGTGGGAGGAAAGCCCGAGGAGCTCACATGGGACATATTCCGAGAGACGCTGATTGAGCAGTGTGAGCAGGGGGTAGACTATTTCACCATACACGCTGGTGTGCGATTGCGCTACATCCCCAAGACGCTAAATAGGGTAACGGGGATCGTCTCGCGAGGCGGTTCCATTATCGCTCGGTGGTGCCTCGCTCATCATAAGGAGAACTTTCTCTACACGCATTTTGAGGAAATCTGCGACATCCTGCGTCAGTACGATGTATCTATCTCGTTGGGGGATGGACTGCGGCCGGGCAGTATCGCCGATGCCAGCGATGAGGCTCAATACGCTGAACTCCGCACGCTGGGTGAGCTTGCGCAAGTGGCTTACGAGTATGATGTTCAGGTCATGATAGAGGGCCCAGGACATGTCCCCATGCAGCTCATCTGGGAGAATAGGCAAAAAGAAGCCGAGCTTTGCTATGAGCGCCCTTTCTACACCTTAGGACCTCTGGTTACAGACATAGCCCCTGGATACGACCATATCACTTCAGCGATAGGTGCGGCTATGATAGGGTGGTTTGGTACGGCGATGCTCTGCTATGTAACGCCGAAGGAGCACCTGGGCCTACCTAATAAGGAAGATGTACGAGAAGGCATCATCGCCTATCGGATAGCGGCCCATGCAGCCGACATTGCCAAGGGGCACCCAGCCGCCCAATGGCGTGATTTACTCCTTAGCCGAGCGCGATTTGCCTTTCGCTGGCGCGATCAATTTCACTTATCCTTAGACCCTCAGCGAGCTCAAGCCTATCACGATGAGACCCTACCAGCCGAAGGAGCGAAACTAGCCCATTTCTGCGCTATGTGCGGACCTAAGTTCTGCTCCATGGAAATCACCCATCAAATCCGAGAAATGGCCTCCCAGCAAGGAGTCTCCGAAACGGAAATAATAGAGAAGGGGCTCACCGAGCAGGCTGAGGCTTTTCGGCGGTGGCTTCCTTAGTAGTAGATTTGCAGAGTGCATACTTGGCTCATCACTGGGGCTAGTAGAGGTATCGGACGTTCCATAGCAGAGGTCGTACTGGAGGCTCACCACCGAGCTATTCTTACGGCCCGCCGTCCTGAGACCCTACAGACTCTCTTGGAGCGGTACCCAGACCGCGCCGTGGCCTTTCCGCTGGATGTAACTCAGCGCACCCAAGCTTTTTATGTCGTGGAAGAGGCCGTAAAAGCGGGATTTTCTCCTACGGTGCTGGTCAACAACGCCGGATATGGGCTAGTGGGAGCCTTAGAAGAGCTGCCCGCCGAAGCTATCCAGCGCCAAGTGGATACCAATCTTATGGGAGCTATCTGGTTGTGTCAAGCGGTTCTCCCCCATCTCCGCCGCTCAGGAGGCGGATTTATCTTCAATGTTTCGTCTATCGCTGGATATTACGGATTCAAGGGAGCCACGCTCTACAACGCTACGAAGTTTGCGCTAACTGGTCTAAGCGAAGCCCTGGCTCAGGAGGTGGCTTCATTTGGTATTTACGTGTGTAGCGTAGCGCCGGGACCGTATAGGACGGACTGGGCTGGCAGCTCCTTAGAAAAAGCGCCTACCCTTGCGCAGTTAGACCCCAAAAGCCCTTATTACGAGCTTCATGCCCTTATGGCGGAGCGCTACGCTCAGATGGATGGACAGCAGCCTGGAGATCCCAGACATATCGGGCGCATTCTACTGAGGTGTGTGGAAATGGGCTGGGCCCCCAAGCACCTCATTTTAGGCGACGAAGCTCAACAGACATGGGAGAAATATGCCCCTCTTCGGTCGTTCCCCGAGCTACAGTTCATTCGGCACACAGAGGAAGCCCCCATGCGACCGTGATACATCCGTTAGAGGCATGGGTATACCGGAATGAACCCAAGGTGGCTCCTGTCCGAGACGCCCTCTCCCCTAAGCAGGCTCAGAAACTTTTATCGGACCCTTACCAGAGTCTGCACATCGCTTTTCCGAGTGATCCTGAGCAGCTCTATACCACATGGAATCGCTGGATCCGAGAACGGGTACTGCGACGAGAACCCCTTCCAACTCTGTATGCCTACAGTCAGACCTTCTATCGCTATGGAGAGGAAGGCAGGTCCTATCAAAGAATCGGCATTATAGGGCTATTACCTGTGGAAGCTCCGATTCTGCCCCATGAAGCCATACTACCTGACCGCCTCTCAGGCCTTCTGCAAGGGCTTGCCCGACTGCCCGTCCAAGCCACCCCCATCCATGTGCTTGCCACTGGCGACTGGGAAAAGATAATAGCGCTTTCACGAAGCTATTTGGTTTGTCCCCAGTTCGTTTATGGAGGGGACGATGGGGTGATGCACCGATGGGTACCGATTCACCACTGGGCTCATCAGAGACTTATCCAAAAAGCCTTAGACCAAGCTACCTTTTACATCGCCGATGGGCATCATCGCTGGCACGCTATTCGGGCATTGGGCTTACGCTATCTGTTAGTCTATGTAACTCCTATCCAAGACGATACACTCATCATAGTCCCTACCCATCGCTTTGTACGCAGCCCAGAGTCTCTACAAAATCTTTTAGAGCGATTCTTTGTTTTGCGACCGTCAGCAGCTCGTATACCCCTCTGGCAAGAGATACGAGGACTACGCCATGCTTTAGGCGTCGTAGCTCCTGGAGGCAGAGCCTACACCGCTCGGCTCAAACCTGAATACTGGGCTCATTTGGAAGAACGGCCGCTGGTAGCCTTACTTCACGAGTGGATATTAGACCAAATCGGCGGAGACATCCTCACCTCCCGCGAACCAGCCGCCCTCATCCAAGCTGCTTCTCGAGGGGAAGGTTGGACATTTATTCTACCTGAACTCCCCCTTACATACGTAAAGCGAGCAGCTCAAGTGGGCCAGACTTTGCCCCCCAAAGCAACCTTCTTCTTTCCCAAAGTTCTCAGTGGCCTATGCTTCTATCATGAAGGTGATACTCGTTTCAGCATCTCCGAGGCGGCGGGCTCTTCTTGAACTGCTGGGCTGGAATGTAGAACTGCGTCCAGCAGCCGTGGAGGAGACTTTCGTGGAAGGCCTATCGCCCCCGCAGCAAGCTATGCTTCTGGCGCTTCGGAAGCTATCCACTGTCATCCCTACCCTCCGAGAAGAGGAGATAGCCTTGGCCGCCGATACGATTGTAGTACAGGCGGGACAAATCTTTGGAAAACCTCGCAACCTCACTGAGGCTCGCTCGTTTCTGCGTCGGCTGTCAGGCGAGTGGCATACCGTTTATACAGGCGTAGCTATAGGCGATTCACGGCGCGCTTGGAGTTTCTACGAGGAGACCGCTGTTCGATTTCATCCCTTGCCCGAAGAGGTAATAGAGGTGTACTTGGAGAAAAGTCCTCCGCTGGACAAGGCAGGCGCTTACGGTGCCCAAGACCTCATCGGACTCATCGGGATCGCCGAGATACGAGGCGATTTCTACAACGTGATGGGCCTTCCTGTCCAGAAGCTGGCACGATTTTGGTATCAAATCTTCGGTTCGCTTTTTTTCCCGAGGGATAAATGAGTAACTTAGTAGCGTCCGTGCGATTCGGATTGTGTATAGGCCTCTCCCTCATGTGGGCACAGGGAGTGCAAGAAATAGATTCCCTGGAACGACTCGTCCGCCAGAGTCGTGTGCCAGATACGACCCTGGCGGCTGCTTACATCGGACTGGCTAAGCTTTACTTAAACATAAATGAACGGCAGGCTTTAGATTACGCTCGCAAAGCGATGGAGGCAGCGAAACGTTCCCGGGATATTCGGCGTCAGGTTCTCGGTTTGTGTTACCAAGCCTCAGCTTTGTACTACGCTCGATCTTATGACCAGACGGGTCGTCTGCTTCATCAAGCGGAGAGCTTAGCGACTTTCATGCCAGAGGACCCAGCCGTACTTGTTCAGCTTCTCAACCTCAAAGCCGCTCTTGCCGAGAGCATAGAAAATACCGTAGAAGCACAGACTTTGTATCAGCGTTCTTTAGAGCTGGCGCGCCGTTCAAACCGTCCCCAGCTCCTCATCATGACACTCATCAACATCGCCGAGCTGTATCTCAAACTCAACCTATACGAGTTAGCCGAGGAGAACATCCGAGAAGCCATCGCCCTTGCCGAGAAAAGTAAAGAACCCGAATACCTCCACAACGCCCTTCAAACCCTCTTCCTTTTCTACTTTAAGCAAGGTCGATACGAGGAAGCTCTGGCGGTACAGCGCCGGCGATTGGCCAACGCTCGGCAGGCAGGCATCCGTAACTGGCTCAAAGATGCCTACGGCTTTGCCATCACTCAGGCTATATCCGCTGGTCTTCCTCAAGCTGATACCCTCCTTCAAGAAGCCGAGAAGGAACTTTCTGGAGACAGCTCGCTTTGGGCAGAGCTGCTGCACTGGATAGCGACAGATGGATTTCTCACTCGTGGCAGCTATGCCCGAGCCAAAGACCTACTCCAAACGGCTCTCGCTATCGCCCGAGCCAAAAATGATTTGACCCTTGCCGTAAAAAGCCTCCTCAACCTCGCTGATATCTACAACCTCCAAGCTCTATACCCCCAAGCCATGGAACATCTCTTAGAAGCGCGGCGCTTATGCGAGACCCAAAACGATTCTACCCTCCTCCCCATGGTGCTAAATAGCCTGGGCAAAGTGTATTACAATCAAGAGAACTGGGAGAAAGCGGCTGAGCTATTCAGTATAGCCGCCGATTACGCTAACCTCGTACCTGACCCTCGCTTCTCATTCCAGGTTGCTTCCAATTTAGCGGTTATTCAAGTCAAGCTCGGTAACATTGATGCTGCCCGAAACTTGCTACGAGAATCGCTTATCTTAGCCGAAGAAGCAGAAGATTGGGTATCAGCCGCTACCGCTTGCATCAACGCAGCACGCTTAGAATTAGAACAGCATAACCTTCCCTTAGCCAACCAGCACCTTCAGCGTGCTCTCAAATATGCCCGCAAAAGCCGAGACCTCTACACCATAGCCCATGTCTATATGACGCAAGGCTTCTTTGCCCTTATAGGAGAGCGCCTTCAAGAAGCCATAACAGCTTACGAAACCGCCCGATCTATCTTAGAGCCTTTGGAAACTTATAGCGAGCTAGCCGAGATTTATGAGAAGCTCATTTTGATATACGGGAAAATGAAGGCTTACGATAAAGCCTATCGGTACATACAGCCCCTTTTAGAGGCTACGCGTCGCCTCTCTAACGAAGAGAATGCCAAGGCCATGACTCGCATGGAGCTAAACTATCTCCACCAAAAAGAACGGGAACAGCAAGAGCGCGCTTTAGAAGCAGAGAAACTGCGGACTGAAAAGGCTCGCCAAGTTACATGGGTCATCGTTATCAGCGCTATTGTACTCATAGCTGCAGCAGGGGGGTTTTCCTTCGTATTGTACCGGGCTAATCAGCGAGAGCGTGAGATTAATGCCCAGTTAGCTGAACGCAATCGCCTCATAGAAGAGCAAAAGAGCCTCTTGGAAGAGCAGAAAGCCGAGCTGGAACGAGCCAAACGCGAAATAGATGAAAGCATTCAATACGCCCGACGCATTCAAATGGCTATCCTTCCAGACTTGGCGCCTCTATATGAACGATTACCCGATGCTTTTGTGTTGTACTTACCTCGTGACGTGGTGAGTGGAGACTTTTATTTCTACTATGCTCTTTCCCCTACTCAAAGCCTCTTGGCTGTGGCGGACTGCACGGGACATGGAGTTCCCGGGGCTTTCATGTCAATGATAGGGACGACTCTTCTCAACCGACTGGCTCAAGAAGAAGGGCCTAAAGATCCGGCCATCCTTCTACAGCGACTGGACGAAGAGCTTCGCCTGACCTTGCACCATACTCTCAACCAAGAGAAAATCAAAGATGGAATGGACATCGCTCTCTGCTTGATAGATACGGAGCATCATATTCTCCAGTTTGCCGGTGCGCGCCGTCCCCTCTTTATCTTCTTACCCGATGGGGAATTCATGGAAATAAAGGGGTCTCGCCGAAGCATCGGAGGGGATGAGCTTCAGTTGGCGATGGCTTTTGAAAGCCATATGGTACCTCTGCGCCCTCAAATGAGCTTTTATCTGTTTACAGATGGTATCGTGGATCAGTTTGGATGGGAACGGGAGCCCGGTCAGCCCCCGAAACGCACGAAATTTATGCCTCGTCGGCTAAGAGAGCTCTTGGCTCGTAACTTAGCCCTCCCTGCCCAAGAACAAAAGCATCGTATAGAAGCCTCTATAACGGAATGGCGAGGGGACATAGCTCAAATAGACGATATATGCCTCATCGGCGTGCGATATATGGGCTAATAGTTAGCAGCTTGGCTTGGGCTCAAGTAAAGTATAGCAATGAGTTTCTCAAAATTGGTGTTGGAGCGCGAGCAGCGGGGCTCGGAAACGCTCAGGTAGCCGCAACCGCGGACGTTACAGCTGGATACTGGAACCCCGCCGCCTTACTCTCCACTCCGAGTTATCCCCAACTCCTCCTTATGCACAGCGAATACTTCGCCAGCGTAGCAAAATACGACTGTGGCGCTCTATCCCTACCCTTATCGGACTCACGCCGATTAGCTGCGAGTTTTATTCGGCTCGGCATAGACGACATACCCAATACCCTCCGATTTTACGATGGTGTTAGCTACGATTTTTCCCGCATCACAAAGTTCTCTGTCGCTGATATGGCACTCTATCTCTCCTATGCCCAAGCTCTCCATGACACCAGCTTATCAGTGGGAGGCACCATCAAAGTCATTCATCGGGTATTGGGTCCTTTTGCAACGGCTTGGGGATTTGGTTTGGATGTGGGGGTTTTGTACCGACGCGGACCGTGGCGAATAGGAGCTGCACTTTATGATGCAACCTCTACCTTCAACGCTTGGACCTTCAACACCGAAACCTTTGAAGAGGCCTTCCTACTCACAGGTAACGCTATTCCCCAAAACTCTATAGAATGGACGCGTCCAAGCGTTCGGCTTGGCGGAGCTGTCCACTTGTGGCGTGAGAAACCTTTCTCTATTCTACCCACAGCCGATATTATCCTCTTTACGGATGGCAAACGCAACACCTTATTCTCTGGACGACCTATCAGCGCTGACTTGAGCCTTGGGACAGAACTGCGATATAGAGACTGGGTGGCTTTGAGATTAGGTATGACTAACTTCCAACGAATGCAGGAGTGGTCAGGGATGCGCTTTCTTACCTTTTATCCAACCGCTGGCATAGGGGTACGAATCTGGCACTTTGGAATAGATTACGCTTTAGCTAACTTCACAGGATTCGCTCAGGGCATGTATTCCCACCTTATCTCCCTACGAATAGATTTCCACCCCACCCTTACTCGCCGGATTTTTTCTAAGGGCGGGTAATGCGTAGTCCTATCGGCGGGGGATACACTTCCCTACAACCGTATTTGAACTCTATTTGCACCTGAACAGAGTAAGTTCCTGGCACGGCGTAAGTGTGCTCAACGGGAGACCCCTCTGCCACAGCCCCATCTCCAAAGTCCCATTGAATCCGAGCTGGAAGATAGCCAGGAGGCGTCTCTACCCAGAAGCGAATGGGACGTCCTGCCTTTTCTCGGAGGGACGGCACATCGGCGCGAATCTGTATGGGAATAGCCTCGCACGCCACAGCCCGCAAGAGCAAGAGCCAAGCGTCTGCATGAAAAGGAGCTTCAGTAAAGCGATTTTCTTTTGAAGCTACAACAAGAAGCGTATCTCGGGTCGATGAAACAGCCACACCCTTTTCATCGTGAGGACCTCCAAATCCGCGCTCCCAGAGAAGCTGTCCGTCTTTGGTTAGGGCAGCTAACCATACATCTTGTCCGCCTCGCTGTTCTGAGGAAATCAAGACTTCGCCTTGCTGCCAGCCCAGGGCATAGATCACCCCCTCCGCTCCTTCCGCTAAGTCATGAATGCTACCTGTTAGTTGATCGGAACTCCAGACTCGCTCCCAAATGAGCTGCCCTTTGCTTGTGAAAGCGCTAAGCCCCCACTGGGTTCCATATCGCCCACCTACGATTATTCGGCCATCGGAGGAAAGCAAGAGAGCCTGAAGCTGCGAGGGAAAACGATGAAACTGAAAAACTGTGCGCCAGTACACTTGTCCTAAGTAATCCACTTCTGCTATAAACGGGCGATAGTCCTGTTCTCCAATACAGATGAAATGGCGCCCTTCCGGCGTGGGACGAATCCGCCGAATTAGACTTGGGCTATGCCCCCATAGGAAAGTATGAGCCACTTCGCCTGTATGTTCGCTAAGGATGTGGATGACTCCCTGCATACCCATAAGGGTATCTACCCAAGTCAAACCTCCTACGAGAAGGGTGCGATAGGGCGTAGGACATAAAGTAAGCGCCATATCTATGTACGGACTACCCCACCGGTGCTGCCATAGAAGCCGCCCCGTCATAAGGTCTATGGCTCCAACCCAAAAATCAGCTCGCCTTTCCACGGGAAGTTCCTCAGGATGAGTCAAAGCCGAACCGCTATATCCACAGAAGTACAGCACAGAGTCTTTTATGGCCACATCTTCTATTCGGTCAGGGCCCATGCCACCTGGTGTCAAGCTCCAAGCCTCCTTTCCATCGGAAGTAAGGCGCATAAGCCACCCATCTGAAAGAGAAGAAAGGGGGGTTTCGTTAGCATAACCTCCGATGACTATATCGCCCCCCTTACTACGCACAGCACAAGTGGGAAACTCATGGAGGGCACTCTTTCCCAGAAAGGTTTGATTGGCTCGCATCAAGTAGTAACCTTGGGCATGAAGCAGACCTAAGAGTCCTATAAGCAGGCGGCGCACTGCGCAAATCTACGAGTAGCTTTGCGGCGATGCTGATTATGACGCTCATGGCGCATCCCGATGATGCTGAGCTGAGTTGTGGAGGGGCGCTGCTGCGTTGGCGCTCCGAAGGAGCCCAAATCGTCCTCATAGACCTTACAGCGGGTCAGTTGGGGAGCCGAGGTAGTTCAGCTCGCCGCTATGCAGAGTCGCAGACCGCCAATCGTCTTCTTCGCCCTTTGGCTCGAGTATGCTTAGGATGGGAGGATGGATTTTTTGCTGAGACGCCCGAAGCTCTGCGAGAAGTAATAGACCTTATCCGGCGATTCCGTCCAAACTTCCTTATTACGAATGCTCTGCATGATCGGCACCCTGACCACGGGCGCGCTGCTCTCTTAGTAGAGAGAGCGGCTTTTTTAGCGGGGCTTCGGCGTATCCGTACCTTTTACCCTCCATACCGCCCCCATCAAGTTCTCTTTGCTATTCAAGATCAGTGGATAACGCCTTCGCTTGTCGTAGATATCACCGCTTACTGGGAGGCCAAACTGCGATTGATTCAAGCCTATGAGAGCCAATTTTTTTATCGTGAGAACGACCGAGACCCCCCCACGTATCTGACCCGAGCTGATTTTTTTCCCCATTTAGAGGCTCGCGCCCGAGAAATGGGTCATTTCATCGGAGTAACTTTCGGGGAAGGCTTCGTGGCACGCACGCCTTTAGCAGCCCCTCCATTACATAGCTGGCCCCTTTTTCAGAAGTAACCCTTCCAGCGGTAATAGGCTGACTTAGCGTATTCCTCCACCACCATCAGAATACCCTCCTCTGACTGCCACCAATTATCCAGGCTATACTTGAGAGGTCTGGCTGGTATGACCATCCACCTCAGGGAGTCTGTATGAAGCCATCGGGTAGCTAAGAGCTCTATACGGCGCCCATGAAAAGCAGAAGAAACGATCACGATACGTCTCCAGCCTTTTCGCTCACATAGCGAACGAAGGTGCAAGACCTCTTCGTACGTGCTTGTCCCCACACACTCCTTATGAATAGCTGAGTCAGGTACGCATAAACTACGCAGAGCTGCTATCGTGAGAGCACACTCTTGGGAAGGCTCATACCCTATGGCAAGGAGATCATCATTATGAGCTCCTCCCAGCGCAACAACAGGCGCTGGCGCATGCCAATATACTTCAGCGGCTTGCAAGCTGCGCTCGTAGGGACGACCACTCATTACGACGATGGCATCCCACGGCGGGGGTAGGTAAGGTGTCTTTGGTAGGAGCCGGTACCCTATCCATTTCAGTATAGCTGAGCGACCCGCATATACCCCACACAGTAAGACCACCAGAACAAGCCCAAAAAACCCGACACGCATATATCGTCTCATACTCTCATTTTGGAACGACTACCCGCTGTGACAATCGCAAAATCATACCTGAGCGGATCTTCAGGAGATATTTTATGAAAAACTTCGGTGAGACGCAAGACCGTCCGCCAGTTGGGGATCCTATAGGAGAGCAGTTGATGCGTGACAGCCCAGTTGCTGACATGTGTGTCTATGGGCACATATAGCCAACGCGGCGAAAACCCTTCCCAAGGACCAGGGTCTATCGAGTCGCGCCGTACCATCCACCGCAGCCAGAGCAGAAGACGCTTAGAAGCGCTACCTCGGCGCAGGTTACCTATATGCCTGTGAAGAGGTGGAGCGCCTATTTCCGATTGAAACTGAGCTATAGCTTCCTCCCAGTCAGTGCGTCGCTTCCAGAAAAAGTTAGCCAAAGACCCTTCTCGTCGGTATATTTCACCCAGTCGCTTCCAGAGAATACTCATATCCAAAGGGCTCCATGTCCGATGTCGCCATTCTACGACAAGAGGGCAGTGAGCCCTAAGAGATGCCGCAGGCGAGTCTCCTAAGGCAGCTAAGAGCGCTTGAACTTTCCTTATGGCTACCTCTCGACGCCCCCAAGCAAAAAGAGCCGCCCATATCCCAGCTATTTCTTGATCAAGAGGGTTGGCATATTGCCAGAGAATCTCAACAGGGTCTTCTTTACGATAGGCCGGTCGGTGATACCGTTCGTAGAGAAGCTCTAAGGTCTCTCTTATTCTTGAAAGCGAGACATGACCCACTGCTCAAACTCAGCCAGAGCTTGAATGTCAGTTTTCTCGGTTTTCCATGAATTCAGAAGGAGACGAGCTTCCTCAGCCGAAGTGGCTTCATTTAGCTTTTCCAAGGCTTGGCGAAAGGCTATGGGGTCTCCATCAAAGACTCGCTGAATGTAGATAAACTGCTTGTGTATCGGTATAGCATCCGCCTCAAATCGTCGCAACGCCTCTACCCGGCGCATGGGTGATTGGAACTGCTCCACAAGGATTCGCCGAGGCTCGTAATCTATGGCAGACAGGAGGGGATTGCGAGCCCGGCTCGTGTCCCCAGCTCTCTCACCTACGCCTGGAGCTGTACCGAAGAGGTTTTTCATCAGGTCATCCGAGCTATCCCTTAGTATAGAGCCAATCACTTCCTCTCCCTCTTCACTCAGCGTGCGCCAGCGATTGTATATTGCTTCTAAAGGCTGCTGACTCATTTTTTCTATGTGGCGCTGTTGGTATTCGGCTATCTTCTCTTGGGTCTCTTCCTCATACATAGCGAGGATGCGCGGTACCTTCTCCAACCAGAGGGCTTTGTCTATGGTAGAGAGAGAGTTCCGCTGAGCATAAGATAAAAGGGCTTCGGGGATAAAGTCAAAATACACGACATATCGGCTGTAAAAGCCAAATTCCTCCATCGTAAGAGCGTGGCGTTGGCCGAAATAAAACTGAGCCCATGCCTCTTTAGGGTCCAACAGCACGCGCAAGCTGTGGTAGATAGCCGTATGAAGGAGAGGAGACAAGTGAATGTGCCCTATAGCGATTTTCTCCTGGGCTCGAGAAAAGAACTCACCCGCCCAGCCCGTGAGCTCTCCATCTTGCCAATCCCAACAACCGATTTCATGCATAGCTGTGAGAGCTCGCATCTCCACTTGAAAGAGTATAAACTGCAAGACCTGTTCGGAGGGGAGATTATTACGCAAATCACTTACTCGCCATACAGGTAATACCTTGCCCATGAGCCATGCGCGTTGGAGTTCTTTGGCATAGCTCTCAAGCACCGTAGGAGATGGAACGACTAACATAGGTTTTTTCCAAAGGTACGATGTAAGCCTTATACTTGTGTGATGCGGCCATGGCTTTTCGTGGTGGCTATATCCTGGGCTCAGGACTCCCTATGGATAGACCCTCGCCGAAAACTCAGACCTTATGACTTAGAGCGAAAGCGAGAAAGATGGGTATGGACTGCCTATCCTGGTGTTGGCTATGATCCTTTGCGGGGTTTCGGAGCAGCTATCGCGGCTTCTATTTCCTATAATGGCCTGCGCTCAGACCCTAACTTCGCCTACGCTCCCTACAAGTACTACTTATTTGTACAAGCGGGGGGATTCGTACGCGAAAGCCGCTACCTACGACTCTTTTACGACATGCCCTGGATAGCTGGCCGCCCCTATCGCTTCACCGCTCGGCTCAACTATCGGGAAGAGAGTCAAGGACAGTTTTGGGGAGTGGGAGAAAGACATATCGGGGAGCGATTAGCCGAAAAGCAGCTCAATCAGTATGAGAAACGACTTCGGACCCTTAGCTTATCTCCTGAAGGTATATGGGAGACTTCACTGGCCCAGCATAACTTTTACATTAGGCAGTGGCAGGGCTGGTTCAGTGGGGAGCGGGTAGTTTGCAGAGGCCTTGTACGATTTATAGTGGGTCTTCGCTGGACAAGCGAGTTGTTATCTTCTCTGAACGGTCGCCTCTATTGGCTACCTTCACCCGGCGGAGACAAGGTTTCGGCTCGGCAACGCCCAACTCTCATAGACAGTGCAGCCCTGGGCTTGATACCTTCTGTACAGGGGCTTCAGATCGGCCTTAGGCGCTGGCAGCATCGACTCTTCGGTGGTGGAGCCGTAGTGCTGGACACCCGAGATTTTGAGCTAAACCCCACAAAGGGTTGGCTCATGGAAGTAAGTCATGAAAGTCGCTTTTTCCCCTTTTCTACCCATAAAACCACTCTGAGCATCCGAAGCTACCACTTTTGGTACGAAACAGCCCTGCAAAACTTTCTGCTCTCAGGTGCCTTTCATTTTCTCTTCACGATGACCTATGGAAGCAACCTTCCTCTGACTGAGCTTTATATCCACACGCGTTGGGCAGATGGACGCCTACCTAACTTACTTAGCGGCCCCTCTACCTTACGAGCCTTCCGAGAAAATCGCTTCGTCTCTCCTGTAGCTTACCTCCTCCAGTATGAGCTGCGCAGTCGCGTGGCAGAGGTTCGAGTGTTGAAACAGCATTTCACAGGAGGGCCTGTGGCCTTCGTAGATATTGCCTCAGGTAGAGATAAACTTGGTACGCCCCTACCCGTTTTTACTGTTATGGGGGTCGGCATCGGGGCGAGGATTCTATGGAATATGAACACCATAATGAGAGCCGATTTCGCCTACGGACGGGAAGGATGGCAGCTAAACTTCACCACCAATCACCCCTTCTAAATAGAGCCCTTACATTTGCTTATGCGCTGGTGGCTGCGAGCTATCATAGGAATCTTAGGGGCATTGCTGATTCTCTTAGCTCTCCTACTGGGAAGCGACCTTCTCGTCGTTCAGTATAAAAAGCCTGTACCAGCGTCTCGCTACACCGCAGCGACCGCTGTCCCTGCCCCGCCTAAGGATACCCTGGTGATTATGACTTGGAACATCAAGTTTGGCGGCGCCCGAATAGACTTCTTCTTTGACTGTTACGGCGACCGAGTCTGGATGACAAAAGATGAAGTCTTATCTAACCTTTCCGCTCTACTCCGAAAAATCAAACAAGTTCAGCCCGACATTTTACTGATTCAAGAGTTAGACCAGAACTCCAAGCGATCAGCCTTCGTGGATATGCTCAAGTACATCGCCGACAGCAGCGGACTCCCTTATGCGGTGTATGCAAGCCAATGGCATGTACGGTACTTGCCCAGTCGAGGCTTAGGCCCTATCAACTCGGGAAACGCTATCTTTTCTCGCTGGCCGATTGATACGGCCTATCGACTTCCCTTACCCCTTGTAAAGGCCTACCCATGGTGGTATCGCTTTTTCTATTTGCGCCGCAATCTCCTCTTAGCTCACATCCCCCTACCGAATCTCCCTAACTTCTGGGTGGTCAATACGCATCTGGAAGCCTATGTGCCCGAGCCAGATAGCACGCGATACTTTCAAATCCGACTTTTTGAACAGGTCTTAGATAGCCTCACCCGAGCTGGAGCCATATGGGTCGCAGGGGGGGACCTCAATACCGTGCCTCCCGGCACCAAAAAGCTCAAGGACTTTGACGACAACGCCTGCAAGGAGAAAGACCCCACCTTCGTAGCCGATGACTACACCCGAGAGGTAGAGTGGCTTCGCCCCCTTTATCAACGCTACAATGAAGTTATCCCCTTGGAGGTGTATCAGGCAAATGAAGCCGACTTTTATTCTCATACCGTCAACGGGCGAGGATGGTGGAACCGGCGCTTGGATTATCTTTTTTCTAATGCTGAGTGGCGAGATGGACTAGTTCATCAAGACAGCTCCAAAGGAGGCATGGAAACCTTTCCCCTTTCAGACCATGCTCCTGTGACAGGTAAGCTGATCTGGCGCTCTAAGTCGAGGGATTAGAACACTTAGGACCACATGAGCTGGTATCTCGTTTGGCTACAACTAAGCTGGCCCATTCCAGGCGCTATTACCTTGACGGGAGGGTTTGGGGAGATGCGGGGTCAAACGATGCATATGGGTATAGACCTATCCGTCGGAGAGCGCATCGGCGAAGTGCCCGTATTGGCCGCAGGAGATGGGTACGTTTATAGGATACGCGTCAGTCATTCAGGCTTTGGCAAAGTGATCTATGTCCGTCATCCCCAAGGCCTGATTACGGTTTATGGACATCTCTCGCACTTCTGTCCTAAGGGGGAAAGGATAGTAGAGACTTTACAAACCGCTCAACGACGCTTTGAAGTAGAGAAGTTTCTCAGGCCCGACGAATGGCAAGTGCGAAGAGGAGACACGTTGGGTTGGGCCGGCAATAGCGGCTATTCATTTGGGCCTCACTTACACTTTGAGGTGAGAACATTACGCGAGGAGCCTCTACCTCCTTTGCGCTACCTACCTACGATGCAAGATACCGAGCCGCCCGTATTTTTTCGGCTGGGATTATATCCTTTAGAGCCAGAGGCGCAGATTGAAGGGCAAGGGGGACGCTTTTTTCTGCGTATCCGCCAAGTCAGCTCGTCTGCCCGTGAGCGTCTATACCTTTGTCCCGATACGATCCGAGTTTCGGGTCGTATAGGATTCCTCTATACAGCAGCGGATAAAGCAGGAAAAGGAACGGCCTGGCTCGGATTGCGTTCTATTAGCTTACTCAGTAGTTCAGGTCCGCCTCTGTACAGAGCTCAGTGGGAGACTTTAGACTTTGATTGGAGACGATTCTTGCGGTGGCACTTAGACTACGCCTATCAACAGGTCTATCGAATAGGGGTAGGACGGCTATATGAACCCTCCGCCACCTTGCCGTGGAGTCAAGGCTCTGGCGTGGTAGCAGTTCCCCCAGGCCAAAGTCTTGCCTTGGTTATCCAAGCCGAAGATTTTGCAGGCAATCGGAGTGAAGTGCGAGTGGTTCTTTTTGGCGATACAATCAAAAGGCCTAAACGGCGCCTCCCTTTACATCCACGCGAGACATGGAGTGTAGAAGAAGGTCTTTTACTGGTCAAACAAACCCTCTTCACTCCTCAAGGGGACACAGTATCTCCGGAAAGACCCCTTCGTTTAGCAGGGCGAGTAGTAGATACGCTACGTTCAGCGGATGGGAAGAAGGTAGCGACAGGTATGCGCGCCTGCGCTTTCCCCGGGATAGAACAAGACATCTGCCTATGGGAAGGATGCACCTTGCGCTTACACAAAGAGAGTTTGCAGGACACTTTGTACTTGCGCATTGAGCAAGTCCATACGATCGTCGGAAAGGGCTTTCTGATTGGAGACCCGTATGTGCCTCTACGCTTTCCTGCCGAGCTGGTTTGGCGGGTACCCGATACCGTTCGGGCAGAGAAAAGCTATCCGCTTTTCCGTCCTTGGTATGAAACAGTCTGGTCACCTGTGCAGGGCTCTAAACGAATGGGACGACTGTGGCGACTGCCCGTGCGCAGCTGGGGAGCTTATGCGCTCATGGAAGATAATACAGCCCCTCAGATACGCCCTCTCAAAGCAGCAGGACCCTTTTATCTTGTCTCCGTTCAAGATTTCGGCAGCGGGGTAGACCCTTACAGCTTCCAAATCTATTCTGAGAAGGGGCCCCTCTTCGCAGAATACTACGAACCCCAGCGGATTTTATACCTGCCACGCAAACGTGGACGGCGATTCACTATAGAAGTTTCTGACCGAGTTGGCAACCGCACCCGAGCTGTCGTGCAATTTTAGACCTCGCCCTACGGGTCAGCCGTAGCGAGACTAACTTATGCAAGGAAACAGCCTTCTACCTTTGCTTCGTGATGCGAGTCATCATTCCTGTGGCGGGAGCTGGGCTACACTTACGACCTCACACTTACACCCAACCTAAACCCCTTATCCCCATCGCTGGTAAGCCCCTTCTGGCTCATATCATCGACGAGCTAGTCCAAAATGGGTTTACGGACTTCGTCTTTGTATTAGGTTATCTCAGCGAGAAGGTGCGCGCCTATCTTCTACAAACCTACGAAGGACGCCTAACGATGGAGTTTGTGTATCAGGAACCGCGCTTGGGGCTGGCGCATGCGATTTCCCTCACTCAGCCCTATTTCTCGGCTGGCGAAGTGATGCTGATTGTTTTAGGCGACACCCTGCTGCGAGCAGACTGGGAGCGTCTGCGTCAGAGCCCGCACAGCCTAATAGGTGTAGCGTCGGTGGAACGGCCATCCGACTTTGGTATCGCGGAGATCGCCAGCGATGGTCGGATTATCCGATTGTCCGAAAAACCGCTTATTCCTCGCAGTAATCAAGCCCTTGTGGGTATGTATG
Organism: Bacteroidia bacterium; assembly: GCA_026414975.1. GTDB lineage: Bacteria > Bacteroidota > Bacteroidia > SpSt-205 > SpSt-205 > SpSt-205. The sequence goes on from JAOAHZ010000010.1 coordinate 101,766, forward strand.
TGATTCACGAAACCCAAGCTCTATTTGAGGCGATAACTTATCTCATGGAACATCGGATTACCTCACATGGTGAATACCAACTCACCGATGCCCTTCAACGAATGGTGGAGTTAGGTGTAAGGCTATATGCTTTTCCTGTGGAATACTGGCTAGACTGCGAGCGGCGCGAGACCCTCTTAGCAGCAAATCGACTTCTCTTAGACCGAATCAGTCCAGAGCCCATCCCTGACTATCCTTATACGGTCGTGATTCCGCCGGTTTATATCCCCCCTTCGTGCAAGATTTATCGGTCTATTGTAGGTCCTTATGTGAGCTTAGGCGAGGGAGTTGAACTGCAAAACACAGCGATTCAGGACAGCATCGTAGGTTCTTACAGTCGGGTTTATGACATGCTTCTTCATGAATCGGTGATTGGAGGGGATGCCCTTCTCACGGGACGACAAAGCAGCCTCAATTTGGGTGAGAATACGGTCATAGAGCTATGAGGTCGGCTACCTTTGCTGTGTGCAACAGATTCTCATTCTCGGTAGTGGCCCAATAGTGATTGGTCAGGCGGCGGAGTTTGATTATTCCGGCTCGCAAGCCGCCCGCGCTTTGCGTCAGCAAGGTTACATCGTCCATTTACTCAACTCTAATCCCGCCACCATCATGACAGACCCTGTGACGGCGGATTATGTGCACCTACTTCCGCTGACCCCCGAGAGCGTAGAGGAGACGATTCGACGCTATCCGATTGACGCAGTCTTACCCACGATGGGCGGGCAGACCGCTCTCAATCTGGCTATGGAATGCGCTCGTCGAGGACTTTGGGAGAAATATGGTGTGAAACTGATAGGGGCCTCTCTCCAAGCGATAGAAGTAGCCGAGGATCGAGAGAAGTTCCGACTATGGGGAGAGAAACTGGGGCTTCCGATGCTACCAGCGGGTATCGCTCGGTCTTATTTAGAAGCCAAGGACTTAGCCCACAAGCTCGGCTATCCAGTGGTCTTACGCCCTTCTTTCACATTAGGGGGAGCCGGAGCTCAACTTGTCTCCTCCAAGGCCGAGCTGGAACGAGCAGTAGGACGAGCTCTGGCCTTAAGTCCAGTTCATGAGGTCTTAGTAGAGAAAAGTGTGGCGGGCTGGAAAGAATTTGAGCTGGAAGTTATGCGGGATAAGGATGGAAACTTCGTCGTGGTCTGCACCATAGAAAACATAGACCCCATGGGTATCCACACGGGGGATTCCATCACCGTAGCTCCAGCTATGACGCTACCGGATACGATTTTCCAGCGCATGCGCAATTACGCCAAAAAACTTCTCCTTTCTTTCCCTGATTTTGCTGGGGGGTGCAATGTACAATTTGCCCTGAGCCCTCATAGCGATGAGATTTACCTGATAGAGATCAATCCACGCGTGTCTCGGTCTTCTGCTTTGGCTTCTAAGGCTACTGGCTACCCTATCGCTAAGATTGCGGCCTTGCTTGCGGTAGGCAAACGCTTAGACGAGATCATGAACCCCGTTACAGGGAGCACTTCAGCCTTTTTTGAGCCCAGCATAGATTATGTCGTGGTGAAAGTGCCCCGCTGGAACTTTGACAAGTTTCCGGGGGCTCATCGGCAGTTAGGGATGCAAATGCGTAGCGTGGGCGAAGCTATGGGGATTGGCCGCTCCTTCATAGAAGCCCTTCAAAAGGCGGTACAATCCCTTGAGCTGCGCCGAAACGGACTGGGCGCCGACGGTCGGGAAGTCCAAGACCTTTCCCAACTCCTCCACGGTTTAGAGCATCCAAGCTGGAATCGGATTTTCTATATCCACGATGCCCTCATGGCGGGCGTACCCCTACGAACGATTCACAAGCTGACGGGCATAGATGAGTGGTTTCTCCACGAAATCCAAGCCTTAGTAGAAGTAGAGCGGGAGCTTACCCGACACACCATAGACAGCCTTACCCCCGACTTGCTTTGGCGGGCCAAACGCATGGGCCTCGGCGACCGCCAAATCGCCCACCTCCTCCAAACCGTGGAAAGTCAGGTCTATGCTCTCCGACAAAAGTGGGGTATTCACCGAACTTACAAAAAGGTAGATACCTGCGCAGCCGAATTCGAATCCCAAACCCCCTACTACTACTCTACTTTTGAATACAACGGCGAAGATGAAGGCAAAACCTTTATCTCTGAGCATGAGGGCAAGCCTCGTATCCTCATATTAGGCTCCGGACCTAACCGCATCGGACAAGGCGTGGAGTTTGATTACTGCTGTGTACATGGAGTTTTAGCTGCCCAGCGCTTGGGATATGAGGCTATCATGCTGAACTGCAATCCCGAGACCGTCTCGACTGACCCAGATATCTCGGACCGATTGTATTTTGAACCGGTTTTTTGGGAGCACGTCTATGAGGTCATCCAGCGAGAGAAGCCCATAGGCGTAGTAGTTCAGTTAGGTGGACAAACGCCTCTCAAGCTGGCCGAGAAGCTTCACCGCTATGGCATTCCGTTGATTGGTACTGATTATGAGGCGATAGATATCTCTGAAGATCGGGGACGATTTTCAGCTCTGTTAGAGGAGCTGGGTATTCCTTATCCTCCCTTCGGGGTAGCTCGCACCCCCGATGAGGCCCTTATGCTAGCAGACAAGCTAGGATACCCTGTACTGGTGCGCCCCAGTTACGTCTTGGGAGGACAGCGCATGCGTATCGTCGTAGATGAAGAGGAGCTCGTAGAGCAAATCGTGGCTATTCTCCGCGATATGCCAGGGAATCGCATTCTGATAGACCGATTCTTATCGGGCGCCATAGAAGCGGAGTTAGACGCTATCAGCGACGGAGAATCTGTAGGGGTGATTGGGCTCATGGAACACATAGAGCCAGCTGGGGTGCATTCTGGCGACTCTACCGCCGTCCTTCCTCCTTTCTCGCTACCCGAGTCGGTTCAGTCCACCATGCGCGCTTACGCTGAGCAGCTCGCCAAGCGCTTGCGAGTGCGGGGATTCTTGAATGTACAATATGCCTACCATGAAGGTACCGTTTACGTGATTGAGGCTAACCTGAGAGCCTCCCGTACAGTGCCCTTTTTGTGTAAAGCCTACAATAAACCTTTTGTCCAGTGGGCCATGGAGATTCTTGTTAGCGGACGGTCCGTACGAGATCTCACCTTTAGCCACACACTTTCAGGTTATGCTCTGAAGCTACCCGTATTCTCCTTTGACCGCTTCCCAGAGGTAGAGAAGACCTTGGGGCCCGAGATGCGATCTACAGGGGAGGAAATCCGGTTTATCCGCTCCTTGGAAGACAACCTCTTCCGAGAGCTTTATGCTAAGCGTACAGTGTATCTGAGCCGCTGATGGATTTTATCATCCTGCGCGGCGATGGGGCAGTCTCAGGCGAGACTGCCCCATCGCCGCTTCAGGGTTCATCGAGTTAGAGTAACCGTTCCCGTAAACGTCTCTTCCGTTCCTCCAACGTCCTTGATGCCTCTGAAGACCCAGACGTAGACGCCCTCTGGAGCTGGCTTTCGCATACCCCCAACATATTCGTATCCATCCCAGAACTTCGTCTCACCGAGCCGCTTTTGGAAAATAAGCCGACCCCACCGGTCATAGATAGAGAACTCGTAATCCCGATAACCCAAGTTAGGGAAGTAGAACTCGTCATTCACACCGTCTCCATTCGGGGTAAAGCCAGAAGGGATGAAAGAAGCATCCACTGGGGTGATGATGATGGGGCCTTTTCGGACAGAGTCTACGCAGTTGCCATTGTACATATAGAGGGTCACGTAGTAAGTGCCGGAAGTAGGGAAACGGTGGGTCGGTTCTCGCTCAGTAGAGAACGTACTATCGCCGAAGCTCCATCGGAAGAAGGTGTTAGGCGTTACATTTTGAGAGGTATTGATAAAGCGTACCACTGGGTTGGAAGAAGCGAGGCGGGCTGGCAAAGGAGGCTCGGTCTCAAAGTCAGGACGGGGTGCTGGCACGGGTTGGGCTACCGTAGTTGCGGAACCAGAACATCCACTTGCGGTAGTAATAGACACCCGCCATACCCCCGCACGCGTATCTACGAGCCGATAAAGCCCCACTCCTTGAGCTACTTGCGTACCATTGAGCGTCCAGAGATAGGTGGCGCCTGGATAGAACGGGGCCTCTAACTCCACAAGAGGATTAGCCGGGCAGAAGCGTATGGTATCTGGCAGCCGCACCTGCACCGTAGGAGAAATCGTCACTTGAACGGTATCGGTACCGATACACGCCCCTGCCAATACCACCACTACATAGGTACCCGAGCCAGAAGGAGTTATACTGGGCCCGTTAGCGCCGGGGATAGTGAGGTTATTTCGATACCAGACATAAGTAGCTCCCCCTACAGTAGGGGCTACGAGCGGCTGGATAGGGTCACTGCTGCAATAGAACACATCTGGCCCGAGATTCACAGTAATGGTGCTGTCAAACCGTACCACAACGAAGTCTTGTCCTATGCAGGAGGAGCCTTGAGGCTGTACGGTGACGCCATACACCCCCGGTTGAGTGACAATAAGGCTATCGGCTGTGGCCCCTGGGATGACCTGTCCATCTCTCGTCCAAGTGTGCGTAGCCCCAGGATAACCGCTGTATAGCGTGATAGATGTCCCCCCACTGGCACACAGCGTAACATCGGGGCCTAAATCCACGGGAATCTGACTACTGACCTGAATATTTACCGCATCCTGGCCAACGCAACCTGTAGCCGTAGTTACCCGCACTGCATAGATACCTCCCTGAGTGACGGTGAGGGTCTGCGTATTGCCACCTATGGGCTGGCCATTCAAAGTCCATTCATAAGTCTGGCCACCCGGTCCAGCATCTAAGGTAATGGGGAGATCGGACTGACACAGGACTCTATCAGGACCGAGATCTACCCGCAAAGTGCTATCCACGATGAAGTTCACTTGGGCTGTGTCGGCACAGCCATCCACAATCACGATAAGTTGAGCTGTCTTACTTCCAGGGGTGGGGAAGGTGATGCCAATAGGATTAGCGGACAAGGAAGTATTAGGCTGACCGTCAGGTAAAAAGCTCCAAATGAAGAGCGCCGTGGGGTCATTTGTGCCTACTTGAGTAAAGTTGTATGGCAGGCCGTAGCAGAGGTTAGGCACAGGACCGATAGCGGCAGTCGGTTGAGGCTTGACATATACCGTTTTAGTTACGCTGTGGGAGCAGCCTGTTGCAGGGTCAGTGATGGTAAGGGTTACAGACTTATTTCCAGGGGTGGAGAAGAGGATGCCTGTCGGATTTTCTTGATTAGAAGTTTGCGGGGTGGCAGAAGTACCGAAGTTCCAGAGGTAGAGCAAACCAGCGCCCGTTGAGCCGCTATTTTGGAAGCTATATGTTTCATAGACACACTTAGGTGCTGGAGGCGTAAAGTCAGCTGTGGGGCCACTTATCACCGAAGCAATGATAGAGGCTGTATTAGAAGTGCATCCCTGAGGAGAGGTAACCGTCACGGCCACGACATCGCCATTGCGAAGGGAATCTGTGATATAGGTGCCAGTAGTTACGCCGGGGAGAGGATTGCCATTCAGTGTCCAGGTATAGGTAGCCCCGGCTGGCGCTCCACCTACGGTGAAAGTCACTTGTGAGCCTCTACATACCGTACCAGCGGGGGTCTGTGTAAGGGTAATATTCGGCACAGGATGGACCGTCATGAGGATTTGATTAGAAGGCTGGCCACCAGCAGGGCAACCTTGCGAAGAGGTAACAAGCAACCGAACCACATCACCGTGATTGAGAGTAGAAGTGATGAAGCTCGGACCCGTAGCTCCTGGAACATTTACGCCATTGACTTGCCATTGATAAGTCGGATTGGGTCCACCACCCGTGACGGTAGAGGTGAAGATAACCTGCTGGCCTGCGCAAATAGGATTAGCAGAGGCTTGGATTTGCACGGTGGGGTTGGGATGAACTGTAACCAGAATGGGAGCGGATAGAGAGGAGGCACCTGTACATCCGCCAGAGGAGGTTACGCGTACCGTTACCACATCGCCGTTTTGAAGCGTACTGCTAGAAAATACGGGGCTGTTCGTACCGACAGCGATGTTATTGACATACCACTGGAAGGATGGGTTAGGTCCAGCACCCGAAGCAGTTGCAGTGAAGACTATCGTTTGCCCTTGGCATATGGTGGCTGAGGCGGGATTGACAGAAACAGTTACGGAGGGCTGCCCTTGGACGGTAATAGCGACGGAGTTTGAGTTGGCGACACAGCCACCTGGGGTAGTTACTCGGACATAAACTACATCGCCATCGTTGAGATTGCTGCTGGTATAGGTATTAGCGGTCGCTCCGGGGATAGGATTCCCGTTGAGGTACCATTGATAGGTCACAGGTGCCGACGCTGTCGCAATAAACTGTACAGACTGTCCCGGACATATGGTCGTAGCAGAGGCTGTGATTGACACATTAGGGGTGGCTTCTACCAAAACATTCACTGGATTAGATTGCGAAGCAGGGCCTGTGCAACCTGTGGAAGAAATGATTTGAACATATAGGGTATTGTTCCCAGGGGGCAAGTTAGCTGTGGTATAGGTAGGAGCCGTAGTAGAGGCTACCAGCAAGCTATTCACATACCAGTTGTAGGTGGGGGTAGGGCCGCCATTGGTAGGAGTAGCTGTGAAGGTTACAGGAGTGCCCTGGCATACGCTATTGGCAGAAGCGCTGAGCGTGACAGTTGGAATCGGAGAAATGGTGATTGTGATGGTATTGGAAGGTGCGCTAAGGCATCCACCGGAGGAGACGACCGTTGCATACACTTGGTCGCCGTTGCTCAATGCGGAGGTAGTATAGGTTGGGGTAGTGCCAGTGGCGACGAGATTGCCATTCACGTACCAGTTGTAGGTTGGGTTAGAGCCAGCATTGGTGGAGATAGCGGTGAAAGTAACGGGCTGGGTAGGGCAGATCGGATTTTGAGAAATGGTAATACTTACGGTAGGCACAGGCAGGACTGTGGCAGTATAAACATTTGAGATAGGCCCTGTACAACCTGCACCAGAGGTAACCTGCACCCAGACCTGATCGCCGTTAGAAAGAGCATTGGTAGAGTATGCTGAAGAAGCTCCCGTTTGCACCACGGTTCCATTCACATACCAAGTGTAAGTCGCCCCAGGGAATGTGGTAGCAGTGAAGTTCACCGTCTGCCCACCACAAATGGGGCCCGAAGGGATAGCTGTGAGAGAAACGACAGGCTGAGGATTGACCGTGAGGGCGATTGGGCTACTCTGAGAACCAGGGCCTGAGCAGCCATTGGTAGAAGTTACTCGGACATAAACTTGGTCACCATTAGCTGGGTTCGTCAAGGTGAAGGTAGGACTATTAGAGCCAATGGGATTTCCATTTAGGTACCATTGATAGGTCGGAGAAGGACCACCATTTGTGACGGTAGCCGTGAAGGTTACGGCTGTGCCCTGACAGACGGTGGTACTCGGAGCCACACTCACACTGACCGATGGAATAGGATGAAGGGTGACAGTGATGGTGTTTGAGTTGGCACTTTGGCAACCCGCAGAAGATTGCACAACAGCATAGATTTGGTCGCCGTCGGAGAGGGTGGCAGAGGAGTAGGTAGAAGAGGGGCCGGACTGCACTAAGTTCCCGTTCCTGTACCACAGATAGGTAGGAGTAGCGCCAGCATTCGTAGGCAGAGCTGTGAAAGTAATCGTAGCACCGGGGCATGCAGGATTGGGAGAGGCGGTGATGCTGACGCTGGGGACAGGATTGACTACAGCAGTATAGATATTAGACTGAGAACCTGTACAACCCGAAGAGGAAGTGGCTTGTACCCACACTTGATCCCCATTTACGAGGGTATTGGTAGTGTAGGTAGCGGATGCCCCTGATTGGACACTCACTCCATTCACATACCACGTGTAGGTAGCACCAGCTATTGGGGTGGCGGAGAAGGTTACACTTTGTCCAGCGCAAATGGGGCCAGTAGGCGTAGCGGAAATAGATACAGTCGGAGCTGGATTGACCGTGAGGGAAATAGGTGCGCTTATAGATGCAGGGCCTGTACAGCCAGCTGTAGAGGTTATTTGAACTCTGACCACATCGCCATTCTGTGGATTAGGGAGGATAAATGTGGGAGAGTTTATTCCCACAGGGTTACCATTGAGGGTCCACTGGTAAGAGGGATTTGGACCAGCGTTTGAAGGGGTGGCTGTAAAGGTGATTGCAGTACCTGCGCATACGGTCGTGCCCGGAGCCGCAGAGACGGTTACAGTAGGGATAGGGTTGACAGTGAGGGTAATGGGGTTTGAAGGAGCACTTTGGCAACCCAGGCTTGTAGTTACGATACACTGAACAACATCACCATTCGCAGGAGCGTAGGTAAAGACTGGGCTATTGACCCCCTGAGAGATGCCATTTACCTGCCAATCGTAGACGGAATTCGGACTGCCATTTGCGACTGAGGCGGTGAAGGTTACATACTCACCAGCACATACAGTCGTTGCTGAGGCAGAAATAGTTACTACGGGTAGGGGAATCGCATTGACTACGCTTGGAGCAGAGACGGCGCTAGCACAGTTTGCAGCCGTGGTTACCTGAGCTGTAACTTGAGCTCCATTCGGGAGAACAATCGGGCCGAATGTGCTACTATTGACGCCCTGAGGCACACCATTTACGTACCATTCATAGGTGAGAGGAGTAGGGGTTCCATCAGTAACGATAGCTGTAAAGGTTACAGGGTCTCCTGCACACACCTGAGGATTCTGAGGAGAAATAACTACTTGAGGGATGGGATTTACCGTCATGGTGATGAGATTAGAGCGAGAGAGAGTTGCATCCGAACATCCAGCTGTAGAGGTGATCGCGCAGCTTACGATGTCGCCATTCTGGAGCGCATTAGTTGTGAAAATTGGGCTATTCGGGCCTACGGGTACATTGTTGATATACCACTGATACTGGGGATTGGCGCCACCATTCGTTGGAGTGGCGGTAAAGGTAACCGTTTGTCCCGCACAGATAGTAGTAGCACTGGCGGTAATACTGACAGTCGGGATGGGGTGAACGACCATAGTGATAGGATTGGAGGCAAAGGTGCCGCTGCAACCCGTGCCACTTGGGCTTACCAGACAGCGAATCACAGCGCCGTTTGGAATGCTATTGCTGCTATAGGTGCTTCCTGTAGCTCCTGCGATATTAGTCCAGCCAGAGCCGGTATTGATTTGCCACTGATAGGTAGGGAATGCTCCGGCATTGAAGGTTACGGAAGTGAAGTTGACTAAATCTCCATCGCAGACAGGGTTATTATCCACAGAAATAACAATCAGCGGAGCAGGGTCTACATCTACCGTGATAATGTTAGAGGGGGCGCTGCTGCAGCTGCCTTCTACGGCGATAGCATAGACTTGGTCGCCATCGCTGAGGGCGTTTGTCGTATAAGATGTACCCGTAGCCCCAGTGAATGTCCCATTCACATACCACTGAACTGTCGCTGTGGCAGGATTGGGGGTGGCTGTAAAGGTTGCATTAGCTCCGGCGCAAAGCGAACCTGACGGACCAGAAATAGTAACCGTGGGCTTGGGATTCACCGTCATAG
>JAOAHZ010000011.1 GCA_026414975.1 Bacteroidia bacterium
GTCGGAGGATTGGTAAAGACGGGCGTATTGTTACATGGGGCAGCTTGCGTATTCATGCGGGTGAAGATAAAGAAGTCCTCATCGTTAGAGCCCGTGGTAATGGAGGAATTGCGACAACAATCCGTAAGCGAGATAATCCAGTCGGAGCAGTTCTGAAGCTGGATCGTACCTTCATACACATGCTCCTCCCAGCCATAGGGAGCCGAAGAGTTCGTACAGAGACTTTGCTGCCCTGGACAAGTCGGTGTGATGTCTGTAAGGCTGACCCGATTGAGGGTGATGGTGTTGTTAACATTACATGATGAGGACTGGTAGCGAACAGAAATGGTACTGGGCTGAGAAATCCCCCCACAGTCCCTATATACCCGAACCCGGATGCGATAGGTCGGTGGGTTAGTACTAGAGTTCAGACACTCCAGCCTGATTTCACCACCCATGAGGTGAGTCGCCCATGCAAGCCCGATAAGTCCCGTAAGGAGTGTAAAGTAGCGCATAGAACAAAGTTAGGGAAAATATCCGATACCTTACTAGTCTGAGCTCAGAGCGGGTCCGACTGCTGTATTCTCAAAGCAAAACCAAGTAGCACTCATAGGGTAGGTAGTTTTACTGATAGATGACGAGACTCAGTGAGCTCTTAGGTAGGATATATCACCTTTTTACTTCCAGCCGCACGAATGGCACTACAATCTCCTCTAAACTGATGCCGCCGTGCTGGTAGGAATCGCGGTATAGGCGCACGTAATCATGGTAGTTGGTCGGATAAACGAGGAAGTGATCTTCTAAAGCGAAAAGGTAGGTGGAGCTGGCTGTGGCTCGGGGTAGACGGGCTTCCTCTGGCTTGCGGATGTGATACACGCCCTTCTCGGATTTATCGTAGCTGAGATTGCGTCCTTGTTTATAGCGAAGATTAGTGGTGGTCTCGCGATCTCCCAGAACCCGCACTGGTCGCTTGACTTGAACGAAGCCATGGTCTGTCGTGATGAAGACCTGGGAGACATGTTGAGGTAGCAAGCGCAGGACTTGAAAGAAGGTAGAGGTCTCCAGCCAAGCTCGCGTCGTAGCCCGAAGAGCAATGTCGTTGGCAGCTAACTCCTTCAGCACATTCATTTGGACGCGCGTGTGCGCCATCAAGTCCAAAAAGTTGAATATCAGTAGCACTATCTCATTCTGGCTCAAAAGCTGGGGCAGTTGCTGAACGAGGGCTTTACCCTCTTCCGGACGCAGAACCTTGACATAGCCGACTTTTACGGGCATTTTATGCCGATGGAGGAGGTCCTTGAAAAACTCCTCCTCAAATAGGTTTTTTCCACCCTCCTCGTCGTCATCAGCCCAATACCGAGGGAAACGCTGAGCTATCTCCAGAGGAAAAAGACCTGAAAATAAGCTATTACGAGCATACTGAGTCGCTGTGGGAAGGATAGAGAAGAAGAGATGCTCTTCCACTGTGTGATAATAAGGCATGCAAAGGGCCTCTAAAACTTTCCACTGATCATAGCGCATGCCATCTATGAGAAGTAGAACGGTAGGTTCTCCCTTTCGCTCGCCTACAAGGGGTAAAAAGAACCGCTGAAGCACATCCGGCGAAAGAGGAGGACGTTGAGATGTATTCACCCATTCTAGGTAGTTTTCAGAGAAAAAGCGGGAGAACATTAGGTTAGCTTCGGCCTTCTGTCCCTCTAAGATATCTCGCAGCTCGGTGGTATCGGCCTTTTCCAAAGCAAGGTCCCAATGCACTAAGTCGCGGTATAGCTGCCGCCACTCCTCCAGCGTAGGACCAAAAGCAATCTGCGTGCTCAAGCGCCGAAACTCTCGCTGATAATCCATGGACGCTTGACGCTGCTGGAGACTCTCGCCTATTAGAAGGCGCTTACACGTAGAGAGGAGCTGCTGAGGCTTAACTGGCTTGATAAGGAAGTCAGCTATGTCCGTGCCGACAGCTTCTTCTATGAGCTTCTCATCTTCATCCTTAGTAACCATCACAATGGGGAGGTAAGGATGCAATCGCTTGACTTGCCGCGCTAAGGTTATGCCGTCCATCCCAGGCATATGCTCATCTACGATAAGCAGGTCTACGGGCTGCTGGCGCAGCATTTCCATAGCTTCACTGGGGTGGCGCGAGGTGAGAACCTCAAAGCCCTTTGCTGTTAGATGGAGAACTTGCGGCTCTAAGTGCTCTATCTCATCGTCTATCCACAGGATGCGACTTCGCATGGCTCAAAGATAGCGCTTTCGTACCTTTGAGAAAATGAAAGGGCCTATCGTGGTGGCCTGGCTTCCAGGGCACTGGAGATCAATACAGGCTATATTGGAGAGTAGCTTAGGGGAAGTGGAACTGCGAACTTTTGAGCAGCTACAGGCTGCCCAATCCTTTATAGAGCGAGGCATCTTAGAAGGCCTGGACCTGTTTCTTTTAGTTGCTCCTTTACCGGAAGGCAATAAGTTCTTGGAGGAAGGGATTCGCCGATGGCCTCATGCATATGGACTGGCTATCACCGATGATGTGAGCCATATCCAACCCAACGCCCCCTATCTCATAGCCTACCTCAATAGTAGCCAGCACTCCTTGCAGCCCTATCTAAATGAGCTTCGTCATCGGTACCTTGAACGGCAAGCAAGAGAACGCGAGCAGAAAATCTTAACCGAACTTCACCGAGTCTCTCTATCCCTGATTGGGGAGGTTCGATTAGAGCGGCTCATCTTTAAGCTCCTTCGCATAGCTTTGGACAATAGCGCTGGTGAAGCCGCCTTTCTCATCGTACCAGATGAACAACAGCCGGAAAAACTTCAAGTAGTAGGCTATGCTCACCGCGAGGACCGAGAGCCTCATCTTTATCCACCTCGTCCAGTGGAAGCGGAGAACCGCCTATTCCTTCCTCTTATTCTACACGCTGTGCGATCTCGGGAAAACATTTTCATCACTGCCCATGCATCCCATACTTTCCTTCAGCAGCATCCTGACTGGGACCGATTAGGGGTACGAGCCTTGCTCTGCTTACCCCTGGTGTATCAAGGGCGCTTGATCGGCCTTCTGTATATCCACGAGCCCTTATCCGATTTAGAGAACCAGCCCGATAAAATAGAGTTTCTGAAACTTTTCGCAGCGCCGGCTGCCATCGCTCTCCAAAATGCCCAGCTTTACGCCGACATGGAAGCTCGTGTGCGAGAGCGCACCGAAGAGGTCATTCGCCAAAAAGAGGAAATAGAACGGCAAAGTCTGCTCCTTCGCCAGCAGAATGAAGATATTTTAGCCAGTCTTCGCTACGCTCAGCGGGTCCAACGAGCTATATTCCCTTCTTGGAGTGAGTTCCAGAAAACCCTACCGGATAGTTTCCTCTTCTATCAACCGCGAGAGATAGTTGGAGGAGACTTCTACTGGTTTGCTCAGCGTTTGAGTAAGATTATTGTGGCGGTTGGCGATTGTACGGGACACGGCATCCCGGGCGCCTTCATGACCATCATCGCCAATACCCTACTCAAGCAGATCGTTGAACTGGAAGGGGTATTCAAGCCTTCTGAAATCTTATACCTTCTCAACCTTCGAGTCCGAGCAGCTCTCCAGCATGAAGAGGCGGTCTATCAACGATTTCAAGAAGGAATGGAATTAGCTTTGTTACAAATTGACCCCAAGCGACATAAACTCCTTTATGCAGGGGCAGGGCGCCCGCTCTTCTGGGTACGACACGGTAAAGGAAGCGAAATACGGCCCGATCGGATAACCTTAGGAGCTTCCTATGAAGGCGAAGCCCCTGAGTTTACCCTACATGCCATGGACCTCGACCCTGGCGATATGCTCTATCTTTTCTCCGATGGTTTTACGGATCAGCTCAATCCAGAGGGTAAGCGGTATCAGCTTCGGAGGTTTTACGAGTTTCTTGAGGTAATCTCAGATCAGCCCCCTAAACAGCAAGGACTACTTTTAGAGGCCGAGTTCCAGCGATGGATGGGGGGGAGCCGACAAACCGATGACGTCCTTATTTTAGGTTTGCGCGTACCCTAAGCCTCCGCATGTGCAGCCCTCTTGAGGTAGGCATGTGGCTGGGGGGATTTTAGAGAAACCAACAAGCGGCAGAGTCCCTTGTATGGGCCGTTAGCAAGCTCTTCCTTTTCCTGAAACGCCTTTCGTACTCATCTCAACGAAGCCCACAGCCGTAGAAACAGAGTCATAGCCAGGTTTTTCCCTTCATGGGCGGTCTCTCCAGAAGTCTAAATCTGGGGAGAAAGGGTACGAGTACCCTGCCTTCGCAATATAGGAAGCTGCTTGATAGCTTTTCCTTTCTTCCTCCCTTGCAGGATGTACAGACCTGATTCTTCTGGGAAAAGTGGGTCTTCGGGCACTTCTATCGCTACCTTGTCGTCCGCAGGATTCAGATAATCATGAAGGGTGAAAGCCTCTGGGTCGGGAAGAAGGCTAATCTTTACCTTTCCGCCTCCTGAGCTAATGGTATCCTCATTCCCCACAGGAGGCATCATCCGAGTCGTACATCGAGTCTCAAGTGATCGTACCCAGAATATTTCCCAAATGTAAAACCCAGGGCCTGACAGCCCCTCCCAAAGGATGCAATTGGAGGGTTGTTTATACAAGAAGCCCCTCTTCAAGGCAAAGGGCCACCGTTTCGGCCGAGTTAGATTATCTCAACCCACCCTTGCGAAGCACATGTCCATGAAGCTTTATTGCGTGCAGCAAACAGGGAGCTACGGGATGGGGCCATATTTTGATGGATTAGAAGATTGGTTCAGCCCTCCAGATGGGAAGAGATTACCAGCGCATGGGGATTTTGGGAGTTTATAGAACTGACCACCTGCGGCTGGCCCAACAGCGAACTTTCCCTTTGGAAGCTAAGCTCAGCGATGGAGGGAACCAGACGGCAGGCCAATGGTATTTCAATCCGAGTTGCCCAGTAAGACGTCTCGCAAGCGGAGATGCGTACGCCCGGAGGGGGATAAACGAGGCGTAATCACGAGGGATAGCGCTTGTCCCTTGCGCTGATTCAGATGGGCTCGCAAGCGTGCGAGCCCTCGTTCTTCTGCGCGCGCATCATATATGACCCTTCCATCCCCGAAATGAAATCGCCCTTCTTGCTCACCCCAAAAGTAAAGTCCATTTAGTTGAAAGCGAGGCGCTTCATTCTGAGGCCCAATGGGCTCAAACCGCTCCACCCAGTTAGCCAAGTTAGACGCCTGTAAGTCAAGAACGCTAATAGATGCATCCATGACATTGGTGGGAATCAGCTCTCCATAAGCTGCACACCCCTTCTGAAAGGATTTTGTAAAGGCCTCCAGCTTTTCAGGGTAGAGGATTAGGCCAGCTGCTCGGCTATGACCTCCGAAACGCTTCAGATGAGGCGCGCACCAGGAGCGTAAAACCTCATACAAAGGCACCTCCGCTGGACTACGAGCTGAACCTACCCATCCATCATTTGTCTGGGTAAATACAGCTACCGGCCGATAAAATCGTTCCATGAGATTAGAAGCTACGAGGCCAAGAATTCCTTTATTCCATTTGGGATTAGCTACTACCAAGGCAGGGGGAGCCAGCCTCACATCGCTTGTAATCCCGGGATACCGCAATTCCAAGTAATCCAGAGCCTCTTGATAGGCTTTCTGCTGAAGCCGCTGGCGATATGTATTGAGCTCATCCAAATACTTGGCTATCTGATTGAGTCTGTCAGAATAATGCTCGGCTAAGAGCAGAAATAAAGTGGAGCGTGGATTATGGATTCGTCCGGGGGCATTGAGACGGGGGACGAGCTGAAATACAATAGAACGACTTCGACCCAAACTATGGGGAGGT
This sequence comes from Bacteroidia bacterium, assembly GCA_026414975.1. Lineage (GTDB taxonomy): Bacteria > Bacteroidota > Bacteroidia > SpSt-205 > SpSt-205 > SpSt-205. The sequence continues at coordinate 5,792 of JAOAHZ010000011.1, forward strand.
AACGCGATGGTCTCTAAAAGCGCCAGAATACCAGGACGGGGGCTTTTCTGGAGCTGAGCCAGCCCCAGTTGAACCAAAGTACGATTTTCGCCGACCAGGGGCATAATATCAGCCAGCAGACTGATGGCAGCCAAATCTATCCCCTCCCATGTTTCAGGACGGCCATACCGCTCGCGATAAGCCTCTAAAACGCGATAAGTCAAAGCTCCCGCAGAGAGATGGGGATTGGGATACTCGGAATCTGGACGTTGAGGATTCACAAAGGCATCCGCTGGAGGAAAGGGGTCTTCCTCTCCCATAGCGTGATGGTCTAATACAATCACCTTCATGCCCGCCTGCTTCAAACGCATCAGGCGAGCTCCCTCCTTCGTCCCGCAATCTACCGCTATGAAGAGAGCCGTATTTTTCTCCAAAGCTAAGCTCACCGCATAATCAGAAATCCCGTATCCCTCTTTGAAGCGGTCAGGAAGATGGAGATAAAAAGCTGTATGCCCTATAGCCCGAAAAAAGCTGCCTATCAAGGCCGCTGAGGTTGTCCCATCCACATCATAGTCCCCAACCACGAATATAAAGCTGCCTCTGGAAAGAGCTTCATGCAGAATAAGAAGGGCTCGATCCAAATCTGGCAAAGCATCTACAGGGAGTAGATGGGTTGGGTCTGGGTGGAAGTAACGGTGAACATCCTGAGCTGTGAGAACGCCTCGTCTATATAAGGCTTGCTGGATAGGCACGGGGATATCTGCTCCCAACGAGGAGGCTTTCGTATGCGCCGAGAGCGTCCACCGACTTAGGACGCCCTGATAGATCATAAATTGAACGTTTTCGTCGGAAAGGTGTAGCGAAATCCTACGACAAGAATATCATCCGTCTGCTCTAAATCCCCTTTCCATTCGCGGAATCGCTGCTCCAAAACACGCTTTTGCTGTTCGACAGGCAAACCATGGATCTCATCTAATAGTTCGTAAAATTGATTTTTACCCATGCGACGCCTAATGACGCTCTCCTGGTCAGCGTAGCCATCTGAGAATAGAAAGAACATGTCGCCTGACTTAGGAGTGAGCCTATGCCCTTGGAATTGCACCCCTTTGAAAAGCTCTGGATCGTCAGCTATACTACGAGGTGTAGGGGGAATTTCATATCGTTGTCCATCTCTGTAGTAGATCAGAGGTCGGCGAGACCCAGCCACACAAAGTTCCCCTGTTTCCCGGTCTAACTGGACGATTATCATTTCGGCCCCATCTTTGAGTGTCTCGCCTTGGGCTTGCCTTTGAAGTTTTTCTCGGACCTGTATATCCACCATTTGGAGAATAGCCGCTACATCGGTGATGCCCATTTCATTCACGGCATAAGCCAGGGCATTGCTTACTAATACGCTCATGAAAGCGCCGGGGACACCATGTCCGGTACAGTCTACCACAGCGAGATAGATGTATCGACCTGCCTGTTGCTCGGCAAACCAGTAAAAGTCCCCACTTACTACGGCCTTTGGAAGGTAGAGAATGAAACTCTCAGGCAGATGGTATTGGATGAGCTCGGGGGAGGGAATAAGAGCAAGTTGGATGCGTTTAGCATAACGAATGCTATCTTCCAACTCCTTCTTTTGCTCAAGAATAGTATGATAAAGAGCTGCATTCTCTAAGGATATGGCGAGCTGACTGGTGAGAGTCTGCAGTGTATTTTGAATCTCGCGCTGCTCACGAAGGAAATCCACCGCTTCGCTTCGCTCTATGACCACATGACCAAGCTCACGCCCGCCCTGCTGCAGACGAATAGGCGCCACAAGTAGATGCGGGCTGTCCTCCAGCATCGCTTGCATAATGCTCCCCTCTATCTCTCGGCGAAGCGCAGTGTAACGTTCTATATCGGCTTCTCTCTGCAGGATCTCTACCTGAAGCCTTTTATTGTATGCACTAATGACCTTCGCCACACCTTCCAGGTAGATATCCTGCTGCGGATATTCTACGAGCACCTTGGCTGAAGCAAATCCTACCGTATCTACAAGACTTTCAAAGTATTTCTCTATGAGACGGTTGATTTCTCTCTCTCCAGATAGCTTCTGAGTGAGGGCGTTGATATCCCGAAGAAGACGCATATATAGCTGAAGCCGTATACGCTGTAAATAAGCCTCAGCTGCTTCTTCCACCGTGAGCATTAGGTCATCCTCACGCCAAGGCTTCATCACATATCGATAGAGGCGAGCATGGTTAATGGCGTTCTGAACTGCGTCCAGAGTGGCTTGTCCAGTCAAAAGAATCTTATAGGCATCGGGTGCCTTTTGGTGGGCAGCAATAAGGAACTGGTCACCTTTCATGGAAGGCATGAGTTGGTCTGAGATAATCACCGCCACATCATGTCCATCGGCGCGCAGCTCATCAATGAGCTCAAGTCCTTCTTCGCCACTCTGAGCAACTTCACAATCAAAGCGAGCCCCTAAGCGGTTGAGAATCTGCTCCTGAAGGCTGTCTAAGATGATTTTCTCGTCATCTATACAGAGGATAATCGGTTTTTTGAGAGACATAATCTAAATCATCAAGTCAGCCCCATCTTTTTGAGGGCATTATTGACATAATTGATTAGGTCTTCTTCTCGCCAAGGCTTACGAATGTAGGCGTAAAGGTTAGCATTCTGGAATGCATTTTCTACGGCTTCGGGGTCCGCTTGGCCAGTGAGCATGATGGTAACCGTTTCAGGATACTTCTGATGAAGTTCTATCAGAAATGTATCCCCTTTGACTCTGGGCATAAGCCAGTCGGAGATGACGAGCACCATTTCATAGCCCTGGTCGACTAAGTCTTCTATGACCTCCCAAGCTTCATCTACACTCTCGGCGATTTCGTATTCAAACTTATCGCCGAAAGTAGCCCGAAGCTGCTCCTGTAGACTATCCAGGACTATTTTCTCGTCATCCACACATAAGATAGCACGCTTTACTTTCGCTTCACTCATATAGGTTATGCGGATTGGACAGTTTGCTTAGTTATTGTGGTTGCTTCAAAAGGTGTCTTGATAGGCAACCTCACATAGAAGGTCGTTTTACCCGGCTCGCTTTCAAAGTATATCTTCCCCCCGTGTTTTTCTACGATGCGGCGGGATATATCTAAGCCTAAGCCTGTACCTTCCCCAGCTGGTTTAGTCGTGAAGAAAGCATCAAATATCTTATCCTGTATTTCCTTGGGAATGCCAGGACCCGAGTCAGTAAAGCTCGCAATGATGCTATCGCCTTCTTGGATAACCCGTATGTGCAAAGTGCCTTTGCCCTGCATAGCTTGAATAGCATTAGAGAGGATGTTGGTCCAGACTTGGGCAAGCTGGTCTGGAAGGCCGAGAATTTGAGGGAGATCTGGGGCGTACTCCTTCGTAACTTCTACCCCATATTTGAGCTGATTGTGATAGATGATTAGGACGGTATCTATCGTTTCAGGAACATTCACATACTCTGGGCGATCCTCCACACCTTTTCGGGAATAGGCTTTTAGGGCAAAAACTATCTTTTGAGTCTTGTTGACAGCAAGCTCTATGTTATCTACATTCAGCCTGAGCTTACCGATATTGCCGACCATGTCCAAGATGAAATCGGCCTTAGGATGCCTAAATAGAGGCAGGAAAGGGTCTAAATTGTCAAATACCCCTATCTTGATGAGAGACTGAGCCAGAGAAGCCGGATTAGGAATGTTGTGCTGCTCAAGCCACTCAGTCAGAGTTCGCCGATATTGTCGCTCCTCTCTGGAAGTGAGGGAGCCTGTGAAGCCCAGCGCCCGTTCTACCATCTGATGAAATAGAGGAGCCAAATCACCCAATATGGAAATCAGCTCAGGGTATTGTTGGAGGGTTTGAGGAAGGGACTTTGAGATATTAGAAACCGCTGCATTGATAGCACCAATGGGTGTGTTAATCTCATGAGCTACGCCAGCGATAAGCTGACCAAGAGCTGCCATCTTTTCAGACTGAACGAGCTGTTGTTGGGTATTCTTGAGGTCTTCATACGCTTTTTCCAAATCTTTTTTAGCTGCGGCAAGCTGGCTATAGCTCTGCTGAAGCTCAGCGGTACGAGCCCGGACCATCGCTTCCAGCTCCCGATTGCGCGCTTCCAGACGGGCGGCATTCAAGCGAATCAGGGCGAAAACAATCAAAACTCCCAAAATACCATACAGCACGTAAGCCCATGTGGTTCGCCACCAGGGAGGTAGAACTCGGAAGCTATACTTCGAAGAAGACGCCTCTACGCCGTAAGGAGCAATGGCCTGTACTTCCAAGGTATAAGAGCCCTCAGATAAGTCTGAGAAAGGGAGAGAGGCCCCTGATTCTATGTAGCTCCACTCACGAGATTGATTGGACTCGCTCAGGCGAAAACGAAACTTAGTTGGAGCCAGTTCACCATAAGGATTGACCCAGCCCAATAAAAAGCGTCCGTAAGCCAAGGTGATGGGTACGTCGGGAATAAGTTTGTCTGGCTGGGTCAGGGACAGAGACATAGACTCCACGAGATAGTACCGACCACCCCACAATACCGAATCCTCACCCATAATAGCTGCTCTTATGAGAGTAGGAGGAGTCCAGAGGGGCTCAAAGGTAAGCTGACCGATTACCAGCTCATCTTTGTATGCAGCCCACACAGAGTTCCCTTCCGCATGAAGAACATCTGGCCGGCGCGCTATCGCATTCAGCGAAAAAGGTTTATCTCCCAACATGAGGGATAAAGCATTACCCTTAGGCGTCTTATGAAGTACGCGAACCCCCTCAGCATGACGGACAATCAGATAGCCACCGACGGAATTCACTCGGTCTATCCGCTCATAAGCCAAGAGAGAACCCAAATCTGGCACCCTTTCAAACTTACCTAAACCTTCTTTGTAGGCGTATACCGTTTGACCGCTCTGAGCCAAAAGGCGGTCTTGCAGTCGACTCACATGGTAACTTGCTTTCTCTAAGCCAAGGTCCTCATCTGTTGTCTGTACAGTTCGGCTAGCTAAGTCATACTTGAGTAAGCCCGTGGAGGTTCCAAGCCAGAGCGTCTGGCCTTCCTCCACTAAGCTCTGCACATCTTGAGCGTATAAGTTAGCTGATTCTTTCCATCGTCCGCCCTCAAACTGAAGGAGGTACAAGCCACTACGACCATAGGCGTAAGCCATCTGGGAAGTTTGGGCTGAAGGACTAATCCCTACCACAGCTTTTCCATTTAGAATGGGGGCTGCAAAGCCCTTGGTTACATCGTACAATCCTTGCGAACTGGCAACTAAAATCCGTCCGTTGAGCTGAACAAGTCTCCAACACTCACTACGCAGCCCAGCGATGCGCTCTACCTTGTTCTCGGGCATGCGCAGTTTGAATACACCCTGAATGGTAGTCAAGTAGACGACATCACCAACGGGAAGTATATCGGTGATTTTTCCCTCTATACCGATACCCTCGTAACTGCGCAGAGGCAGAGCAGAGAGAACATGAGTGAGCCCTCGTCCATGTGAAATCCAAGCGTTACCCACTTCGTCTACAAATACGGCGTAGATAGCATTATCCGGTAGGCCTTGAGCCCGAGTCCAACGCTCTATCGTACGCCCCTTAGGCGTTATCACTAAAACCCCGCCATTCAAAGTACCGATCAGTATATTATCTCCAAAACTCGTTGCCCTATAGATGCGATTCTCTCGCAGGTAGGCTTCGTCCTGAAGTTTGACGGGGAGGAAACTACCCGTGCCCGAGCGCTTGCCCTCATACACTCCCCCTTCCTCTGTGAGAACGAACACGGTATTACCTACCGCAACAATGCTGGTAACGTACTTATCATCAAACAGCCGCCCTGCAGGAATAGGTTGAAGGTTTCGCTGCGCAACTCGGTGTAACCCGCCTCCGCCTCTCAGATTGACCCATATCTCTTCTCCTACCTTGCCTGCCGCAGTTAGCACCACCTCCGAGCTGAGCGGAATAGTGTAAGGAGCTACAGCCAAATCCGATCCATTGACATGAATGATGTTGCGAGGTCCCAAGAAGTAAATGTTATCCTGAGAGTCTGAAAAAACCCACTCAATGTCGGCTATCTTCTGCTTGTCTTTCGGCAAAAAGCTCCGATAAGAAGCATAAAACAACCTTCCCATCGAGTCGGTGCGCAACTCACCAAAATCCCCTCTGGCTCCTACCCAGATGCGGTGATTAGGGGACACAGCTAAACCGCGCACTAAGCTATTAGTTGGATAGAAGCGCCATCGCTGGCCATCGTACTCTGAGATGCCTTGGTTAGTGCCTACATATATGATACCGGTAGTGGGGTCTTGGGCTATGGCCCGAACTTGGGTATAAGCCCCATAATCATCTTCTGAGAATGTATGCCATAGAGGATGCCCTTGGCCCCATAGCCACCCAAGGAGTAAGCCCCAAATTGTCATCAAGGCGCAATATTACGAACTTTGTCTCAAACATGCTTACTCGTTTGAGCGTTCAGAACCTCGCTTTCCTCCGTCAGGCGGATATAGAATGGAGCTATAACTTGAACATAATCACCGGGGAGACGGGAGCAGGTAAGTCTCTGCTGATAGAGTCGCTCAGCGCTCTCTTAGGGTACAAGGCTGACCTCCCCCCTCTCACCGAAAAAGCGATTGTAGAAGCCGAGTTTGACACCATCCCTGAAGCGGTCATCCCTCACTTGCCTGAACCCGCCGACACCCTAATCCTGCGATGTGAAATCCTTCCCACAGGGCGACGGCGATTTTTCCTCAATGACAGCCCTGCCTCGGCCCAAATCCTTCGTGAGATAGCTTATTATCTCGTGGAAATCCATAGCCAACATGAGAGCCAACAGCTTTTTCAAGCTCCTTTTCAACGGGAACTTTTAGACAGCTACGCCGATCTGCGCGCTGAGCTGCACGCATATCAAGCCCTCTACACAACATGGAAAGAGCGAAGCAGCGTCTTGGCTGAGTTAGAAAAAGGGCTGACTGAACGAGAAGAGCGACTTGCATGGCTCTCCCAGCAAATAGGCGAGCTTAAGTCGGCTAACTTATCACCCGATGAATACGCTCAGTTGGAGAAACAAATACGACGCTTAGACCATCAAGCTCAAGCCTTACAGCTGCTATCTCAATGGTTCTATCAGCTTAGCGAGAATCCACACGCTCCCTCTACCCTCCTCCGAGAAGCAGAAAAAGCCTTGGGCCGCTTACCTCTCCCCGAAATCCAGACCATTTTGAACCATTTGGAGGAAGCTCGCACTTCTTTACAAGAAGCCCTCACGCACATAGAGACTCTACTGAGTGAAATCGCTCTAAACCCCGAAGAAGCTGAGCGCCTCCGACAACGGTACGACCTCTATAATACCTTGCTTATCAAGTATCGCGTTCCCACTGTGGGGGCTCTCTTGGATCTATTCAACCGACTTGTCTCGGAGTATGAGATGCTGAGCCACGCCCAAGAATCCGTCGAACCACTTCGGAACGAAGTAGATCGACTTACCCAAGCACTCTTAGAGAAAGGGTATCGTTTAGAGCTTGCGCGATTGGCTGCTGCTCAAGCGCTTTCAGACCATGTACAAAGTTATTTAGCGGACCTAGGCCTGGGTTATGCCCACTTCCATATCGCTGTGGAACGAATTTACTCTCCAGATAGCCCCTACAAATGGGCGGATCAACCTGTTCAACTGACGCCCTATGGCTTCTCTACCGTTACCTTTCTCCTCAGGACTGCACCTGACTTCCCGCTGGCCCCCCTTTCTCAAGTAGCCTCTGGAGGTGAGCTATCTCGCATTATGCTGGCTCTAAAGGCTGCCTTGGCCGAAAAAGTTCAGCTACCCACCTTAGTCTTAGACGAAATAGACACAGGCCTCAGCGGGGAAGGTGCTCGTCGCATGGGGGAATTCCTTTCTTGGCTCAGTAAGCGAGTCCAAATCATCCTCATAACCCATCTACCGGCTATAGCCGCCCAGCGAGGTTCGCACTTTTATATTTGGAGAGATCGGGAAGGAGATACTTGGCGCACCTATATTCGTCAGCTTTCTTCCGAAGAACGAATCCAAGAGGTCGCTCGCCTCCTTAGCGGCGAAGCCGTCAGCGAAGCTGCTTTAGCTGCAGCCCGAGACCTTCTCAACCTAGCCGCTTCATGACTCGCCTAATCCTGTCCGTGATTCCTTCTCTCGCTTTGGCTCAAGCGCTGCCCTCCCGTCGCTGGACCGAGATAGAGAATCATCTGCGCCACACCCCCGAGACACTATATGTCCTGAACTTTTGGAGCACTTGGTGTCGCCCTTGCATCGCTGAGCTCCCTCATCTCCAGGCAGCTTATCACAAACTCAAATCCACTCTGCCCGTTCAGTTCTGGCTCATCAGTTTAGACTTGCCTCCCGACGGAGCTTATAAGGCTGCTCAACTCCTTCGACAAAAACACATCTCCCTACCCGCCTTTTGGCTATCTGAAAACGACCCTAATACTTGGATACCTCGCCTCAACCCGGAATGGGATGGCGCCATCCCTTACACCCACCTCGGCCTTACTCCGATAGGACATCCTCACGCCTTCTCCAGCCCACAAGAAGTAGAAGATTTTGTTAAGAGGGGGTATGATGCGATGGGTAACCCTTTTCGTCAGCCTCCTGCTGACTGGCGTCAAGGTGGGCGATAAAGCCCCTACCTTCTCCCTCAAGAATATAGACGGAAAACTCGTCAGCTTATCCGATTACGCTAAAGAAAAAGGGGTTATTGTCATTTTCACCTGCAATCACTGCCCTTATGCCAAGCTGTACGAAGACCGCATCATAGCGCTTCATAAAGAGTTTGCCTCCAAGGGATTTCCCGTTGTAGCCATCAATCCCAATGCCCCTGAGATTGTGCCAGAAGACAGTTATGAGAACATGCAGAAGCGAGCTAAGGAAAAAGGCTACCCATTTCCTTACCTCTTTGATGAGACGCAGGAGGTAGCTAAGGCCTATGGCGCCACTAAAACCCCCCATGTTTTCCTCCTCAAAAAAGAAGGGGACGACTTCAGAGTAGCCTACATTGGAGCCATTGATGATAGCCCTAATGATGCGAAAAAAGTCCAAAAACGCTACCTTGCTGAGGCCATACAAGCTCTTCTGGACGGTAAAGCCGTACCTATCCCAGAGACGAAAGCTATAGGCTGCAGCGTCAAGTACCGAAAGTAGTAGCCCTTTCAAGGGCTCTTCTCAGAGAATTGCCAACTGGAGGGCGGCTCTATCTAAAAGAAAAATCCTTCGCATTTTGCCTTATCTCTCTTAGGCACAGAGGGTGCCTTAACTTCGGGATTATCTGCGGGGCCTAAAGGTTGTCCTTGCTACCATTCTGGTAGAGGGTGGAGTTTGCTTCAGTTAGATTGAGGATTACACCCGGCATTGCTGCTCCAAGGCCTATTGAGGCCGGTGGTGAGGTGTTCTGGGGATATAAGAAGGGGTGCGCTGGGGCCGAAGGCCCCAGCGCACCCCTCACCCACAAACCTTTTCAACTCTTCTTAGGAAGCCCGATACAAACTACATCCACATCCAGGGACTTAGCCTTTGCCCCAGCAACCACTATAGCCCGTCCGTCAGCTCCTAGATCCCAAAAACGCCCCCGCAGAAAAATATTCAGCCCGATGGCAGCGGAGTCATGCGCAGGAAGGCGACCTCCCATAGCATAGGTCAGCCAAGCTTCACCCTCAGTCATGGAAGTACGCTTAACATCAGGAGGTGAATCCCAGCCGCTATACCCTCGCCACGGTAAGCCCCAGCATGAATCTTTCATGAGGTAGGAAGGAACTGCCAGCAAATCTATTTCTCCGATGGCTTTATAGCTCTGCGGAAACCAGCTATCTGCGCAGATCAAGACACCCAACCGACCCATAGGCGTTTCATAGGTTGGCAGGTCCTGAACCGCTCCAGGACGGGTAAAGCCTAACTCCATGGCAATGGGAAAGGCTTTCCGAACGATGCGGGAGTCTGGACGCCCATCGGGCTTGTAGAAGATGGCAATGTTCTCCAGGGGAGCTTCAGGATTTACTTCTAAGCTATCTTTCACAATCTGGGCCCCGGGAAGAACGATAGACCCCGCTACGATGAAAATACGATAAAGACGAGCTAACTCCGCAAAGGTCTGATGAAAAGCCCGAGCCATAGACTGAGCTTTCAAGCGAAAGGCAGCGACAGCCGCTGGATCGGACCAACCTTCTCTCTTGGCTGTTTGATAGGCTCGCCAGAAAGCATAAGGCTGTCGCAAGACAGCCCATGCCATGGCTCCATTCAGGGTTTGGGCGTGAAAGGCCCCCGCCGGTTCCCCCATCAGCACTAACCAGGTTCCTATATACTCGGGAAAAACTACGATAGAGCTCTCGGGCAGGCAGCCCACTGAACGGACCGAATCCAAGTAAGCCGCCAACTTTCGCCTAAAACGGTCGGCACAGGCATAATCCTTTGGACTGAGGAACGGCTGAATGCCTACCAAATGACCTCCATCTCCTAAGCTCATAGGACTAAATCGGAGAGCGGCCATCTCGACCTGTGAGTCGCAAGCAAAGGGTTTCGTTATCATCCAGTAGAAAAGACTCAAACCGGCTACAAGGATAATAGCGCCCATCAAGATTCGCTTGTACATGAAGCGAATATATACCTTTGAGAGCGTGTTAGATGTAGTTATCGTAGGAGGGGGGGTGAGCGGCCTTTACGCCGCCTATCTCCTTCAGCAGAAAGGCTTGAAGGTACAAGTCATAGAAGGCTCCGCTCGGCTGGGGGGACGACTACAAACAATCTACACGCCCGAGGGACATCCCGTTGATTTAGGTGGGCAGTGGATAGCTCCCCAGCACACTCGCCTACTGAATTGGATCAAAGTGCATCGCATTCCCATTCATCCGACTTATACGACTGGAGCCAACCTACTCATAACTCGGAATCGGCGTCGCCGCTATCATGGCTCCATACCTCGGCTTTCTGCCTTAGCCCTTTTAGATTTAGGATGGGGCTTAGCTCGTCTGAAGCGCATGGCTCGGCACGTTTCACCCCAAAGCCCTTGGCAGATCTCACGTCCCGCATGGGATGAAATAAGCTTAGCTACATGGATGCGCAAGCAGTTTTATACGAAGGAAGCCCGCAAGACCTTCGCTGTAGGACTCTCCACCGTACTGGGCTGCGAGCCAGAAGAAGTGTCGCTCTGGCACACTCTTTTCTATATTCAAAGCGCAGGTTCTTTGGAGGTTCTCATACAGACGCAGGGGGGAGCTCAAGAAATGAAGTTCTCCCAGGGGGCTCAGACTTTGGTGGAAACACTTTCTTCTCAGGTTTCGTGGGTGATAGATGAGCCAGTGCGCCGTATCATTTGGGAAAGAAGACGGGTTCAGGTTTATACCACTAAGCATCATTACGACGCCCGAGTCGTCCTGTTAGCTATTCCACCTGCACTGACAGGGCACATAGGGTTTGAACCGCCGCTTCCCCCTTCATACAGCCAACTTGCTCAGCATATGCCCATGGGAAGCGTTACTAAGGTGGTAGCCTTATACGACAAACCCTTTTGGAGAGAGGAGGGGCTCAGCGGACACATACTTCGTTTAGAGGGAGGGGTGCGTGTTACATTTGACACGTCCCCCGCCGATGGTTCCTATGGACAGATTACGGGTTTTGGAGTAGGTCCGAATGCCCGTTCCCTCCTGCGCCTTTCGCCCGAGGAGAGACAAGCCTACTATGAAGCAGAGCTGCATAGCCTCTTCGGGGTTCGTCCACAGCGGCTTTATTACAAAGTATGGGCGGAGGAGCCTCTTATAGGGGGATGTTATGCAGGATATTTTACCCCAGGTGGATGGCGGTATTTTGGGGAAAGTATGCGGCGCTCTCTACCGCCTCTTTACTGGTGCGGAACTGAACGCTCCTCCACCTGGGCAGGATACATAGAAGGAGCTATGGCCGCCGCAGAGCAGGCTACAGAAGACCTACTCCAAGTAATATAAGCCCGCTAAGCAGGTCTAAGCCCCCTACAGGGATTTTGGCGTATTTGACCCTCCCCGTGAACCCTCTCCCTGACTCCAACCTCATAAAGCCTTTACATATAGAGAATACCCGTAACTTTGCTGACATGGCAGTCAAGCTAAGGCTACGACGAGATGGGCGCACCCATTATGCTTTTTTTCACTTGGTAGCTGCTGATAGCCGGGCACCGCGCGACGGACGATTTATAGAAAAATTAGGCTATTACAACCCCAATACTCATCCCCCTGAAATCAAGTTTGACCATGCCCGAGTCCTATACTGGTTGCAGAATGGTGCCCAGCCCACGGAAACTGTACGGTCCCTCCTTTCCAAAGAGGGTATTCTTCTCAAGCTACACCTCTGGCGCAAAGGCAAAACCTCAGAAGAAATAGAAGCAGCCTACAACGCGTGGAAAGCCCAGAAGGAAGCTCGGCTTGCAGCGAAGACCAAGTAAGGCAATAGGAGAGGAAGCCCCACCGCCAGCCCCAGCTTCTTTGACTGAACTCCCCTTAGAAAGGCTATTTCTTTGGGGAAAAGTTCGGCGGGCCCACGGATTGAGAGGGTATGTGATAGCTGAAACATTCTCAGAGGCCCCCAACCGCTACAACCTGAGTACTTTTTGGATATGTAGAGGATCGGTAGCGGTGCCTCATCCAGTTAGCCACATCGCACCCCTTAGGTCAAAAAACACCCGAAATATTCCGCTTCGTTGGTGGTATCTACGCTTCCAAGGCGTGGAAAACCGAACGGAAGCCGAAAGATGGGTAAAAGCCGAGCTTTACCTTCCTCGCGACTACCTACCACCCCTGCTTGACGATAAACAGTTTTACTATGTGGAGGCTATTGGGGCACAAGTCGCAGACGAACAGGGTAAAACCCGAGGTACCGTCCGCTATATTCAGATGGGAACAGCCTACGACTTTTTCATCGTAGAGAATGAAGCCAACGAAACATTCTGGATTCCCGCCCCATTCGTGAAGCGTATAAATCGCACTACGCTCCCCTTTACCCTTGAGGTAGAAGGACCCGACGGTATATGGGACCCTTCTCTAGCTAAAGGAAAGCCCTAAAGACAGCAAGCGGTTATTTGCGCTTTCTAAAAAACTCTGCACTCTAAACGGGCTGCGCCCGACTTACTTTTACTCTTCGGTCATGAGCCAAGGCTGCGGTGCTCTTTTTGCTAAGCTCCTTTCAAGGAGATATGCTCATTCCAGAGAAAACCCCTTACCAACTTGCCGAGACCCCTATGCGCACCAGCCGTCCCAAGAAGGGCATGTTCCCTACGCTAAGGTGGTCCCACCCGTAGGCATTGAAAAGGTTTTCCACGCTTGCGGTGAAATAGAAGATTTGGGCTGCTCGCTCCCATACCCGATAGGCGTATCTCACATGAGCCAGCCAATACGCTGGCGAGTAATCCTCTATGTATATCGTACGAGATAAATGAGATTGAGCTGCTGCTCCGTACACCTCCAAACTGAACTGATGACGGCGATATTGTCGGGTATAACGGAGCCGTCCGAAAAAGGGATAAATCCACGGAAGAGGTTCTCGCAGAGTTTGATGCCAACCCTTCGTATATCCCATCCAACCCTCTAATAAATCCAGAGATGATAGATGAACAGAGCCATGAGCGGTAAAGCCAACAGTGTAAGCGGATCCAGTATTTTTGAGGATTCGCCATTGCTGGCGGGTACTGTTCCCACTCGCTCCGATGGGCAAAAAGGTAATCGGGGAAATGTATTCATGAATCTGGTTGAAAAAGGCAGACAATTGACCCATCCAAAGACCCCGTCTGTATTCGTAAGAAAGCTCTGTGCGCAAAAGCCGCTCGGGCTTCAATGTAGAGTTTCCCATTTGGATGCTATTGTCCATCGGCACATATAGATAATATGCATACAGCTCGGTATGGGTAGGGGCTCGTGTGCCGATAGATACCAACCCGCGAACGCTATGGCCTCCAAAGGTATAGCTGCTTCTAAGAATGGCTTCGTACGTTAGAAATTGACGCTGGGCTACGCTACCCCCTGCGTACGCTTCCTGATAAAGACGTAAGGGGATAAAGCCTACTGTATCTCCTACCGCATAGCTAAATGCGTTAAGTCGCCCCTCTACCTGTGTTCGCCAAGCCCCCTTTTGATAAACGACGGAAAGAGCAGAGCCACCTTGGCGAAACCGAATATCGGGGAGGTTGGCGAGCCGCATGGGCGTACCCCCATCTATAGGAAGCATGTCCATTTGAGCCCGTATAGCGCTGAAGGTGTATTCACTGCGCTGATGAATCTCAAACGACTCGCTTTTTAGCCACCGAAGCTCCCACACCCCACCGATGGTATAGGTCAACCCCTTCATCGGCATGTACATATTCGGCATAACCAAGCGACCCCGAATTTCTGTCTCTGAACGCCCCTCGTCAGTCATGTCATGATAGACCGTATTAGCATATAAACGCAACACCGATACTTCTTTCCACAGGTGTCGTAGACTTGCCATGTGCATAGCACTATGACGAGCGTCCATGATGAGGGCCGGATAAGCCACATCATAGAAATAATCCCCTAAGTAGCTGACTTCTACGGCATGAGCCTCCGAGAGATTATACCGCAGCGCTGTATAAGCATTCAGTTTGCGCAGAGAGGGAAGATGAAGGACGGTGTCGCGCTCCCATGCGCTGTCTTCTCGGGCAAAGGGGGTCAGAAGATTTTTACCTATTCTGTAGTCCGTGCCTAATCTGAAGGTTAGAGCCGAAGCCAAAGCGAGTGGACCTATCTTCTGTCGATGGTGAGCGCTGAAAAGGAGCCGATGGTAGTTGTCGCCGAGTAGCAGAACAGCTTGTCCGCCAGCCGGTCCCTCAGGGGAGAAAAGTTCTATGTTGAGGGTAGGCGTAGCGCCCCAATTACTCATTGTCCGCCAGGTGGCGTAGTCTATCACAGCGGTTTCTACAAAAGTCAATACAGGGTCCATCCGATCTACACAAGCAGGCAGGAGCCGCATCCCGTCAATCGTTATTTGAGTCTGTTGGGGCATAAGACCCTGATACACTACCTCTTGGGCAAATGGCACGCTCCGATAGACCCCCTGCGTACCCGGAGCTAATCGGAATACTTTCTCGGCATTACCTTCACTGACAGAGGCTGAGAGAGACCGGAGAGCTTCTATGCGAACCGTATCCACTTGATAGGAACGGACAGAATCTTCTTGCGACCAAAGGAAGCCTACCAGCAGAATAAGGCGCTTGCCTCCCACCAAAACAAATATAGCCCAAGAGAAAAGGCCCGAAGAAAGGGTGTTTTGAGGATGAGGGCGGTTGATGCTATCTCGCTAGGAGCTTAGCTGACCATAGAGGTGTAGAGCGACTCAGGGATTCCCAGAAAGGGGTCGATCCGACCTCTGCATCTACCACAGCTCTAATAGACGATAATCCACACCAGGCCAAAAATGAGCGGGTTTAGGACCAGCATATTTTTTTAGCCACTCAGATAGGCGCGTTCGCTCCTCTGGATAAGCCCGCACTAACCAAGCTATTTGGCGTTTCCTCACCAGCTTCTCTATCTGAATAGCTTTGGTCTCCTCAACGGATAAGCGCTTCCGAACAAGCTCCATTCCCTCCAAAGCATCAAACCCTTCTATACCAGGTAACCCTTTGATATAGCGGCGCTTTTTAGATGGTTTCTTAGCTGGCTGAGGCACCCAAACCTCTAACTGCTTGAGCGCCCAAACTTTACGCTTTTCCAGCTTAGGTTTTTTCAGGAAACGGCCTTTTTTATCCGAGAAATGCGCCAACACATAGACCCGATACCCCATCACATAGCCTGCTACGGGCACGCGCCCATAGGCTTGGGTATTGACCCATTCACTGATAGAAACGCCGCTATAGGCGCTAACGAGTTGGCAGTGCTTTTTATGACGAGTGAATAAATAGCGAAGGTCATGGGCAAAGCGCTCGGTAGCGGTCATTACACCCCTTCTTTGAGCATCACAGGGCACATCGTAAGCCTCAGGCAAACGATGCCTGATTACAGGAGCGCTACAACTGTACCGATCAAAACTTTTATGCGGTACCGGGGGCGGCAAACAGGCTACTTGCTCATACCGCTTAGGCGCCAGATGGAATAGACGAGGTGGTTTGCAAGCATAGCGATCAAAGTTCTTGTGAGGTATAGCTGGCGGCTGGCAAGTTTGGGTTGGTTCGGGTCGCTTGTGTCGCACAACGGGAGGAAAGCAACTCACTTTTTCTGTCAAACGATCTCGTGGAGGAGGTGGAGGCTCGCAGGCTGAACGAGAGGGCTGACGATGGCGGATCGGACGCTGGCTGTAAAGCATACCCTCTGGAGCTCTGCGATGACGCAGAGACTTTGGCTGGAAAGTATAGCGTTCAGCCCGACGGGAACGAGAGATGTTGTAGGCTTGGAACCGCTGGCGTTCTGCCCGCATCAGGGCACGCTGCTGACGACGACTCTCCCGAAGCGCTAGTCGTTCAGCCCGCTTGTAGGCCCGATGCTGATGACGATACGCCCGAAGAACATGCCGCTCAGCTTGTCTTCGGTGCCTAATCCTCGGAGAATAAGGCTGGAAAGCCTCCTGCCGCTCTAAAGGCTTATGACGAGCTGAGTAAGTCGGCATACGAAAGCGTTCAGAACGGCGTCGGTGGATGACAGGCGACTCATAAGGACTGAATGATTCCTGT
This sequence comes from Bacteroidia bacterium, assembly GCA_026414975.1. Taxonomy (GTDB): domain Bacteria; phylum Bacteroidota; class Bacteroidia; order SpSt-205; family SpSt-205; genus SpSt-205. Next base: position 22,405 of record JAOAHZ010000011.1, read on the forward strand.
CGCCGAATAGAAGAGTGTTCTGGCGCAGAGGTTGAAGTACGAAATCGCTCGGCTTTGTTGGCTCGTTTGGGGTAACCGTACCTATCTACGCGAGCTTCAGCTCGCCGTAAGGAGCGGCGGCGAGGCTTCTCCTCAGAAACCTCCACTTTCTCAGGACAGTTTGGGCCCGTACATTTCTCTCGGGAACGCAATTTCTGACCCCATGCCCCCCCTAAAATAAGGAATACAGCCCAGAAATAACGCATACACCAGCTGCTTCGGCAAATATCGTGAGATTTCGGACTTTTGTCTTCACCTATTCCACATCCTTACTTGACAGAGGGCAAAGCCTCTAATCTATAGGCGCTCAGGCCAGGCAATCTAAAAGTCCGCCTATAAGTTAGCCGTATCCACAAGCCCATGAGCCGCCAAAGTCCCCATTTTTCACGCAGGTACTTTATCGTACTGGGCAGAGAGCTCCAGAAATACTTGGAAACCTCTACCGCAAAACTCGGCTCCATGTAGCAGTTTATGACGCAGCCTTCACAAAAGGCGAACCGTCCTTCTAAGCGCCTCAAATGTGCAATAGTCGGAGAGTGGTACAGCTCATACAAACGCCCTTGAATAGGGAAACGATAGCCTTGCTCATGAGCATGGTAACATGGCAAAAGCAGCTCATCCATAGGCGAAATAACCACCGCAGCCGAGGCAGCTCTACAGACGGGGTCGTAGATAGAGTTTCCACCAGCTTCTCGCAACCGCAGGAAGGCTTCATTTAGGTAGATGTACTTTCGGCGAGCCCAACGACTTAGTTCTCGGAGGACCTCGGCTGGGAGAGTAGCGGCTCCCAGACCATTGTAGGCAAAGATGGGATTCAGAATCAAAATCAACCTATATGGCTCGGCAAAGCGGCGATAGACCGCCTCTATGTCCATCCAGTTCTCTTCTGTAACAGTGAAGAGAATGTCGGGATGCTCGCCGAGTTTTCGGGCAACCCGAATACTTTCCTCAAAAAATTCAAAGCAGGGCACATTACCCCTCAAGCGGTTGTGCTTCTCGGCTGTGGCAGCATCTAAAGAGAAGTGGAGCATGTCTATTTTGCCTGCCAACTCTTTGGCTCGCTTGGGGTAGAGCAGGGTGTTGGTTGTGACCGTGGTTAGAAAGCCCATTCGCTGGGCCATATCCAAGAACGCTGGCAGCTTCTGATGCAGGAGCGGCTCCCCTCCTGTGAAGTCTATAATCCGCACCCCTAAACGCCTGAGGTCTCTCAGGTTGCGAGCTACGCTCTCTTCAGTGGCATAGGGCGAAGGCTTTTCCCAAATATCACAAAAGCTACAAGCGGCGTTGCATCGGTAGGTAAGGTAGTAATTGCAAAGAACAGGATGGGTAATCAGGCGCATCCTCAAGGAATACCGATATCTTGAGGGGTAAGCCCAGCAAAGGTCCCAGAAGAAAGGAGTAAAATAGCTCGGGGGGGATGATGGAAGGCTTCGCATAAAGCGGTCGCCAGAGCCTGACGGTCGGAAAACCACCGAACACCCTTGCCTAAGCTCATTCGCAGGGACACAGGGTCAGCTCCCTTTTCCCATGCTACCTTTTCATCCAAAAATATCCAGCATTCCTTAGCCGACCGCACGGCCTTTTGGTATTGAGTAGCATACGAGGGTTGAAGGCTGCTATAAGTGTGAAGCTCCAAAACAACTGTCAAAGGTAGCTTGGGGAATGTCTCTCGGACGGCTTGGATGACGGCTTGAACCTTGCTGGGGGCATGAGCAAAGTCCCGCACCACCACCCGTTCAGCGTCTCTGTACCACACGACTTGCCGCTGCTCAGGCAGCTCAAAAGTGCTGAGAATCTCAGCAAAATCCCGATCCTCTACGAAAAATTCTTGGAGTAGGCGCCAGACAGCGGCAGCGTTGAGTAGGTTATGCCGCCCCCAAAAGCGGACCGGAACCACCCGACGACCCAACCGAACAAACCATCGTCCCTCTCGCCGGAAGTGAGGCAGTTCGTTATACGGTATAGCCATCTGCCAACCGGGACGCAGGACCTTCTCTACCAAAAGTTTTACGCTGGGGTCGCTGGCATTGTAGAAGCACACACCTCCCTTAGGAAGGGTCTGAAGTAAGTGTTCAAAAACTTGGAGATATCGCTCAGGAGTGGGATACACATTAGCGTGATCCCATGCTATACCATTCAGAATAAGCCAGTGCGGACGATAGACCGCTGCTTTGGGTTGGGGATTGAGAGCGGAGGCAGGGTATTCGTCTCCCTCAAAGGTAAATGTAGGGGCATCGGTCAAGCGCAGCGTAGTCTGTAAGGCTGGCGTGCGCGCCCCGATAAGCCAGTCTACCGGTATTCCTAACTTCTGAAAGGCATAGACCAGCAGAGCGGTGGTGGTGGTTTTACCGTGGCTACCAGCTACGACGATTCGGTGCTTTTGCTCGGCAGCTTTCGCAATAAAGGTTGGCATGTCTATAATAGGTAAGCCCAGCGCCTGAGCCCGTAGAAGCTCGGGGTTATCGGGACGAGCATGCATGCCTATTATTACCAGCTCTATGTCGGGGGAGAGTCGATCAGGAAACCAGCCTTCCTCAGGCGGCAGGAGATTCGCCGCTGCAAGACGAGAGCGAGCTGGCTCTTCTATGCGATTGTCGGACCCTGTTACGATATTGCCGGCTTGCTGGAGGTGAAGCGCTAAAGCATGCATCACACTGCCCCCAATCCCTATAATATGGACGCGCCGCACTGTACAAAGTTAGCCCTGAGCTGAACGAAAGACAGGACCTACCCATTCAGCGCAAGGCTACTACGAAACGGGGGAAAAAAATCGTACGGTCTCCTCCAGAGCTTTGGCTAGCTGGTCTATTTCCTCAGGTAGATTGTAGAAAGCTAAAGAAGCCCGAGCGGTGGCTGGCACGCCCAGGGCTTCCATGAGAGGCTGGGCGCAGTGATGACCAACCCGAATGGCAATCCCCATCTGATCTAAAAACGTCCCCACATCGTGAGGGTGAATATCACCCAAAGTGAAAGACCACAGGGAGCCTTTGGGGCGAGCTGAGCCGTAAAGCTTTAGGTTAGGAACAGCCCCGAGACGCTCTTCTGCGTAATCTGTCAAATAAGCCTCGTAAGTTTGAATAAAAGCCCATCCGACTTTTTGGATGTAGCGAATAGCTTCGGCGAGCGCTACAGCTTCGGCAATAGCAGGCGTACCGGCTTCAAACTTAGCTGGGAGAGATGCAAAGAGAGACCCTTCCCATCGCACTCGCCTAATCATGTCGCCTCCACCCTGATAGGGTGGTAGTTTATCTCCCCAAGGACGCCGCATGTACAGAACGCCAATACCCGTAGGCCCATACAGCTTGTGCCCCGAAAAAACCAGAAAATCTACCCCCCAATCCTCCACGGACAGCGGACGATGTACCACCGCTTGACAAGCGTCCACAAGCACGGGTATGCCTCTTTGGTGAGCCACTTTCGTTATCTCAGCGATGGGCATTTCCGTCCCTAAGACATTAGACATTCCTGTAATCGCAATGAGCCGGGAGCGGGATGAAAGGCTCTCGTGAAAGCTCGCCCAGTCAAAGCGACCATCCTCCCCAAGGGGAACAGGGACTAAGCGTATGGGTATTTCTTCAGCGACTAAGTGCCAAGGCACAATATTAGCGTGATGCTCGGCAATCGTGAGAATGATCTCATCATGAGGCTGAAAGTAAACCCGGCGCAGGCCGTTAGCAACAAGGTTGATGCCTTCCGTAGCTCCCCGCACAAATACTATCTCTTCAGAGGATGCCGCTCCGATAAACTCCGCCACAGTCTCTCGAGCCGACTCATACAAGCTCGTGGCTTCCTGACTCAGCCAATGAACACCTCGATGGATGTTTGCGTTGTACCTTCGGAAGAACTGGGCTATCGCCTGAATGACGACCTCGGGCTTCTGGGCTGTTGCAGCATTATCTAAATAAATGAGTGGGCGCCCCGACGGATGCATCTGGCTCAGCAGAGGGAAGTCGGATCGCCATCGTTTTGCTTCACGGACAAGGTCTTTCATTTGGATAAGGTCTAAACAAATATACAAAGCCCACCGCGATTCGGTCGGACGGAGGAGCCTATCGCCCTGATTGTTTAGTAGGCTGGGACGAGGGAGGATTACTTAGCTCAGACTGGCGGAATGATCTGAGCCTGGAAGACCCATGGAAGGGTCTGGATATAGGTCAGGCTTTCTTCCCGAAGCGGCTCGTCCAGCTCATATACTTGTAGGGCAATGTCTTCCTTAGCTCGGCGACTGACCGTGAGGGTGGCGATATTCACTGAGTCGTAAGCCAAAATAGCTGATAGAAAAGCCACTGCCCCTCGAACGTCACGAGCCTGTACAATCAGGGTGTGAAGCTGTCCCGTGAAGTTGGTATGAAGTTCATCTATGGAGCTGATGAGAATAAGCCCTCCACCCCGAGAAATACCTTCTACAGAAACTTGGCGATCAGCTCGGCGAGCGCGTATGACCAAGGTATTCGGGTGATTCTTAGCCGAGCTGATAACTGGATCAAAAGTGTATCGTAGCTTCAGCTCATCGGCTAGGGCGATAGCGTCTCGGATGCGTTCATCATCCACCGCAAAGCCCATCAATCCCGCCAGTACCGCTTTATCGCTGCCGTGCCCTTTATAGGTCATGGCAAAAGAGTTGTAGAATAGGATTTCTGCCTCATCAGGCACACCTCCTAACAGGAAATGTACAACCCGAGCAATGCGCACAACCCCGGCTGTATGAGAGCTGCTGGGCCCTATCATGATAGGACCCAGCATGTCAAATATCCCACTGGGCTCTTGACTCATCGGAAGCGAGGACGGGTTGGTTCTGTGGACAGAAGGTAGAAAGCTATTTGTCCCAAAAAGCCTTCTATGCGGTCGCGAGCCGGCCCAGGCACACCCTCTAACAGGTTTGTTTGCGGTCGGCGGCGCACATACAAAAGAGCTATCTCCCCCATGGAACTCCATCGCCACGATAAACCTGCAGCCCACCCAAGTCCATTGGCGGATAACGAAGCGGGAGCGCCAGGGACTGACTTGTCCTCAACGGTACGAGGCGTAGCAGTCAGACGAAAGGCATATAGTTCTAAAACGGGCGATAGACTTTTCTTGAGGAAGCGCGATCGGAGAGAGAAGCCTATGGAAGTCCAACGGGTCTGAGAAAAGCGAGCTTGACGACGATCCTGACTGATAAATCGCCCCAGTTCTAAGCCCAGTCCAGGTTGGAGTCGCCGCTCAATCAGAAAGCGAACTCCTACTGTACCCATGCTGTAAAAACGATGCCATATCTCCTCAGGAGCTACAAGGTCGTTATAACTCGTATGTCCCCCCCACCCTCCAAATAGAGCCACTTGTAGCCAAAGCCTAATCATCTTGCAAAAGTAGGATTTTCTCGGCGCGGCGCAAGGCATTCTTCAGTTGGCGCAGCCGTTTAGCCTCTTTCTCCAGTTCGGTAAGACGAGCCATATCCCGTAGCCTGATGGCTTCGCTTAGCTCGGACTGTAAAGTCTCTTCGTAGCCTCCTAAGACTTCGCAAAAGCGATGCCATGCATCTAATACGCTTTCCCACATCACACCCTCAAGGTAGGGATTAGTGGGAGAAAGTGGAGCATAGTGGGAAGCTGTGTACCTTTGTGTGAAGTGTTTCTCTTCGGGGAGTATAGAGCTCGCTTGGATGGAAAGCGACGCTTCGGCATGCCCAGTGCTTTACTGGCGCTGCTGCCGGAAGGAGCCCGAACTGACTTTGTTCTCCAGCGCGCCTCTGATCCTTGCCTCTGGCTATATCCTCTCCCCATTTGGCGCGCCGAGTTAGAAGCCTTGTATCGCCGTATCAACCCCTTTTCCCCAGAGGAACGAAACTTCCTACGACTTTACCAGGCAGGAGCTCAGCCAGTAAGTTTAGACAGCGATGCACGGCTCCTGCTTCCAAAGCCCCTTTGCGACTACGCTGGCATCCAGACGGACATCGTGCTCTTAGGTATGAAAGACCGCATAGAAATATGGGCGGAGCCCCAATACACCGCATGGAAAGCCGAAAATGAAACTAACCTCACAGCATGGATGCAGAAGTTTCTCGGACAATCTCTCCAGTGAGGGCTTATCACGCACCGGTTTTATTGCAGGAGGCCGTAGAAGGGCTCATTACTGACCCCACAGGCGTATATGTAGATGCCACCTTCGGTGGAGGCGGCCATAGTCGCCTCATAGTAGAGCGACTCATTCCCCCAGGACATCTGTACGGGATAGATAAGGACCCTGACTCACCCTTAGAGGAGCTGCAAGATGAGCGGTTTTCTGGGATGAGGGGAGACTTTCGAAACATAGAATCACTACTTGAGGAGAGAGGCATAAGAAGCCTGACAGGGCTTTTGGCGGACTTAGGGATTTCTTCTCATCAGATTGACTCCCCAGAGCGGGGGTTCAGTTATCGCTGGGAAGCTCCTTTAGACCTTCGGATGAATCCTAAAACGGGAGTGCCAGCTTGGATGTGGTTGAGTCGTCAGACGCCAGATACGCTGGCTCGGGTACTGCATGAATACGGGGATCTCCCCAAAAGCCGACGTTTAGCTGAGAAGATCCTCTATCGGTGGCAGCCTGAGTTCAGCACCCATCAGCTTGTGATGTGCGCTGAGATGGTCTATGGGAAAAAGGCTGCCTCATCTTATCTATCTCCTCTTTTTCAGGCAATACGAATAGCCGTGAATGATGAGTTCGGTGCTTTGAAAGCCCTCCTCAGGGCGGCCGATGCCTTGGTAAAAAAGGGGGGACGATTGGTGGTTCTGACCTACCATAGCGGAGAAGTGCGGCTTCTTAAGGGCCATTTGCGCTTGCCTATAGAAGAGGACCCTCTCACTGGGCAAAAACGATGGGGCTGGCGGCTTCTATCTAAGATCGTTCCCTCTCCCACGGAGGTCTTATCCAACCCTCGTAGCCGATCAGCTACCCTTTGGATTGCGGAGAAGATATGAAACGGGCTTGGCGCTATCTAAATCCCCTTCACTGGCTACCCCGACAGATAGGACTATGGCTATATATCGCCTTTTGGCTTCTGATTTATGTAGCGACTCAGTACCGAGCTGAGATAAAGATTCGTCAGCTTCATCAACTGCGTCGGGCCCTGTCCGAGAAACGAGCCGAATACCTCCAACTCAACGCCAGCGTCAGCCAGAAGCGTAGCTATTCAGCGCTCAAGCCTGCACTGGATAGCATGGGATTAGAACTGCCCAAGCAAGCCCCTCTACTCATATCCGTGTATGAGTAAGCCTCTCAAGCGGTTTTATGTCTTCTTCATAGCAGCGGCTTTGGGATGGGTTGGATTAGTGGGGCGCCTGATTTACCTTCAATGGACATATCGGGATGCCTCACCCTATGACCCCTACGCTAAACGCCCTTATCTGAAGAAAGTCGCCGGAGAGAGAGGGAGCATTTTCGCTCGAGACTATACGGTCTTAGCCACCAGCATGCCATTTTTTCGGCTTGCTGTGGACCCGAGCCTGTGGAGCGCAGAGGACGTGCGCGATTCGCTTCGGGGGCTGGCCGAGGGGCTAAGCCGTTTATTCCCCGACATCTATCCCCAACCCGAACCAGTCTATCGGTTTCTTTACAACCGCTGGAAGGCAGGTGATCGCCATGTATATCTGCTGCCATATAAAGTCTTGCTGACTTACGCTCAAAAAAAGGCTGTGGAACAGCTTCCCTTATTACACAAGCGGCCAAGTAGACGCGCCTTGATTGTGGAGAAGATCACGCACAAGCGCTCTTATCCTTACGGAAACTTAGCCCGAGCTACGCTGGGCTATCTCATCAATGACTCGGTAGCCTGGCGAGGGTTAGAAAGCGCTTTTCATGATTTTTTACGAGGCGAGGAGCGTTGGGTGCTGGTGCGACGCCTACCTAATGGGGTAGAGATTCCCTTAGAGGACTTAGCAGAGTTTGAGCCCCAAGCGGGGGCTGATCTCTTCACTACCTTAGACCCTCACCTTCAGGACTTGGTCAGCGAGGCTTTAGAAAGGGCGGTACAGACCCATCAAGCCAAGGAGGGGGTAGCTATTTTGATGGAGGTACGGACGGGGGATATTTTAGCGATAGCCAATGCAGGAGAGAACTTCAATCATGCTGTGAGTACCCTCTGGGAGCCTGGCTCTACTTTCAAAGTAGCTACGGCTGCTGCATTGTTAGAAGCCCGCGCCGTGGAAGCCCATCAGCGCTTCGTGGTCCCAGCCAGCCTCACTGTAGCCGACCGAACCCTCTCGGATGGCCACAGCGGTGAGGTTATGAGCTTCTCTGAAGCCTTAGCTCGTTCCAGTAATGTAGCGTTTGCCAGCTTATGTTACAAAGCGTTCGGCTCTAAGCCAGAACAGTTTTACGGATATCTGGAACGGTTCAAGCTGTTAGAAAAATCGGGAGTTTCGCTTTACTCTGAACCTCGTCCGGCCTATATTCCGCTGCGCAGCCCGCACTTCAATGCGACTACCCTACCTTGGATGGCTATTGGGTACAACATCCGATTGACCCCTCTCCAGCTACTGACTTTTTACAATGCCATAGCGAACGATGGGCTTTGGCTTGCTCCCCGTTTAGTGCGTGAGATACGGTATCCTGATGGCAGGCGTGAGGCTCCTACGCTACCCCCTTCTGAACGCATCATGAGTCCAAGCACCGCTCAGACCCTGCGCCGGCTCATGCGAGAAGTCGTAGAAAAAGGAACGGCTCGGGGCATCGCTACGCCCCTCTACTCTATCGCAGGCAAAACTGGCACCGCAAAGAAGGTAGAACGAGGGACTTATGTGAATCGGTATCGAGCTTCATTCGTAGGATTCTTCCCAGCGGAGCGTCCCCGCTACTCTTGTATCGTCGTCATAGATGACCCGCAGAAGGGCTCAATCTACGGCGGAGAGGTGGCCGCGCCAGTGTTTCGGGAGATTGCAGATGCGGTGGTCTTTCGGGATTTAGGGGTAGCTCCTCGCTCCGTAGAACCGTTACCCGATAGACAGCTGCCCAGCTTACCCGTAGTCGTACAACACCGCACGATCCAGTTATACAATGCGCTAAGCATATCTACGCCTGATCGGCCTAAGACACCTATAGTACGCACCCGCCCCACTCCCCACTTTGTACAATTCTTGCCTCACACCGCTCCTCTACCCGAAAGAGTCATAGGCATGAGCCTGCGCAGCGCCGTGACCGAGCTTGAAGCAGCAGGCTACCAAGTGTATTGGCATGGAACTGGACCTTTCGTCTCACGCATAGAGATGCGCCCAGGGAAGGAAGTCCTATTAGAACTGGGGTATGAAGCGCCTTTCTGAACTCATTGCTGGACTAAAAGGGGTAAGGGTCGGCTGCGGCTCCACAGACTTACTCATAACTCAGCTTACAGCCGATAGTCGCACAGTACAGCCAGGCGCTCTCTTCGTAGCTTGGAAGGGGCGACAAACAGACGGACATCGGTTTATCCCGGAGGCGATTGAGCGGGGAGCCGTGGCTATCCTCGCTGAAAGTGCCGTAGAGGTGCCCTCATCCGTTACCCTCCTCCTCTCCCCGCATGCGCGTGAGTCGTATGCTTATTTATCTGCGGCGTGGTTTGACTATCCTGCACGCCAGCTTCGTATCGTAGGCATCACGGGTACCAATGGCAAAAGCTCCACAGCTTACTACCTCTACCAACTTCTGCGAGGCTTGGGCTATCGGACAGGGCTAATAGGCACAGTCTTCTGCTTAGCTGAGACCGAGACTCTTCCAGCCACCCTCACGACGCCAGATAGTTACGAGCTGCACCGACTACTCCGCTATTTCGTTGAACGGGGCATCACCCATGTGGCGATGGAAGTGAGCTCTATTGCGTTGGATCAGCGTCGGTCGGCGGGCATAGACTTCGCTGGAGCGGTTTTTACCAATCTCAGCCACGATCATCTGGACTATCATGGGACCTTTACCGCATATAGAGACGCAAAGAAGCGGCTTTTCGATGGGCTTTCACCGAGCTCATTCGCTCTGACTAATGCGGATGACAAGCACGGACTCTTCATGCTTCAAAATACGGCTGCTCAGCGCTATTGCTACACCGTAGAGGGACGAGAAGACTTTGGATTGCGCCTGAGAGCCTTGGGATTGTGGGGCATAGAGTACGACCTCATCTTACGCTATGGAGAGGTAAGGCCGAAATCTACAGACGTGCCCTTGGTCATGGAAGACATAGGCCCACTGAGTGCGCCGCTTTTAGGACGATTTCAAGCCTATAATCTGCTGGCAGCTATAGCGAGTGCCTTCTTGTTGGAAGCTAAGGGAGATAGGATAGCTCTAAGGGAGCAATGGATGGAGCTGGGACGATTATCTACTTTACTTCAGACCTTGCCGGGGCGCTTGGAGCCCATAGCCTTACCCGAAGGGCGCATGGGCTTGGTAGATTACGCTCACACACCCGATGCTGTGGAGCAAGTGCTACGAACTTTGAGGCCTCTCGTTCCAGAGGGCGGCAAACTCTTCGTAGTGCTGGGGGCAGGGGGAGACCGAGACTCGTCTAAACGAGCCCCTATGGCTAGTGCAGCCGCTCGCTTGGCGGACGTAGCTATCTTCACCAGCGATAACCCACGCAGCGAAGACCCTCTCGCCATTCTGCGGGACATGCAGTCAGGGGTCCCCCCTACGCTGACTTCTAAAGTCCTTACCATACCTGATAGAGCCGAAGCCATTCGAGCTGCCGTTCAGCTTTCTCCGCCTCATAGCCTTATCGCAGTATTAGGCAAAGGACACGAGACCTATCAGGAAATCCAAGGCGTCCGATACCCTTTCAGCGACCGACAAGTTCTCCAATCACTGGCCTATGCTGAGTGAGTTTATGCGATGGTTAGATGAGACATGGATGATACCCGGGATGGGCTTAGCTCAATACATCAGCTTTCGGACGCTCATGGCTGCCTTTACAGCAGGGGCTGTAGGGCTATGGATGGGTCCTATCCTGATTCGCTGGCTACGACGAAACGCTTTGGGAGAAACGATCCGCTCAGAAGGACCCACCACCCATGCAAGCAAAAAGGGAACTCCCACGATGGGCGGGCTGCTTATCTTATTCAGCTTAGCGGCGGGGGCGCTTTTATGGGGCGAACTGAGCAGCGCTTATCTCTGGGCCCTCTTAGGTTTAGCGCTTTGGCTGGGAACCATCGGTTTCTTGGATGACTGGCTCAAACGCACCCGCAATAAAAAGGGCCTTTCCCCTCGGCTCAAGCTTTTAGGTCAGATGGGAGGGGCGATTTGGCTGACTGTGCTAATGCTCTTGGAGCCGAGCTTTCATAGCACACGAGAGCGAGTGCGGGCTGATGGCTATATTCGGCTCTCCCCGCTTTTGGCCGAAGTAGGATTCCGCCGAGGAGATAGACTCTTAGCTGTGGACGGCCTGTCTTTTAGCTGGCGAGAATGGCGATTTCGACCCACTACCCCTGAGGGCACGCCTCCTCTCACCTATATCATTCAGCGTCAAACCGATACAGTCCATCTTGCCGTCCCTTCTGATAAGGCCTCGGCCGTCGCAGGCGAACTCTTCGGACAGGCCCAGCCTGAGACGGTCTTCCTAACCAACCTACCCCTGGTGAAAAATCAGCTTATCGCTTATGGTGAAATAGGTAAGTGGCAAGCTCCCCTCTGGCTGCGCGCCTTAGTGTATGGGCTTATCGTCCTTTTTATTCTCACTGCAACAAGCAATGCCTTCAACCTAACGGATGGATTAGACGGATTGGCGGTAGGCGTGGGAACCGTAGCGTTTGTAAGTTTAGCCAGCTTTGCATACTTCTCCAGCAATCGGATCTGGGCGGATTACTTCAAGATTCTTTACCTACCTCATGCTGCCGAAGTTACTGTATTTGCCGGGGCAGTAGTGGGAGCTTGCATCGCTTTTCTGTGGTACAATGCCTACCCAGCTCAAGTATTCATGGGGGACACAGGGAGCCTCATGTTAGGAGGACTGATTGGAGCCATGGCCCTCATGGTGAAAAAAGAACTGCTTCTTCCTCTCATAGCTGGTATTCCATTCGCCGAAACCTTGTCGGTAATGATCCAAGTGGCTTATTTCCGCTACACCAAACGCAAGTACGGTGAGGGACGAAGGATTTTCCGCATGTCTCCTCTTCACCACCATTTTGAGCTATGCGGCTGGCACGAAGTCAAGGTGGTAACCCGTTTTTGGATCATCGCTTTGATTCTGAATGCCTTAGCCTTCATAACGCTCAAGCTGCGATGAGTCAGCGCATCGGGATTTGGGGTTTGGGGGAAAGTGGGGTAGGAGCAGCTCTCTTAGCCCAGCGCTGGGGGTATGAGACTCTCCTGGTGGCAGACAAACCCCCAAGCTCGCTCCATGCTCAACGGCTCCAAGAAGCAGGCCTCACTTGGCATATAGCAGAGGACCCAACTCCTCTACTGAAAGAAGCTGACTTAGTCGTGCGCAGTCCCGGCATTCGACCAGATACCCCTGCCCTCCACCAGCTAATCGCATCGGGTGTGCCAGTCGTATCAGACTTAGAGTGGGGATGGCGTCATTTTCCTAAATCATCCCAACTATGGCTCGTTACGGGTTCTGCTGGCAAAACCACGACCACTACCCTTTTAGCCCATCTCATACGAACCGCTGGACGACGCGCCATCGCCTGCGGTAATATCGGCTATAGCTTTTGTCTCGCTCTCTGTGAAGACAAGCCCTATGCGTACTACGTCGTAGAAGCGAGTTCTTTCCAGCTTTGGGACACTTATTCACTGATACCCAACCTTTTCGTGATCACGAGCTTAGTCCGCAATCACATAGATTGGCATGGCAGCTTGGAGGCTTACGCCCACGCTAAGCTCCACATTTTAGGACGGCTGCCCAGCGAGACCCATCTCATTTACGCTGCCGATAGCGAGCTACTCGTGGAGAAACTGCGGCTTTATCCTACACATGCCCAGTCTTGGCGCTTCGCTGTGGCACCCAGCGAGGGCATACACGCATGGATAGAAGGAAACAAACTCATATGCGATATGAAAGTAGGCGATGATGCAGACCGATGGGAAGTGTCGTATGAAGCGACCCCGCTTCAAGAGCTTCCTAAAAGAAAGAACGCCTTAGCGGCAGCTATTGCCGGACGATTGGCGGGCCTACGGCGAGCTGACTTGCGACGCTCGTTTGAGACGATGGAAAAGATGCCCCACCGATTAGAGCAGGTGGCACTCATTGATGGAGTACTCTATGTAAATGACTCCAAAGCTACTACGACCGACGCTGTATGGTATGCCCTTCAGAGCTTTGAGCGTCCTATCATCTGGATCGCCGGCGGCGTAGACAAGGGTAACGATTGGGGAGAAATCCTGGATATCGTTCGGGCTCGTGTAAGGGCTTTGGTTCTGATTGGAACCAATCCTGAGCCGATTTACCGGGCCTTTTGCGACACAGTGCCAGTAATAGAGCGAGCCGGCTCTATGAGAGAAGCCGTGGAGAAAGCCCACAAGTTAGCTCGCCCCGATGAAGTCGTACTCTTATCGCCCGGATGTGCGAGCTTTGACTGGTTCAGCAGTTATGAAGAACGGGGCAACGCTTTCCGAGAAGCGGTCTCTCAGCTCAAAAGTGAAAAGGCGCAATCCGTTTAGGTTGGGGCTGAGACGCCTGCGCAAACCTACCCCGAAGGCTATCTATCGCTTCAGGCGACGCGTAAAGCGACTGCGAGTTTATCTGGAGCTTTATACATTCCCGAGCGAGGCGCCTCATAGTCCTGCTTTGAGTCGACTATTTCGCCGGGCCGGCAAGCTCCGTCAAGCTTACTTACATGAGGAGTGGGTACGGCTTCATGCACCCGAATGGAGAAAAGCCGTGAAGAAGGAAATCCGCTATCGCAAGCGCCGCTTTAGCAAGCTATACCGAAAGTCAGTAGAGGATATTCGGGGGGTGCTGGCGGAGTGGCGAAAACGCTTCCCGCCCCCTTGGAAGGAAAAGGAAAGCTTAGTGATGTGGGAAAAGCAAGGCCAAAGCTGGATTCAGGTCCATAAGGCAACTCTCAGACAATTCCCCTCTCCACCCTACACGACCAAGCAGCTTCATGAACTGCGTACGCTTATACGGAAGTGGGAGTTAGCGACGGTATGGGTAGACCTTCTAGAACGGCCTCCTGCCGAGCTTTCTACGCTTTTGGGAGAAGCCCGAGACCTCTATCTCCTTCAAAAGTGGCTTACTCAAAAGGGTTCCAAAAAGCCACTTCTAGACTCCATTCGTCATGAGCTGCTTCGAAAAGAATCTCAAGCTATCGCTCTGTGGCAAAGCTGGCGAGCTTCCTTGGGTTAATATGGGCTCAGGCCCTTCCTACATGGTGGGGGCCTGAGCACTTTCGCAGCCGTTCAGAGATAGCTCACTTTCAAGGTGCTCAAAACTGGGCCCGTCAATACGATCTGCTATACGAGCGACGCTGGCCTCTTCCTATCCCTTCTGCGCCTCCTTCCCCCATGGCTTCGCTATGGGAAAAACAAGCTCTTTTTGACCTTCTGCGCCAGAGCACACCGTACGAGCTGGAGCGCTACGCCGAGGCTGAGGCTCCGTCTTATCGGAGCACCCTGACTCGGTTTTACGCAGCCAAGTATGCCTTTCTCCTCAAGCGGTATGAAGAGGCGCTGCAACACTTGGCGGGCCTCAATCCCAGCGACTTTCCTCCCGTGCTGCGGCAGGAGATGCAGTTCATAGAGGGCTATGCTGCTTACGCTACGGGCGATAAGGGCAAAGCGCTTAATCGGCTACGCCCCTTAGCAGAAAAACTTGGACCTTTCCACGATGCGGCCAACTATTACTTAGGTCTAATCTTCTACGAGCGAGGCGATTGGCGAAGTGCGGCGGGACACTTTGAGGCGGTCCAACTGAGAGCCCCCTATGCGCAGGAATCGTCTATTTGGTTAGCGTATGCTCTGGGTAAGATTCCCGACCTCCCTCGTTTGGCCCAGTGGGCCGAGCGCTGGCGCACCCAAAATCCCCCGCCCGCTCACGCCGAAACTCTATGGACCTTCGTTGTTGTAACGTTAGCTCAGGCTCAGCAATGCGAGTCGGCTGAGCGCTTTGCTGAACCCGTGGAGAATCACCCCATTGTACGGTTGCACTTAGGGGCTTGTGCTTACCGAAAAGGAGCCGATACCGAAGCTCTCCGATGGTGGGAGCCTCTTCTTAGCCGACAAGATAGCCTCGGCCAGTGGGGAAGGTATGGCTATGCCTCTACCTTAGCCCGCTTAGGACGAAAAGAAGAAGCGTTGGGCGTTCTCACCCAAATCCCTGTTACATCCGCCCCCCCTGGACCCGCTGCGTTGTGGCTCATAGCTCAGTTAGCATGGGATCTCCGACTTTTAGAATCAGGGCGGCAAGCTCTTCTCTCCTATGTCAAACTCCCTGCGGTTCCGAAGCGGCTCACGGCTCTGAGCTATTTGGCCGAATTTTACGCCGCCGAAGGTAAGTACACTGAGGCAGTCCGCACTTTAGATACTCTCTCTGATCCGGTTCTCACTGAACCCAAGCAGCGCATATGGCTTATAGCGGGCTTTCAGGAGCTTGCCGGCAGAAGGTACGCTGCGGCTGATAGCTGTTTTTCCCAAGCTGCCCGTATAGAGGGACCCCATACCGCTATGGCTCTTTTCTGGCGAGGTGAAGCGTTGTACCGTCAGGGGGAATTGCGTCAGGCTATACAAGCCTACCAGCGTTTTCTCCAATACCCCCGCCAACGGGAAAACCTCTACATCCATGAAGCGCGTTTAGCCATAGCTTGGTCCTACCTCCAACTCAACTTAGCCGAAGAGGCTCTACGCTATAGCGAACCTTTGCGTCGGGAGGGGGATTCTCGCATTCGCCCTTATGCGACATTCGTCTCGGCAGGCGCTTTTTATCTCAAAAAGCGCTATACCGATGCTCTTTCTTTGTACCGAGAGCTACTGAGATCGCCTTTGCCCCAGACCCAAGTGCGGTATCATTTAGCGCAAACCCTCATTCGCTTGGAGCGGTACGACGAGGCAGAAGCTATCCTCGCCGAAGTCTCCCCTACATCGGCAGGGGCTGATGCAGCCCTATACCTAAGAGCAGAACTGTGTGCGTTATGGCTCAATCGCCCTGCCTGCACCAAAGCAGCCGCCGAAGCTCTTCTGCGATATTTTCCCTCTTCCCCAAAAGTTCCCTTGGCCCAAGCTCGGCTGGGTTTGGCTCTGGCCGAGCTGGGCGACAAAGCAGGGGCCACTAACACGCTGCGTCGCACCTTGACGGAATACCCCACCTCCCCTGAAGCCGCCAAGTTGGCTTTGGACGGGCTGCGAGCCCTCCTACCTCCAGCCGAATACGACGACCTCTACCAAGACCTATTGCAACACTTGCCTCCTGAGAGTGAAACCCGACTGAGCTTTGAACGGGATAGGCTGCGCCAACTTGCTGAAAGCGGACGCTGGGGCGCATTAGAAAGTGAAGCCGCTGGTATAGCCGCTCGATACCCCGCTCTGACGGGAGAGGCCTTGGCATGGCGGGCCCTCGCTGCAGAAAACCTTCGTGATACAGCTCGGGCTCTCTCCTACTACCGAGAACTTACTAACTACCCTGAGCAGCGCAGTCAAGCCTGGGAAAAGCTCGCTCGCCTCTACGCTGACCAGAGAAACTTTTTGGAAGCTCTCAGGGCCCAGGACTCTTTCCTTCGGTATGTGCCTTATACCAGCTCTCTCAGAGTTCAGGCTCTCACTCAATGGGCTGACTTAGCGGCTCGCTTAGGTAAAGCCGATAGCGCTCGCCAGATTCTCATGCACCTGCTCTCCGATACCCTCCTCAACGCCTACTCTCAGCAAAGGCTTCTCCTTACAATAGGAGCCCTTTGGGAGCAGTCGGGTCGTCTTGATTCCGCCTTAGCCTACCTACGACAAGCCGTCTCTGGGGAGAAAAGCCCTCTCGCCGCCGAAGCTTTGTACCAACAGTCCCGCCTTCTCTACGCAGAGAAGCGCTACGATGAAGCCCGAGCGGCTATCTATCGTCTCCGCGATGAGCTACCCCAATACTTGGAGGCGCGGGCGCGAGCTTACCTCATTCTGGCCCGAATTTTCATAGACGAAAACAAGTTCAAGTCGGCTCGCCAGCTTCTGGACAGTTTGATTGAGAATGCTCCCACAGAGGACATACGCCAAGAAGCTCAAAAGCTCAAAGAGAGCCTACCTTCCGAGCCTCCCCCTACCCCATCAAAATCCAAAAAGAAAAAATCGTAAGGCGATCCAGAGAGCTCCGTTAATCGCATCTGAGGGCTCACTAAGGAGAGAGAGGGCATGTCTGCCTTGGAAAAACCTGTATCTTCGCATGGATGCAAGTAACTGTACAACCTTCTGCGACGACTCAAACGCGTCGTCGCATACGCAAGGTAGCCGTACTCGGAGCAGGCGTTATGGGCTCTCAAATCGCCCTGCATTTCGCTGGAGCGGGCTTTCCCGTGATTCTCTTGGATATGGCTCCTAAGGAGCTTACACCTGAGGAATCTGCCAAGGGCCTATCGCTCCAGTCCCCTCAAGTACGCAACCGCATCGTACAAGACCTTTTCCAACGCGCTCTAAAGCTCTCTCCTTCTCCTACGTTTGATAGCACAGTCCCTCAGCGGGTTACCTTAGGTAACTTCGCTGACGACCTTCCTAAAATCGCCGAAGCCGACTGGATCATAGAGGTCGTTGTAGAGGACCTTGGCATCAAGCGTTCCCTATACGAAGAGGTAGAGAAGTATCGGCGACCTGGTACGCTCATTACCAGTAACACATCTGGCATCCCCATGCGGTTTCTCGTGGAAGGCCGCTCAGAGGATTTTCGCCGGCACTTCGCAGGTACCCACTTCTTCAACCCACCCCGTTACTTACCCCTTCTGGAGATCATACCGGGCCCTGACACGGACCCTGAGGTGATACAGTTTCTGATGGATTTTGGTCAGATTCACCTCGGTAAGCAAACCGTCTTATGCAAAGACACACCCGCTTTTATCGCTAATCGGATCGGCGTCTTTGCCATCATGCATCTTCTCCATGCTTTGCGTCGGTATGGATTCACAGTAGAGGAGGTAGATAGACTCACAGGGCCTGTTATCGGGCATCCTAAGTCAGCCACCCTCCGCACGGCGGACGTGGTCGGCTTAGATACTTTGGCTAAAGTCGCCAAAGGTCTGTACGACAACTGTCCCCATGACGAAGCCCGGGAAACGTTCAAGCTGCCTGACTTTTTAGAAAAAATGTTAGACCGGGGGCTCTTAGGTGAAAAAACGGGCAAAGGCTTCTACTACAAGCAGCGTGTGAATGGCAGCAGTGAAATCCTCAGCCTCAACTTAGACACCTTAGACTACCAGCCTCAGAAGAAGGTGCGATCTGCTCTTTTAGAGCAGCTTCGGAGCGAAGAAGACCTGCGCAAGCGTCTGCGGCTCATCGCTAAGAGCGATGAACCCTATGCTCAGCTCCTCCAAGAAAACATGGCTGCCCTATTTGCCTATGTATCTCATCGCATTCCCGAAATCTCGGACGAAATCTACCCCATA
Organism: Bacteroidia bacterium; assembly: GCA_026414975.1. Lineage (GTDB taxonomy): Bacteria > Bacteroidota > Bacteroidia > SpSt-205 > SpSt-205 > SpSt-205. The sequence goes on from JAOAHZ010000011.1 coordinate 40,923, forward strand.
GACGAAGCCGTACGGGCGGGATTTGGATGGCAACTCGGTCCTTTTGAAAAATGGGATGCGGTCGGAGTAGAAGAAGGACTTGCCGCCATACAGCGGTTCAAGTACAAGCCAGCAGGGTGGGTCGAACGCATGCTGGAAAAGGGCTATGGGCGGTTCTACGAAGTACGCGAAGGCCGCCGATACGTGTATAGCCCGATTCGGGAGGATTACATTGAAGTGCCTGGCCAGGATCGGTATATCTTACTGGATACTTTACGGTCAGAACGGGTAATATGGCGCAATAGCGGGGCCTCGCTTTTTGATTTGGGTGATGGAGTCCTATGTCTGGAGTTTCACACGAAGATGAACACCCTCGGTGGAGAGGTATTGGATGCTATCCATAAGTCCATAGACATCGTTGAGCGCAGCTATGTAGGTCTAATAATCGGCAATCAGGGGGAAAACTTCTCTGCAGGGGCCAACTTAGCGATGATTTTCATGATGGCGGCAGAGCAAGAGTGGGATGAGTTAGATTTCGCTGTGAGGACGTTTCAGCGGACAGTGATGCGCCTGCGACATAGCGCTATTCCTGTCGTGGTCGCTCCTCATGGTCTCACTTTAGGTGGAGGCTGCGAAATGGCCCTTCATGCGGACGGCGTACAAGCTGCTGCTGAAACCTATATCGGATTAGTGGAGGTAGGGGTGGGTCTTATTCCCGCCGGCGCTGGTACCAAGGAGATGGCAGCCCGTATCGCCGAACGATATGTAGAAGGAGATGTAGAGCTAAACTACTTTCGCGACATTCTCACCCTCATCGCTACGGCCAAGGTGGCCACCTCGGGGTTTGAAGCTATTCAGATGGGACTTTTGAAGCCCTATCAGACCCGCATTACGCTCAATCGCCAGAAGCTCCTTCGGGACGCTAAGTCCTATGTTCTTTTCTTAGCTGAAGGGGGCTATGTCCCTCCCCAACCCCGCTCACAAATCCGAGTACTGGGTCGCACCGCCTTAGGCGGAGTAGAAGCCTCCATCTATCAAATGTGGCAAGCTGGATATATCACTGAATACGACCGCCACATCACGCTGAAGCTGGCTTATGTCCTGGCAGGAGGCGATCTCACCGGCGTTCAATATGTATCGGAGCAGTACTTGTTAGACTTAGAGCGGGAAGCCTTTCTGAGCTTGTGCGGGGAGAGGCGAACCTTAGAGCGCATTCAGCACATGCTCCAAACAGGGAAGCCGCTGCGCAACTGAGAGTTCTTTTTTTCGGTATAGCGCCACTTATGGCGCAGACTTTTCAAATAGCCTCTTGCCTTATAGAGGTGCGAGAGCCCGCCCGGCCTGTTAGGCGCACTCTCATTTTACTACCCGGCTGGAACTATCCACGAACAAGATGGTGCGATAGCTCATCTGTTTGTACGGAGGCCCTGAGCCGAGGATATCGACTCCTTCTCTTAGAGATGGGTAAGAGCATCTATGCTTCCCAAGTATTTCCTGAGACACGACCTGATTGGCGCAGCTATCCGACATTGCGAACTTTGATAGATACGGTCTTTCCAGAGCTTCAGCGTCGTCATCTTTTAGAAAATGGCAAAGGTTACCTGTTAGGTCTCTCTACAGGAGGACGCGGCGTTGTTCTGCTTTTGGCTCACACGGGAGCATTGTTTGCGGCAGGAGCGGCTTTGTCAGGAGACTTTGATCCCCACTTAGATAGCCGAGACCCTCTTCTCACAGGTTGGTATGGCCGGTACAGTCAGCGGTGGGACGAGGTAGATAATCCGATGCGCCTGGCCCAGCGGATTCAGCGGCCGCTCTTTTTAGCGCATGGAGTAGCTGACCCTGTCGTTCCATACCAACACTCTCAGCGACTTTTTGAACACCTTCGGTCTGTACGGCCTGACCTGCCCTGCGTACTGCACTTAGACCCAAAAGGCAAACATGACTTCACCTTTTGGGATAAGTACGGACGATTAGCCTTGGATTTTTTTGAAGAGTATGACTGAAACGAGCTGGGTGGCGCTACTAATCGTAGCGCTGAGCGGCCTATTGAGCGTAAGTGCAGTCTTAGTTTTCTTCTGGCGTCGCGAGATAGAGGAAAGGCGCCGGGCCCTTCGTCAGCAGGTGCTTCAGACTACCTTGCCTCTGCGCCTTCAAGCCTTGGAACGGGCAGCGCTGTTTTTAGAACGAAACGACCCGAATAACCTTCTCCCTCGGATAGCTCCACATACCTTTCAGCGCACCAGCGACTTAGTCCAAGCCCTGTTTCAGCTTGTACAAGATGAGTACCTCCATAATGCCGCTTATCAAATCTACATGGGACCCCAAGTGTGGTACGCCCTCCGCACAGCTAAAAATACCCTTCTCCAGATGCTCCAAACAACCCTTAGCGAGCACCCTCCTCAGCAGACTCCACCTCTAGTCTGGGTAGAATGCTTTAAGGAAAAGTGGCGCGCACAGCCTACAGACCCTTTTCAGGCAGCTCTCGCCTACACCCATCGAGAAATACAGCGCTTAGTAGAAGGATAGGTCTCATCAGAAGCAACTAACCTGCCTTGCCGAAAGCTGTCCTTCATTGTCCGAGGAAGGTTTCAATGAGCAGATATTCGTGGGCGCGATTGCTTTAGGATAGGGAGGGAGGGAGTTAGCCAGGGGATTTGGATGCGTGCCCTCGGAGGATGCAACACGCTCTGTCACCTGTTTGAGAAGGGTATGGGCGAAGGATTTTTAGGGGTGCGCCAGCGCCTTCGGCGCTGGCGCACCCCCCTACTTCCCTGTTACAGCCAGCGCATAAACATTTAGGATGCGATTGAGCTGCCACAGACCCATCTTCAATGCCGCTTTCTAACTTCGTCCTACCCACCCCTTATGTCCTCCCCCAGCAGAGAGACAGTAGAAACCCTATTGGAGTGGTACGCTCAGCAAGGGCGCAACTTACCCTGGCGGGAGACCCGAGACCCCTACAAAATCTGGGTGATAGAGACCATCCTTCAGCAGACCCAGATTTCCCAAGCTCAAGCCTATATACACCGATTTCTAGAGCGATTTCCCACCTTAGACGCTTTGGCGGGCACCTCGTTAGAAGCGATTTTAGAAGTGTGGCAGGGATTAGGCTACTATCGAAGAGCCCTTCACTTGCATCAAACGGCTCAGCAGATCGTATCGGCGGGGGGGTGGACAGCCGTCCAATCGCAAGCTAATCCGCTTCACTTCTTAGAAAGTCTGCCGGGTATAGGACCCTATACAGCCCGAGCTATCCTGAGCTTTACGGGCTGGGCTCCGTACCTCCCCGTAGATGGAAACTTAGTCCGTGTCTTGAGCCGCTTATGGGGGCTATCCAGTAGAGACCGCCGACTTTATCAGACCAAAGCAGACGCTCTGCCTGAATACTGGAGGAAACGAGAGATAGCCTTTGCGCTGATGGACTTGGCTCGGCTTCTATGCCTCCCCCGCCGACCTAAGTGTCTCCTTTGTCCTCTTGCATCCACCTGCGTGGCTTTACAAAGAGGGACTCCCGAGCAATATCCTCCAGCCTATACCCCTCGCCCCAAACCCACGAGGTCATTTATGCTTACCCTATGCGCAAACAAAGAGGGAGTGTGGTTACAAAAACAGCCTTTAGGTGGTCTTTGGAGCGGCTTATGGTCCCTCCCCATGCAAGCCACCGATGCACCGATGGTCGCTCAGCCTACCTTAACTCATGAATTCACCCATTTTCGGCTTGTGGGATATGTGCATCGCCAAGCTCATCCCCCTGATGATGCGGTGTTCGTAAGTTGGGCTCACCTTGCCCAATACGGTCTACCCGCTCCAATTCGCCGCCTACTTGCGCAGGAAGCGAAAGCTCAGGGTTTTTCCTTCTCGGTAGAGAAGCCCTAAGTACAGTCCCTCCTCCCACTCCGCCACAGGAATAGCCGTCTCGCCGCTCCCTACCGTCCCTCTCCATATCAGCCGTCCCCCTGTATCATACAGGAGAAGTTCAGCTGAAGGACCTGCTGGCAGAGAAATCCAAAGTTGATCCCGAGCTGGGACGGGATAAATCCGCACCCCATCAAGGCTTTCACCCCTCTCTATGCTCGTGTATATTCCATTGCTTGTATATGAGGCCTCCCATCCGGCCCGAGTAATAGAGCTGTCGGAAGTAAAAACAATCAGCATTTTACCGCTATTCGCAGTGATGGAGGGTGAGATATTAGCACCACTGTAAGAACCTAATAAGGGGGCATTGGTCGTGGTGCCATCGTATATCCGGACAAAATCGTAGTTAGCCTCGGTGTTAAAGCTACTAAAAGTGAGCCGAACCCATGTAGCGCCTGGCGGCTGGATTAGCCAGCTACAGAGAGAGCGGTTGGTGTAATCACTTACACCACTCTCATCCGATACGGTTCCAGAAGGAGCTGTGAGAATGGTGGTGCCGCTACAATAGGGCGTACTTATCGTTGTGTAGGTGAGAGACCAACCTTGCTCGGTGACGCTATTGTCTGTAGTGAAATATATCGTCGCCTCAGGTATAGACGTAGTTACGACGGGAGGAAGGTTGGTACCTGAGAAGCGCCGAACCATATACGAGACATTCGGCTGCAGGCCGTCATAAATGGTTACAAAGTCGTAGCTGGCTTCGGTTCGGAAGCTATTGAACTGTATGCGAATCCCCGCCCCTTGGCCCGGCTGAATAACCCAGCGACAGTCCGCATCATTTCGGTAGTTGTTGGGACCACTGCCATCACTGATAGTTCCACTACTCTGCGTGAGAAGCTGAGTACCTCCACAGCTTCCAGGCACCTGAGCGGTGTAAGAGGCTTGAAACCCTGCTGCTGTACCTGAAGCATTTGTAAACAATTGAACCAGCATGCTACCTACCGAAGAGGTAAGTGTGGGAGGTAGATTCGTCCCTGAAAAAGCCCCCAGTCGCGGTGCGCTCGTCGTAGAGCCGTTATAGACTATGACGGAGTCGCCTGTAAGAAGGCTGAAACTTTGAAAGGTGAGAGTAATAGAGGTAGCCCCTGAGGGCTGTATTAGCCAGCGGCAATCAGCATTATTCGGGTAGTCGCTGCCTCCATCAGAAAAAGTACCCGATAGAGCGCTAAGGGTAACGGTACCGCTACAGCCTCCCGGTGCACTGCAACCTTGCGAAGTGAGAAGTCCAGCTCGGTAGCCCGTAGGACTCAATACAGCACGCATGCGATTCTTTTGACCTTGAGTGAATAGATTCATGCAGGCGTCATTCGTGTAGTCCATGTAGTTCATAAACATCTCGCTCTGGGTGTTATTACAAGCGGGAGCGGGCTTAGGAAAAGAAGGGCAGCCGTAGTTAGAGGTTTCATGCACGGGTGTGTCATTCACATAATCGTTTCCACACTGAGCATCCCCCCATATGTGCCGTAGATTGAGCCAGTGACCGACTTCATGTGTGGCTGTTCGTCCTCCATTATAGGGTGCTTGGGCGCTCCCACCTCGTCCAAAATACCTGAAATCCACCACTACCCCGTCAGTATTCGCAGGCCCTCCACCTGGAAACTGGGCATATCCTAATACGCCCCCTCCAAGACGGCAGACCCATATATTCAAGTATTGGTCCGTCGGCCAAGCATCCTTACCACCTTGACTGGAGAACTTTACATCGTCCGCATAGGGACTGAATGAAGTCTTAGTCGTTTGGGTACGGGTGATCCCTGTGGTGGGGTTTCCTTGAGGATCCCGGGTCGCCAAACAAAATTCTATCTGGGCATCAGCCGCTACGGATGCAAACAAAGCGGGCGTATTGGAAGCATCGGCATTCTGACGGCGAAAATCCTCATTTAGCACTTGTATCTGAGATAGCACTTGAGCATCGGATATGTTTTCAGAAGCTGTACGATACACAATATGCACGACAACAGGAATCGTTATGACATTATTTGTGCGCAGGTGGGGAAACCGCTCCATCTGTTCAATGTAGGACCGAGTTTGAGACTCTACGGCAGCCATACGCTCGGCTATGGAGGGGTCCTTCTCTATCAAGTATTGAAGGCGCTCCATGGTACCACAGCGGTGCTGAGCATACAAACCGAGGCTGCATACAAGAATAAGGTGCCGCATAAAGTAAAGATACTTATTATCGTTCTATGCCGTGAAAAGCTCTAAGCTATGCCGTTCAACATACTCACTGAGATGCGTCCTCAGAGTTGGATAAAGAGCCAGAGAAGGGTCCTGCGAAACCAGGTTCTCAGCAGCCTGTCGGGCTTGCCGGAGGATAGCCTGATCTTCCACAATGTCCGCTATCTTGAACTCAGGTAAGCCACTCTGTTTAGTCCCCAGAAAGTCGCCTGGCCCACGCAGCTTGAGGTCTATCTCAGCGATATGGAAACCGTCATGGTACTGAGCCAAAGCCTGAAAACGAGTCAGAGCTGTCTCCGATAGGTTATTAGGAGCTATAAAAATCGCATAAGATGGATATCCCCCTCGACCCACACGACCCCTCAGCTGATGAAGCTGGGATAGACCAAAGCGATCTGCATGCTCCACAATTAATACCGTCGCATTAGGTACATCCACGCCGACCTCTACCACCGTCGTGCCAACAAGGATGCGCGTATGACCTGATTTGAATAGGTGCATCTCACGCTCTTTACGCTCACTGTTCATGCGTCCATGAATCATGCCTACGGGGTACTCGGAGAATGTCCTCTGAATCAGCTCGTACCCCTCCTCCACGGCTTTAAGATCGGTTTTCTCAGACTCTTCCACGAGAGGGTAGATAACATAAGCCTGATGACCTTTTTGAAGCTCAGCGCGGAGGAGATTCCACACTTCGCGTCGTTGGGCTTCTGTACGGATGTAAGTCTTAACAGGCTGGCGCCCTGGCGGAAGCTCATCAATGATAGACACATCCACATCCCCATACACTGAGAGAGCTAATGTACGGGGTATAGGTGTGGCCGTAAGGAGAAGGTTATGAGGACGATAGGGATGGGCTTTCTCCCAAAGCGCAGCCCGCTGCTTAACCCCAAACTTGTGCTGCTCATCAATAATCGTCAGCCCTAACCGATGATACTGTACATTCTTTTGAAAGAGAGCGTGCGTACCTATAATGCAAGCCAACTCTCCAGTAGCTAACTTTTCTAAGATGCGTTTCCTTTGGGCTGGTGGAGTGCTACCCAATAGCAGTCCTACCCCGATACCAAGAGGAGCAAGCCATTTACGAAAGCTACGAGCATGCTGTTCAGCCAGCACCTCCGTTGGTGCCATAAGAGCGACTTGGTAGCCGTTTCCAATAGCAATCAAGGCAGCAAAGAGGGCTACAATCGTTTTTCCACTCCCCACATCCCCCTGAATGAGTCGATTCATAGGTGTAGATAAGGCCATATCGCGCCGAATCTCCTTGATAACTCGCTTTTGGGCTTCCGTGAGAGCAAAGGGCAGATACTTTTCATAAAACTCGTTTAGCAAAGAGCCAACCTGGGTAAAAGAAGGCGCCGTGTACTGGGTCTTGAGAAAATATTTTCGCCGAATAAGGAGGACTTGCAGGAGAAAAAATTCTTGGAACTTAAAGCGATAGCGTGCTTGGTCAGCCTCCTCTATGGATGTAGGGAGGTGCAAAGCCCGAAGAGCTTCCGACAAAGGCATAAGTTGATAAGCCTCCCGAATAGGGGCCGGTATGGGGTCTTCCCGCTCAAATCGTGTAATGCGATAAAGCTCCTCAAAAAGCATATGAAGTCGTTTATTATCCAATCCAGCTTGACGCAGCTTTTCGCTAAGAGGATAAACAGGGTAAATCCGCAAAAACTGCTCGGGTACTTTGCTATCTGTTAGCAGAACCAGGTCAGGGTGAGCAATCTGGAGGATTCTTTTCTTATAGAGGGGGCGGCCTATGGCTAAGACTTGTTGCCCAGGGCTGAATTTTTGACGAACCCACTCCCATCCTTGATACCAGACTAATTCTATCCAAGCCTGACCATCATAAAGCGTAGTCGTGAGGAGAGCACGACGACCGCCTGCTAAAGGTCGCACTTGAAAAGGCCCAAGCTTACCTCGGAATACCGCCTCCTGTTCGGGGCGAGCCTGCGCAATCGGTGTGATCTGCCCATAATCTAAATAACGCCGAGGGAAGTACTCCAGCAAGTCCTCGTAAGTACGAAGCCCTAACTCTGTCTCAAGTACCTCTGCTCGGCGGGGTCCAACGCCCTTCAGATAGGCTAAGGGAGTCTTCCATATATCGGGTTGAGGGGATTTCACACCTTCAGAAGGCGAACGCGATAACGCTGCACAGGATTAGCTTCTACCATTAGCGTATAATACCCCGCTGGGAGCTCTAGCAGTGAGAGCTTATGCTCACCTCCTCCCTGGAGATTCCACTGTTTCACCAGACGCCCTGTCATCTCATAAAGTTGAATGGTCCACGAGCCATCGGGCAGAAGCAGATTTAGCTCATCCCGTACCGGATTGGGATAGCAAGAGATGATCCCCTCTTGCGCACTACCCAGTGCAGAGGGAGTTTGCGGCTCGGCGCGCAGGACAGTTATAGTCTGAGTGGTGCTGTCCCGACAGTTGAAGTTAGTCGCCACGAGTGTAACAGAATAAGTACCAGGCTGAGTATAGGCGTAGGAAGGTGAAACAGCTGTACTGGTGTCACCCGTTCCAAATCGCCATAGGTAAGCCGTAGCGCCTACAGAGATATTGTTGAAATACACCGTCCCTCCTCCTGCGTTTAGATCAACAGGATTAGGCGTAGCGCTAAAGCGAGCTTGAAGCCCCAGCGTAGTACAATCCCATCTTACCTCCACCTCTTGGACCGCTGTGTCGCTACATAGTCCATTCCCTACCGCTAAGACCACTGGAAAGCGCCCGGCTCGCCCATAAGTATGCGTAGGGTTAGACAAACCACTGACTGGAGGCGACCCATCTCCGAAATTCCACAATCGCTGGGTAGGAGGAGGCACGCTTTGGTCGGTAAAAGTAATGGGCTGTCCAACCTGAGCAACACTGGGCGCAGAGAATTGAGCCGTGATAGCGCTACCTAAGGTGAGATTGATTTCATCGGTAGCACTGCATCCGTTAGCATTTTGAGCAATAACTTGATAAGTACCCGAGCCGGTGGCCGTAATTTGGCAACTCGTACCGGGCAGAGGAGAGTTATTGAGAAGCCATTGACACATAACCGCTTGCGGCCCAGCATCTAGAGATACAGCAGATGCACAAACAGATTGGTCCGGCCCCAAATCAACCGCAAATCGCGTAAAAGTAACTTGTACCGTATCGCGCCCTATACATCCATAGGGATTGCTGACTAAGACAGCGTAACTTCCGCTCTGGGTTGCCAAGATGGTTTGAGTAGTTGCAATAGGCACGCCATTTAGCGTCCAGAGATATTGATTGCCTGGAAAGCCTGCATCTAATAAGGGAGGGGGATCGCCGGCACAAAGACTTCGGTCAGGACCCAGATTGACGGGTATAGCAGAAACCACTTGAAGGTTAAAGGTATCTCGTCCGACACATCCTCCTGGATAAGATACTTCTGCCACATATTCCCCTGGACCTGTTGCAGCATAGGTAGAGAGGTTCGTGGCAACGGGGGTGCCGTTGTAGTACCATGTGATAGTCGCCCCGGGAAAGCTGATCACTGTCAGAGGCAACGGGGGATCCGACTGGCACCGCACTGTATCAGCCGGAAGACTGACTGAAGGGACAGAAACAACATAAACCAGCACACTATCCCATGGAGAAAGGCCGCAGCACGCGCTACCTACACGAAGCTTGACCCAGTGGGCTCCTGGCGTAGAAAAGGTAACGGGAGGTGGATTAGGCGTAGAAGCTGTGGAGGGGGTTCCATTGGAGAAGAGCCATTCATAAGAGTCAGCTAACACGGGCGTAGAAAATGAGACAGGAGCTCCCACACAGGTAGCTATGTGAGATACCTGGATTTGAGGAACAGGAGTCTTGCGAGTGACGAGGACAAAGTCTGCGTAACTATAGGGCAGTCCGTCTACAAGGAGAGTAGGGGTTTTCGCTCCCTCTGAAGGGTAGGAGACCGATCCCGAAGATGCGGTAAGAGCAGCTGGGTCCCCGCCTGTATTCCATACGAAGTAGGAGCCTGCAGCACTGGTAGAGAGTACTACAGGCTGATATGTGCAAGAGGAAATGTTATCCACGAGGATAGGAGGCTCCAAGGGATTGTATCCATTTTGGACGATAGCAGGATATACGTTGGAACCCGGATGCTCGTAGAGAGTGTAGGCTACACCGGGCGATCCATTTCCACCTCGGCCTCCATTTCCACCTCGGCCTCCGTTGCCGCCCCGACCGCCGGCGCCGCCCTCACAGCCGGCTGCATTCCCGCCGTTGAGGAGGCGGTCATTGCCGGGCAACCCTCCTACTCCCCCTGCTCCGCCCATCCCTCCTGCTCCCCCGATGCCCGCAGCTCCAGCTCCTCCCGTGGTGAGCCGACAGTCTTTGAAGAGGCCGTTCGGACCATTGGCCCAGAGAAATACAGCAAAGCTGCCCCCCCCGGCCGTACCTCGTGTGCCTCCTGTTCCACGCTGTCCACCTTCGCCGCCTCCACCTCCTCCGCCCCCCGGGCTATTCCAGTCGTAGGTCACACCATTGAACCCGGGGATACACCCTACACTTCCTCCTCCGCCGCCGCCTCCCCCTCCACTGCCATCGGTACCATCGGTTCCATCCGTCCCATCCTGCGGCACAAAATATCCTCCTACGAACTGAGCCACTCCATCTTGACCGTCTTGTCCATGTTGGCCATTAGCCCCAGCTTGCCCGTCCTCTCCTGTATGATCTGGCAGATTGAAAGGCGTCGGACAGTTATTGAAGAAGTTGATAATGTCTGTGGCATTCAAGCCGTTACTGCAGTAACAGAGTCCAGGTTTACCCGATCCTCCTGCTCCGCCTCCCGGACCATTGCCAGGTAGTCCATTTTGTCCATCAGGTGCAGAAGCAATGCTCGGATCGCAAAGCGAACAGAATAAGCAGTTAGTACCTGTACCTCGGTTGCCTCCATTACCCCCCGCTCCTCCTGCTCTGGCTCCTCCGGACCAACTGCTCCCTCCCGCCCCTCCGAGGTTGGTGTAAGGAGAGGTAATTGGATCACAGCGCCTACACCCCAATCCCCCCGCTTGACCGGGCGCCCCCGCTGCACCATTGACGCCAGGAGTCCCATTCACCCCATCTCCACCTTTTCCAGCATGAATCTTACACCGGGCTACCGTGTAGTCTCGGCATCCATTGAGGTACAAACCGTATGTGGAAATGCCAGGACCCGGGGCATTCGCCACCTCTATCTCTAAATCTTGTAGTCGGAAACCCCGCCGATTCACCGCTACTATGGCTGTAAGGCGAGGGGGATTGGGTTCCACATTCGCATCGCTCCGAACTATCTTGGTTACGGCAGTATTAGACTTTTTCCACCCCTGCGCTGGAAGGTAGCCCCCCTCTATGATAATGCTATCCAAAGGCAGCGTCAGGGGTGAACTGATAGTATATGTACCAGCAGCCATGCGTAGATACCGAGCCGAAGGAGACACAAGTGAAAGACCATAAGACAAGCTCGCCGGATTAGACCGGGTACCCGCTGCCCCACTGTTAGCTCCAGAAGGAGAAATATAGATAATGCCGCATTCCTGTGCCCACAGAAGCATAGCAAAGGCGCTACCAAGCCAGATAGTGGATGATGCCATATGACAAATGTAGCAGATTCTGAGGAGGTAGAATGCTAACAATCCCTCTCACCTGCAAATGGCCGCAAACTTCCACTACACTTAGAAGTAAAATTAATTTTGTATCTTTGCTGCGATATGAGACGACGGACAAACCCAACCTACATCACAGCCTTAGTTGTGGCGCTGGTACTGTCAGCCTGTAAGAAGAAAGACAAAGACGACGATCATCAGCATGACCATGGAGGCGGTAGCGGAGGCGGCGGCGCTATCCAGATGAGGTGGGTAGAGCTGGGACATGCTCATGACAGAAGAGATCAATATCACGCCGACTTGTATGCGGAGATGCCTACGGGACAGACCGAACTCACGGAAGGGTATTATCGCTTCCGAGTTCGAATCAAGCGTGGCCATGGCCCCTCCGATCCAATCTACACAGGCACCGACGTACGCTTCGTATCCTTGATGTATATGACCGGTCATACTCATTCCTGCCCTGCAGAGCAGCCTCAAGGACCTGCCCAAGATGGCTTTTATTACGGCGCAGCCTTCTTCCAGATGCCTACCACCATCCAAAATAATGCAGAGACCGAACCATGGAAATTTCATGTCTTCATCGGCTCTGATACGGTGACCTTCAACATAAGGGTTAATCCTCATCCCAGAGGTTGGGTGCGCCGAGGACGTCAGTTTGGCAACCCCGCCAATCCCAGCTATCTCTACGAGATGAAGCTGCCTCGCTTAGCTGTAGGGACCCAAGACGTGTCCTTCTACGTGTATAGGAGAAACATGAGCCGCCCTGCAACAGAGCCCGAAGGTTTCCCTCCAGTTACGAACTTTACTCAGATAGAGGTAAAAACTTGGATGCCCAGCATGGGACATGATGGAGGTCCGGGCAGCCAAAACGCCACACCCGTACAAGGGAAGCCTGGACGCTATGATGGCAAGGCCGCTTTCAACATGACGGGGGATTGGTGGGTCATAGCTACCTTCAAGGAAGGAGAGACTGTTATCGGGCGCGATACTTTTGCCTTTGAGATGCGCTAAGCTATTCGTGGCTGGACAGTTTCTAAGAGAAACTCCTCCTAAGCTACGCTCCGAGTAAAACCTTCTCCTCATGCTGACGGGGACTGTGCAGGTTTCTGTGGACCTGTCGCAGCCCCCATTGGTTCTTGTTCTATCCCTATCTACTCATCTCTTCGGAGTCCCACAGCAAAGAACATTGGTATGGCGTTATCCACGCCAAGGAATCTAAGCTAAGCCGAACCACATCCTCAATAGCCAAAGATAGCTATAATGCCTCACTGAATCCTACTTTGCAGTGGAGTCATGAACTTACCCCGAGGAGAGAGAATCCAAGATAATCTGCGGCTATATATAAATCTGTTTTGCTGGATACCGATTCGGCTCTTCTATCGCCTGAACAGTTCTAATCGGTCAGAGATGCGGAAAAAGTTAGAAGCCTTTGTAGCAAGACACCCTCGCTTTCACTGGCTCAACTTTCCCTTCTCTCTGCGACATAAATGGTACTGGTACAAAGGTATATGGACGGATGCATTCGGCTTGAGCGGGTTTTGGGTAGGCATGGAAGAAGATTTCCCTCCACACTGGTTAGAATCTCTATCCAGAGAGGGTATCGGGTTAGATATCGGAGCCCACAGAGGCTATTGGACTCTCTCGCAAGCTAATCGTCTATCCTCAGAAGCTCGGGTTTTTCTATTAGAGCCGGACCCTGAGAACTACAGCTATATCATTGAAAACCTCCGAAGGAATAGATTTTATCGGGGCATACCCCTTCCGATAGCAGCATGGCATTCACCTGCCCGATTGCGTTTCTTTCGGAAGCCTTCGGATCGTTTCTCAACAACGGGTCGTATCAGCGAAGAAGGACAGGAGGTTTGGGCTACCTCCATAGATGCCTTAGTTAAGGCTCTTGCGCTTCCTATGGTGAGTTGGATCAAGATAGACGTGGAAGGAGCCGAAGAAGCCGTCTTGAAGGGCGCAGCGCACACCCTCCAAGTGATGAGACCAACCTTATGACCTTATGGATTGAGACTCACGGTACCCTCCCCGCAGTAGAGACCCTACTTGATCAAATGAACTACTACATTCGGGAGAAATCACTCCACACACAGGCGGTAAGCACCCCAGCTTGGAACGCAGCCACATTTGGGCAGAACCCAAAGATAGATAGAGTCGTATGGAAGAAAAGGTCCCTCGCTGGGTCGGAATAGACTTAGGCAGTCAAGCTATCGGTTTAGCTGTTATCTGTAAGAGAGAAAAAGGTTACGAGCTTGTGCTTTGTGAAGTTCTTCACCTAACCTCTAAGCCCTTAGCTGAGCGACTGCCCCCCCTTTATCAGTGGCTGAAAACCCAACTTGAATCCATCCTACCAGCCGAAGCTGTAGTTATAGAAAGCCCTTTTGTCGGTCGCAACGCCCGAACCGCTATTACTCTCGGTGTAGTTCAAGGACTTCTGTGGGCCATTCTGATAGAGAAAGGCTGTCAGCTTATGACTTTAAGCCCAGCTGAAATAAAGCGCACCATCGCAGGGCGCCCCCACGCTTCAAAAGAGCAAGTAGCTGCTATGCTTGTACATCATTTACATATGAGCGTTCCTATTCCCGACTCCAGCCACGCTTCTGATGCTGTTGCTATCGCCCTCGCTGCTGCCTACCATCAGAACTCCCCTATTACCCGAAGATTTATCAGACGAGCCGAAAGATAGTTAGGCACCGCCCAGCGAATCCCATACACATCTGCAATCCACTGGTAGCTCACCACATTGTAGCGCTGGAAGAGATTGAAGACATCTACACCGACCCACAGCGAGCGAAGGTATTTTTTATCTATCGGGAAGAAGCGGCTCAAACCTATATCAGCTCTCCCATAGGACGGCATTTGAAAGATAGTCCGAGCTGAGAGACGGCGAGGCACCCCAAACGGGGCTCCTGTTGCCCATACAAGCTGGAGAGTAACCTTGTAGAGGGGATTGCTCGGAAGCTCATCTTGAAGGTAAAGCGCAAAACTTAGCCGCTGGTCACTTGGTCGGCGCACCCAACCCACTTCAGGTAAGTGCTCCTTCGTGGATAGTAAAGCTATCGCAGCCCACGAATCAACTCCGCGTAGAAATTCGCCATTGAGCCGCATGTCTATACCATAAGCGTATCCCCGAGCTAAATTGGCTCCGTAGTACCGTAGGCGTACATTTTCTATCTCGTATGGAATCAGGTCCCACAGGTGCTTGTAATACAACTCTATGAAATAGCGAAAAGGGCGTTCCCACACCGTGAAGGTATAATCCATGCCTGAAATGAGCTGGAGGCTCTGCTGAGCTCGCAGAGTCGGAATAAGCCGGTAATCTATGCCTCGCAGTTCGCGGTAAAAAGGCGGCTGAGCATAATGCCCCCCGCCCACCCGCAGTTGAAGACGGTCATGAACTTGCCAAAGAAGCTGAAACCGAGGGCTAAGGAAGACCTGTTTATTCGCTTGTGAATAATGAAAGCGTAAGCCCGATTCCAACCGCCATGCCCCCCATCGCCATCCTTGTTGAATAAAACCCATGAGACGCTGATTGCGCAGAGACTGATCCCAAAAGTATCGCTCATCCATCTCCACATAATCCGCCGAGTCTAATGCACTCCACTCATACACTCGGTCTTGGAAAGCCTCTCCCTGCCAACGCAGCCCCCATAAGAGCCGATGCCGCAGCTCCTTATCCCAGAACCACTCCCCCCGCTGCTCTACATACAGCGCATGGATATCTAAATAATTGCGGATTCGGCGGATTTGACTCCCTGCCCCACGCAGTACGGTGATTTCGTTGTAGAGCTGGCTACCCAAGCTAGTTTGGACTTCACCCAGCCAATAGGCTCCTTCCACATCCACGATCTCATCCTCTAAGCTCCCAAAATAGCTAACCTGATGCGTCAAACGCCAATAAGGTGAGGGACGCCAAGTTAGAGTGAGGGCCTGTTGAGCAGTTCGATAGCGGAGCTCCTCCGCCCCAGCAAAAAATAACTGGACTCGGAAAGCAGCGTTGATGAGTCCAAATGTCGCCTCGCCCGTTCGGGGGAAAAGACGATAGCGATTGAGTAGCCCCGTACTGAGTCCTTCTACACGCCAAATCTCTCGCCCAGTGGAGTCCTTCTTAATCCAGCATAGATAAGCCTGTCCATCGTAAAAAACAGGCCTATATTCCCCTTGGACAGGAAGGGTGCGCAGAAGGTATCCAATAGAGAAGCGACGGGCCCCGAGCGTGTAGTACACACCTCTAAATTTTCCACTGGTAGCGAAACTCTGGGTGAGCAGTCCTACTTCTGCCGTGGCTTCGGGGCGATCGCGCCGCTTATAAGCCACCTGTAAAACCGACGAGAGCTTATCCCCGTATCGGGCTTCAAAGCCTCCAGTACTGAAATATACCTCTTCCAGAAGGAGAGGATTAGTGAAGCCGAGACCTTCCTGCTGCCCACTGCGAGCCGAAAAGGGACGATATATCTCTATCTCTCCAGCATACACCAGATTCTCATCAAAATTCCCTCCCCGGACCCGGTATTGTGAAGAAAGCTCGCTGGAGGTGAGAGCCCCCATCAGTACCAACCGACTCTCAACATCGGGTTTGATAGAAGGCATAAAGCGTAGGGCTTCAGTCCGAATCGGAATAGGTTGGAGAAAGGGAGCGGAAGGAAGAGCAGTAGGAGAAGGACGCACATCTTGAACCCGAACAGAGTCTATAGCCACCTCTCGTAGAGCCAATGTAACAGCATAGAGCGTGGTCGCCCCCGAGCGTATGACGACTTCAGTCTCGGTAGGGTAAGCATTGATGTGAGTTACTCGCAAACGGTAGCGCCCAGTGGGAAGGGACAACTGCACTCTTCCCAGGGAGTCAGCTACGGTCGTCGTACCTCCAGGCGACACTATGACTTGCGCATAAGGGAGAGGACGATTTTCGGTGGAAAGAATACGCAAACTTAGGCGCCCCTCCTGAGCATAGACCATAAAATAGGCGAGCGAGGAAAAGCGGATGACTAAGCGCATGATCTATCAAATGGCCCCCACACCTCAAGCACAGCATATGAGACCGACTCAAACCCGACGATGGAAAGTTCGGCAAAAAAGATCAGCGAGCCTTTTGAATACAAGGCGATACCCCAGCACCTTCCATTCATATTCAGGCAAAGATGCATGCAGCTCGCTTGACCCGGCAGCTTAGATAGCGGGGCTTGATACGACCCTATTGGCTGGATGACATTTGGCACATACAGCACTCTCCAACCTCAGGTAGTCTTTAGCGGCGGCTAAGACGCTGAGAGGCAGGGGCATCCACCCCACTGAATGCATGAGCGTTTCTATCGCTTAGAAGCCCTAATCCTGTTCTGCCTCTGTCTGCTCTTCTATGTAGCCAGCAGGCAGTTGGAAAAGGGACTCATCCGGCAGAGTCGTTTGGAGCTGAGTTGCTAAGAATATGATCTTGAGGTCCACGCCAGGAACATCCATTGCAATCCGCAAGGGAATCCCCTCTATTTTCACCCCTCGGGTGAGCGAGTTAGAACGCTGAGCAGCCTCAGGGACCTTAAAGTTCGGAGCAGCCCATATCTCCATCTTGATAGGTCCCTGTTCTGTGGAGAGGTCCGCTAAGTACCGCTCTACCGTATGGCCAAGAATCTTGGTCCTATCTTTGGTTTTGACAACCTTAGGCTGAGGGTCTTTTTCATCTGGGGTGCGTATCGGGGCTTTTTGATAAGTCTGCAAAGCTGGATTGAGCAGGTATACCATGCCTGCATCGCCATCGCTTATCAGCACCATATCACCCACCTCCGTACGAACCTTATTCCCTCTGTAGAACATAGTCATCTTTTCAGGCAGCTGGCTCTTGACCATATCGCCCATTTGAGCCGCCATGGCTCCTTCTACCTTCGTGGTGTATGTGATGCTGCCTTCAAAGGTCTTCTGAGCCCACAGAAGCGTGAGAAGTCCCGTGGCTGTCGTCCATGCTCGTGTCATATTCATTTGGCTTTTCTAAAATCCAAAGGTACGATGAAAAGATCGTCGCTCAAACGCTTTCTATCCACCCAGACAGCTTCGTAAATGAAAGTAAGGGATTGGCCCAGTATGCTAGATTCTAAGCGCAAAGGAAAGCCCTCTATCCGAACGCCTAAGGGTAAAATCGGCAGTTTCTCTCGAGCAAGCATAGAAGGTCTTAGAGCAGGGGCTTCCCAAAATGTCAGCGCATAGGACTTACCATCAGCGGCGTATTCAACGCGTTTGGCTATGCAATCATACCCTACTATCTGTCTCTTCTCGGGCAAAGCTTGCATACTCAGCGTTGGGAGACTATCCCCCCGACTCAGCTCAAACCCTATGAAGCTACTGTCTTGGGGAAAGATCACGAATGCACTGTCTTGATCATACCGCACGATGATAATCCTATCAGGATACTCCACCCGCAAGTGATCGCCTTTCTGGTACAAGATAAAGCCCAAGCGTTGAGCTCGCAGAAGCGGCTCTAGAATCTCAGCACCCTCGCCACTCAGTGAAGTTTCATAGCGAATACTTCCTTCAAACGAATCGCTGCAAGCACTGAAGAATATAAGGGCTACAAGAAGGATGGGCTGCCTACCGAGCTTAGTTAGATACGGAGGTTGCATAGAGTATGACTTCCCTGAGAATGTCTTCTAAGGTGCGCTGGGGCTGCCACCCAAGCCAAGATTGAATCTTAGCGATATCTGGAGTGCGACGCTGCATGTCTTCAAATCCCTTTCCATAGGAAACTTCATAAGGAATGAACTCTATGGGTGAATCGGAGTTGGTGAGGGCTTTGATCCGTTTAGCTAACTCTATGATGGAGATTTCCATGGGATTGCCTAAGTTAAATATCTCACCCCAGGGAGGCCGAGGCGGTTCTATGAGAAGACAATAAATAGCCTCGACGGCATCGGCAACATGAAGGAAAGAGCGTTTTTGCTGTCCCGTTCCATACACGGGCAAGGGGCGACCTGAGAGAGCCGCCTGAACGAGATTAGGAATGACCATACCGTAAGCGGGAGATTGACGGGGGCCTACTGTATTGAAAAAGCGTACAACCACGAAAGGGGATTCCCTCTGCCGATGATAGCTGATAGCCATGGCTTCCTTGGCGAGCTTAGTGATGGCGTAGACCCACCGATGTCTGTCAGGCGAGCCTAAAAGAAGGGGGCTATCCTCGGAGAGCCGCCCTTCTTCAGGCGGATACAAATAGTCCAAAGCTCGTCCGTACACTTCACTGGTTGAAGCGATGAGAGTCGGACGCTCCAGTAGGGCAGCTGCCGTGAGAATGTGGTCTGTGCCCCTCAAGCCTTCCAAAACCGTAACTAAGGGCTCTGCCAGCACGCGCTTTACGCCCACGACCGAAGCGAGATGATAGATCCTATCGTGCTGCTCAACTAAGTCCTTGACCAAGCGCTCATCCTCCACACTCCCCTCTACAAAGTGAAAGCGATCAGGATGATTAGAGAGCAGGGTTGTGAGGTTATCTAAGCTACCAGTGGAGAGGTTATCTAAGACTGTTACATGGTGGCCTGCTGCAATGCAACGTTCGGACAGGTGAGACCCTATAAAGCCAGCTCCCCCTGTTATGAGTATTCTCATGAAGAGCGACGATGGGGTCTTCCTCTTGCAGTAGCTCTGGGATGAGACCGAGTAGAGGGGCGGGGAATAGAGCTATCGCCCCCATTCACCGCTTTGTGGCTCACCCGGTGCTTACCTGTGCGTTCATCAACGCCCAAGTACTTGACAGGTAGCTCCTGCCCCACGCGCAGGACATCTTGAATCCTATTCACCCGGTACGGAACTATATCTGATATGTGAAGAAACCCCTCTTTGCCTCGCATGAACTCTACGACAGCCCCAGCTTCTTTGAGCAGCTTGACCTTAGCAGAGTAGACCTGTCCAATCTCGGGCTCCGATATGATTTCACGGATGATGCCAGCGGCTTTTTCTAAAGCAGCTTTATCTTGGGCATAAATCACCGCAACCCCACTCTTCTCATCTTGTTCTATAGTAATCGTTGTACCCGTAGTACGCTGAATCTCCTGAATGACCTTCCCACCTGTACCTATGACGGCCCCGATGAGATCAAAAGGAATAGGCATACGATAAATGCGGGGAGCATAAGGCGAGAGCTCCTGACGGGGAGCCGGCAAAGCAGCTGTCATTTTTTCTAAGATGTGAAGGCGGGCTTGACGAGCCTGAAGAAGAGCTTTTTCTAAAACCTCATAAGGCATGTGCTGGATTTTGATGTCCATTTGGCAAGCCGTAAGACCCTGCGCAGTCCCTGCGACCTTAAAGTCCATATCACCAAGGGCATCTTCATCGCCTAATATGTCCGTCAATACTGCATACCGTTCAGCGTCCGACCAAATGAGTCCCATAGCTATTCCAGCGACGGGAGCCTTAATCGGAATCCCAGCATCCATGAGAGCCAAGCAGCCTGCACATACCGTCGCCATAGAAGAAGAGCCATTAGACTCTAAAATGTCCGAGACTACGCGTATCGTGTAGTCAGCAAATTCACCCTCCGTGGGGATGACCTGGCGAAGGGCTCGTTCTGCAAGGTAGCTATGGCCTACCTCTCGACGAGAAGGCGCACGCAGCGGCTTCACTTCGCCTGTGGAAAAGGGGGGAAAGTTATACTGCAGGAGAAACTTTTTAGTGCCCTGCTGGGTAGCATAGTCAATCACCTGTTCATCTTGCTTCGTACCGAGCGTAACGGTGGCAAGGGCTTGGGTTTCCCCTCGAGTAAATATCGCCGATCCATGCGTACGAGGCAGCACACCGACCTCACACCAGATGGGACGAATCTCATCTGTTCGGCGCCCATCTAAGCGAATCCCTTCGTTCAGTATGACCTCCCTCATGATGCGCCGCTTCATCTCACTGAAGTAGGAAGCGGCAAACTTTTGAATCTCGGGTAAAGCCCAATCGGGATTCTGGGCAATAAGGGCATCGGCGGCTTCTTGCAAGGCAGCTTCAAAAGCTTCTCGGCGCTCTTGCTTCCGAGAGAAACCTTTGACAATCGCATAGAGCCGCTCCCCTAAAAGTTCCTCCAATCGCTGAGCCACCTCGGGAAAGTTAGGCGGCGGCTCAAGAGCCATCTTAGGCTTTCCATATCGAGCCTGTATTCGCTCTATGAATCGTACGAGCTGCTTAATGTATTCATGGGCGTGACGCAGAGCTTCTACCAGCACACTCTCCTCAACTTCCCGCATCTCCCCCTCTACCATGACGATGGAATCCCAAGTGCCCGATACGACAAGATTGAGTTCAGCCCCCTCTGTGTGGATAGCTGGAGGGTTGAGCAGAAACTGACCCTCCTTTCGTATTACTCGGGCGGTTGCAACTACCTGTTCGGTGGGTATAGAAGAAAGCGCCAGAGCCGCAGAAAGTCCCAATCCAGCTAAGACATCAGAGGGATACTCTGGGTCGTACGATTCCAAGATAGCAATAAGCTGAGTCTCACGCCGCCAGCCCTTAGGGAAAAAGGGCCGTAGAGAACGATCTATGAGGCGAGAGGTAAGAACTTCTGCTTCGTTTGGACGACCATCTCGCTTGAAGAACCCCCCGGGTATCCTCCCACTACTGGAGAAGTTCTCCCGATAATCTACCGTAAGGGGCAGGAAATCGGACTCTCCAGTTTTTTCGCTTGTGCAAGCTGTGCAGATGACAATCGTACCGCCCTGCTGAATCCATACGGCACCATCGGCCTGTCGAGCAATATGCCCAAAGTGTAAATATATCGGTTCAGCTCCCTCTATCTCAAAGACCTCAGTTTGTCTGAGCATAGATTAGCCGCGCAGGTTGAGCTTATCCAAAAGCGCGCGATAGCGCTGAATATCCGTCTTCTTGAGATAAGATAACAGTCGCTTGCGCTGCCCAACGAGACGGAGCAGTCCGCGCTGAGTAGAAAAGTCTTTCTTGTGCTCTCGCAGATGATTAGATATCTCTTGGATTCGGTAGGTCAATAGGGCAATCTGGCTCTCTGGCGACCCGGTATCTTTCGCATCGTGCCGCGGACTATGCTCGGCAATGATCTGGGCCTTGATCTGCTTATCCCAATACATAGGGCAAAGGTACGAAACAAAATCCGCACCTTCGGTGTATGTGGGACTTCTCGAAAGCTCTACAAAAAATGCAAGAGCTAGCTCAAGAGTTGGAGCAAGTACGAATCGTAGGCAGCTCAGCGGAGGGAGGCGTTAAGATAACCCTCTCGGGTCATCAAGTCGTTTTGGGTGTTGAAATATCACCTTCCCTTCTCTCCCATAAAGAGGCTCTGGAAAAAGCTATCGTCGAGGCTTTTCAAGATGCCCGAGATAAGCTCCAAAGACTTATCATAGAAAAACTGGGGGGAGGGGGCTTGCCTCCTTTTCTTCACGGGAACATCGGTTTAGGGTAAAAGAAACACGCGATGGGTAATCCCATCGTCAGAGCGCAGCAGGTACAATCCAACGGGCAGCTCGTACCGACGCTGCTCCCCAGCCCCCAGATGAGCTGTGTCCCAGAGCCGCCCTTGCGTATCATATAAGGCGACTTTGCATGGGATTCGCGCAAGGAGGACTAACCCTCCATTCTGGATTTCCCAAGTGTATGGAGAGTCCGAGGAAGAGTACATGGAGAGCTCGGTCGTAAACCGCCTCACAGATAAGGCAAAATCAGCCACCACAGGCAAATGGTCCGACATGACATATAGCGCGTTAATAACACCACTCGGATACCCGGCTGGAAGAGGTGTAGAGTTGATACTCTGGTTGAATCTCTGACCATCCTGCCCTATGACTCTATGAGTTCCTGGAATATACCGAGCGCGAGCCGTAGAGGTCGTGCATTCAGGGGAAAATAAGATAAAATCAAATCGGTCGTTCAACCCGCCTCCTACGCCTCCATCAGCCAGCGAACTGGTTCGTGTGGATTGAGTGTGGAAGAATGCATAGGTGGAATTGCCGCTCCACGGACCGGCTGGACCAGGGTCCATCAGAACCTGAGTGAGGGTCTGGTAAGCTGGCTCAGAAGAGCCATAAAGATTATGATCACCCATCTCTACAACGAACCGCTGCCGATTGAGGGGTAAATTTTCTATGTACTGCTTTATAGCTGCTGCTGCTTGAGCTCGTGTTTGCTGGTCAGAAGGAGTATTCCCTGCTTTCAAGTGGCTGACAATCGCTACAAGAAAGAGTGTATCAGTTGTCAGATTAGGCTCCCTGTAGTACAAATGATAAGCCCATATGTCGCGGAGTCCACCCTGAGTCGTGATTAGCTCTTGGCCCACCCACTCAAAGCGCCGACTGTCATAAAAAAGGGCACTGACGATATTACTATTGGGGGTGTTAGCATACACACTACTGCGCCAGTATGTAACGCCCCCCACATTGAGGACTGAATCCAAGATTCGTCTGAGGAGGGCAGGCGAAGGACCTATCTCATTCACGCCAATGAGATCGGGCTTGACAAAGCTAAGAATAACCCGTAGCTGAGCATCTTTACAAGCCGTATTACAATATCCAGGGGTTGTTCCATAAGTGAGAAGGTTGTAAGTCATAACGCGAATGGTGTCCTGTGCCAGCAGCACACCAACAAACCCAATCCACCTCATATTTTGCAAGATAGGACTCGTAAGTTAAATGCAGGTGATACTTCCCTTGCGTTCTCGGAAGTCAAGTCTATTTGTTGTCGCTCTGGGTAAGTTCGTTCTACGAGACAACCAGATGTAGCTGACGCGGTTCTATAAAGGAGACTGGAAAGAAGAATTGACGACTTCGTCTCTGAGGGAGAAAAAATAGAGCTAACCCTTTGGCTTCGAACGCCTCAGAATCATAGCTAACTCTGCATGACAAGACCGAGGCCCTCTACAAGAGGCTTAGTATGCGCTACCAATGATTACCTTTCTCTTAAAGTACCAAATGAGGTTTAGAGGTATGGGTGGAGGGGGCGCCATCGCCCACGGGCGATGGCGCCCCCCACCTTTGCTACAAGTGAAGGACCCCTTGACTCTCCCTTCACACAGACAAGCTTCACGAGAGCAATAGGCTACACCAAGGGGACCCTAACTGCGCAGAGCGACTACTGATTCGCCGAAGTCATATACCTTGCCTTTGCCGGCTGCTAAGAGTATGCTACTGCCTATGGCTGAACGGTACCCACCCGCACAGTGCACAGCTATGGGCTTGCCCGTGGGCAGCTCATCCAGGCGCTCTCGTAGGTCAGTTAAGCGAATACGGATCGAATCTCTCACAAGGGGCTCATCTTCGTCTGGGTCCCTCACATCCACCACGATGTAACCATTAGGATCAGCTTTGAGCGATAGAGCTTCTTTTTTGGATAAAAGCTCGGGTCCAGCCTCGTCGCTGTATTGGACACCGATGAAGACCCCCTTCAGATTGAGTTCATAACCGATAGCTAGAACCTGCTCCATGGCCGATTCATAGGCAAGCTGAGAGCCTACAATGAGGTAGTAAGGCTCCTTAGGCGACACAATGGAGCCGAGCCAAGTACCGAAGCTCTTGCCCAAAGGTATGTTAATCGAACCTCTCAAATGGCCCTGACGAAAGAGGTCAGCGGGACGGGCATCTATTAGGAGGACTTGACGGTCTATTTGGGCTGCGGCTTCAGCAGTCAGCGAACCTAATACATTCACCCCATTGAGAGCTTCTTGATAACTTGTTGGTCCTCGGCGGTTAAGCTCCACACTGTGAGAAAAGTACTTAGGAACATGGGGTTGTCCTGTCGTGAGAGCTTCAATAAATGTTTGTTCATCGACTTGATGAGCCATCATCACAGCCCAGTTATCCATTCGTTCTACACCGATGGAACTGGAGTTGAATGATTTGAGAGCCTTTCCACACAAGGTACCAGCCCCATGAGCAGGATAAACAAGCGTAGCAGGCTGAAGCAGCTGAAACATCCGGCGCAAGCTGTGATACATGTCACGAGCCTGATCTTCCCGCTGCTTTTGGATATGGCCGACCTCAGCTCGGAGATCAGCTCGCCCTACGTCCCCGATGAAGAGCCAATCCCCTGTAAAGGCAGCATACTCTCGACCCTGTTCATCGTATAAGACATAGGTGATGCTATCCGGCGAATGGCCAGGTGTCAGATAGGCTTTTAGGGTTACTTTCCCCACGCGAATCTCATCTCCATCTTTGAGACCCTTGTAAGGCACAGCAAGGCCAATAAGCTCACTGGCATAGACCTGGGCTCCCGTCTGCCGAGCAATGGCCCAATAGCTGCTCACAAAGTCTGCATGGGGATGGGTCAGACAAGATGCTACAACCCGAGCACCTGTTGCCTTCGCCAGCTCCAGATAAGGTCTATCGTCCCGTCCCGGGTCAATCACCGCCATTTCGCCCTCACTAATAATGGCATAGCCATACTGGGCGAGCGGCTCGTAAAAGAACTGCTTGACTATCATACGGATTAGCCTTTTTCGTACTCAAATCCAGCCTGAATTAGGTCCCCTATACCACCTGCGTTGAATGCCTCAAACCCCTTTGATCGCATGAGACCCGCTGCGGCTTGGCTTCGCCCGCCTGAGGCACAAAAGACAATGTAGGTTTTGCTTTTGTCTAAACCTTCCACATAGCGGTCGAAGCCGCTGTAAAAGTCCGCATTCTGGGACCCCTTTATACGAATCTGGCGATGTTCGCCCGGGGTGCGGACATCTAATAACACGATCTGATGAGGTCGTGTTTTGTACTTCTCCAAAGCTTCGCTTGCCGTGATTCGCATAGTATTGTCGGTTGGATTTTTATTCTTTTGGAAAACCGGCTTGAACTAAATCTCGGTATCCCCCAAGATTATATGCTCTGAATCCATGCTTTCGCATGATCTCCATCGCCATACCGCTGCGACGACCCGAAGCACAGTGCAGGTAGTACTCCTTATCCTTGGGGAGCTTCTGGATAGCCTTCTCAAAGTCGTCGTATAAGTTCAAGTTTTGAGCACCTTTTATGTGTCCACCTTGATACTCATCGGGGGTCCTTACATCCAAGATAACGACTTGGTCTGGATTTTCTTTCCAGCGCTTATAGGCTTCGGCAGCGGTGAGCGTGCGAGACTCTTGTGGGTAAGACGACGACATCTCGTGCGTTGAACGAGAGGGATTCTGGCCGCAGGCCAGCATAAAAATGACAGATGATGCTATTGCAACCTTAGGTATCATACTGATGATCAAAACAAAAAAAAGGCTTCCAAAGTTCCAGACGCCTGCCAACGTCTCCAGGCTCGGAGAAAGCCAGTGGAGTCAAAGTAGGAGGCGCTCCGGCTCTTCTAAAAGCTGCTTGAGAGTCTGTAGGAACTGAGCTCCTGTGGCCCCGTCCACTACCCGATGATCGCAAGAAAGGGTGAGCCGCATGCGACGCTCCACCATCACTTGACCTTCTTCTTTCACAACAGGAGTAGGCTGGATAGCTCCCACAGCCAAGATAGCGGCCTCAGGAGGATTGATAACGGCTGTAAACTCTTCTATCCCAAACATGCCAAGGTTAGACACGCTAAACGTGCTGCCCGTGTACTCCTCAGGGGCCAGCTTGCGTTGTCTCGCTTTCTCAGCGAGAACTTGGGTTTCCTGAGCAATCTCAGCTAACCCCTTTCGGTCAGCGTGGCGCAAAACAGGAACAATAAGCCCTTCCTCTATAGCCACAGCAAAACCAATATGAATATCATGATAAATCCGAATAGCCTCTCCTACCCAAGAGGCATTTAGAAGGGGATGACGACGCAAGGCGAGAGAGCAGGCCTTGAGGATGAAATCGTTGAAAGAAATTTTTATGCCGGCGAGTTGGCTGAGGTGAGAGCGCCACTGAGCGATTTTTTCCATAGAGACCGAGATGGTCAGGTAAAAATGAGGAGCTTCCTGCATGCTGGTGGTAAGGCGTCGAGCTATGGTCTTGCGCATTTGGGTGAGAGGCCGGTCGGTGTAAGCTCCCTCCGGAGCGGAGGGAAGTTCCTTGCGCACAGCCTGAGTTAGGTGGGCCTCAACATCTCGCCGAATAATCCGTCCCCCCTCACCTGTACCTGTGATTTCCCGTAGATCAATGCCTTTTTCTCGGGCAATAGCTCGGGCTAAAGGAGAGGCTTTGAGACGATCTCCATCCGTAGGGGGGGGAGAAACACTCTTGAGGCTTCTACCTTGTGAAGAAGGAGAAACCGTACTGGCCCAAGAAGTAACTGAAGGCTGAGCAACTGTTTGCTTCTCGCCTACAACAGCTGAAACCTCCTGCTTTGTATGATCGGGTTTATCTTTACCCTCCTCACCGGGCTTTTTTCCTACAAGGGCGGAAATATCCTCCCCAGCTTTACCAATAATAGCGATGATTTGACCGATTGGAACGGGCTGCCCCTCCGGTACACCAATGTGAAGAAGTACGCCGCCTACTGGAGCCTCAAACTCCATCGTAGCTTTATCCGTCTCAATCTCGGCTAAAAGGTCTCCAGGCTTGACCGAGTCGCCTACCTTCTTGTGCCAGCGAGCGATAACACCTTCTGTCATCGTATCGCTGAGTCGCGGCATTTCTATCACCTCTGCCATGCTTACGCGAATTTATGGGCTCGGGTCTCGTCTCGGTGCTTGGCTAAGTACGGCATGAAAGGTGTCCCTCCCGTGCCCACAGCCGTCGGATTCGCTGCGCTAAGCTGATGCTGACGGGCGATATATTGGGCTGCGTATTCTAAATGCTTGGTACGAAACTTCTCTATCCAAGTAAGAGTCGTGTTGTATAAGTCCTTCAAAGTGGGAGCCTGAGCAAAAAAATCCCGCTTGATACAAGCCGCTTCTATGTCTAAGACAAATTGCCTATGCGCAGGAGGCATGTAGTCAAGCATTTCTCTCAAATAGGCTCGTAAAGGATCATCGGCGTGTTGAATGCCCAACGCAGCATCTAAGGATGGAATAATAGAGCTTTGGGCGCCCGTCTCACCCCTGAACTGCTGAGGACGCCCTTCGTAAGCTGTCACCCCCTCGTAATAAACCCCTTCTGGCAGAGAGGGATTATTTTTCCAACCATGGATATAGGGACGCACCCGATGGTAATAGATGTAAGGATCGCAGCTTTCAGGCATACGCAAGAGGATACGGTAAATAGACTCTAAGCCCTGAACTATCGCAACGAGAGCAGCCTCAGCCGACTTTGTGTCATCATGTTGAACCGCCTCCACGAGAGTAGGAAGCACCCGCAGAATGGGAGCAGCAGCCGCTTCTATGGCGACATGAATGAGAATAAACCATTCCTCATCTAAGCCCCCCAAAAAGTTTTGCAAAAGGGCAATATTATCTAACTCTATCGGTCCTTGCTTGTCTAAGCGGTACCAGTTATCTAAGGCATAAGATGCGTAGGAAAGAACAGGGGGTCGACCCAAATGTTGGGCTACGACAAACCAAGGGAGGGCGATAGAAGCCGGAAGGGTATCACTAGGAGAGCTCTCACCCCATACCCAAGCATGACCTAAATAAGATAAAGCTTGCATAGCACGGCGCCACTGAGCCTCCGTCTCCAAGTAAGGGGTCGGGTCCAGGAGCGGTATCTGTTTGAGAAAATGTCTGACGCGCCCCGAAACGAGCAGCTTAGGTAAAGCGTAGGCGTATTCATCCCAAACACTGAGGGCCGGGGGCAGCTCCCGAAGAGGGTCCCATGGCGGAAGGAATCCCCGTTCTGCATCTACCTCATAATAAGATAAAGGCTGCATCGGGCAAACTTATGCATTTTCGGAGGGTGAAGCATAGAGAAGTAACCCTTGGAGCTCTTTGGAACGTCATGGGCTATCTCATCGGGGGCATTATGGCTCTTCTGTACCCCACCCTATTTCTCAAATGGCTGGGACGAAGCCAGTACGGAATAGTGAGCTACCTCGCCTTTTTCGTCAGTCAATCCTACCTCTTGAACCTTGGCTTAGGCGAAGCTTTGGCTCAGTATCTCACAGCAGCCACTTCTCAAGGTAAACTCAACGAAGGGATAGCCGCCGTTCGGGCGGCGTTGGCTGGATTGTGGAGCATAAATGGAGCTATGATTGGTATATGGTTATACAGGGGAGTAGAAAGTCTCGGTAACCTCCTTGATTTGGGGCAAGCTGAGCTGCAGCTTCTCTCATCAGTTCGCTTTTGGGTGCCAGGGGCCTTGTGGGGTATTCAAACTGGTATGCTCTTAGGGTGGGTACCCATTGCTCTGGGACGCTTTCGCTGGGCCGCTTTCCATAGCTTCCTACAATCCTTTTGGCAAGCGGTTTTTCCGGTGACGGTCATGCTTTTTTCCTCAACTCAAACCCCGACCTTGGCTCTGAAAAGCATCCTTTTGGGATACTTCGGCTATGGAGCGACGATCTGGATTCTGGTTTGGCGCACTCTGGGCATAATACCTCTCCCAGGTAATATATACCTTCTCAAACCGTTGCTAAAAAAAGGCCTGTGGACGGGCCTTCAGTCTCTTCTAAGCCTTCCTTACACTCTCTTAGAGCGAACCTTAGTCGGGCGCTGGGTATCCTTGCAGTTTTTAGGGTTTTATTCGGCGACTCACTTTTTATCCTCTAAGCTTACAGCCGTGATTATAAAGGGCTCTGAGTCTCTCTTCCCCACATTTGGCTCAGTAATAGATAGCCCCGTGCGTCAGCAGCTGCGACTCAGTCAAGCGACTTGGTTTCTATGTTGGAGCTCAGGCGTCTTAAGCCTGTGGGGATGGGCTGGATTAGTGCTGATCGCCCCCCTTTTACCTATTCAACTCGGTTCAGCGGAGCGTTTCACCTTGGCAGCGGCTATGGGCTCGTTCCTATCTTTTCTCCCTGTTATACCCCTTTCTACATTTCATCAGAGTCAGGGAGCTTTCCGTCTGCTTTTCTGGATAAATACCATCGTAATGATCTTTCAGCTAATGATTACGCCTATCTTTGTTTCACTGCGGCTCTTTTTCCTCCCAAGTTTAGCTGGACATTTATTTTGGATGACGATCTACACTGTAGGACTGCTAAGTCAGAAACGAAGTGCACAGGTATTTTGGCGTGCTTGGGTGATTCCTACCTACGGGCGTGTGATCATGATGTGGGGCATCAGTGCTCTGGCCTATATCTCCTTGCCCCTGTATGTACGCGCCAGCCTCGCTTCGCTCACCACAGGAGCTATCTTGTTTCTAAATGGATGGGTCTTTTTGATCACTGAACTGATGGGAGCGAGAGGGCTCAGGAAACGCACGTTGCTCAAGCAGCTAATACAAACAACGATAGGATTAGCTCAGAGCAGTTGGCGGCGCCTCTTTCGTCCAAAGCGGTAGGTTTCTCTTGATGATGGGTAACAAGGTTTCTTCTATAGGTACGACCCAAGGGCTCTCCACAGCCAGCGTGTAAGGTACAGGCAGACTTGAATAGTCTCTCAAGAGGTTCTCTCGCACCCGAATAAAGCCCATGGCAAAGAGGTTGAAAGGATACTCTCGCAGAAAGCAGAGCCTTATCGCCACTTGTTGATCTTCGGCATCATAGAGGCGACGCAGTTCGTACAGATATACCCGGACTTTATCCTCCGCCCCACGCCGCAGGAAAAGATAGCCCTCATCCCGATAAAGGGGTACAACACCCACTACATGCACCGAAAGGTTTTGAGCGATGGTCTCATACAGCGTCTTGCCCTCTTCTATGGCTGCTTGTAGGCGAGGCACAGAGAAAGTGATGATGTCCTCCAAGGTGGATAAGTAAGGCGAAGGCTCAGAAGGGGCCTGACGAACCTCCTCAGCCAGTCTCACCATCTCTGCATATGCCGCTATCATATCGCTCAGCGGGGGGTAAATCCGTTGAGCTAAAAACGATTGGCTGACCCTCTTCAAGTAGGCTAATAAACGATACTGCTGGTATTCAGCATCAAACAGACCCTCTAAAAACCACCCTGGACGCAGTCTTTCCATAGAGGCCTAAACTGCAAAGCTTGTACCACAAGCGCAGGTGCGCGTAGCATTAGGATTGATGAAATGAAACCCTTTTCCTTGCAAACCATCCGTGTAATCTAACTGGGTACCGGCTAAGTAGAGTAGGCTTTTCTTGGGAACCACCAGCTCAATACCCTCAGAGAAGAAGGTAAGTTCCCCCTCCCGAATATCCTCGGCGAAAGCCAGATCGTAAGTCAACCCCGAGCATCCGCCCGCTTTTACCTCTATACGCAGACGAAGGTAAGGATGCCCTTCCTCTTGGCAGATTTGACGAATGCGTCCCGCAGCACGTGGGGTTATCGCAAGCATGTCCCAAATATACAAAAAAATCCAGATGGCTCGTTAGGCTATTCTTCTCATCACCTGAAACCCAGAGAACTACACCCGATCCTTCGGCTCTGTTACCATGGCTCCAGTGCATGGACCATCCTTTACCTAGGACTTGATGGAAATAAACCCTATTCACACCTGCGTCTCTCAGCAAAGGTTTGTCGCTGGTAGGTGCATGTCTTCAGTAGGGGTCATTAGGGCGTCATGAGACCATGATATTCACCTGTGAGAGTAAGTTCGGTAGGACCTATCAACCAGAAGGTGTCTGAAGAACGACGCTGCACAATAAGGCGCCCGCCCCGAGTTTGAATAAAAGTTTCCGAAGCGGCTTGAATCGCAGCAAGGGCGATACAAGCTGTACCACAACTCAAGGTTTCTGCCTCTACCCCTCGTTCATAGGTACGTAGCGCCCAGCTACCATCTTCCTGGGAAGCAAAAAAACTTACATTCACTCCCTCGGGATCGTACTTCCGTTCCCAACGCAGCGGAGGAGCTATCTCGTTGATAGGCAAGGTCTCCAGCTCCTCAGCAGACTTCTCTATCATTAGGTGAGGCGAACCTGTGTGGACAAACCATGCGTTCTCTGAGACTAAACGGGGCGGCTGATGTAGAGTCAATTGGACGGCTATGAGAGGAGGCGAAACCTGAAGTACATACGCTTCATGAGCTCCATCTGAAGCTAAGAATACCATGCCCTTCACCCCCCACCTTTGATACGCCAAATACGCTGCCGCCCGAGCCCCATTCCCACAGAAAGTGCCGGGTCGTCCGTCAGCATTCCAATAACCTAATCGGAATATACCCGTACGATGGGATGATACCAGAGACAAGGCCTCTAAGTGAATCATCCCATCCGCCCCTATACCGAAATGTCTATCACAAATGAGACGCCTTTGAGCCTCCGAGAGCTCCGTCGGAGAATGCTCTAAAGCAACAAAGTCATTTCCTGTCGCCTGAAACTTCTGAAAGCGTAGGGTCACGCTGAGGCAGCGATTGGATGTGCAAAGTGCGGGTGGGAAAAGCAAAGCTGGTTTGAGGCTCGTAATCTCGTACAGTCTCTAAAATGACCCAAGCCACCTTGTCTTGAAAGTAAAAGATAGGCAGAGGTCCTGTGCTTGGTTCCTCCTGATAGTCCATTCGCACGAAGACTATCACAGTGATTTCCAAGGCTGAGTCTTGAAAGTTAGTTAGATAGACCGAAGGAGGACGACCCAAGAAAGGGAGCTTACTTAGCCGGTCTCGCAAGTCTTCTATCAGTCTGCGAAGCACCGCATCAGGCGTACTGTACAGCACACCTATTCGAAAGAGCAGGCGTCGCTCAGGTGCCCGAGATAGATTCTCAAGTGGACTATCCGCTAAGCGTTTATTCGGAATAACGAGTAGATGGTTATCAAAAGTACGAATATGGGTAGAGCGTAGGCCTATCTTTTCTATGGAACCTGCCGTATTAGCGTCTATACGCACCACTTCCCCGAGCTGGAAGGGCTTATCTGCAAAAATAGCTATGGCACTGATGAAATGTTGAAGAGTCTCCTGAGCGGCTAACGCTACAGCCAACCCCCCTAACCCTAAGGTGGTAAAAAAAGGAGCTACATTCAGCTTAAGGGTGTGCTCCAGCATAAGGAACCCAACAAGAAGGAAAAGTACCACACGACCAATGGTAAATAAAGGATGGACGAGCTGAAGCTTATAGGTCTCGCCCGCTCTTTCATACTGCGAAGCCAGTATAGTCTGAGCTACCGCCAATAAGCGGCTCCCGAGAAAGCCCATGGCAAGAAGAGCTAAAGCCTCAAATACTCTACCAATCCATGCAACCGCCTTTTCAGGTAAATGCAAGAAGTGAACAACGCTCCCAGCTCCATACGCCGCTATCAAGAAGAGGGGAAATAGCCAGGCGGCTCGCATCAGCCGGTGGAGCTCTTGCTGAGATATGTCGGCTCGAGCTTTACCCAGTGCTATATGAAGCAGCCGACTCAGCCCTTGAGCCACCAATCTCGCCAAAAAGTAACCTCCCACCAGTATCAGCAGGGCTATAATCCATCTAGCCGAAAGGATGCCCTGCCATTCAGATTCCCATAACAGGCGCCACCATCTCATCCCAGGCTAAGGTATCGCATACTCTCGGAATGGGCTACAGTCCCCACTCAGTGAAGGAAATCTGCTCATTTATGAGGTGAGATGGAAATCATCAAGCCCCGCCCCGCTGGACGAAGGATATATTGTGCCAGCCCATGCTCTCGCACAATCGGCGCAGTAGCGTTTCAGCTTGAGTGCGAGCTGCCTCCACAGGGAACTGACGAGAGAGACGCACCCTCAAGGTTTCCTGAGCCGCACTTAGAGCTTCTCGGACTCGTTCGGCTTCAGTTCCGCTCCACCATTCCACGACTGAAAAATTCGCATCATAAACCTGAGACTGAGAGGGGTCTATTTTGACTAAACAGAGAATGGGCGGAGGCAACTCTAATCTCAAAGTCCGCTTATCCCAGTCGGCCTCTACGACTTTTACGCTTGAAAAGTCCATGCAGAGGCGTGCTTCACCTGCAAGGATCATCAACAGGCGAGACCGAGCAAAGGGGATGGCATACGACCACTCCTTGCGAAATACATCTCGTACTTGGTATTGAAGTAGTTCTATTCGTCCCAGCGCTTCAATCTGCTGAATGATCATCTGATGCTGCTCTATCCTCTTTAAGTCGGTAGAGTCAGCTTCACGAGAAACGAGATGGTATAATAAAGCCCCCGTTCCTAACCCCAGAGCACCGATTACCAGATACCGAGACAGGCGGCGCACTGTCAGCCCTGCTGAGTGCGCAGCGCTCGCGGCACTTCTACCCGGGCCAAAGCGGTATCAGGCGAGGAAAGGACCTGAAGTCCAGGAAAAGAGAGCTTCCCTGCAGTGAGCGTCTTACCCAGTTTTAGCGAGGAAACATCTACTTCTAAGGCATCGGGAAGGTCTTTTACCTTACCCCGAACGCGCAATCGGCGAAGCAAAGGTACCAGCTTGCCGCCCATTTGAACCCCCTCAGCTACCCCAACAAACTTCACCGGGAGGGCAACCGATATTTCATCCTCCATACCACAAGCCATGAAGTCCAGATGCAGGACATAATCATGAACAGGATGCAGTTGATACTCTCGCAGGACAGCGGTATGTAATGTGTCCTTGAGCAACACCTCAAAAAGGTAAACGTGAGGCGTAAAGACTACCTTCTGAGCTTCCGACACAGGGATCAGGAAATTCTCTTGGATGCCTTTGCGGTATAGAGCACAAGGGACATGACCAGCTCGGCGGAGGCGTCGTGCCGCACTGCTGCCTAAGTCAGAGCGAGGCTCTCCATGCAGCCGATATACTCGCATAGCGCACCCGGGAGGACTCGAACCCCCAACCGCCAGATCCGAAGTCTGGTGCTCTATCCAATTGAGCTACGGGTGCAAGGGCAACAAAGGTACGACTTTACTACGCTCTCAGATGTACCGCAAAAGGAATATCACCAATACGATTAGAGCAATCAGCATAATGATGACATCAAACGGCCACGGCAAAAGCCAATAAAGAATGCTCACAATAAGGGCGACAATGAGAGCAATAATCAGTAATCGAACCAAATCATCCGCCATCGTACGGAGCTTCTCCTTGAACGCTTGCCAGTAAGAGCGCACCTTGTCTCTAAGTCGTTCCCAGAAAGCTTTGCGCTTGACAGGCTCTACCGCAGTCGCTTGATGAGAGGTCGTAGGAGTTACAGTCGCTGCAGCATAGGCAGGGCTAAGCGTAACCAACCCCACCCATAAATAGAGTAGGTACTTCATACGTTGCAAAGGTAAGGTTTGATGACAGAAAAATTGTACTGTAGCCCCTGTATCACTCCTTACTTGAACAACGAGAGCTAAGCCCAGCCCTATAAGACCCGACGTGGGCTGAGTAGCCTTCGTAGAGAATACCGCCAAGGATAGCGCCAAAGTATTTTGCCGTCCTCTTTTTTTTCCACATATATCAGACCGAGGCTGCGATCTATGAGTTGAGCAAAAGTCTCCCCCAGCGTTTCCAAATCAGGATAACGCTGCGTGCGCCTTCTCACTCGCACCGCTTGAATCCGATACAGAAATCGATCTTTAGGCAGTAGGTGGTACCCCGATACTTCCAGCGCTATGATTCGGGTCAGCAGGAGCGCATCAGAGATTCTCATGAAACCATCTGTTATAGAGACAAGGGGGATGTTTGCATAGAAGTCTATGCTGTCTTTATACGCACTCAGGTAATACGGACGAAGCCAGCGCATAAAGCGTGGAGTGCGTATCTTTCCGGCCGATATACTTCCCTCAGCGTGCAGGCTACTCTGACGAAGCCAGGCTATGTCGGGCGTGAAGCGCAGGTTTGCCTGAAAATACCCCGAAAAGCGTCCCCTGAGACCTATTCGTTCAAAAGTGGGGATAGCGGATAGCTCCATATCCCTCAAGAGACGCTCTATGGGTAGATCACGAACCCTAAGTTTTCCTGAAACCAGATAGCAACTAGAATCTTGCAAGTCTAAGTGAGCCCATCCTTGCATGAAAGTTCCCCCGTAGGAAATTCTGAAGCTATCTACTTGAGCGGTCAAGCCCTGAATGCGAGCTGAGGCCTCAATCCCTTCGGCAGGTAGGCCGAGTAAGTCTACATCCCGTACATCAAGGGTGATTTGGGCCTCCATGTTGGAAGGAAAGCGAACTTGAGGTTGGACTTTCTGCCGCTCCACTCTTCGCCAGAACTCCGACACCACAAGGTGCTCTGCGCTCACATGAAGCCTTCCCTGCAACCGATACCAGTCGGTGTACAAATAGCTTAGGGCGCCGATGACTTCCCCCTCTGCATGAAAGGCCAAACTACCTATCTCACCTCGGAGCCAGTGGAGGGTTGTTAGGTCTGGTATGTAGCTAAGTTGGCCTGCGAGGGTTCGGATAGGCAATCCTAAGTTGCGGAAGCTCCCCCGAACCCCCTCTAAAGTGATAAAGCCCTCACTTGGATTGTCCCAACGAAGGAGAGTATCCCATGTTCCCTGGGCGCATAGATTTACATGAAGCCGTCCCTCCCACACCTCTACACCCGTAAGCGGAAGATGAAAGAGAAGCCAGCTAACCGGAACAGCTCCTGCCAAATCAACACTTGCGCCGTCCAGTGTCAGTATGCCTCGAACCGCTATGCGCTCGCCCGAAGGGAAAACCGCCTCAGCTCGTTCTACCCATAAACAGCGAGAAGATAGGTCGCTCTTGCCTGCCAGCTCTACCCACACATCTTGCCAATGAACGACAAGAGACAAACTGAGAGTATCTCGTCGCCATTCTCCATTTAGAAAGCCTTCAGCAGACTCTATAGCTAAAGTCCCCTGACCGAGACTTGGATCGGTTTGGACATAAAGAGTAGCTTGAGTCGGGAAGGGATTGAAGGAGGCATTCGCTCTTAAGACTAGTCTCCTCGCAGAACTCCTCAGCTGTACATCAGACAGCATACCTTGCTCAAAATGGACTACCCGAGCCCTCAGGTCTGCAGAAAGGGCTTGCCCCCCTCCTAAAAGAAAAGCGTAGGAGCGAAAAACTGATTGGAGCATCTCAGCCTCTACCGTATCTATTTGGACCCTGAGTCCTCTCTCGTGATACCACTCTCCTTGAAAAGGCAAAAGTCCTAACTGACCGCGGACAGCCCATCGCCTAAAGTTGCCTGTGAGAGCCAGCCATCCCCCTAAGGTATCCTGGACAAGCAGCTCCGCAAAGGACGCACGCAAGTTAACGATACCCGACAAGGCCGCCGTCCAACCCGACCTACTGAGCTTTCCAAAGGCGTAGAGTCTTTCTAAGCTTCCTCTTAGGCCAAAATGGCCCCAATCGCCTATCGCGAGATGACCCTCAACCTGCGACAACTCATCCCGTTCGCCACCTATGCAGACATCGTAGTACCCGAAACGCCATTTACCCTCAAGGCGAGCCTCATAACATAAGCCCCGAACCTCTCCAGAGAAGTAAAGAAGGCTATCAACGAGCCAGTTGGCTAACCTACTGGGCAGCTTGTCTAAAAGCGAACGACGCACATACCCGCCCACATGTCCGATAGGAGTTTCCCACCTTTGAATATCTCCTTGAAAATGAAGAACGCCTTCAAGGGCTTCCAAGTGAAGCTTGGTCTCAAACCAGACATCCTCTATCTTATTGTAATGTCCCGTTATTCCGAAGCTAACAGCATGTGGAAAAGGCTGCTTTACTCCAGCTACGCATACCTCATGAGCGAGTAGAGCCGCCCTTCCCTCACAGATACGAACGAGAAGACTGTCTATGACTATTCGTCCGCTGAGCCTTCCTACCGTCAAGTAGAAAAATACACCTGGAGGAAAGTTGGATAGATGGACTTGAAGAGATTCGGCATAAACGCAAAAAGTCTGAACTCGTCTCTTTCCCCCCCTCTTGGGAAAAAAGCGGAAGTTTTTTTGAGCCTTCCCTAAGCGGATCAGCTCCAATCGTCCCCCCCGAATCATCAAGAGGCCTATCTGAAAGAGCCGTCCCCGCAGCTCGACCTTACCTAAATGCGCTGCCGGGGCTTGATCCCCTCTGAGAGTACCTCGGACAGACACACCAAACAAGCGAGCTTCCCACTCTCCTGTTAAGCTTATACGGAGCTCTTCAATATGACTAATGCCTACCGGTGAGCCCAAGATGTACGTCAAAGCTTGCTCCACCCCATAGCGGAGGCCGCATTCTATCCACATGAGAAAGGGGAGGAGCTTCACCATAATGCCTTACCTTTGCTTTATGAACCCCGAAGCGCCCCAGGAAGGAAATGTGCTCAATGTCGAGCTATCCGAGGACGTTGCCAGCGGCATATATTCAAACTTAGCCATTATCTCCCACACGCCAAGTGAATTCGTAATAGACTTTCTGCAAGTTCTACCCGGCCTACCCAAAGCTCGAGTACGAAGCCGCATTATCCTATCGCCTTATCACTATAAGCGATTGCTTTTAGCTATGCAGGATAATCTTCAAAAATACGAGAGCCGTTTCGGAGAAATCGCCACTCAGGATGACTGGATGCCGCCAGTGGCTTTGGGGGGTCCTGGGTTGGCTTAGTCTCGGGGCCCAAACCCCTTCCTCCAAATCCCCTAAAGATACTTTGCCCCCCATAGACAGTGCTATCACGCCGTTTGAGGTGCATCAACAAACTATCTTGCGCCTCATAGCATACCACCAACCTGACTTAGACACAATAGAGGCGCGTCTACGAGCTTGGCGAGATACCCTCAATCAAATGATAGAGATCGCCCGCTATCCTAAGCGGCTACCTTTTTACGTAGATTCCTTCCGGGTCATTACAGGACGCATACGAGCTGGCAGCGAATCTGCTTTGGCTCAGCTAAAAAATATGTGCTTTGAGTGGCTACCCCACCAATACGCTCTCATGGCTGTTTACACGCGTTTTGGTGAGCTCAAGGTCGTTCATCGTCTGACCCCTTCCGTGCGAGAGACCCTTGCTGCCTACAGACGCTATTTGGATCGCATGAATCAATTGGCTCAAACAATAGCCGACATATGGACCGATTGCGACTACCTTCTTCTCTCCAAGCTAAAATAGGGGGGATTTTGCTGCTGGGTGCTGTATTAGCCCAGTCGTCTCCTCTCAAGAAACCCAATACCTTTCGCTTGGAATCGCTGGTGCGGGAGGGGGAGGAAGGACTGCTTATCCGGTACGAAATACCATACGATGGGGTCATAGAGCTGCGCCTTTTGAATGCCCAAGACTCGGTTGTTTACTTCTTCCAGTGGCCGAGCCCGCAGGGCAGGCGAGAGCGCCGCCTCCCCCAAGCTAAAGGCTTGCAGGGATCCTATCGCTATCGCATTACCTACAAAGGCATCGATTACACCGGCCAGGTCAGCCTCTGAATCTAAGGCGATTTTGTTTGAAAGGTTATGCGAATCGGCATAGTCTGCTACCCTACGATAGGAGGCAGCGGGGTAGTAGCTACCGAACTGGCTCACGGACTTGCTTGTCGCGGATATGAGGTACATTTGATTTCATCCGAGCCGCCCGTACGCTTCACAGCTTGCCTCCCTAATCTCCACTTTCATCAGGTCGTACCGCCCGACTATCCTGTCTTTCGATACCGCCCCTATGAGAGCGCCTTAGCTGGCCGTTTGCTGCGTCTGGCCGAAAGAAGACTGGACCTTATCCATGTTCATTATGCCATCCCCCATGCGGTTAGTGCTTATTTGGCTCAGCAGGCCCTCCTAAGCCAACAAAAGTTTATTCCTTTCCTGACCACCCTTCATGGCACTGACACAACCTTAGTGAGTCAAGACCCCGACCTTTACCCCGTCGTTGAACTGACCCTGAGAGCCAGTAGCGAAGTTACAGCGGTTTCCGAAGCGCTGTCACGCGAGACCCAGAGACGCTTTAGGCTATCTGTGTTCCCTACGGTGATACCTAACTTCGTGGATACGATAAAGTTTTCTCCCGAGAGACGAGATGAGACTCTACGAGCTGCTTATGCTGCTCCAGATGAGATTCTCATAGTCCATGCTTCTAACTTTCGCCCTATCAAGCGTACTGCCTTATTGCTACACATCTTAGATGACCTGATAAGCATAGGGTTACCGGCTCGACTCCTTATGATAGGAGATG
Organism: Bacteroidia bacterium; assembly: GCA_026414975.1. Classification (GTDB taxonomy): domain Bacteria; phylum Bacteroidota; class Bacteroidia; order SpSt-205; family SpSt-205; genus SpSt-205. The sequence goes on from JAOAHZ010000011.1 coordinate 80,435, forward strand.
GACCCGAAAGGGCACAAAGCGAACATTTAGCGCACGAGCTGCAGCTTGGCGATCGGGTCTACTTCATAGGGAGTTACCAAGAGATAGCACCGCTTTTAGCTATTGGAGACGTGTTTCTCATGACGTCGGCGTACGAGAGTTTTGGATTAGCGGCTTTAGAGGCCATGGCTTGCGGCGTGCCTGTTGTGGCGCCGGCTGTGGGCGGACTCATAGAGCTGGTTACACCCGAAAGCGGAGAGCTGTATCCACCCGAGAATCTAACCGCTGCTCGTAGGGCTATCCTACAGGTCATCCAGAACTTGGACATCTACCGCAAAGGAGCACAAGAGCGAGCCAAGGCATTTGATGTAGCTCGGATTATTCCCCTTTATGAAAGGCTGTATGAACGCGTAGTACATCGGGTTGGTTAGGACCTCCGCCTAGACGAAGCTTTTATTTTTTGTAAGACGCCTTATCCCTTGCGGGGCATCTTCCTCAGCTTAGAGTATCCTTGTCATCTCAGGAGCCAATCCATTTGACTGAGAGCCCCCAAAGAAGATAAGTGAGTGGGGAGAGGAGAAAAACCTCTCCCCTTGAATACTTATGCTTCTTGTAGCTTAGGGAGCCAGTAGGAGGATTTTTTCACTCCCTAACCCTTCCTGCTCGCGAATGAAATAAAGACCCGGCGCATAAGGAAGGCTGACCGAGGAGAGACCCTCTGGAACGGAAAAGCTGCCCATCTGCCTTCCAGCAGCATCCCATACTTCAAAGGTAAGCGGACCCCTACTGAGATTGCGAATCCACAGCTGACCTGTAACTTGAGTGGGATAAGCCTGCCATTTCTTGACGCTCTCCCCACCGAACGGCAGGGAACCAGGGGTGCCAGAAGACATCTGCAATCGCATGACAAATGCATCAGCAGCCCCCCCATGAGGATCCCCAACACTACGGGGAAAGTTGGGAGAGTCTGTGAAGCCAGCTACGTAGACCACTCCAGCCGTATCTACAGCGATCGCCCTCGCCTCATCCAAGCCGCTTCCCCCTATGTAAGTGCTATAGAGAAGCTGAGTACCCTGAGGATTGAGTTTGAAGGCAATCGCATCCTGAAGGCCCCCGCTATAGGTTTGACTAATGGCATTTGAAGTAGTGGGAAAAACTGGATTTCGCCCAGCTCTACCCGCTACATAGATATTCTTAGCTGTATCAACCGCAATGCTATACCCTATCGCTTCACCCGACGCCCCAACCAGGGTACTCATAACCAGCTGAGCAGCCCGAGGAAGGGACGGATCAGGATTGAGCTTTACAACAAACACATCTCGATTTCCAGCCGACAACGTACCATCGTAGCTCCCCAGAGTGGTAGGGAAATCGGTGGCTGTCGTAGAACCTGTGAGATACACGAATCCGTCTCTATCCAATGAAAGGTCGTGGATCGCAGTCTGGTTATTTCCACCAATATAAGTGCCGTACTGAATGGTTGTGCCGGTGGAATTAATCTTGACAAAAAAGCCGCTACCGCCTGAGCCAGGGGTAGGCCTATATCCGCCCGCCCCCAACGGAAAATCAGTAGACCCGGTATATCCCGCCAAGTACATATTACCTGAAGCATCTAAAGCGACCGATGCGCCTTCGTCGATTGAACTGCCTCCGAGAAAAGTACCATAGATCAGGTCCGCTGTCCCTCCCCCGGCAGGATTGAGCCGGAGTACAAACGCATCTGCAGGTCCCCCTAAAGTTCCATCTAAAGCTGTGGCCGTTTTAGGAAAGTTGGAAGAGTATGTTACACCCGTAGCATAGATATGACCCAAAGCATCTACTACTACGCTAAACCCTTCGTCAGTTTGGCTACCGCCCACGTAGGTTCCATAGAGGAGCTGAGTACCCGCTGCGTTGAACCGTACGACAAAAGCATCCTTATTGCCCCCAGGAGAGGGTTTAATCGGAGAATAAGCACCTGACGTGGTAGGGAAGTTAAGGACAGTAGTGTAGCCCGTGAGGTAAAGATCGCCTTGACTATTTAGGGCAATGGCATAGGCTTCATCCTGTCCCCCAGCTGTACCTCCGCCACCGAAGAACGTAGCGTACCGAATCTCTCCCGTAGCGGGATTGAGCCTGACGAAAAAGGCGTCTGTCCCGTCAAGGCTCTGATCATAGGCCCCCGTACTCGTCGGAAAAGTAGCAGAAGAGGTCGCCCCGCAGACGAAAACTTCATCTTGGCGATAGAGAGCCATCCCACGAGCCGCATCAGCCCCAGACCCACCTAAGTATCGGCTCCATACATAGGGGTCAATCACCAGTGGGTAACGGGTATCATAAGGTCCTACGCTGAAGCCTATCTCTGAGCCAGAGACCTCCCACCGAACAGGAATAAGATGCCGCTCTCCATTTATGAGCTGGTAGGCCTGAAGACCCGCCTGCTCCACAAGGCCAAATCGCGTACCAAGAAGTAACCGATCGCCCTGCACTCGGATAGAAAGGGCTCCTTCCACTCGGAGTCGTATTTGAGCGGGGTCTGAACCCGGCGCTACTATGTAGTCATATCGCAGCTTCCCTTCATCAAAATACCAGCGCTGATCTATGCCTGTGTAGAGCCGATGCACGACCACCTCTCGATATAAAGGAACGAGAGGGGCCCATTGACTGGGATTATTCCCGAAGAAGTAATTGTAGTAGGTAGGTAGTTTGCTTTCACCTTTTCCCCACACTGACCCAGACACACCCATGTGAGATAGCCGAATCACATGGCCACGCCGCTCATAGAGTCTGGGGGTAAATTTACTGTGGTCTTCCTCATCGGACTCTCTGCTCCTTGGACGCAGCTCATAGAAGTCATATACCACGCCTTGTCGAGTTATCCAAGCGTTCAAGCCGTTGAGACGACTTAGATACAGCACGTCAGGATGCCACTGGCCGCGATTCTCAATAAAAGCATCCCGTACGCCGGGACTTGCCCCGGCACTGCTGATAAGGATAGAGACTAATACCCACCTCTTCATAATCTTGCAAAGATAGGCAGGCGATAAAAAACTCAAATGATCAACATCAGAGCCCCAATCAAGCCTATCAGAGTAGCTTATAAGCTAATAGACTCTCAGACATGTGGATACGAAACAGCTCGCGATTTCTACCCTCAGCCCTGTAGATTAAATAAATGCAGTGAAAAGCGACGAGGCTGCAACTTTATGAACGCAGTATAGATTCAAACCAGGCCGATAGCCTGCGACGCGTCGGCGTGTTCAAGTTAGGTAAGCCGTGTATGATTCGGTAGAGCTCATACCCATTGAGAGCCCATACCACCAACAAAGCACCCGCTACGACCCCAGAAAGGGGATTTAGCTCCATAGCCGTTTGCCATTCGCCATGTAGCATTCGCTGGGTTCCCCGAGTGAGCCCGCATCCAGGACACTCTATGCCATAATGAACTTTCCAATAACACCTCTCCTCTCCCGTGTCAAAGTAAGATGATGGCTGCAACCACAGAAAAGGCAGTAGGAAGGCCATCCCGATGCGCAGAACAAGTTCTACCACAAAGGGAAAGAGATATCGAACATGGACAGAGCCAGAAAGTCTTGGGTGCATAGCATCTGACCTCTTGGGTCAAATATAATCACTGCCTTACTTTTCTTGCATCTCCCTGCAGGACCCTATAACCGAGGTAAGCGCCTCCCTTGCTGGATAGCCATCTACTTCAGAGCGGGGAGAGATGATATTCGTCTGATTTCTTTATTCTTGTGGATATGAGAGGGATGTGGCTAGAGCAAGCCCGACTTATAGACTGGGAGCGCTTCCCCGAGCAAGAAGGGGAATACAACTTTGTGCCTCCACATGTGTATATCCGATGGTTTGCCGACGGCTCGCTGAACGCTGCCTATAACTGCGTAGATAGGCACGCTGCTCGCACCCCTGACCGAATAGCTCTTATATGGGAGCCCGATGACCCAAAGGCTCCCCCTGTGAAGCTTACCTACCAAGCGCTACAAGCCGAAGTTCAGCGATTTGCAGGAGTCTTGAAACACTTAGGTGTGGAACAAGGCGACCGAGTAGCGATATACCTACCTATGATTCCGGAGGCTATCATAGCGATGTTAGCTTGTGCTCGTATAGGGGCTATCCACACCGTAGTGTTTGGAGGGTTTTCAGCCGAAGCTCTGGCAGGACGGCTGATAGATGCGTCAGCCAAGGTGCTGATCACCGCTGATGAGGCTTACCGAGGGGGTAAAGTCATCCCTATGAAAGCCCGAGCTGATGCCGCTGTCTCGGAGGCTCGTTGTGTCCAGCATGTCATTCTTATTCGCCACACAGGTGCTTCCGTACCTTTCACTTCTGGGCGAGATGTAGAGTACGCCCAAATCAAAGAATCGATCCTGCCTTTCACCGATGCCCCAGCGGTAGAAGCCGAGCACCCTCTTTTTATTCTCTATACATCGGGCTCGACAGGCAAGCCTAAAGGCGTTTTGCACACTACAGGCGGCTATTTGACCTACGCTGTCCACTCTTTCAAGACAGTTTTTCAGTACCAGCCCGACGACGTCTATTTCTGTACGGCAGATGTGGGGTGGATCACAGGACACACTTATATCGTTTATGGACCGCTTGCTTGTGGAGCTACCGTTGTTATATACGAAGGCATACCGAATTACCCTTCACCCAGCCGCTACTGGGAAATTGTAGATAAGTACGGTGTAACGATCTTCTACACCGCTCCGACGGCCATCAGGGCCTTGATGCGCTTAGGAGACTCTTGGGTCAAGGGTACTTCGCGCAAAACGCTTCGCCTTTTGGGCACGGTGGGAGAACCCATCAATCCCGAAGCATGGCAATGGTATCATAAAGTGGTAGGAGAAGAGCGATGCCCAATCGTGGATACATGGTGGCAGACCGAGACAGGGGGTATCCTTATTAGTCCCATACCGAACAAAACACGGCTCAAGCCAGGTTCTGCCACACACCCATTACCGGGCATAATCCCAGCTCTGATGGATGCAGAAGGGAAGGAAATCTCAGGGCCAGGAGAAGGAGCTCTTGTCATCAAAACCAGCTGGCCGGGTCAAGCCCGAACTATGTGGGGAGACCATGAACGATTCATGCAAACCTACTTTGCCCCCTACCCGGGGTATTACTTCACTGGGGATGCGGCGCGCCGAGATGAGGAAGGCTACTACTGGATCATAGGTCGTATGGACGATGTCCTAAATGTATCGGGTCATCGGCTGGGCACAGCCGAAATAGAAAGTGCCCTCGTCTCGCACCCCGCTGTCGCTGAAGCGGCTGTCGTCGGCTTCCCCCATCCTATCAAGGGAGAAGGTATCTACGCCTTCGTTTTACTTAAGGCAGGCATACATGTCCCCGATGAAGAAGAACTTCGAGCCGAGCTAATCAAAACGGTAGATAAGGTAATCGGGCCAATCGCTAAGCCAGACCTCATTCACTTTGCCCCAGACCTACCCAAGACCCGATCAGGCAAAATCATGCGGCGAATCCTCCGAAAACTTATCGTAGGTGAAACGGACTTCGGAGATATCTCTACCCTGGCTGACCCTTCAGTCGTGGAGAAGCTCCTCAGCACCCGAAAGCCTCTACCAACCTAACCTTCCGTAAGACCTTTGAATCAGTCCCACCTCTGTCATAACTCTCAAACATCACAAGAGAATCTGATTTACAGGCTTATTGGAAATAGCTCCAAACGGCTTTGAGACTTAGCGATGAGATTTTAGCTGCCTAAGCTAAGCCCGCCACGAGGGATACACTACTCGCTGACACCATCATACGCAGAGCCAACCTTTTTAGCTTCTAACATTGAAAGATTGAGATGATCCGCTTAGCCGCACGCCTCGGTAAGCTTTATCTGTTGAGACCTTTCTGGGCCGGTCTCTATTTGAGAGAGAGTTCTTTATCTACCGCCTCGTATGCCTCGTAGCCTATTAGGTCATAAAGGTCCTTCCGAGTCTGCATCTTAGGAAGGAGAGTTTGCGTCTCTCCATGAAGGCTTAGGTGGGTATAGGCCTCCAACATAGCTTTTGCTGCAATCCGAAGGGCCGATACGGGGAAAAGCACTATCTCGTAACCTAACCGAAACAGGTCTGCAGCAGCAAGGGGTGGCGTCTTACCAAACTCTGTGAGGTTAGCCAACAGGGGCACCCCCAGAGCCGACCGAACTTCTTGGAACTCTTCTAATGCGGTGAGAGCTTCGGGGAAGATTATTTCGGCTCCAGCTTCTATGTAGAGCCGAGCTCGGCGGATAACGCCTTCTATACCCTCTATGGCGTGGGCATCGGTTCGAGCAATAACTACCAGTGAAGGAGCGAACCGCCGAACGGCGCGAATCTTCTCAGCCATTTGCTCAGCTGGAATGAGCCGCTTACCCGCCAAGTGCCCGCATCGCTTAGGCATTTCCTGATCTTCTAACTGAATAGCCGCCACGCGAGCCTCTACCAAATGACGACTCAAGCGTAGCACATTCAGAGCTTCTCCAAACCCCGTATCTATATCTACTACAAGGGGCAAATCTGTAGCTCTTACGATGGCCTGAGCGCGTTCTACGACTTCATCCATTGTAAGGAGGCCCAAATCTGGGAGTGCCAAGCTAGCTGAAAAAGCAGCTCCAGACAGATAAAGGGCTTCAAACCCGGCGGCCTTCGCCAAAAGAGCGGCTATGGGGTCATGCGCGCCAGGGAGAATGAGCCTTCCCGTTTGGACTCGCTTCCGAAAGACTTCCGCTATCGCTTCTTGAGAAGGAGGCGTACGAAGAAGCCAGGCCTGCGTCATATCGCTGGATGGGCTAAAAGCTCCATGAGCTCATCTACGGGCATATCGATCCAATCAGATCTCTCAGCTAAGAGATGATAGAGCTGCTGTGACTTTTTCAAAGGGTAGGTGCGACGCACAGCCTGCGCAAACTTTTCCCGAAGGAGGGGTATAGCCTCAGCACGTCGCTGTCGGTGTCCGACCGGATACTCTACGAGCACTCGCTCTGTATGCCCCCCATCTCGGAAAAAGATCTGTACCGCATTGGCGATGGAGCGCTTCTCTGGGTCTAAATAATCCCGGCTGAAGTCAGGATTCTCCCGTACTTCCATACGCTGGATAATGGCTGGAATACGGGGGTCAGAAGCGATAGGCTCCTCGTAATGCTCATATGTCAATGTTCCGTACAAAAGAGCTACAGCGGTCATGTATTGGAGGGAGTGATCTCGGTCGGCCGGATTTCGGAAGGGCCCCGGCTTGTCTATAATGCGAACAGCAGACTCTTGGGTCTCAATCACAATCTTCTCTATCTCTTCCAAGCGGTCCTTAATCACTGGATGGAGACGCAAGGCCGCTTCTACGGCCGTCTGTCCATGGAACTCTGCCGGATAAGAGACCTTGTACAAGATATGCTCCATCACATAGCTGCCGAGAGGTCGGGCAAGACGGACTGGTTCTCCCCCCAAGACGACAGCCTCAAACCCCCACTTGGGAGCTGTGAGGGCAGTGGGATAACCTACCTCCCCTTGATAGGCTAAGAGAGCCAAGCGCACTCCTCGGCTGGCCGCATCGGCAGCAGCCCATGATTTACGAGGTCCTGTATTGGGAAAATGGCGATAGGTACGCAGCGCCGCTCCATCTATGAAGGCATGAGAAACTGCACTGAGAACAGTTTCTCTATCCCCCCCTAAGAGATGGGCCGCTACCGCAGCCGAAGCCACTTTGACATAATGCACATGGTCAAAACCCCGCCGATTGAGGCTTACCTCCAAAGCTAATACCCCCTGAATTTCGTAAGCCTTGATAGCGGCGGTCAGTACATCCCGAACCGTATAGGGAGGTTGGCCTTGGCGGCGACGACGCTGACTTACATAATCCGCTATCGCTAAGATAGCGCCGAAGTTATCAGAGGGGTGAGCCCATTCTTTAGCCAGCCATGTATCGTTGTAATCCAGCCAGCGAATGAGCGCTGTTATGGAGAAAGCACCCTGCACGGGGTCCACGACATGGGGCGTACCGGGTACTCGAACCCCGCCTGGCACGACAGTACCAGGCACTAGGGGTCCAATAAGTTTCGTGCATTCCGGTTTCTCCAATGCCATAAAAGCACAAGCCAGCGAATCTATGAGGGACAACTGCGCATTATCATAGGCTTCATGACTCAGCGAGACCGTCCCTTGAACATAGTCCGCTATGTCCTGTAAGACTTTATCGTATGGGAGACTCATATCTTCTTTCCTCGGGGACCTTTGTACGACACACGGGGGCGATAGAGCCGATTCTCGGCATGCTGTTCTATAACGTGAGCGATAAGCCCAACGCTGCGAGCCGCAAAGAAGATAGGCGTATAGAGCTCAATCGGTATGCCTAAGAGATAATACACCGGCGCTGCATAATAGTCCAGATTCGGATAGAGTCCCTTTTCGGTGCGCATGAGGTCCTCACCAAGCTGGCACATCTCTACATACTCATGGCCTTTGCCCGAAGCCTCTACAAGGGACCGGAGAACTTCCTTGAGAAGTTGAGCCCGAGGATCCATTTTCCTCATATAGACGCGATGACCGAAGCCCATAATGCGTTCCTTTTGCGCCAGCTTGCGACGAATAAGAGCTTCTAAACCAGCTGGGGTCTGAGCCTCTAACAGCATGTACATGACAGCTTCATTGGCCCCACCGTGAAGAGGACCTTTGAGGGAAGCCACAGCAGCCGTGAGAGCTCCATACAAATCAGAGAGAGTAGAGGCAACCACCCGGGCCGCAAAAGTAGAGTTTGGCAGCTCATGTTCGCTGTACGCTATGAGGCTCTGCTCAAAAGCCCGGACTTCAGCGGGCGAAACGCTCCGACGCACTAAAACCCGAAGAAAATTTTCAGCTAAGGTGTAGCGGGGATCAAACTTTTCTGGTTTTTCGCCAACAGCAATGTGATGGAGGTTGGCGACGATTTGGGCTATCTGACCGATTACCTTTGGACCTCGACGCCGCTCAGAGTTAGGGTCAGTTGAGTTAGCCTCTGGGTCAAACCCCGCTAACGCCGAGACAGCGGTACGCAGTCGGTCCATAGCATGCATAGAGGCCGGCAGCAAACGAAGAATGTCATACACCGCTGTCGGAATCTCGGCTTGGGTCATCTCTCGTTCTATCGCTTGAAGCCGCTCTGGCATCGGTAGCTCCCCCTCCAACAAAAGGCCCACCACATCTCCGTACCCCTTGCTACGGATCAACTCCAAAAGGTCATAACCACGAATGACAATCTCCTCCTTTTCTGTATCCAAAAAGGATAGGCTGGTTTCCGCAGCAATCACGCCTTCTAATCCAGGGCTATACGGTTTAGGTTCTGTCATAAACTAGCGCAAAGATAACCTATGAGTCTCAACGAGTCAGGAGGTTAGGATTCTGCCGCTACCGTATCGGGCCATTTTTACCCCATCAGCTAAGATGAATCTTTTTGGAATGGGGGTGCGCCAGCGCCGGAGGCGCTGGCGCACCCCACCCTCAGCCTTGTAGGCAATCCCTCACCCCTATCCAGCGAAACCGCTTCACAACGAATGCCGCATCCGTAAAGGAGGCATTCCCAGCCGGATTACCACCCGTTCCATGAAAATCGGAAAAGGCTACACTCTGATTGATGAAGACTTGACCCCGATAGTTGAAACTTATAGGAATAGCGGCTTCGGCAAGTAGGCGAATAGCTTTTTGTTTGAAGTCGGCGTCAGTGGTGTAAATCGCACAGGAGAGCATACCTTTTTCTCGAGCTATTTCATAAAGCACTTCCAGCCCTCGCTGAGCATTCTCTACGGGAATGGTCAGTAAGCGAGGACCAAAATGTTCGGTGCGAGTGAGACTTTCGTCAGACGGCTCCGCAACAATAGGCGTGAGCGTGCGGGCTGCAGCATACTGAGGATGTGTATAAGCTTGAGGAGCGCGGCGCACTGATGCCATTTGGGCGAGCCGCTCTATTCGCTGTACGACACCCTCATTTTGCAACGCGCCTAACACGGCAGGGGCAGCCTTCGGATGGGAAGCTAAGTCCTCTATGGCCTTAGTCAAAGCAGCTACCACCTCTTCGTAAGATAGGATTCCTTGAGCCGTTCGGATGCCTTCACGCGGAATATAGATATTTTGAGGAGCAGTGCACATCTGGCCGCTATACAAACTTGCAGAAAAAGCAAGGTTTTTAGCTACAGCTTCCATGTCTTCTACGCTCTCTATGAGTACTCCGTTCACGCCCGCCTTTTCCAAAAAGGTTATTTTACCTGGCAGGCTCTCTAAATAGTTGCCGAACTCTGTGCTGCCTGTGTAGTCAATAATGCGAATAAGGGGATGTTCAGCTAAGGTCTTCGTGATAGGTTCGGCGACCGTATCGGGGATGAGCTGGACGATTGTCGGAGGAAGGCCGTATTCTTCAAAGGTGCTCTGTAGAATGGATACAACCACCGCAATTGGATATATGGCACGCGGATGGGGTTTCATAAGTACGGGACTACCGACCGCTAAACTCGCATACAGGCCGGGTAGCACGTTCCACACAGGAAAGGTTGAAACACCGATATGCAGGGAAAGGCCTTCGGGTTGAGGGATAAAGTATTTATCAATCACCGCCTGTCCTTTACCGAGCTCACGGGTCCAACGCACATACGGAGGGATGTGAGAGAGCTCTTCATAGGCGACGGCGAGAGCTTCTACAGCTCGGTCGGCGGCATGAGGCCCCGAGGCTTGAAAGGCCATCATCCAGGCTTGACCTGTGGTATGCATGGTGGCCTGAGCCACTTCGGAAAAGTGCTTAGAAAATCGGTGAATAGACTCCATCAATAGCCCTATTCTTTCTGTGTAGGGCACCCAACGCCAGCGACTCAGAGCCTCTTGGGCATGATACAGGGCTTCGGCTACATCTACTTGAGGGTAAGATATGCCGAGAGGTTCGCGAGTGTAAGGAGAAACCTCGTCGGAGAGCAGCCAGCGCCGAGCAGGCTGCCTGAGCCGTTCAAAAGGACGATTGAGCTGGGACTTAAAAGCCGTCTCTCCTTGAGCGAGAACCTCTTCGCCATAAGCTTTAGGTTCCTCAGGAAAAGCACACCAATAAGTGCGACGGTGCCATGCTTCCAGTGCCTCTCGTAGAGAGGACTCATACTGTACCCATAGCGCTAATCGCCGGGCATCAGTTTCATAAAAGTTCATCCAAGCAAAAGTAGCCCAAATCTTCCTATCCATGCGACACCCCCAAAGCTGAATCCCGCTCTAAGGCACCAAGGCGAGGACCCTAACCCACCAAAGTAGGAGGATAGCTACGAGTCTTTGACTTACCTTTGATGGTATGGTAGAACTGACGCTGCCTAAGCTGGGGGAAAGCGTTACAGAAGCTCGCATCATTCGCTGGCTAAAGAAGCCTGGCGACCGGGTAGAAGCCGATGAGCCCGTTCTGGAGATAGCCACCGATAAGGTGGATTCTGAAGTACCAGCCCCCGTTTCGGGAGTGCTGACAGAGATTCGCGTAAAAGAAGGCGAGACAGTACCTGTGGGTACCCTACTAGCGCTGATTGCTTCTGAAAGCGAAGTAGTTGAAACCTCCCCTACCCCTCCTGCTCGAGAGGAACATCAGCCTGCAGCCCCAAACGGCAGTAAGCCTTCCTCCCCTTCTACCTCCAAAATCCCTGCCCGTCATGGGGAACGGTTTTATTCTCCCCTTGTTCGCACCATCGCCCAGCAGGAAGGCATCTCTCTCGCAGAGTTAGAACGCATCCCGGGTAGTGGGGCTGGGGGGCGCGTAACGAAAAATGACCTTCTGAACTACATAGCCCAGCGCCCTCTAACCCCTTCCCCTGTAACTCCAGCCTATCCGCCCCCCATCACACCGCCTCCTACACCTTCTCAACCCTCTTTAGAACAGATGGTAGCCTACCTCCAAGAGCACTTCATCCTTATACCGAGAAAGAAGTTTGCTCATGAAAGTGCCGAGGCAGTTGAAATGGACCGCATGCGCAAGCTCATCGCAGAAAACATGGTCTATTCTAAGCACATCGCTCCCCATGTAACCAGCTTCGTAGAAGCCGACGTAACGCATCTCGTGCTTTGGCGGGAGCAGGTAAAGAATGCTTTTGAAAAAAAGTATGGGGAAAAACTAACTTTCACCCACGCTTTCGTGGAGATATTAGCCAAAGTTTTGCGAGAGTTTCCCCAGCTCAATGCCTCTGTAGAGGGAGACAAGATTCTCTTCAAACGAGACATCCATATCGGTGTAGCGGTAGCGCTACCCAATCATAACCTAATTGTGCCTGTGGTACGACATGCCGATCGGTTGAGCTTAGCTGGAATAGCCGCTGCCGTAAATGACCTGTCGCGTCGAGCCCGAGCAGGCCAGCTTAAGCCAGATGAAATCACTGGAGGAACCTACACTTTGTCTAATGTGGGTACTTTCGGCAATGTCATGGGTACCCCTGTTATTCTCCAGCCTCAGGTAGGCATCCTGGCCACCGGCGCTATTCGGAAGAAGCCCGCAATCCTTGAGACCCCAGCGGGGGATACCATCGGCATACGATATATGATGTTTCTCTCCCACTCCTACGATCATCGGGTGATAGATGGAGCCTTAGGTGGAGCCTTTGTACGACGAGTAGCAGACTACTTGGAGAACTGGGACATGGCCAGAGAGGTATAGCTTCCGGAGGTGAGCCCATCATCGGGTAGAAGTGCGGCGGCGGAATATCACCAGCTTATCTCGGTCCCATATTTTTTGCCAGTGCGGAGATTTTTCCAGAGAATCTATGTATGGCCCTATCTCTTGCGGGGAAAGTGGCCAAGGACCCGGGTCATCACGCAGTAAGGCAATGTATTCAGCTTTTTTTGAAGCAGGAAAGTGGTAATACTCCTCTCGAGCAGGAATGTGTGGCGCCAGTCGCGAGGGCGCACTCACCGCCGCTTCCCTTGGAATCACCCGAAGCCCCTCATGTACTTTTGAATAGCAGTATATTGACTGGTAATGCTTGGGTGAATACCACCGATGACGCTCAGGCTCATACCATTTAGAGTAGCGGCTATCCAGGAGAGAGATATTCATCAGATGAGCCCCCAAAGCACCTCCTACCAGGCATACCCAAAACCAGACGCTCCCCCTCCACCTTTCGGCAGTCCATAGTACAGCTATGGGTAGCATAGCCGCAAACTCCATCCCATAGTGATAGAGCGTGCCCCAAAGCAAAGGATCAGCAGAAAGCAGCTTATACATATACACAGGGAGTAGTATGAGTAGAAATATCGGTTGAAAAACGAAGCTCCACCCTCCCGACCAGAGAACAGCCCAGTGTAGCTCAGGTTTGACCCCTACCATTTCGGGATAGGGCGTATCAAAAAGTAGAGTCCAAATCAGCTGAGGACGCAGAAAAATAGTTTTGGCCACCCTTAGAAAAGAAAAAGAAGGCATCGGGTCTCGGCCTTGAAGAACGGCTATCGGATCATGCGCCGCTAAGTAGGCATACAGGTTTAGACGAGAATACCCTTTCTCACCGCCCTTGTATAGAAAATAACTTACAGCAAACCAGATGAGGGTGCCCAGTGCAGCCCAAATCAGCCACTTTCTATTCTCAGCCCTCCTGGAAATAAAAATAAACATGAGTAGAGCCATCCATACCCCCCACAAAGCGAAGTTTTCCTTTGCGCCGACAAAGAGTGCCCACGAGAGGATAAAAAGCCACTTGTTTTTAGTTTCAAATGCATAAAATGCCCAAGGTACCCATGCAATGCCGCTGATAAGTTCGTGCCAGTCCCACGCCATCAAGCTGGTCACTCCCCACATGCCAAAAAAGTGAATCATACCCCACATCCCCGCCTGCCATAGGCCCGTACGATGCTTTGCATACACGAAGATTCCCACCGCCATAAATCCTACGAGTAGCCACTGATGGACTAAAAGCCCCCATGGTCCTCCAATCCAGTAAAAAGGCAGAGCAGTAAGAACGGATGGGGAAGCATGAGCATCGGTGCGCCAGTCCTGCTCATCCAGCCATGGATTACTCACACTTAGCAAGTTGGGTACTATATGCCCACGGCTATGATACTCCATAAGCTGTAGAGAGTAAGCTAAATCTCCAGCTGTTCGGAAATTATAGTGATTAGGGAAAGAAATTAGGCCGCATATAAGCATGAAA